>JBGTAN010000020.1:0-44558 GCA_041749855.1 Bdellovibrionota bacterium
GCTCACAAACCGCTCCCTCTTGCTGGCCGTGGCTAAACTTGGGGGACATCTCAAACGCAACGGATCACCAGGCTGGATGACCATTGCTCGGGGCTACGAACAAATTTTATGGGCCGAAGTAGGCTGGAGAATGGCCATGCAGAGCACTCCACAAGGATATGATCAATGATATGTCCCCGGGACAGTGGCTGGTAAGACTTCGACAGAGTTTCGAATGCAAGCGATCGAGACCCTTACAAACTCGCTTCGAATGCGGTGGTGATGTAGAGGGGTTCTCCGAAGGTCCCGAATCCGTGGTAGATGCCTACGCGAATCGTGGAGGGGATGTAGTAGAAGAGTTTCCAGTAACTTTTTAGCTCTATTCCCGTACTCCAGAATACATTTGTCATTTGGCCTCCGGTCGTCGAGTCCAAGATCCACGCGCCATCTAAACGCTTCAGGAAAAACGGCCACTGGCCTAAACCCCGCTCTACTTCCATGATGGGAAATAGGTAATCCAAGTTAAAAGCGAGTAACCGCTGACTCAAGAAGCTTCCCGGCGCAAAGCCACGATTCATGAAGAAGCCGCGCCCTTGGGAAAATACCAATTCACCTCCGCCTTGGAAGAAGCTGTTGTAGTAAACCGTGCCTTCGGTGATTCCGGCACGTACTGCAAGTTTGAAGATGTGCCGAGGAAGAATCGGATTCTGAAAATATTGGTCTAAGCTCGCCGAAGCCGAGTAGAAATCATCACTGCTGCCGAGGGCTTTGAAGTAGCGAGCATAGTTTACTGATAATTGAGTAGCTCGAAGGGGTGCTATTGCACGAGGCGCCGTTTTTCTCCAGAAAGTGTGACTAAGGCCGATGCTAAATCCTGCGGATCGCACGGCAGGCCCCAGGGCCGAACTTTCCATGCGCCTGAAAATCGCTGAAAGACTTAAGCGAGGCCATTGGCTTGCAAGTCGAGTACTCCAACTCAGGGACGTGCTCCATTGTTTTAGAAAGGCGCCCGTGGAAATGAGGTAAGTAGGCAAGTAGTCTGCGTCGAATCCAATGCTCTGTGTTTCACCAAAACGGTACGAGTAATTAGCAATCAAGAAGGGGCTGCCGCGTGTGTCGTATCCGCCAAAGAGCATGTAAACGTTCTTCTGCGCGATATCAAAACCTGGAACCAGAGCTGAGATTTGCATGCCATTGGGCACGATAAAGAGAGAAGGGATCCACCCGCGTGGGTACAAAGTCGACCAAGGCGAGTAGCCGCGCGCGTCTGAAATTTGGATCTTTCCTTCGACGGAATTGTCTTTGAGCGGCGGCTCAAGAGCGCTCAATTTACTGGGAGTCGCTTTAGTTTGTGCAATGTCATTGCCGCCGTGTCGGTAAGCGCTCACCAGGTATTTGTCACCCGTATGATCAAACGCGTTGATGCCCCCTAAGACCGAAACCAATTTTCTGCCACTCTTAAAATCCGACGACAGGGCCCAGATTTCATCGCGTCCGGAAGTCTGACCGATGACTGGCCATTCTCCGGAGGAAAGCGGCTCTCGGAACCGATAGTAGTGTCCGTTGAGCAAGGCTTTCCGAACGGGGTCGTGACCGACTTCCCAGCGATAGATCGCAGTGGACATGCCTTCTCTCAAGGCGATCAGAGGGGGATCCGACGCGACGAGGGCCGTTGCCCACAGTCCTTCCGGTGCTTTCCATTCGCGTACCAAGGTTGCTTTTTCAAATGTATCGTCGAAACGCCACTGGCGGACGAAGCCTAAGCCAGCATTCTCCTGATAAGTGTAGGTATTGCCGGCTGGGTCGCAGCCAAGTTGCTGAACGTGCTCCAGCGGCTTGTCTGCATGAACAGGGGTTTTCTGGTGTTTGTTCGAAACATCGAGCGCGCGCAGGGTGTTTCTCGAGTAGCCATTCTCAAAAACAGATTCAGCGAAAAGTAAAAAGCTCTTTTCTCCTCGGACAACCCAGCAGAGGCCTTCTTGTCGCCCTGATTCGAGATCAACCGATTCGCGCTTGCCGGTTGGGTCGAGGGGGAACCATTCTAAAAAGGAGCCCTTGTCGGGATTGCTTCCACGATACGCGACTCGCTTACCGTCAGGAGAAAGTACGACGTCCCATTTGGAGAAGCGCGTGTCGGTCATGAAATTCAAAGCAGAGAGACTTTCTTTTTCGATTGCTGCAATTTCATTCCGAGAAGAGTTTCCGGTTTTCTCAAAAATGCCCTTCCAGATCGTGGGGAAATCCGAACCGTAGACCGCTTTTACCGGGCGATTGATAAAATACGGCAAGGACTCGCTGGTCGTTTTAACAAATGCGCCAATGCCCTCATCCTGTTTGCGCGCCCAAAGGTCTTCATAAAGCAGGTTTCCGAAAAAGTAGGGTGAGGTTCCCTGGGGCCAGCGGACATTGCTGCCATCGAGCAAGTCTAGGGGGACGAATTGATTTCCCCAGACGCCTTCTTTGACTGCCATGCGCCGATACATATTAAAGAGTGTGCCGCGACCGCGACCTCCGCGTGAGAGTTTGGTCTCGTAAAACGTCGCGAGCCCTTCATGCAGGTGCATGGGCATGAGAGCATTTGGCAAAACCCAAGCACCAAAGACAAAGCGCAACGTCGACCACCAGCCGTTGGCTGGGTAGAGGTGGAAGACGTGAACGAGTTCGTGAAGAACCACAGAGTCTAGCCAGCCATCCAAAGCAGCCAGGGCGCCTCCTGCTTCAGGAGGCGCGGCAAAGATGACAAAGTGCGGGAGCGGGTAGTCGATAGCATAGCCGTTGAGACTGTCGTGGAAATCCGTGAGGACGATCCAGACTTTCGCAGGCGCGTCTTTAAAGACGGGATGCAAAAGATCATAGGCCTTCTCAGCCGCGATGAGCGTGCGTTCGCAAAGGCGGTCTTGCCCCTGGCGATACAGAATTTCAAAATGGTCGGAACCGCGTGTGGTCCATGAAACGTCGGAAGGAAACGTGATGTAGTCTTCGGCAAAAGCGTTAAGGCTAGTGAGGCAGAGAAGTAAAAGACAAGCCCTACGAAAACCCATGAGGAGCATTCTAAGCTTAAATCGCACTCGAGAGATAGCTTCCAATCGTAGCTGCGACTTCTTCCGGCGCAATTTGAGTGAGGCAGGCATGGGACGCAAGGGGGCAGACTTCTACGCCGCACCAAGCGTAGCGCGGGTCTTGCGCATCTTGAGTTCGGCATCGCACGAATTTCTGTAGCGCGGGATGAGTTTTCGGATCGTAGGGATGCCATTCGCCCATGGATTCGGGCCCAAATAAAGTCAAAGTACGCACGCCCAAAGCGATCGCCAGGTGTTTTAGGCCCGAATCTCCCCCCACAAAGAGCCGCGCTTGGCCGACCAGCTCGATGGCTTGTTTCAAAGTGGGGGTAAAATGCACAGGCGCAACCGCATTCAAGCGATCAAAAATCGGTCTGACACTTTCGAAGTCCTCGGCAGACTGCGCAATCACGGCGACGCGATTTCCCGTCAGCGCTTTTGCTAAAGCCAGATAGTGTTCCATCGGCCAGCGTTTTGCGGGTCGGCTTGCCCCCGGAGACAGGAGAATCAAGGGAGTTGCATTGATGGCGCGCTTTGTGAAAATCCGAGTTTCAGGGGTTGGGCCCTGGTAGCCCAAGGTGCGTACGACGTTGAGATCCCGCTCGGTTGCCGGCATGGCCTTTCCGACATCGACAATCTCTAGCGACGAACCAAAGCGCAGTCCACGACGGTCGTGGTGGTGAAACAGATTCCGCTTTGCGCGCGCTCGCCGGGCGAGCCGCCGACTTTTCGAGTTGGCGTGAAAGACAAGGGCCCAGTCGTAACCGCGGGCGCGCCACTGATTTGCTATCACGTTTTGTCGATTCGGATCGTTACTTAGCAGATAGCGATTTTGAAATCGCGAGTCCGATTCAAAAAGAGGAGCGTAGGGCTCATCAAAGGCGATGTCTATTTCCGCCGACGGGTAGAGTTGGCGGAGTGCTTCTAACGCGGAGGTCCATAAAACTGTGTCGCCTAACCGCCGCCATTTGAGCGCTAAAATCTTCATTTTGAAGTCATCTGGAGTCGCGGACGCTATCAAAATAGTACTGTATAAACGAGGCTTTTTCGTTTAACGTGTCCTGGCATTATTTTTCAATACTTTAAGGAGTAGTAGATGAACGGGGCGAGACATCTTCGATTTTCATTCTTGGCAGTTTTTTTCATGTGCTTGGTCGTGGCACTGGTCTCTTGCAGTAAGAAAGACGTTAAGCAAGACGAGCCGGGCTTCAGCCCAACCGACGGCGCAACCGCTGAAGGCGGGGACTTGGGTGCTGCAGCGCCTGCGTTAAGTGCTGGCGATGCTTCAGTCGCTGCTCCCGAACTCGATGTAGTTTACTACGGGTTTGACAGCTTCAGCTTGAGCAACGAAGGGCGCGAGGCGCTCAAAACCAATGCTCAATGGTTGTCGGAAAACCCGAGTGCAACGGTACAGATTGAAGGCCATTGCGATGAACGCGGAACCACCGAGTACAACCTGGCGCTAGGTGAGCGTCGTGCCAATGCTGCAAAAGACTACCTGCAAAAGCTCGGAGTCGATGCATCGCGTGTTTCGGTCATTAGTTACGGCGAAGAGCGGCCGGCTGAAATGGGCAGCGACGAATCTGCGTGGGCGAGAAATCGTCGCGCATCGTTCGTCATTCTCTCTCGATAAATTGTGAAGAAAATAGCTTGGCTGTCTCTCTTTGTGTTGGCGGCGTGCGAAACTCGACCGGTCAAAGAACTTGCCCTGGCCGACGTCGCGATTCGCTCCGCTCAGAAGGTGAAGGCCGAGTCTTTGGCGACGGATGAATTTCGTCGCGCAGAAAACTTCTACCTTCGAGCAAAAAAAGACTACGTCGATGGCTATTTTGACTCCGCGCGGAAGTATGCGGAAGAAGCGCGCTTAGCGGCTGAGAAAGCTGAGTATTCGGCGCTCGGTAAAACCCAACGTATTCGATCACGTGATTCCGGCTCCGAAGCGGAAGCACCCATACCAAAGGCAGAGCCATGAAATCGATCCACTGGTTCGTCCTCCTTTCCGTTGTCTTCTCCACCCTAGGAGCAAGCTGCAAAACCAAGAAAGACGTAAAGCGCGAACAGGAATACGAGAAAATTAAGCAGGAGGTCCGGGAAGCGCGGGGAGCTCGTGCCGACTTAGATGTGATCTCCGAAGAGTTTCGTACCGAGCTGGTTCGCTTGAGCTCTCAGGTCGAAGAACAAGGTCAGATGAATCGTGTTCAGGGCGAAGACTTCCGCAAGGAGGTCTCTGCCCTGGCGGCAAAGGTTCAAACTCTTGAGCAGCAGATTGCCAAGATGAATGAAGCCCCCCCGGCAAAGCCAGTGAAGGCGGCGAGCTACGAGAACGCGAAAGCCCTTTTTGAGAAAGAAGCCTTCGATGAGTCTATCGAGGAGTGCAAGACAGTCATGCGCTCCAAGCCGAAGAATTCTCCCGAAGTGCGCAAGGCACATTATCTACTTGCTGAGGCCTACTTTGCATCGGGCGACTTTGGAGCGGCGGCGTTAGAGTTTTCCGAGTTTAAGCGGGCCTACCCAAAGGACCCAGGGCTTTCCAATGCAACGCTTCGCCAAGCGCAGGCTTTCAAGGGCATGGGTAAGCAGAACGAAGCGAAGCTTTTCTACCAGGAAGTGATTGAAAAGTTCCCAAAGAGTCAGGCTGCGACGCAGGCTAAAAAAGAACTTAAAAAGAAGTAATCCGGTAACGCCCCAGGGCAAGTATCGAGACGACTGCTAAAAGTATCCATCCCAAGACAGCGGGACGGCTCCCCCCGTTGCGATGCACACTAAGACAAGAAAGTGTTTGTTGCTCAACCGTGCACGCGGCCGTAGAGGGAAACTGCGAATACTTCTGGCCTACCCCGCCATAGGCTTCGAAGAGAATCTGCATGTCAGTCGGTCCCAGAGTACGTTTTTTGGTTTCGCCTTCCATGGCGCTATCAAACATCGTCGCATCAATGTCTTTCGGATCGGTTTCATGTCCCAAACCAATAAAGTGCCCAACTTCGTGGGTGACGATATTTTGCATGTCATGTGCTGTGGGAGTTCCGTCGGTTGCATAGGGGTGATTGAAGCCGTTAATAAGAATATCGGTATCTAGAATCAATCCCGCACGAGCGCCCACTCCCGAGACATAGAAGTTGCGTGTAATCGCGAGTGCGTCTGTATCAAACTCCCAGTGATTCGTTTGGTAAATGATCGCATTGATTCCATCGTTTCGATTCTCTGTAGTTGTGGTGCATCCCATTGGCAAAAACTCCAGGCGGACATCCTCGGGGGCGCGCCAAGAGGCAAAGCTTGCGTCTACGGCTTCGACGAGGGCCTGATTGTTCGCGAACGAGGGCATGCTGATGTAGTAGGGAATGGGGAAGTAGTCTGGCTGCCAATAGAGGAAAGGCCCTGTTCCTGCGCCGTCACTTCCGTCGGTTCGATTGCGGCTCGAATTTCGGCTTGGGTCCAGCGGTACCAGTCCTTTGGAGAAACCTACCACTCGAAAGTTTGGACCTGCTAAGCGCTTAAGCGACGCTCGGTAACGATGACCTGCATAGGGACGCGGATAGCCCGAATAGGCCACCCCGAGTCCGGCCCATTCTCCACCCAAAGTTTCGATAGCAATTTTTTCTCCGGCTTGCGGAAACCATCCTCCATCATTGGAGATTTGGTACACGGTGAGCACGCGAGCAACGGCGCGGCTTTTCGCGTGATAGGTGGGATCGGGTTGGCTCTCAAGTAACTCCACTTCAATGTCTGCGACAAGATTGGCAAGGAGAAGCTGCTTCTGGATGTCTTTATCGACGACGAGCGTCGCATGCGCCATTGGAGAAAGAAACCCTACGACTATCCACAGCATTTTCATCAAATCTCCGAAGAATGGGACTTTAGCCATTTTAGCACTTGCCGCGCCGCACCCACTCTTTGAAAATCATTTCAGTGAAACACGAATCTCTCAGGTCCCAAAAATGGGCTGTGTTGAAGCAGCACCGTTCCTTACCGCATCTCTTGCGCCGCCTGTACCACCTGGTGATGGGGGTAAGTTGTTTTTCGCTCTACGCTTGGGTGTTAAATCGTGAGCAAGCGCTGTTACTTCTGTTGGTGGGAGGTGGGTTTCTCATTGGGCTCGATATCCTTAGACTCAAGGTACCTTGGTTTAAGAAGCAAGTGCTGAAGCACTTTAGCAACGTCATGCGCCGCAATGAGCTGCTCGCGATAACGGGGAACTCTTTTTACATCATTGGGATCTTCGCCGTGGTGCTGTTTTTCACGAAGCCCGTGGCTTTGTTGAGCATTCTGTATCTCGCGTTGGGCGATCCGATAGCAGCATTTGTAGGAACCCAATATGGAAAGACGAAGCTATGGGGGCGAAAATCGCTTGAAGGTGCTTTTGCGAATTTTGTGGTGAGTTTGATTGCAACCGCATGGTTTTTGCTTGGCTACATGGGTTTCTCGGGGCGAGATGCCCTCGTAGGTGCTGTCATCGGTGGGCTAGTCTCCACTCTGGCAGAACTTTGTCCCGTTCCTGTCGACGATAACTTGAGCGTTCCCATTCTCTCTGCACTAGGGTTGTCGCTGGCTTCTCTACTCGTTGTGTAAATCCAAAGCGTAGCTGGTGTAGCATCTGCCCATGTGTTGATTGCTTGTGCTGGGGCTTGCGTTGATGTTTTCCAGCAGCCAAAGCAGGCTATCGGTGGTTTGAATGATGTCGTTGACGCCTCCATCGGCAAGTTCCACAAGCCACGACCATGTTCCGTACTTCCAGTAGCTCCAATCCTCAAAAGTACCAAGGGCAGGGTAGATAACTTTGCCGGAATTTCCTGGAACGTAGTTGTTCAGAGTAGTCGCTTTCCGGGTGATGGATTCATACAGTCCGTCATCCAGTGTATCGGGACGGCTCGTGGAAAATCCCCAGGGATACACGAGAGCCCCCCAGTACCCGTGAATGGTCACCGTCGAGGTGTAGACGCGCGTCTGAAAGTGAGCGATCAGCGCTTGAATGCTCTTCAAGGTGGGAGCCGCGGAGCTGCAGGGACCGGGATAATCTCGATTGGAGTCCGTATTGCGCTCTTCGCGTATGCCACGATTGTAACCGGGCACGTTCAGCACCGGAATGATCACCCACTCGGTGTCTGTCAGTCGGCCCGGCGGCAACATCATGGATTCGTAGCGAAGCAGGAGCGTTTTTGCGAGGTGCATAGCGAGCACGGGCGCGGCGCGTTCATTTCCATGGTGAGTGGCGACTACTAGGTGGGCGATTTTTCTCGGGTCGGAAGACCCGGGTGTGGTGCTAATGCGAATTGCCTGAATGGGAACGCCATCCTCGTTATTTCCGAGCGAGAATACCGAAGCATACGCCGGGTAACGGGCCTGGAGGCTTTTAAGATCGGTTTGAATGGTTTCGTACGGAGTTGCGGCCCAGAGCCGCTGTGTAACTACCAACATCGCCAAAAGGCCTAATGCACGCATAGTCACCTGATCCCAAGGGGTTTGTCTTATTCTAGAACTTTTCAAGCGAGGCGGGAGAGTTTAATATCATCCAAGCGTTAATGGCAGTCGTCACTAGCGCCAATTAATACTCTTGGGGGTTATCTTACATGGCATCAAAAAAAGGTGGTTCGTCGTTGGTGGTTCAGTCCAAAGTGAAGGACGTTGTGCGTAAGGCAAAGATGAAGTGCTCATCGGATGTTGTCGGCGCAATCAGCAAGCTCGTTGAAACAACCCTCATCAAGGGTGTTGCTCGTGCTAAGGCCAACGGTCGCAAGACGCTTCGCGGCGCAGATTTGTAATCTCCCGAAAGGTGCCCGATCTCCCAAAAGTAGACGGGCACCTTTTAGGTACCGCACCCGCTTCAATGCCCCTGGAAATCCCTTATGGATCTTTCTTCACTACAGGTAGGCATCACACGCAGCGATTCAAAGCCCATTGTGCGCTTCCTCGACGCCTCATTACGGCAAAATGCAGGCTTTTCCATTCAAGACGAGTACCCTGCGATATTCGGCGATTACCCCGGCGGCCACTCTCTTTACGCAGAAGTAGGCGGTGAGGTTATCGCGCACGTCGCGTACCTCACGCGAGTTTTCAGGCACCCGCTCTTCCACTTTAAAATCGGTTTGATCGGTTCCGTTGTGACGCACCCTGACTTTCGAGGGCATGGAATTGCTCCTGCCCTGCTCAAAGAAGCGTTGCTGCAGCTTAAGAACAACGGCTGTTTGCTCTCTGTGCTTTGGACGGACAACCCGGACCTCTATCGGCCGCTCGGTTTTGAACGCGCCGGGCGAGAACAAGCTTTGCGTTTTTCCGCAGCCGGCATTGCGGATGCGGATCTATCCGATCCGGTTTTCCCCTTTGATCCTAAGCGCCACGTCGAAGGCGTTTATCGTCTCTATCTTCAGCACAAATTGACCGTGGATCGCTCGCTTCAAGAGTTCAAACGCCTTTGCCGGGTTCCCAACGCCCGTCTTTTCGTGACGCTAAATCAAGACGCGGTCACCTCTTACACAGTGGTAAACAAGGGATTGGATTTTCCGGATTACATCCATGAATGGGGTGGAAAACTGGAAACGGTTCGCGCCAATGTCGCACGCGTCCAGAAGCAGCTCATGCCCGAGAAGCAGCTGACGCTCATCGCTCCTGGCGACTACGACCTAAAGCTCCTCCGGCTCATGTCGTCAGATTCCTGGGAAGGCGTTTTGGGGATGGTTCGGCTACTCGATCGGCAGCGCCTGCGTGCGCTTTACTTGGATTATCTCAAAGCCATCGGTGAAAAAAACTGGATGGGCGAAGAGTGGGGAGGAGACGGCCGTTCAGTGCCCACACGCACCGACAGCGATTTCGTTTCTGCGGTCATTGGAACGGACTCAAAACCAGAGCATCCCGTACTGCCCTTTTTTCTCTGGGGATTGGATTCGGTCTAAGCAGAGATCATTTCCTTGTCTAAGCAGCATCTTTCAGTGACTTAAACAAAGGCCCTAGAGTCTCAAGCGTTGGGTTAAACGGTTTGTCCTCGTTCAACAAATCGTAAATGGTAGTTCGACCAATTTTAGTATCTCGTGAGAGTTTGCTTTTATTGGTGACGTGCAAGTGAGCCGCCAAAACCTCTCGAAACGATTCAAGATCGTTTTCAACCAAACATTCGATCAAGGTCTCGAGCACGCCAACAGGATCTTTGAGCGAATCCGTATGGACATGCGGAGTTAGTTTGCTGAAATCAAGGGTCCGCGACTTTGATGCCTCGACTCTGGAGAATTTCGCTTTTACCTTACTGGGCCTTGAGGTCCGATAAGATTTTGAGCGCGCGCTGGATGTCTTTTTCTTGGCCACGTTTATTTCCTCCTAAAAGCAGAACCACATTTGGGTGGACCACGTACGTGTAAACCCTAAGTCCATTGGCCCACTTCAACTCCGTAAGACCATTGAAACGATTCACTAGGCCAAAGTGGCCAAACTCGCGAATCATTTCCAGTCTCGCTTGCACCCGCCTACGGTCGCTCGCATCTAAGCTAGCTTCCCATTTGAGATACTCTGCCGTTGCCGGTGTCGTCAGCTTCACAATCACGATTGTACGGTATACCGTACAATCAATCAAGAGCTAAATGTGGCAAGCAGTAAGGCACGCTCAGTCTTCTTTTACTTCAGAAACTGGCTTGGAGGAGACCGTGCGAGGCGCGCCACCTTGCTTGAAGCGCAGTTCTTCTTTCTCGTAGTTCTCCACTAGAAAAGTCAGGCGATCGCCTACTTCCCGAAGCAAAATCTTTTCCGGTAGGGCTTCGTAGAAAAACCAGTTGTTAAATTCCACCACTGCTTTGACGTTGATCCAAAGGGTTCCTGGCAAGCCGTCTGCAGGTAGCACTTTCATAAAAGCGTTTGCTGCTTTCACGGCGGATTTCGGATTCACCAGTGCTTCTGCAGTGAGCGTCAACGATTTGGGTGCTTCTTGCTTTCCCACCTTAAAGGTCCGGGCCCGCTCTTTCGAAAACAGAGGGACATTGAAGACGTAAGTGGCAGTCACTTTACCTGGATCTCTCTGAACCAGATCATTGAGCTGCAGTACGTAGCCACTCCCATCGCGCGGAACATTGAAATCGGTGAGCGCCCAATCCCGCCAGCCCTTGAAGTCGGTCGTAATGGTCTTGAAAGCAGCAAGATCCCCTTGTAGTGCGATAAAGCAATCGACTTCCAAAGTCTTGTTACCTAGGCGTCGCACGAGGCGCACGATGTGATCGGTCTTGCCCTGGAGATGGGTCTTTAGAAGAGGCAGCGCTTCAGCGTCTGTCGGAGTTGAAATTGCACCCCAAGCGCTGGTTGCGAAAATAAAAAGTAGGAGAAGAGTCTTCACTTACGCAGTTTCCTGAGTGGCCATAAGCCAACCGCGGCACCCAGGAGCGCAAGAAAAACGAACAAAACGAAAGTCGTCGGAACGTTCAGAAATTTCTGGCCCTGGTCCCGCCACAAAAATACCAGGGAGATGAGGAAAAAGCCCAGGGAAATAACTCCCCAGATGAACACTCGACTGATGGCGAATAGGGCACTCGCCACGCGTGCAACATCTGCATTGCGGTGCTCCAGAGCAAAATCATTCTGTGACCACTGTGTTAAGAACCGGCGAAAAATGCGAGGCGCGGTTTCCGCGGTGCTTTGTAGATCCCTGGCAATCACCAGCGCGTCTCGGGTTAGGCGTTCTCGGCTATAGCGCACACCGATCGCTTGGCGAGCGAGCTGGTGACCAATACTTAAAATATCGAACGTGGGCTCCAAGCGCTTGCCAAGCGATTCGATCGTAAGGATCGCCTTGAAGAGCAGCATCAATTCACGAGGGACTTGAAGGTTGTGGCGCACTGCAATCGACGTAGACCGAAGCAGAAGCTGCCCAATATTGATGTCACCCAAAGACAGTCCGACATAAGGCGAAATCGTGTCCATCAAGTCTTTCTGAAGCCGGCCTAGGTTCGTTTTTCCTCGCGCTTGGCAGAGCGTCAGATACTCGTAGGCAAGGGTCTCATAGTCCTCATTCATGATCGCAATGAACATGGTGATGACGCTATCGCGCACCCGATGAGAAAGCCGTCCAACGATTCCAAAATCGAGCAGCCCAATACGGCCATCTGGAAACACCAGCAGATTGCCAGCGTGTAGGTCGCCGTGGAAAATGCCATCGTGCATGACCATGTGAAAGAAGGCATGGCTTCCGGTTTCAATCACCTTTAAGGGATTGATGCCCGCTGCGATAATGGCTTCACGATCTGAAAACTTGATACCTTCCAGGCGCTCTAACACGAGAATGCGACGAGAAGAAACGTGGGTATACACCTCAGGGACTACGACTTGTTCGAGTTCCTTGAGGTTTCCTTTAATGCGCTTGATGTTGTTCGCTTCGATGAGGAAATCCGTTTCCTGCAAAATCGTGCGGAAGAACTCTTCGACGAGTCCCGTTGGATTGAAAGTCTTGGATTCAGGGATCGTGCGCTCTAAAATCACAGCCAGCGTTCGAAGCACGGAAACATCCTGAGCAATGATCTTATCAATGCCAGGCCGTTGAACTTTGACAGCTACCTTCTCGCCGGTTTTTAACTCCGCATAATGCACTTGAGCAATGGAAGCACCCGCGATCGCTTTTTCATCGAAGTGACTAAAATGCGTCGCGAGGGGGCCGTTGAGCTCACGCTCAATCTCAGTCTTAATTTCGGAGAAGGGCACGCCTGCAACGTTGTCTTGAAGTTTGCTGAACTCGGCGACGTACGCTTCGGGGATCAAATCGGGGCGAGTGGCAAGTAACTGTCCTAGCTTTACAAAAGTCGGGCCCAATTCTTCAAACGCAGCGCGCGCGCGTTCAGCAAGCGGCTGATCTTGATAGCGAGCGGTCGAAGAGACGCGGGAAGGCATCAGCCGGCCCAGCTGCATGCGGTGGATGAAATCAGCGAAGCCGTGGGAGGCAAAGACGGTTACGATTTCGCGCACCCGTCCCACGTTCTTCAGACCGAGTCCGATGTGGCTCGCTGTCGAAAACAGTTTCATTTCTTTTTAGCCATCCCAAGAGTGATCTGGTTTTCGTCGATGGAAACTTTGAGTACTTGAACGCGAATCGGATCGCCCACGGAGAGCATTTCTGAACCGGGTCGTCGGCGCAGGCAGTTGCGGCGCTCATCGAGTTCATAGAAGCCATCCATAAATTCCATCGGGACGAATCCTTCTGCGGCCATCTCTCCCAAATAGACGAACAACCCGTTCTTATGCACCCCACTTACGGTGCCATCGAACTCGTCGCCAATTCGATCGAGGAAGTACCAACACTGCTTCCGTTTGACGATGAAGCGCTCTGCCTCTGTGGCACGTCGCTCCATATCCGAAGTGTGCTCACCGAGACGATCAAAATCTTCCTCGGAAGATACCCCTTCAGGACGCTTATCGGTGTCACGCGCGCGGGGAGTGAGTCCATTTAATGCGCGGTGCACCACGAGATCCGGGTACCTTCGAATCGGCGATGTGAAGTGCGCGTAATCTTGTAGAGATAAACCAAAGTGTCCCAGGGGCTTTGGCATATAGCGCGCTTGTTTCATCATTCGCAAAATCGCCTGGTGCAGCGTGTTAGCCGCCGGCAATTTCTCGGTGTTGGTCAGTACTTCAGCAAAGCCACGCGGCGTGTTCTCGCTGATGCGCCCGGGCATGCCGAGATTCTTCATGAGCAGGTTGAGTTCATCGAGTGCATCGGTATCAGGGGCCTCGTGCACGCGATACAGAGCCGCTTGTTTGGTTTCGCGCAGGTGTTTGGCTACGGCTCGATTGGCGGCCACCATGAATTCTTCGATGAGCTTGTGAGAAGAGTAGCTGGGCGCTTTTTTGACCGAGACAGGTCTGCCATCTTTATCAACTTCGATTTTGCTTTCGGGAAGTTTGAACTCGAGCACACCCCGTTTTTTTCGTTGATCTTCCATCTTGCGAAATAGCTCGTACGCATTCTTTAGATGCATCGAAAGGGGAGCCAGCGTCTTAGTCATCAATGGATCTTTATCCACGAAAGCTTGTATCTCCGTATAGGTGCAGCGACGTGCGGTTTTGATCAAGCTCGAATAGAATTTCGTCGCTTCCATTACACCTGCAGAATTGAAATGCATCTCGGCGGTCATCGCGAGTTTGTCCTCTTGGGGACGAAGGCTACACAAATCATTTGAAAGGTACTCTGGCAGCATGGGAATGCAGACCCCCGGGAAGTACACACTCGTTGCACGTGCTTTTGCTTCCTTGTCGAGCGCAGTTCCGGGACGAACGAAGAAACTCACATCAGCAATGGCCACATAGAGCGTGTAGCCCTTATCGTGGGCTTCTACGAAGACAGCGTCATCGAAGTCTTTTGCGTCTTCGCCATCGATCGTAATGTAAGCAAGATTACGCTGGTCGCGGCGCTTGGCGTCTTTAGAAGCGATTTCCTCTCGCGCCATCTGCCGATAGCGTTCAGCATCCTTCTCAACACCTTCGCTAAACTCATCAGGCAAGCCATAACGAGCGATGGTGATCGGCACGTCATTTTTTGGGGTGAGATGTTTTCCAAAAGACTGTTGCACACGCACGTAACCCGGTCGGTTCTCGTTCGGATACTCTTCCATGTTTGCAATCACCCAGTCGCCGGTTTGAGCGTCTTTGGGCTCTCCAGCGAGTGCGAAGCGCTGGTTATTAGCTCCCACCAACTCCACGTTTCTGCCGAACCCCTGTAGCTGACCCACAATTTTGTGTGTCCGACGCTCTAGGATGCGCTCAATGCGCGCAGAGCTGCGAGGGCCACGATGGACAATAGAGAATTCGACAATGTCTCCCTCCATCAGCTGGGCGGCTTGGCGCGCGTCTACAAAAACATCTTCAAACTCGGCTTGGCTCGGCAAGATAAAAGCAAAACCACGAGGGTTCTTCTGGACTTTGCCTCGGTGGGTTTGTCCACCGCGTTCACCGTCGCCCTGGCGTGGCCGAGGGCGTCCGCCCCCTTCTTGGGGGCCTGCCCCTCGGGGTCCGCCTCGGCGACCCCCTTGGCCTGATCGGCCGCGTGGGCCGCTTTTGCCACCCCCGTCTGCGCCGCCACTACCGTACTGCTTACTTTTCTTGGGTCCGCGGCCTCTGCCGCCTTTTCGTCTAGTTGACATTCGAATGTATATATCGCCTCTTGAGGAGAAAGAGGAGGAATATGGCTCTCACTCCGTCGACAATGGTTGAATTGGGTACGCTGGCGCCCGGGTTTGAACTCCCTGATACAAACGGCGACAGGGTCGCCTTGCAGGATTTCCAAACCGCTCCTGCCTTGCTCGTGATGTTCATCTGCAATCACTGTCCGTACGTAAAGCATGTGCGACAAGGCATCGCTTCGCTTGCCAAAGACTACCTTTCCAAAGGTGTTGCAATCGTGGGGATTAATTCTAATGACGCCGCGAAGTATCCGGCGGACAACCCCGAGAAAATGAAAGTCGAGAAAGAACAGGCGGGCTATCTCTTTCCTTATCTCTTCGATGAGACCCAGGAAGTGGCGCGCGCTTATGATGCTGCTTGTACGCCCGATTTCTTTCTCTTTGATGGAGATCGCCGCTTGGTTTATCGCGGCCAGATGGATGATAGCCGACCCGGATCCGCCATTCCGGTCACGGGCAAGGACTTGCGCGCGGCAATGGACGCCGTGCTTGTCGGCAAGCCTGTTTCTTCGAAACAAGTGGCCAGCGTTGGCTGTAACATAAAGTGGAAAGAGTAAGCTCGCGCCCTCAGACTGGTATGCGCTTCGGACATCGTGCGCGCGCTTTCAAGGGAAACCAGTTGAAGGCTGTCTTTATTTATTTAATGGCGGCAAGAGCGACAACGGGCTACCTGCAGGAGCCGCACTTGCCGTGGGGGCAGTTGCGGGTGCTCGTGCGCCCATGGGCAACTGACCCAGGCTCGCAGGGACCGTCAACGGACCTGGATCGAGATCCGATTCGTCACCGAGTGCTGCGGCTTCAGCGGCGGCTTTTGCCGACAGGGCTTGTTCAGGCGCCATTAGGTTTTCCGTTTGATTGGAAAGTACCGAGTCACGAGGACGCTCTTCGAAAGAAAGAGCAGCGATGATCTGGGTCTTCTTCGGATAGCAGACAATTGCGTCAGCCGGTGGAGCGCCTTCTTGAGGCGTGACACCATCGGTGTTCACTCGAACATTTTGTAGTTCTTCGGACTGATTGCTCTGAGGCAAGAAGGCGACGGTCAAACCGACCTTCGAAGTTGCGGGGAAGCACATCAAATCAGCAAGAGTCGGACGGCGACTGTGTCGACTAATCGAAAGCGTTTCGCGATGGGCCACATCCTGGCTGCCGTGTGCGTCGATAACCAAGCGGGCGGGATTGTTTAGCCATAGGACTTTTACGCTCGATGCTCCACCCTTCATTGCCGTGCGAACCGAGAAGCCATTAGCGGCATCCATGTTCACCGAGATAGGGCCCAGAAATCGGCTCTTGCGTGAAAAGGAATCGTTGATGAGTGATTCCGGGATAGCTCCGAGTAACGTCACGTTCTCAACATGCACCGTTGCGGCAGATCCCTGATTGTCAGCCCATACTTTGGGTTCTGCCGAGGAATGATCCTTGCGGTCAAATTCCAGAACCAGGCGATCGTAGCCTGCTCCGTGTCGGCTGAATCGGTACTGGCGAATTTCCAGTTTGGGCCCGTCTGTTCCCGCTGCTTCGTCCAAGGGATGCCCAGAGTCCGCAAACGCGGAGCCGGCTATCGTAAGCAGGGCGATTAGGAATGCAGGTTTCAGCATGTTCTTCATAAAAGATCCTTTTAACCCTCAATCGAGGAGTTCATGTTCTCTTCGGAGGTCCATGCTAAAATCTTTAGGCAAAAGCTGTTCATCGAGAAGAGGAGGAAAGTCTTGAAAAACCAGATTGTTACCGTAGTGCTTTTTCTAAGTCTGCTAGGGGTTGCATCCTGTGCCACTTCTCCTGAATCGCTTGAAGAAGCCGCACCCAGTCAAGCGTCCGTGGCTGCTGCGGGATCCAGTTCTGTACTGGAGGCAGCGGAGGAGAGTGAAGCCGAAGAAGCGCCCATTGTGAATGGGGTTGCTCCCGCTTTCCAAAAGTTGCAGGCTAAGCTTGAAGAGCTGGGATACGAAGGCATTGGACTCGAGCATGAAACTGAAGACACTCTGGCGGTACTGCTGCGTGTTTTTTCTGATCCTGCATTGATAAAGCGCCGCATCAAGGGCGTTTATACCGGTGGTGCAATGGATTACGATCCTGCTCCGGAGTCGCTGACCATAGGAGGGACCTCCGACGTTCGCGCTATTCTTTCTTTCATAAAGAAGAAGGTCCCTGCTCAGAAGAAGAAGTGATTCGACCGAAAAGGGAAGGTGCAGCTCTGGGCCTTCTTTGCATTCCTACGCGACTTAATCGATGTGCTTCCTAGTAGGGCCGCCCCTGAGTGGAGCGAAGTCGATTACCTTGAACCCGGAAAGCCGGTTGTTATTCTCCTCACTGGATTTGGCGCTACGCGACGAAATCTCTCCGTCATGCGACGTCGCTTTCGAAAAGATGGTTTCAATGTGCTAGTGCTGGCATTGGATTGGACAAGCCTGTCCGACGGTGTGCTGGGCTTTTATCGAATGGCTGAAGCTTTGGCTTCAACCATCGTGAAGCTTCGAAAGCGCTCTGACTTGCGCGGTCAAAAGATCTCTCTGGTGGCTCATTCTGCGGGGGGCTTGGTAGCTCGCTACTATGTGCAACAGCTGGGCGGGTTTCACTATTGCGAAAATCTAGTCACTCTGGGCACGCCTCATCGAGGCACTTGGGTTTCTCTGCTTGGCTTCGTCACCCACTTGGCTTTGAAGGCCCGGTGTTTGTTTCAGATGTTGCCCGTCTCGCCGTTCGTGCGATCGATCAATGCGGCTGAATTTCCCGAAGAATTTCCCTTCCTTTCGATTAGCTCCCCTCAGGACTACCTTTGCCGGCCTTTCCGCGCCCGGCTCCCTAAGAAGTGGCGCGATCGTCCAGAAATTCGCTCCGTTCGAGTCTCTGGGCTTTCGCACAGCGGATTCTTGATGAGCAAACGGGTTTATGCCCTTTGCTTGGAGACGCTGCGCCCAGTCAACTTCCAGCCTGAGAATGCCGATAAGTCGATGAAAGAGGGAACTCCTTAAGTGAAAGCGCAATCCATGAAAAAAGCTTCTGCTAACCTCTCTGCCGCCAAGCCCGTGAATGCAAAAGCGGCATTGGTGTCTTTGCGCACGCAGATGCACCTTATGTTGGCTCAGAAGGAACCTTTGGCGGACACCTTGTTGTGCGCGATTCTTTCGGGTGGCCACGTACTTTTCGAAGACGTTCCCGGAGTGGGCAAAACCACTTTAATTAAGGGCGTGACGAAATTGTTGGGCGTCGAAATGGCCCGCGTTCAGTGCACGAGCGATCTGCTCCCCTCGGATATCATCGGGGTGGAAGTGTTCAGCTCCGACAAGGAAGGCTTTGTTTTCCACAAGGGGCCTGTTTTTTCTCATGTGCTCTTTGTCGATGAACTCAACCGTTGCTCACCGCGCACTCAATCTGCTCTGCTAGAGGCAATGGCAGAAGGAGTCGTGACTCTCAATCGCACTACCTATGCGCTTCCCTCGCCTTTTCTCGTCTTTGCGACGCAGAACCCCAGTGACTTTGTGGGAACCTATCCACTGCCTGAGAGTCAGCTAGATCGATTTGCTGCGCGACTGCATTTGAACTATCCGGGCCTCGCCCAGGAGCGACGGATTTTTGAAAAGTCCTCGGCCGACCCAGTGGCGCTTATGCGACCCGAAGTGATCGGCGTAGATGCTTTAATCGCCCTTCAAAAGGCCGCCGAGAAGACTCACCTCTCTGATCGCGTCGTAGACTACATGACCCGGATCATTGATCGGACTCGCAACCACCCAGGCATTCGGCTGGGGGTTTCTACGCGAGGTGGGGTGGTGTGGGTACGCATGGCTCGCGCTCATGCACTGCTTAATGGTCGTGACTTCGTCACTCCCGATGACCTCCACGCTTTGGCCATTCCCTGCCTGCTACATCGAATCGTTGCGCGAGGCGGACAAGATGCGCTTCCCGCGCTTCAGGAAATCCTCGCATCGACTCCGGTCGAAAATGTACTTTAAGAACGTCAATCGAGGCATGTCTTTTACAAAGGCGGGAACGTACACGACCGGCTTGGTCGTTGTTCTAGGTTTGCTTGCCACGAGTTCCGGGTCTAACGCATTCTTTATTGCTCTGGGTTTTGGTTTAAGCCTTCTAACGATTTCTGGACTCCTCAGCGAGCGATCCATGAAGTCGTTTCGATTCATCAGTATCGGTGCGGCCACCGCGGAAGCGGGAAGTCCCTTTAGTGTTCCCCTTGCCGTTTCGAACGATGCCAAGACCTGGTTCCTGTTTGGGGTGGAGAGCCTACTCACCACTGAGTTACCGCGCTTCCGCCTGCTCAATGCAAAACTCAATGCCCCTATTGAGGGGCGTCTTCTCGCTATTGCCCCGGGCGATCGCCGCGAAATAGCAGCACGGTGTTCCGGTTTGCCGCGCGGCAAGTACGATCACTTTTACGTGATTCAAAGAACGTTGTTCCCATTCGGACTTATCTCCAAATTCAAGGTCAGCGAGGCGGAAGCCAACATCAAGGTGCTTCCGATATTGAATGCGGAAATTGCGGAGAGGATTGCGCGCGATATTCGTGCAAAGCTCGCGGGCCACGTTCAAGAAGAGGATTTCCACAGTCACCGAGTCATGCACCCTCGCGACTCGCGTCGAAACATGGATTGGAAGAAGAATGCCGGCAAGCCTCGGTCCCAATGGGTGGTTCGGGTTTATCAAGCAAATGGGGAGAGCACACAGGTCGTGATTCGCCCTGATTGGAAGGGGTGGCTGAGTGTTTTGAGTGGCCCCGAGTTAGAGCGGGCTCTATCAGACTTGCGATCCGCTGCGGAAGGGGTGCTTCGTGCAGGTCTTTTACCCTGGGTAGAAATGGCAGACGGCAGTGTGCTCGTTACTTGGGAAAGCATCGTCGATTTCCTGACTACCGCACCTCTTGCAGTCCGGGGCAAACCCGTAGGCTTTCAAACAGCCAGTGTGCTTCGAGTGGGACCTCAGGGCATTGTTTGGGAGCAAGCGGCATGAGAGAGCGCCTTACCCTAGTCAGCTATTACGAGGGCACCTGGGCACTCCTGCTCCTCTTCGTTACAGCACTCTCCTTCGCTGCAGGAATTCTTCCCCTTGCCTCCCTCGTCGGGATGGCATTGCTGAGTTTAATCGATATTGCCCGTCCCAGCTTCCGGATCCACCGGTTTGTGTTGATTGGATTTGGACTGCTTGCTGTTGCTCTCGGAGCGTATGAGTACTCATCGGAGAAAGACGTTATCTGGATCTTCTCGGGGATTTTGGCGGCTCTGCTTCCCTTTTGGGTCCGTCGGCGGCGCGTTCTATCAGGTTACTGGGTAGGGATGGTTATTCTCGTGGTGTTCGGTTTGGTCGCCCTTCTCGCAGGAGATGGAGCGAGCGAGTTCGTTCTGTTTATCGCTTTTGCTGCCACGTTCGTCTTCAGTCTCAATGCGGCCCACTTGTACTTTTACGTGGGTTCTGCGGAGGCTTCGATTCGAAAAGTTCCTCATCACTATTTCCCCCCCTTTGTTGGTTACGCCGCTTTGGGGCTTTTGGTGGGCGGGCTGCTCTTCGTGCTTTTCCCGCGCACGCTTCAATGGCAGAACCCTCTGGGAATGAGGAGCAAGGAGTCCAGTACAGGCTTTTCCGGAAAAATTAGTTTGGGTGGTGTGAATATCTCGGAGTCGCAGTCTATCGCGATGCTGATTGAATCAGACAATACGCGGTGGCTGGAAGAGAGGGCGCCTTTCTTGCTCGTGAAAGGTAACTCGCTGGACTATTTCGATGGGGTGAACTGGTCCAGTTCACGTTCCAAAAAAGTTCCCTACCTCTCGCCTAAAGATGTCAGGTTCACAAGCTCCTTTGAGCGACGCTTCTTTAGACTCAAAATCTATCGCGAGTCTAGCTCCGCGGAAGCGGTCTTCTACCCCGGTGTGCTGCAGGAAGCGAGCTTCCCGCGCAGCCTAGCGGGAACGCTGCAAGTGGATGAAAATGGAAATCTCGTTAGAAACTCTACTGGCGAAGAGCGGTACGCATACAATGTAACCATCTCTCCGACAAGGCGTCCCGCCGCTCTAGACCAATTGAGCTTGAAGCAGATGGCAGCGCTGCTTAAGCGACCGGATAAACTTCGCCACAGTTTTTCTGAAAATGCCGAGGACCTTCGTCGTTTTCTTCAGTTGCCAGAGGGCTTGGAGCAAGCCCCGTACTTTCGCAGTTGGAAGAAAGAGATCTATGAGGGGAAGCCGCTCGATCGGGTGGGGCAAGTGCTGCTCCACCTCAACCACAACTTTCGCAACAGTTTCACCACGGGTTACCGGACCGCTGACAAACAAGTAGATTCCATAAAGACCTTCATCAGCGACATTCGCTATGGGCACTGCGAGTTCTTTGCCACGGCAACTGTTCTTATGCTGCGATCCATGGGTGTCCCTTCACGCGTAGCTCTGGGTTATCGTGGTGGAACTTTCAACCCGATTTCGCAGGTTTTGGAAGTGCGAGAAGCCAACGCCCATGCTTGGGTAGAGGCCTATGTTCCGGGAGTCGGTTGGATTTCTATGGATCCTACCCCCTTAATTGTTCGACCCAAGACGGTTTCCTGGTGGGAAAGTGCTCAGCTTTCGTTTGCGGCGATTGAATTCTGGTTTGAGCGCTACGTGGTCGACTACAATATGAACACCCAGGCCCGCCTCTTTCAGGAAATCCGGCAGTCAGGTTGGAGAGAGCGAAGCACCGCAAGTCACTCCAGTCGCAGATGGCTGTTCGGGGCTTTGGCGCTGGGGGCAGTCCTCACGGCATTTTTCGGGTGGAGGCAGTGGAGTAGGCGCACGCAAAGGCGAGTGCGTCGTTTGCCAAGTTACTACTTAGAGTTTGCGCGACGTGTGAAAGCCTTAGGGTATGAGCGCAAGAGGGGTGAAACGTTCCGGCAGTTTCATAGCCGACTCACTCAGTCTGGTAGGTTCAGTGAAATCGTTGTGGAAGTAGATGCTCACTTGGAGCGCGATCTCTACTCTGCGGTTCCCACCAATCGCACCGAGCAACGTAGACTCTCTGAAATGGTTAGAGTGCTGGGCCTTCAGGCTTGAGTCCTACCGAGCATCGCGAAGGCGAGCGGGAGCCGAGCTAGCGATCGCGCGAGGCTCCCCTGCTTCGCAAGTTGCATCCAGAACGACACGTACGGAAGCGTCGGGGTAGGGAAGAACCCGTGCGAAACTGCGTGATTCGCCTCCTGCCAGTTCTAAATCGCCACTCAAAGTGAAAGTAGAGAACTGCGTGGAAGCTTCTGCTCGGCAAAGCAACTGGCTGTCTGTCAGATTCGTAACGCGGTACCTAAAGACCATGTTTCCTGGGGAATGATCGAGCGTGTACTCGCAGCCAATTCTTACTGATTTTGTCCAGGTATCGGGCGCGCAGACGAGCGCAGGTTGCGCGAGCTTCACTTGCGTATCCAAGACGCCTAGGAAAATCGCCACCAAGCAAGTTGCCGCAAAAAGGCGTGTGACATTTCTGCTGCGTGCAGGAGTGCGGACGAGTCCATTGAATAGACCTTCCCAATACCAGAGCGCTCCTAAGTGCAGCGCAAAGATCACGGTCCAAAAGGAGAGCGAATACAGCGGCCCTGTTAGGTTTTCCGATCCCGCTAGGCAGGGTGTGTGGATGCAATTGATGTTCTGTTCTGCGGGGAAAAGAAAGTACGAAGCAGCAAAGATGAGTGGGTTCAGAAGGAGTGCAATGCGCCATGCATTCGAACGCTTTTTGCTTTTGCCAAGAAAGTACAAAGCAGTCAGGCAAACGGGCAGCGTGAAGTAGTGATAGTGGGCCAGAATGAACTCATCTAGAGGTAGACCGGGGCGGTATAGAAATTCCACAAGTCCGAACAGGTTTCCACCTGTTGCAATACGATAGACATTGTCGATGAGCCAAAAAACTTGCGTAAAACAGGCAATGGAGAGGAAGGCGAGTAAGACGCCTCGGTCCTTTTTGAGCAGTCCGTAAGCGGTTCCGATGAGCGCTAGGTTGCAGAACCACCAGAAAACGCCTTGATCAAAGCCGTATCGAGTAATGCTAAGCAGCGTATTCGCAACTGCCCAGGAGCCGAAAAAAACGCTGCCTGCAAAAAACCAATCCCACTTTGTACGCTTCATGTCTTCTCTTCGGGAAAAGCCGGTCCCCGCATGAGGGTTTGCCTACGGTTTTGACGATGTACAGCCCTCTAACGGCAATTTGCCGACTGTGAAAAGTGAAAATCTCTCAGGCAGTCTAACGCGCTGATATGTCGCGTCAAAACGACTGTATAAAACCCCACCATCGGCATAGGCCTTGCGATGCTTCTCAGGTATGCAACTGCCTTTCACGATCCGACATTGTATTCATTTGGCGCTCGGCTTGGCCTTGGTCGCCTGCCAGACGGCTCCCTTTCGCTCGGTGAGTGCTGATAGGGTCGATGAAATGTACCGCTGGGCTAAGGATCTGGAATTACTCCATAGCCCTCGACCGGATGAACTGGTTCGCGGCGCCAATGCCGAGCATCACTTGCGATTTGATTTAGACCCCGTTGAAGCTTTGGTATTTGTGGAAGGCGCCTTGCTATCGAAAGACAGCAAGCACCGGGAAATTGCGAATGCCTTGGTGCAGATTTACGCGCGCCGGGTGAACGAGCACCTCTACCTGCAGATTTCTCCTTTAAACAAGTCGCTTGATGCCGCCGCTTTGGAAGTGGACTCTGGAAATCCAGAGCAACTGCTCGTGCTCATGGCCGAGTTCATGAAACGCAAAGGTTTGACGGGTCCGTTATCCAACTATTATCAGATGAACGATTCCGACGCGGGTGCGGGCGTTGCGTTTCGCATGAGTGCAGCGGGCCGCGTAGAAACGGTTTCCTACGACAGATACCTTGCGATGCCTTGGGTAGATGAACGCGACATCAGCTCAGACTTTGAGCAGGTGCGTAAGCCCAAGCGCAGCAAAATCAGCCAGTAATATCTTCGCCGCCATCCACGCCGAGCACATTCCCGGTCATGAAACCGGATTCGTCATGGACGAGTAGAGACAGTGTGTTTGCCACATCTTGAGGGGTCGTAAGTCGGCCCCAAGGATTGCGCTTCTCGGCTTGGACAATCATCTCTTCGTGTCCCGGAATTTTGCGAAGCGCAGGCGTATCGGTCACGCCAGCGCGAATGGAGTTAACCGCAATGGATCGGGGTCCTAGTTCCAGTGCAAGCTGCCTGCAATGGGATTCCAACGCTGCCTTCGCTGCGGACACCGCGCCATAGGTGGGCCAAACGCGCGTGCCGCCGGACGAAGTCATCGCGAAGACACGTCCGCCTTGGCGTAGCATGTTGCGATCGCATAGGGCTTGGGTCCAATAGACGAGGCTATGTGCCATTACATCCAAGGTCATGTTCATCTGTTCGGGAGAGATGCGTTCTTCTCCGATAAAAGGCTTCAATGATCCAAAGGCCAATGAGTGCACAAGGCAGTGAATTCCCGAATCGGCCTGCTTCTGAACTTCATTCAGCACTTCTTCTCGTTTTTCACGATCGGCTGCGTTTACATTGAAAAACATAGCTTTTGAACCCAGCCCGCGAATCTTGCCGATGACTTCTTCAGCATGGGCTTGAGTGCTTTTGCGATCCATATGGACGCCGGCGATGTTCATCCCCTCTTCCGCAAGCTTTAGCGAGATGGCCTCGCCAAATCCGCTGGAGGCTCCCAGAACCAGTGCCCAACGTCCCTTTACATTCGATAGCGCCATTATCTACTCCTCAAGCTTTAGCTTACGACTTCCCGTCCGGTGCTTTTGCCTCGGCCGGCTTATCGCTGGCAATGAATTCCTGCTTAAACGCGTTAATCTTTTTATAGTCGGGAAGGTCCAGCACGAAAGGTCTTTCTAAACCGTTTCGCTGACCCGTCGCTTTAGAGCCATTGGGCTTTCCGACTTTCAGGGTCAGGGTCTCCGACTCCGGATTGCTCCCCGACTTTTCGAATACGTGAACAATCAGATCAGGCGCTGGCGGCTTGTCTGAAGACTTGAGGTATTCCTTCACCTTCACGTCTTGCAATCTCGACAAGTAGTCTTCGATCTTTTGGGTGTCCGCTTTGGCCGTGGGATCCGATCCAATAGTCCACTTCTCCGCTTCCTTTACGAGCTCGTACGACTGCGGACCGTGTTCCACTTTGATGCGATTGACGTTAAAGCGATTAAACTGCGCAAGTTTCATGTCGCGGTAGTCTTGCGAGGCGCGAGCCGCTTTGTCGAAGGCCTCTTTGGGAATCTCGAAGATCACCCCTTTGTCGCCACGCTTTGCGTAGTACTTGTCCTTGGCCTGTCCCAGAAGGAGCAGCGCCTGGGCATCTTTTACCTTGAACGTCGCACGTATGGCTGGATTGTCTAGCCCATACTTCGCCAAAGTCGCTGCATCGGGTTTCTCTGCGGCGAACCCTGTTGCACGCAAGTCCACCAACGCGTTGAGGGTCTTACTCACTTCATTTTCTGAAGCGGGTAGGCCCTCGCGGGCAAGCAGCCACTTATCACCATTCTTTTTCAGTACAACGCCGCCCTTAGGGTTTTGGATTTCCAATTCGGAAACGTCAGCGCGCGTGATCGCCATGACCTTCTTGTTCCGGTATTCACCGGGCTCTTTCTCGAAGCTGGTGCGCAAGGTCTGATTGGTTCGGTAAACCGGATCACGCCCTGCGATTTTGATGTAAACGAAGGCGCCTACAGGGGTGTCGTTTCCCACCCAGATCTCCTGTGGAGCAGAGCTACTGTCCTTGCGTGCGATGATTTTGAGTTTCGGGTTGTCTAAGCCAAAGGGTTTCAGGTCGGCGGGTTTCTCTTCCACCACGCGATCTTGTTTTGTCGTAGAAAGGGCGGTGATGAGCCCATTGAGAGCGCCCATTTCTGCCGAATCCTCGACGGGCGCGGTCATATTCCAGTCTGTGCCAGTTTTTTTGAACTTGAGAGATCGGTACTTCGTACTCTTCTCGTCGCCTTGACGCTGTTCAACCGCGATTTCTTGGATGTCATCCCGGTTTAAGGTGAGCAGAGTTTTGGCCTGCTCTTCTTGCTCGGCCTGCTTGGGCTTGATTCCCTTCTCATAGAAGTAATACCAAGCACCAAGGCCTAGTAAAACGACCAGAAGAATGACCGTACTATTGAGACTCTTTTTCATTGTTCTCCCCCGGTAGGTGGGAAGAAGTGACGCTAAACTGGATTTTCAGTTCCGTTTTCAGTGTCGGGCGCTTTCGAAACAAACCCACCTGCGATTTCTCGAAGGGCCATAACGGCTGGTTTGTTTTGGTAGCCTCCGATCATAGATCGGGAACCCTTCGCCATCTGCTTTACGCGTTTAGCGGCGATATGGATCAGCTCGAAACGATTTGGAATCTTTTCCAAGCAATCTTCAACGGTTACTCTTGCCACCCAGACACTCCTCTTCTTCCGAATTCTAGAGAGTGCTACATCCTATGGAATTACTCTGTAGAGTCAAGAGGTCTTTGGATGGCGGTGCCGGGCAGAGAGCTGCTTGCGAAGGTGTTTTAGGCGTGCTTCCCAGCGGGCGGCGGTAGGCGTTTCCGAAGGGAGGTGGCTGAATCGGCTCTTTTCCCATTCGGAGAAGACTTCTTTCACCGCTTGAGTGGTCTGTTCCCCGTAGGTTTTTAGTGAGAAAGCGACGGCCTCTCGTCTGGTTCGCAAAGGCTTGGCGGAGCGTGTGGCTAGGGTGTCGAACAAGAGCTGTTCGGCGTCGGCGCACCATGTCTCGGAAAGGTTCGCGGGCTGAAAGAGTTCGCGCCAACGCGCCTGAATTTTTCTCCACGGGTCTCGTGCGCGCCGCTCCCTTACCCGTTTCGCCCAAAGGTGGATGAAAAAAAAGGCCCACAAAACGAGCAGCCCTACGTTCAAAAGACGAAAAAGCGGCTGCCGCCAAAGTGCGACTGATTCGTTCGGTTCCTTCTCCAGGGGACCAAAATCAATCGCTTCTTCAACAAGGGGTGCTGTAGGGCGAGTGAGCAGCTGCAGTCTTACGGGGGAGGTCAGGGTTGTCTCAAAGCGTCCAATCTGTGGATTGAAGAAGGTGAGTCGAACCGGTGGAATTTCTCCGCCCTCCACGGAGGCCACTGAAAGTGCGATCTCGAATATTTTGGTTTGGAAGGGGCCGGACCCCTGCAGACTTGCGCGTTGAGACAGAAGTTTCACCGAGTCGGGAAGTTGAAGTGATAGCGCATTCACTTCCGCAAAGTTGCCCGATCCAGTGAGAAAGTAGCGAAGGAGAATAGGTTCGTTTGGAAAAAAGCCCGCCCCGGGAGCTTCTGCGCGCAAGACAAAGGCTCCCACTGCACCACTGAAAAAGGGCTTATCTGCGGGAGGAACAGGGGGAAGGGGTCTAAAGGTCAGCGCAGGAGGCTCACTTACGAAAACTTGCTCACTTGACCCCATTCCAAGACTTCGAACGACGAGTCGCATAGGTTCAATCGTGGGCGACTCCTTTCCCCACATCGGTGTGAGTAGGTAACTTCCAATGACTAAGCGACTGAGTCCCGGAAGGCGCGGTTCCGGCATTAGCATAACGGGCCCTTGGCGAAGCGCGATGTTTTCACTCCAAAAACCGCGAAACTCGGGGAACTTGGCCACCTCCACTTCAAGCCGATTGTCGGTCGCGTAGAGGACGAAGCTGCACGTGAAGACCTCACCCTGAAAAGGACGGGAATTGGAACATTCAGTACGCAGGCCAGGCTTGGTCTCCGCCTTTGCGGCAACAGACACCATCAGTAATAGAAGGATCGTCTTCACCAAGGTTTTCCCTTTGCTTGCGATGCCTTCTTATTCTGCTTTCCTTGCTGTAAGCGCTGGAGCACCTGCTGTTCCTCGGAGGCAACGAGGTCGAACATTTTTTTCTTTTGGGCTTCATCGAAGCTCTGGGACTTGAACTGTTGGGGCTTTCCTGGGTCGGGAGGCGGTTGTTCTGAGTCGCCTTCTCCTTCGCCTTGCTGTTTGCGTTGTTCTTGCTGTTGCTGCTCGATTTTCTTTGCGAGCAACATGTTTTCAGAAATGGAGCGATTGATACGGTCCTGGGTGTTGCTGCTGTTTGCTTTGGTGTCGTAAGAGCGCTGATAGGCAGAAAGCGCTTGGGTAGGATCCTTCATTCGCAGCAGGGCATTGCCCAGATTGAACAACGCCTGCTTTCTTAGGTCTGGGTCCTTGGCAGTAGCCGCGCTTTCTTGAAATAGTTCGGACGCATCCGCATCGTTTTTTTCTTTCGCAAGCCTCAAACCCTCGTTGTAGGCGACATACGGGCGTTTTTCCGGCGCCACATCGAGCCTTGCTTCGGTCTTCTCATCCCATCCAAAAGCCGAAAATCCAAAGAGGCAAATCGCAGTAGTCGCTCCACCCCGAATAAAGTATTCCCAGCGCCCAAACGCAAATTCGATAGTGAATGCAATCAAAGCGATGAGAAAAAGCAGAGGGTAGTATTCATGCTCCATCTGGAAGCGAGTATTCAGTTTGCCCAACTGCATGCCTTGAAGGATACGAGCACTGATTTTAGGCGTCTCGTCAAAACGGGCCAGATAGTAGTTCCCACCGGTTCCTTCCGCGATAGCCCGAAGGGGTTTCGGATCGAGCCGCGATAGAACGGGTTTGCCATCTGCGTCTCGCAGGGTCTCGCGACCAAATCCCCCACGGCCTTCCACGGGAACTTGGCTTCCTTCGAGGGTACCCACGCCCACGGTGTCGATGGGGATGGCTCGGGAACGAAACTTTTCAAGCAGTGCCCGAGGAACGGAGGCATGCGTTTCGCCATCGGAGAGAAGAAGGACCCGGGTGGGGGCACTGTCATACCCACGCTCTTGTTTTGTCTTGAGAATGGCAGTGAGCAGGCTCGTGAGAGACGCATCGAAGTCGGTCCCTTGGTTCGTAGTCAAGGAGGGGGTGAGAGAACTGAGCAAATCGGCTGCCGCGTCTTGATCCGCAGACAGAGGCATTAATAGGTAGCCGTCTGCTGCGAATGGGAACAGGCCGACACGCAAGCCCGGAAGACCGCGCAAGAGATTGCGCAAAAAGGCCGTCGAGAATTCTAGCCGAGACGGTGAAAGATCTTCAGCCCGCATGCTGTTTGAGATGTCTATCGCAAAGTAGATATCGCCACGCAGACCCCGTTGAGAGGTCGAATAATGTCCGCCTTGCGGGCGAGAAAGGCCAATAATACAGGCGGAAAATCCAATCAATGCGAGAATGGCTCTGCGAGGTGAGAAGCCGCCTTTACGCACACCTCGCCACCCCATCAGAAAAAGCAAGGCAGCCACGGCAAGCAGTCCCCAGAGGACTTGGGGGTATTCAAATCGCAGCGACATAGCGCTTCACGCCCTTTCGGTAACGGGTTTCTTGCAAGACGAAAATCGCGAGTAAGATCAATGTGGCTATGAGTGCTGGGTAAAAGAACTCATCATGGTGCCGCTCACGCGGAATCATTTTAATCTTCGTCCGCTCAAGGCGGTCGATTTCCTGAAGAATTCTGCCCAGCATTCCGGAGTCGCGCGCCATATAGGCTTTTCCGCCGGTTGTTTTGGCAATATCGCGAAGTAGCGCAGGGTTAATATAGGAAGGAATGCGCGCTATCAATTGTCCCCGACGGCCGCTTTCATCGTACTGGTAAATGGGAATGATGACTCGATTCTTATGTCCCATGCCGACGGTGTAGATCTTTACACCTTCCTGGCGTGCGAGCTGGCTAGCAGTGACCGGATTAATGGCTCCCACGTTGCTGTCGCCATCGGTCAGTAAGACAATGATTTTGGATTTGGCTGTGGAACCTTTTAGTCTTGCCAATGCATTGGCGAGTCCCATTCCAATCGCAGTGCCCTGTTTTAATTCCCTGAGTTCGATGCTCTGAACTTGTTTTTGAAGAAAATCCTTGTCCCGGGTAAGGGGTGACTTCGTGACTGATTCTCCCGCAAACACATTGAGTCCTATGCGGTCGTGTTCCCGCTTGCGAATGAAGTCCGCAATGACATTCTTCGCGACGACGATGCGCGAAGGAAGAAAATCGTCCGCCACCATGCTATCGGAAACATCGAGTGTGATGACAATATCAATTCCCTCAGAGGTTTTTTCCGTCCACGATTCAGTCGTTACAGGGCGGGCCAGAACCCAGACGAAAAGGGTAAGGCTCGCTGCCGTGCCGGCAAACAGACTGCGAAAGATCCATCTTTTCCGCCGGCTCTCACGCCGCATGATTTCTGTGGGTCCTGAGAAAGCCACAATGCCCTTCTTGCGAGGTGAGCGACGGCGCAAAATTGCAAGAAGAATGGGGACCAGTGGAAGCGCGAACCAGAACAATTGTTGGGGATCGGCAAAGTGCCAGCTCATAGAAGGATCCTTTCGGACTCGTCTATCCACTCTAGAGTGACTTTTCCGGGAGAGGTCGTGGCTTTGCCGTCACGTTCCTTTGAGAATTTGAATCGGTCGCAAGCTTCCAATAGGGGAGTAATAGGAACTAGCGCCTCATCGCCCCTAGTGCGTTTGCGCATTTCAGTAGTAGTCCAGGCAACCGCGGGCTGATGGGTTTTGCGGGCAGTAAATTCTTTAATGATGGAAAACCAGCGATCGGGCGCCGTGGGATCGTTGGGAGAGGTATCCAGCAGTGCTCTGAGAACGAGAAGCTGTTTCCGCAGCCACTCGAGGGGATTTTCAGCGGGCGGTGGAGGCGTCACTACTACTTTCGGGGGGCGCGTCTTCCACTTGCGTTTGAGTCGAGGGAAATAGCGATAGCCCGCGGCCGCCGCGGCGATGGCGAGCGCCAGGACCGCGAGAAGGCCCCAGTCCCAGGGAGGCGGCACTCGGTCGGCATCGGGCCGGAGCTCCGTATCCTCCGGAGATCGTTCGCTCTGAATTTTGAGCGGGACACGCTCCGTTGAGAAGTTTTGGGGCCCGAATTTTACATTGAGTGGCGGTAGAAAAAAGTCACCGAGTTTGTACCCCGTAAATCGGTAGCGCCAAACGTAGTCCCCTTCCTCCTTCTTGTAGTCTTGGTCCAGCATCTCAAGTCCCGGGGCCTTGACCAGCAGGTCATCGATGGCTTCTGGGACGTCATCTTCCGTGGGGGGGCGCAGCAAGTCCGTTTCCGGGAGACGGATCTCGAGCACGGCGCTTTCGCCCGGACGGATCACTGCCGGCGAAACCGAATAGGAGAAATCAGCGAGAGTCGACGAACTAGCGACGACCGCTACGCTGACGAAAAAAACGAACCATGCGTTTGAGGTAGTCATCTTCCACACTTAAAGGGAGGTAATCTGCACCGCAGGCTCTCCCCAGACTTTGAAGCGAATTCGTTAAGCTAGTTTGATGTTCAGCAAGCAGGCGCCGGGTCCGACGAGAGCTACCGTCCAAGATGAGAAACTCCTGCGTCTCTGGATCCCAGATGGGGTAAACCCCCGAGAGGCCTGTACCACGCTCCGCATCGTCGTAGCCATGGAGCAGAATGACTTCATGGCGTCTTGAAAGGCTTGCTAGTTCTTTCGCAAAATCGGGCATTAGAAAGTCAGAAAGAACCAAGATAAGCGACCGCGCTTTGAGCACTTTTTGTGCGTAAGTAAGGGCAGGGCGAAGGTCGCTACGGCGTCTTTCTGGACTGCCTTCCAGAATCCGGATCATCGCAATACGAACCTGATCTTGTGTGCGCCTAGGAGGTAGGTAGCTGTTAACTTGGTCGGAGAAAAGTAAGGTACTGAACGGGTCTCCGGACTTGATTGCGGCCAATCCCAGAAGCGACGTTACCTCGGCGTACATATCAATCTTGCGACGGCCGGCTTCTCCGAAAAGCGTGGAGCCGCTGACGTCTGCCATCAGAAGAACATTGAGTTCGCGCTCTTCTTCGTAAATTTTGATGGTCGGATGGCGGGTGCGTGCGGTCACCGTCCAACTCATGTGCCGAATGTCATCGCCAGGTTCGTAGCGCCGAAACTCCTTAAAATGCATGCCGCTTCCGCGAAAGGTGCTGCGGTAGTCACCGGCGAGTAGCGAAGCGAGATTCTTACGTGAGCGGATCTCGAGCTGTGCAACTGCTTGAAGCAGATTTTGTCGATAGGGAGTCATCGGTTTTTTAGGGAACGGAAACGGTCTCCATCAGCCAATTGATGACGTCATCTGTCGAGAGGCCCTTGGCCTCAGCGTCAAAAGTCAGCAACAAGCGGTGCCTAAGGACATCTGCGGCAATGGATTTGATGTCGTCGGGCACAACGTAGCTACGTCCGTCCAAGAGGGCATGGGCCTTTGAGGCCACTGATAGAAAAAGAGTTGCGCGCGGTGAGCCGCCGATCCGAAGCGCCTGACGAATCTCCGTCAGCTTGTCTCCAGTGGTTTCCTTCGCGTGGAGCTCTCCATCTGATCGCGTCGCCATGACGATGCGCAGAATGTACTCCTTAATACGCTCATCTACATAAACTTGATGGACTCGGCTGCGGACTTCCAAAATCTTTTTTATCGATGATACGACTCGCGTGGGATGGGGGTTAGGCAGGGACATGCGGTCCATGATCAGGCGCTCTTGTTCGCGCGTGGGGTAGCCTACGCGTAGCTTGAACATGAAGCGATCCAGTTGTGCCTCGGGCAACGGGTAAGTTCCCTCTTGCTCTATCGGATTCTGAGTCGCCAGAACTAAAAATGGCTCTTCCATCGGATAAGTGGTCTCGCCGATCGTGACTTGCTTTTCTGCCATCGATTCTAAAAGCGCACTTTGCACTTTAGCGGGGGCCCGGTTGATCTCATCGGCAAGTACGATGTTGCAAAAGAGGGGGCCTTTCTTGGGGACGAAATCGCCTGTTTGCTCCCGATAGATCATCGTTCCGATCAAATCGCTGGGCAAAAGGTCGGGCGTGAACTGAACACGATTGAACTTTGCATCCAAAGTCTTGGCCAAGGTCTTCACCGCGAGGGTTTTCGCGAGCCCGGGGAGTCCTTCCAGAAGGACGTGTCCTCCGGTTAGAAGCCCAATCAGCAGCGAATGGGTCATTGCTTCCTGGCCGACGATGACCTTGCCGACTTCATCCAAAATGACTTTGAGGTCTTTCGAATCGGATTCCAATTGAGCCGTGGTGACTTCGGAGGGTCCGGGTGCCTTGAACGAGCCGTGCTGCGGCGTGTTGGAGTTAGACAAAAGGTCTCCTTGGTGTCTGACTATTGAAAGTGCTAAACCGCTTTTATGCCAAGGGTAATCTTCGCGCCTTCGGGTAAATCCGTCGAGGTGAAAGCGGGTACATCACTCTATGATGCAGCAATAGCTGCCGAGCTTCCCGTCGCCGCCTCCTGTTCCTCCGAGTTCGCTTGCGGCAAGTGCAATATGAGCCTTTTGCGCGGCGCAGAAAGTCTCTCCAAACAGACGCAGCGCGAGCGCGATCTGTTACTCCGCGAGAAAAAACCTTCTACAGACCGGATCAGTTGCATCGCCGCGGTTTTTGGCGACTGTGAAGCAACCGCCAGCTACTGGTGATCCTAGGATCTCAGTCGACAATCTCGAAGGGGATAGGATTCCCTTGGGCATCGCGCATTTTTCGAAAGGCGGCAATCGTCTTGTCTTTGTTGAGTGAGGCGGGGCCAGCTGCGGCAATGGAAATGGGTAGTGTTTTGCCGTTCAGCTGACAGAGTAGGTCGGGCAGGTTGGCCAGAAAGTCGGCGGTTCGAACTCTCTCCATTGCGCCTGTAAATGCGCGCCAGTCGGACTTGCCGGCGTACAGGCGCTCAATTTCTTCTTGGATGAGTGTCTCACCATCTTTCGAGGGCGGATACATCGTATCGACTTTTCGAGCGGCAGAGAGCAGCAGAGCTTCAATAGCGGCTTCCGCGCCCGCTGGGTCGGCCAAGAGGTCGCGGACGACTTTTGGATCGCTAGTTTTTTTGCTAAAAATGGAATCCAAAATTTTAGCCTGCTTCTCATGATCCTCGGGGTACATCGGACGTGGAACCGAACTCCAAACTTTGTCCACCCCTTCGAGTTGAAGGACGTTTATAAAACTTTTGGCGAATGCCTCTTCGACGATTCTAGAAACTAGGACATGGGCGCTTTTGCGAGCCATTTGCGTCGGAATAGCATCCGTGGGCTTGAGCTTACTTGATTTCTCCGCGTAGTCGTGTGCTTCAGTAAGGCTCTCAAAAAGTTTGGAAATAAATGTGAGGAACATAGGAAGTTCGCTCGATGTGCCATAGATTTCGTGGCGTTTCTTAAGTTCCTTGGATGCGAGGCGGCCGATATTTTTGTTGGGTATGAGAGGCAGAATAACGATCCCTGTTGGTTGGGTGTCCCAGAAAGTTCCTGGAATATACTTGGCGGCATTCACTATCTCGCGAGCCTTTTGCTCGTCGTACCCCGTAGTGGCCCCAAGAAAATGGATTCGAATTCGCCCTTTGTGGGCCCAAGTACAAGGCAACCTTAGCGACGGTGCATGAGCGGCTGTCCGCGGTTTCGCCTTCTTGGGCTCCTGGTGGTCAGCGTCTTGCGCGAATGTGAACGGGGAGAGAAAGAAAAGCCAGAGGGATATGCTCTTTGCGAAGGGTTTGGCTATGCGCATTCGGATTATATTAGCACGGGCAATCGCTTCCAGACCTCTCAATGTAGCGCCTGCATGTGGGCGTTTTCTCAACTGGGCACGTGCACAGTGCCCCCATAGGGATGCCCTAAAGGGGCTAGGCCATCTACTTTTTGTAGAGTTGTTTGTAACGGAAGCAGCGCGTCAGATGGTCGTTCACCATTCCCACGGCCTGCATATGGGCGTAGATGATGGTGCTGCCGACGAATTTAAAGCCGCGCTTTTTCAGGTCACGACTTAAGGCGTCCGATTCTTTGGTGGTAGCGGGAACCTGCTTGGATTCCTTCCAGCGATTCTGAATCGGTTTTCCGCCCACGAAGCTCCAAAAGTATTTGTCGAAGCTTCCAAATTCTTCCGCGACTTCCAGAAAGTGTTGCGCATTGGTCACTGCTGAAACGATTTTTAAACGGTTACGAATGATGCCCGGATTGAGAATGAGCTTTTCGATCTGCCTAGGCGTAAAACGTGCCACCTTTTCGGGATCGAAATCGGCGAAAGCTTTGCGATAGCCTTCTCGCTTATTGAGGACGGTTGACCAGCTGAGGCCCGCTTGCGCCGCTTCCAGGGTCAGAAATTCAAATTGCTTGCGGTCATTGTGAACGGGAGTGCCCCACTCTTCGTCGTGGTAGCGAATATAAAGATCATTTCCGTTCTGCGGCCACGTGCAGCGGACCAAGTCCATTAGAGCGAACCCTTAAGAAGGTCTGCCCCTCGTTGAGGTCCCATTGCGAGGAAGAATGAAGCGAGTTTTGGTCCGCTCGATTTGCCTACCAAGATTCGGTAGACCTCTGGAAAAAAGCGCTTGGCGTCGAGACCGTTGGCCTTCATGACATCGTAGATGGCAGAGGCGAGTGCGTCTTCCGCCAACTGGTCGCTCCCAGGTTTCTCCAAAACGGCCATCACTCCACGGATGGCTTCGGGGAAAGTGGTTTTATCCACGGGATCCTCAGGAGATCGTAGTGTGAACCGGAAGTCTTCCGGAGCGTAAGTGGTAATCCATTTCCAGGCTCGTGTGGCGCGAGCTTTGAAGCGAGCCACATCTGCCGTATTCAAGTCACCGTACTCGGCTTGAGCGCGGTCAATCGCTCCTTGATGAATTTGCAGCAAGTTGCACAAATGCCGGAAAGGAAACTGGGGAGGTGCCATATCCAGCTCGATCGGGAATTCGACGCAGGATAGCTCATAAATGCGACGCTCGTAGGACACCTTTTTGTCGTCGCCTTGTTCGTTCCCATAGGCAAAGCGTTCGCAGCGATCGAAGTCGTCATACGTGCGAATGACATCCAGATCAAAGGCGATGGTGAAGTCCAGATTGGGTTTGCGACCGGCAAAGATCCAGCGGATGACAGCCGGCTCATAAATCTCCAAGGCTTCGCCCAATGTAATGAGGCGTCCACTGGAAGAAGAAAGTTTGGCCCCGATCCCCTTGGCTAGCACGAAGTCATACTGCACGTAGAAGGGCGGTTCCCGCTTCCAAATTTTGCGCGTGATCTCACAGCCAGTTTCATACGAGCCGCCGGTAGAAGAGTGGTCTTTGCCGCCCGGTTCGAAATCCACCTTTTCAAAATTCCAGCGCATGGGCCAATCGACGCGCCAGAGCAGCTTTACGCCCGGCTCCTTGTCGAAGTGAATGTCCGCTTCCTTTTTACAAACCTTGCACGAGTAATGGAGGGTGTAGGGAGCCTTGTAGGTCTTAATGTCGGTAATGTCTTTACCGCAAGTGGGACAATAAATACTGACACACCACCAGCTATCTGGAAGCGGTTCGGTGCGCGACTGGTTCAAAATTTCAACGATAGTTTTTTGGTTTTCCAGTGCCGTTCGAATGCCGTCTGCGTACTGGCAGCTTTTGTAAGCCTGGTTCTGATAGATGTATTCTGGCTTGATGCCCATGGGTAGAAGGTCATTTTCGAACTGCTTTTCAAAGTGCGTGGCGTACGTCGCATGCGTTCCAAACGGATCCGGGATATCGGAAATGGGTTTGCGAAGATGCGCTTTCAGCTCGTCTTGCTTTGGCAGGTTGGCGGGCACCTTCCGCATGGCATCGTAGTCGTCCCAGCTGTAGAGAAAGTGAACTTGCTTGCCGCGGGTCTGAAGTCCCCTGGCTACCAAGTCTACGGTGATCACTTCTCGAAAGTTTCCGATGTGAATCATGCCACTGGGAGAAATGCCCGAAGCACAAACGAACTTTTCTTGCTTCGGATGCAATCCTATCAATTCATCAGCGGCGTGATCCGCCCAATGGCGGCTGGGAACTTCTTCTGGACTGTTTTTATCTGTCATTGCCGAGGGTTTATAGCACCCGGGCCCGGAATTCAAAACTCCATTAAGGGGCGTGCAACCGCGCACAATTTCGGCTAATTTGGCCAAACGCTTATGGATAAGAAATGGCTTTGGCTTGTCCTTTTCCTGCTTTTTGCAGGTTTTGGAACCTACAAATGGTTTTTCGGGGGGAGTAGTCCCGACCGCACGCAGGAGATCGGTGATCCTTCCGAAGAGGTCGTTCAGGACCCCGATATGCCTGTGATGGGCTCTGGAAAGAACCAAGTAGCACCGCCTCCGGTCCCCGGAGCGCGAAGAGATCAGGGCGGTTTTGAAGCGCGGCCCCCCGTGGTGGATTCTATTGAGCCTCCAGGATTTGAGCCTAGAATGCAGCCCCAAGATAATTCATTCGCTCCTCCTTCGGCTAATTCTCCGCCGCCTACTCAGCCGATGCCGGGGGATCCTCCCGATTCTGCTTTTTCACCCGTTCCTCCCAGTAGCTTTGAGAACCCGGGTTTCGTCACTCCCCCGTCTCCTCCACCGCAGATGGACAACGAAGCGGTTCCCTTTGACGAAGATCCTCCTCCACCGCCGCCGGGACAGTTCGAAGAATTGGTTCCACAAGATGGTTCAGGCGGCAGTGGCGATATGCCGGAAGATTTTAGCCCCCCGATTGAGGATTAGTTCCAAATGAATTACGTCATCCGATGGGTTGCCTGGCGGTTCATGCTCAAGGGGACGGAGCGCGGGCGATTTAGTGCCATGACGCTGTTTGCTTGGATCGCTATCGGCGTCGGAGTCGGGACGATGAGTTCTCTGCTCTCCGTCATGTACGGTCTAGAAACCTCGCTCAAAGAAAATGTGCTGCGCGCCTACCCCCACATCATCGTGCGACGGTTGGGGGGACAAGAAACCAAAATCGATGAGAATCGTTTTAATGCGGCTTTCTCGAGAGTTTCTGGCGTTACTCGCATCATGCCCTACGTTGAAACGGAACTGATCGCGCAAAGCCACAACCGAGCTTTGGGTGTCGTGCTTTGGGGCATTCCCGATGAGGAGTGGCAGCGCATGAAGCCCAACATCGAGGATGGGACAATTCCCAACCCTGAAGCGCCTCTCGTGCAGGCCGTTCTGGGAGCGGAACTGGGGTATCACCTGAAGGCGCAGGTAGGCGACCGCATTGCGCTTATCTCGCCGCTGCGACGCGGTGGCGCGATGGGTTCAGTTCCCAAAACCCATACGGTCGAAGTTTCGGGGCTTTATCAGTCGGGTCACTACGAGTTCGACAAACAGTACTTATTTTTGCCCATCGAGGATGCGAAAGACTTTGTAGGTCGCGGGAACACTATCAGTGGTTGGCACATCTGGACCCAGTCACTGGACGAAACGGATTCCGTTGTTGCCGATCTTGCACGCTTACTGCCAGAAGGCTGGGAAGCTCAGAGCTGGACGACTTTCAATGAAGCTTTGTTTCACTCTTTAAAGCTCGAGCAGCTTTCTATGTTTTTGATATTGAGCTTTGCGGTGCTGATCGCCGTGATGAACATTGCAATTACTCTCATGATGCACGTGAGTCACAAGCGAAAGAACATCGGGATTTTACGAGCCTTGGGCGCCTCAAAGGAGCAAGTGCGGCGAATATTTATGACCCAGGGTGCGATGCTCGGGGGAGTGGGGATGTTGCTGGGAGCGGTTCTGTCCGTCGTCATGTTGTTTTATATCGAACGAAACTATAAATTCCCCGACATCTATTATCACCAATCGGTCCCCATTGAAGTACGCCCGCTGTCCATTGTCGTGGTGTATCTGGTCACCATCGTTTTGATATTCCTGGCGACGCTTTACCCTTCTGCCAAGGCGGCCGCTCAGGATCCCATCGAGGCGATTCGCGAATAAACTAGCGAGGACGCAATTTGTTCAGAATGTTTTCCTGCAGGCGAAACATGCGCATGGCTTCGCGCTTTGATGTTTCGTGATCATATCCGAACAAGTGCAAAAAACCGTGCACTACTAGGCGTTCGACCTCTTGTCGGGGTGTCGTGCGAAAGGTGTGTAGTTGAGATTGGGCCACTTTCCAGCAAAGGGCGATATCACCTAGAAAGCCCGGTTCGTGCCCGGTTGCGGGCGGGAAGGACAAAACGTCGGTCGGGAGATTCTTTTTCCGAAAACGTAGGTTCATTTCTTGGATCTGCTTTGGGGAAACAACGGCTACCGAAAGCACCGCAGTATCCGTGGGCCGAAGGTACGACCTTTTTACGGCGACCGGCACGGCCTCAAAAGCCGCCTGTGCTGCGCGTCGAATGACCGCTTTGTAGCTGACGGGGAATGGTACGCGTAGGGCCACTTCTACTTGGATTCTACTTCGACGCAACGACATTGGCCGGGGAAGCTACCACTTAGGGTGTAAGCTTTCGAGGCATTTCAGAAGTGGGCTCGCCTAGGGCCTGCCGCTGGCCTGGGTATTCGATTCGGTGGTGATAGAGCGAGAGTAGGGTCTTGGAAATGCAGTCTTCAATAATCTGGAGGTCTTTCAGAGTGAGGTCGCAATCGTGAAACTGCTGGTCCAAAAAACGCTTGTTGATAATGTTGTGGACCATGCTTTGAATCTTGACCGGAGTTGGGTCGGGAATGCTGCGCGTGGAGGCTTCGCAGGCATCGGCGATCATCACGATGGCTGATTCCCGCGTTTGAGGGCGTGGACCCGGGTAACGAAAATCACTCTCACTCACCGTGCTTTCAGCCGGATTCTCTTGTTCTTTAGCTTTGTTGAAGAAAAAAGTAGTCAGCGTTGTGCCGTGATGTTGCTGGATGATGTCGTTGATCGATTCACCAAGCCCATGCTCTCTTCCCATGCGCGCGCCGTTTTTCACGTGAGAGAACAAGATGCGTGCGCTGATCGATGGGCTTAAATGGTCGTGAGGGTTGTATTGGGGTGATTGGTTCTCAATGAAGTAGAGGGGGTTGGCCATCTTTCCTATGTCGTGATAGTAGGCCGAAACACGTGCGAGCAACGAGTTCGCTTTGATTCTATCGGCGGCAATTTCAGCAAGGCTCCCCACCATGATGGAGTGGTGGTAGGTGCCAGGGGCTTTCATCATCAAGTTGTGCAACAGGGGGTGGTTGAAATTGGATAGCTCCAAAAGTTTTAAGTTGGTGGTGTATCCCAATAGCGCTTCAAGAATGGGAATAAAGGTGCTCGCTACAATGGATCCAAAGAGGCCCGAGAAAAAGGCCATCAAGCATCTTGCGGTTATTCCAAACAGGTCAAACGATTGAAGCGCGAGCGATCCCCCTAGATCAAAAAGCAGTGCGAGTAGCGCTCCCACGAGGCCACTCCAAGCGCCGCATTTGTAAAGGTCGGTGCGTTGTTTACAGGCGCCTAGGGATTGGACCGCTGTCGTTGCAACGCAAAATACCCAGATTCCATAGGTGAGACTCTTGTCCAATAGGAAGGCCGCAGAGAGACTGAGAACAAGAGAATAGGTATACGAAAGTTCGCGACCCAGAAGCAACTGAATGAGAATGGCTCCAGTGGCAACGGGAATGAGGTATTCGGCTCCGTGCGTAACGTAAATCGCGCTCAATAGCGAATGCAAGTACGGATAGAACAGTTTCATTCCCAACAGCGTTGAAAGCGTGATGGCTCCAAATACGAGCGCGTTCTTCAGCGGAAGCCGCAGAAAACTCCGCCGTGTGAGATCTAGGTGAAACAGGATGAAGAAGAATACAGAGAAGATGAGCGTTACAACGAAGAATCGTTTGAACACCGTTCTGCTAGACGTGAGCTCTCGAAGCGCTTCGACAATTTCTGCATGGGTTTCGGTGATTCGTTCACCAATATGAATAATCTCTTGGCCCCGTCGAATCGGAATAATCTGGCCGCTGCGTTTGCCTAAAGCGTTGTTGAGTCGCCGCTCGGTAAGTTCCGGATTGAAGCGCAGGTTGGGTACAACGAGGTGTTGGACGATTCCGGCAATGTGTTGCATTGCCTCCCGCTTTTTTTTGGGTGAGTTGTTCAAGACGTGGTTGATGAGTTGGCGCGCGTGATCGACGCTCCAAATGCGCGAAACATCATTCACTGGGGTTTCATTCAGGCCCAGGCTGATCTGACGGACGATGATTCCCGTCGCGTAATAGGAAGGAAATAGATCGGTTTGAGCGATGAGACGTCCCAGCAACGGTTTTGCAAGTTCCGCAAAGGCTTCTTCCAACTGCTTCGAAAAGCGATTTTGAGTGAGGTAGAGTAGGTCCGACGGGTTGAGAGTTTGTCCAGTCGCTTTCTGGATGAACTCTCCAATGCGATCCATGAGCTGCATCTGGCTCGCTACTTTTGCGGATTCCGATCCAAAAAACTTTGAACGGACGGTACTAAATACGGTGCTCCAATTCTGGAGCCATGTCTGGACGATCGTGTCGTCGTAGTCAAAAACCGGAGCAACTTTTCGATGGAGCTCATTGCGTGTTTTCTGGGGGAGGGCTTTCGGTTCAATTTCGGCGGTGAGCGGAGAGAGCAACGTTTGGTCTGCGACTTCTCCTACCTGGAGTAGGGGGAGCTTTCGAGTCTTGGGGCCGCGGCTTACGATCACCCAGCTAATGCAAACGGATAGAGTGACGCTGAAGACGAGAAGAGGGATGCGCCTAGCACGCAAAAGATCTTGGGGCGCCAGGTGCCCATGGGGCACGCGTCCTTCGAAAAGGCGCGACAAGGATCCGAAAGTACTTACGCACTTTTCGCGAATACGATTCCACACTGGTGACAAACGAAGTCGCAAAAGCGGATCCTCCCACGATCTTATCGGAAGGATTGCGAGGCGACACTCAGCGTTATTTGCCCTTTGGCAATGGGGTGGGGGCTTCGTTTAACGCATCGTCCGAAAGTTCATGAGCTTCCGGCATTTTGATTTTGGATTTCGAAGTCTTAAGTGTCTTGGATGCGGTGTCACGCGCTGCGGCACGTGCTTTATCGGCGGATTTACTGGTCATCGTCGGTAGGGCCATTCGCTTGCTTGCGCTGTCAGATGCCTCTGAACGCACGGCAAGGGACAGGATGAGCAGAATGGGTAGCAAACTTGCGACGAGTATTGATTTCATAGGTACTTGAGTTTAGCAGAAGCACGAAGGGCGTGAAACACTCGGCTTTCACCGATTGCCCACGCCCTTCCAAAGCAGCTAACGTTCTACTAGAAAAATGCTCGGCTTAGTTGCCGCGCACGATCGTGCAATACGTGCCGTAAACGCCGAGGACGTTGAAAACTTCACCGTCAATGCTAGCAACTTTGCTGATTCCGCCATTTTTCTTAGCAGCATCAACCGAAGCATCACCCATCGACGCAACGCCGAGGATGTTCGAGGTGCAGGCTTTGCCCATTTTGGAAGCGCCATCATTGCTAGTTACAGCAACGCTTTCCGTGAAGTCAGAATAGATTCCGCCACGGCCTGTGCCGGAAATCATGCCTGTCATTGCGCAACCAGAAAGCATTGCTACGAGTGCGAGAGATCCAAGAAGCTTACCCATTTTATGTGTCTCCTGTTGTTAAAAAAGCCTTCCTCGGTACGAGCAAGGCTCCGCTCAGCCAGAAACTGAACCTAAAAATGATAATGATTTATGGCAGGTGGAGTCAATGCATAACTGCTTGATTACAAATGATTATCGTAACGCACCGAATCTTTTTCGGGCAAATCTATCGACGATAAAAACCGAAATCAGTGAGTTCGATTCCCGCGTAAAAGCCGAATCATTTGGAACGAGCGGTGAGTAAGCCTCTTCGAGAGTTACGCCCGGCGTTACTCAATTTGTAAGTCCTGGTTTAACTCGCTATTCGCCATTCTCTATCCGTTGATCCTTTGGATTGAAACTCCAACCAACGATTGTTTACTTCCGTCCAGTTCACGATATTCCAAAATGCGCCAATGAACTCAGGTCGCCGATTCTGGTACTTCAAGTAGTAGGCGTGCTCCCACAGATCCAAAACCAGCAGCGGGGTCATACCGAGTGTGAGCGGGCTTTCATGATCTTTCGTCGAGAGAAGTCGAAGCTTTCCTCCACCATCCACACAAAGCCACGCCCAACCATTTGAGAAATGCTTTGCCGCAACATCTGAGAAGCGTTCCTTGAAGGTCTCCATACTTCCAAACGAAGATCGAATCACTTCGCCTATCTCTCGATCCTGCTTCGGGGTTTGCGGGCGATTGAGCAGTGTCCAAAAGAGCGTATGGTTTGCGTGCCCGCCTGCGTTATTGCGCACGGGTGCACGGAGCGACTCTGGCAACTTGTCCAAAGAAACAAGTAGCTCTTCCACTTTTCGAGCGTGCTCGGGATGATCCTTCAGTGTCTCGTTGAGTTTTTTTACGTAGCTCTTGTGGTGTCCATTGTAATGAACTTCCATGGTCTGCTTATCAATCCATGGTTCCAGTGCATCGTAGGCAAAGGGTAGCGGCGCAAGTTGGTACTGCATGTTTCCTCCCGTAAATTCGAGGAGTCTCTACCGTTCCGACATCGAAGCGGTTGAGACCTCACATTTGCGACGAAGTTAAGGGGAGTCGGTCAGAATGGACAGCACTTCTCTACCTGAGGCTGAGAGTTTTCTTGTCGGCGCGAGAGTCTTGCTTTCATGAGGTTGCTAAGTTTGTTTCGATGTAAAATTTCGGGGTGGCGGGATTTGAACCCACGACCTCTTCGTCCCGAACGAAGCGCGCTAGCCAACTGCGCTACACCCCGATAATTGAAGCGCGAAACGTATCCTGCGTCCTAGGCTTTATAAAGCGGTTTTTTCCAGCTTTGCTCCACACTTGGGGCAGGAGTCGGTTCGATTTCCGGGGCGGCGCCCATCAAATGCCGAGCAATGAGGACAAAAGCGCATCTGTTTCAGGTTCCCCCAGGTTACAAAGGCGACGAATGGGATCACGATGTAAAGCAAGTCGGGAGATCGTTTCTGAACCACGGTTACCGCAATCATTGCCCCACAAAGCAGCACGCCAGAGCTGATGATGATGAGCCGAGCGACGCTCCGCCGGGCCTCCACGGAGGCCCTACTATGGAGGTAAAATGCCGCGAGTATTCCGAAGCCTACCCAAATCGCGAATAAAACCACCCAAATCGTGGCGGGATGCAGTTTTTCCATTTCACGTTAAGTACCTAGTAATATGCACTTTAAGTCAAGAAACGCCTATAGTAATGCAGCGCAGAAAATCAGCCGGAATTCTTTTTGACCTGCCAAAAACGGATGTGGTAAGCAGTTCGAGTTTGTCGATACAGACCTTCGGGCAGGGCGCCCAAATGGTTCGATTCGGCGCTCTTAGCTAGGTAAAGATAAATGGGCAAGAAACTGTATGTAGGAAATCTTCCGTTCTCGGCAACGGAAGGATCGGTCAGCGATTTGTTTTCGCAAATCGGGGCTGTGGACTCTGTTCGCTTAATCACGGATCGTGATAGCGGACGTTCGAAAGGCTTCGGCTTTGTCGAAATGGCAACTGATGAAGAAGCTGAGAAGGCGATTTCCGAATTGAACGGAAAAGAATTCGAAGGTCGCGCGTTGACTGTTAACGAAGCGCGTCCGCAAGAGCCTCGCTCTGGCGGCGGAGGCGGCGGCGGAGGCCGTGGCTTCGGTGG
>JBGTAN010000021.1:0-11874 GCA_041749855.1 Bdellovibrionota bacterium
ACACTCTTTGCCAAATCAATTCCCAGTACGCTAATTGCTTTCATTGGACCCGTCCTTTCGTTTACACAGTTTTCTACGGAAAACTGCTTCGGCCCTCAAGAGGCCTGTTAAAGGGCGGGTCCATTCCATTGCGAGATGTTATGGAGTAGAGTTTTGTCTGCCCCGTCATAATTGGAATAAAGCACATCTAAGCCATTGATACGATTCAACTGACGTTGATTTGATATGTTGATGTAATATCAATAAGTTAACAGATAGCTTATTGCCTGATATATTATGATTATTGTATTTTCAGTAATACTCTGGTAATATTTTCGATGAGGTGATGGTATGAGGAAAAACTTAACTGCAATCGGTGGAAGCTTAGGATTTATCATTGATAAGCCCATAGCAGAACTCTATCAACTCGATCGCAATACCCAGATCGAAGTCACTCCGAAGGAAGACGGCTTGAATATTCGTTTTCTCAAAGAAAAGGCCCCCCGAGCCGGTGGCGAAGAAGTGATGAAGGCCGCCAAAGACATCAATAAGCGGTACGGAAAGATGATGAAGAATTTGGCGAAATGATTCCCGAACCGAAATTTCTCACCACGGAGCAGGTCGAGGCTTTACATAAACTGCAGATCGAGCAGTTCGGTGGAACTCCCGGAGTCAGAGACGAAGGTCTTCTTCTTTCCGCACTTGCGCAGCCGGAATCGGGATACGGTGACCAATACCTTCACAAAAATCTCTATGAGATGGCGGCCGCCTATCTGTTCCACTTAGTTAAAAACCATGCGTTTTACGACGGGAACAAGCGTATCGCAGCCATTACCGCTGCCGTATTTCTTCAGGTAAACGGCCTCCAAGTGGTCGCCAACGAGGACGAGTTTGAGAAATTGGTATTGGATGCGGCGCAAAGCCTGGCGACCAAAGAACAGATAGCGGATTTTTTCAGGCGCAACACTTCGGGATGAGCGTCCCCACGGGCGTGGGCGCTCCCAATTCTGCGGGACGTTTGCATCAGAGCGCGCGTTCAAAGGTTACACCTTCATCGACCAACTCCCCATTCCGAGCAGTTCAACATCTCGCGCGAGATGCTGCTTGGGTACAGCACTTCGATCAATGGATGTCGGCGAAGAGGAGCCGCTTGGTCAGATCTTTTAGGAAGACATTCACCTTAGGAAGGCCGGCAATGACGGTGAGTCAGTGGAATAAACCAATTTACCATCGCTGATCTTCGGCCCTCACAATCGGAATGGAGCGTAACAATAGAGTTGGATACCCGTCCACCTTGCCCCGCCCTAACCCATATTGATACCCATAAATACCTATATATATGCATCACAAGTGGACTTATGAGTATTTATGGGTAATAATATGGGTGTGCGGCTCAAGTTTGCGATTGAAAATACCCACCTCAACCTGATCTCCGAGCTAGACCAGTTCAAGGGGCGTTGGAACGCCACCCAGGCAATAGCACCCGACCGACTCCAAGTACTTCTAAGGGTAGCGACAATCGAGTCCATTGGTTCCTCCACAAGAATCGAGGGGGCGAAACTCTCCGATTCAGAAATCGAGCGCCTCTTGTCGGGTCTGGATATCTTTTCGTTTCGGTCACGAGACGAACAAGAGGTCGCGGGTTACTCGGAGGCGATGGAGCTGGTTTTTTCCGCGTTCGCCGAAATGCCTCTGACTGAAAACAACATCAAGCAACTCCATGGAGTGTTGCTTAAGCATAGCCAGAAGGATCAGCGACATCGCGGCGAGTACAAGAAATTTCCAAATCACCTGGAAGCATTTGATGCGAGCGGTAAAAGCCTCGGCGTGGTTTTTGAAACCGCATCGCCATTTGAAACGCCCAAGAAAACCGAGGACCTAGTGAATTGGACGCATTCTGCGCTGGAACAACGGGAGGTCCACCCCCTGTTCGTTGTGGCCTATTTTATCGTCGAGTTCTTAGCGATACATCCTTTTCAAGACGGCAATGGGCGACTCTCGCGAGTGCTGACAACACTCCTTCTCCTGCGGGCCGGCTATTCATACGTGCCCTATAGTTCACTCGAGCGAGTTATCGAAGGCAACAAAGACCAGTACTACCTGGCTTTGCGAAAGGCACAGGGCAACCCTGCGAAGCTAGGAGAGTGGGTCACTTTTTTCTTACAATCGATGGTGAAACAAAAAACTGAGCTCGAGAGAAAGCTAGCGCAAGAAAAACTCGTCGAACAACTTCCTGAGTTATCTTCACAGATCCTCGCCTACATCCGAGACCGGGGTCGTGCGAGCAACAGCGAGTTGGTGGCGATTACTCGCTCCAATAGAAACACAGTTAAGAAGCACCTCCAGGACCTGGTAAAAGCCGGCCGACTTCTCTCGCAAGGCAAAGGAAAGGGTACGTGGTACAAGCAGCCCTAGACAAATCCGGTTGCGATACTCGTCCACCCCGATGAAAATAGCTGTTGATATTCAGCTGGTTGCATTTTTCCGCTATCTAAATTGCTTCAAAAAGCGCATTAATCCGCAATGAAAAATATGCAAATGATGAACTCTCCAGCCATGAGGAGTGAATGGGTACGAGTAAAAATCATGGTCAAAGCACGTTTCTCAGAGTTGCCCGATGAGACCATCGACTCATTGAGAGGCAATCTGGATCGCCTTTCGGCCAAATTGCAGAGCACTTACGGTTACGAAAAAGAACGCGCGGACAGAGAGCTCGCGGACGTAAAAGCCTCGCTCACGCTTTAACTCTCCCAATGGATTGCCTCAATCCAGCCTAGGCATGGGCCCGTAGAACTAACAATTGCCGCGCTTAAAGCCGACAAGTCCAGCATAGTAGAGTGGGTGACCGCCGGTGCTGAGCCGGTGCTGGTAGCGCTTCAAAAGATCCACTTCGAGGATCTCATCCTGCATCATTTGGTCGATCAAACGTGCAAACGCATTGCCGGTACTACGCTTTAGAAAATCCTCCTTGATGTTAAAAGCGACCATTCCTCCGTCCTCGAGCAGATTAAACGCGTTGAGAAAAGCTTGGGTTGGAATATCGCCGAATCCTAACGCGGCGATGGTGCACAGCGCGTTGAATCGATACTCGCGCAAATGCATCTCATCCTGCGCGGATAACTTCGTGAGATCCGCCACGACGTAGTGATCGTAAACCCAAGGGCGATCGCGCAGTGCCGCTGACATTGCCTCTTCAAGTAAGTCGATGGCTACGATTTTTCGGATCCCCAGATTCTGGAGCGCTTCCCCTGACATGCCGTTCCCTGCACCCAGGTCCAGAACTCGAAGCTTCTGAGCGTCTATGCCACGTTCCGTGAGGACTTCGTCGAGAAGACCTGCCACTCGATTAGGAGAGTTACATCGCAATGTCCGGTAGAAAATTGTTTCGTACAATCCCGGAATTTCGTAGACCTCGTGATAGTCATGAAAGCGGATCTTGCGCCAACCGCCGTCAAACTTCACTTCGCACCACTCTTCGTCCTGCGAAAGACTGCGCTTAGGAAACCGAATGGGGAAAGGTCCGTTGTTGATGACTTCATCGAAGTCGACCGCTTCCTGATTATAGGAAATGAGTGTTTCCATTTGAGTTGCCCCTTACCCCGTTGCGTGACCCCAAATAGTTGAACATGACCTCGGCGCAGATGCTAGCGGGTCTTCAGTCAAGAACTCTTGATATCGGGCTGTCAGCGTTCCAACGTTTTCAAAAAGGCGGGGCGATCTGATATCCGCTTAACCCAATCTAAGGTAGTCGGAAACAGGGAAAGGAAACCGGGCGTCGGCTCAATTCGGGCCAATTGGCGCACAAAGGGAAAGACATGGATATCTGCAAGTGAGTAGTCACCCACTAGCGAGGGCTTTGCACTCAGAGCCTTTTCGAGCTTTCCTAAGTGCTGTTGCACTCTTTCCCCAACGCCCTCACACTCTTGGGCGCTAAAGCGGTTTGTTCCGTACTTGATCCGATCGACGTCTGGCTTGAAAACCGAGTTGCACCAGTAAGTCCAGAGTCGGACTTCGGCTCTTTCTCCAGCGTCTTTCGGCATAAGCGGATCGCGCGCAAAACAGTCTTCCAAGTACTCGGTTATCACCGAAGACTCGTAAACCACCCGCGTTCCGTGAACAAGCACGGGAACCTTGGCTTCTGGATGAAGCGCTCTGAGCTCCGGAGAGAAGTTTTTCAAATCCTCTTCAACCACCTCAAATGGCAACCCCTTTTCGTTGAGCACTAAGCGAACGCGCATGGCAAAAGGGCAGCGGCGGAAGGAATAGAGTTTTAGCGTTTCCAAGGTTCTTGAGTATTAACAAGAAAGTTCGATACTAGTCCACAGGGCTATCAGCACGCGCACCTTCAGATTAGCGCTTGCAAGTAGCGTCAAACTAGCATCTTCATCTATTCTCAAATGGGTGTACTATAAAACTAGGCCCAGTACCTGCGCTCACAAATCCAACTTCATCTATGAAGCATCTACTCTTCTTCCTTTTCACTATCCTTGCGATCGGCTGTGCGCACCCCAAACTCGCGAATCCTACGCCGCTGAACGCATTCGCTTCGAGCGAACCCCCCGCCGAGTTGGCTAAAGAAATAGTCAAAACGGATTCTGAAATCGAAAAGCCGGAAACCACCCCTGACAACGAAGCCAAAACACCTATTAGCGAGCACCCAACCATTCTCATCGAGATGAATGAGCAGGTTAACCTCTGGGTGGATCGTTTTACGAAGCGCAATCCCGAAGTATTCGTACGCCTGATGGAAAAAGGGAGACCGTACCGTACGATGATCGAGGAAACCCTGATTTCACACGGGGTGCCGAAAGAGTTTTTCTACCTGGCTCTCATTGAAAGCGGGTACTCGAACAAGGCGGTTTCGGGCGCCAACGCCGTTGGCATTTGGCAGTTCATTTGTGGCACAGCTCAACGCTACAACTTAAAGTGCAATCGCTCGGTGGACGAACGCAGGCATCCCATAAAATCCACCCGAGCTGCCGCCAAGTATCTGCGCGACCTCTACAACGTTTTTGGATCGTGGCGGCTGGCGATGGCCGCTTACAATGCGGGAGAGCACCGCATTCTCGGCGCCATCATGCGGGGAAAAACGCGCGATTTTTGGACGTTGGCAGAAAAAGGATTCTTGCCTCGGGAAACCATGCACTACGTTCCCAAGTTTTTGGCGGCCGTGATAGTCGGAAGCAACCCCGAAAAATATGGGCTCACCATCGCCAACGGAGCGATCGCACCTTTGGCTTCTCGCTTTGACGAGTCTGCCCTAAAGGGGCGCGGCAGGTATGCTGTGAGGAAGAAGTTTCCCACCATTCACGTCGTCCGCCGCAACGACAACCTAAGCTCTCTTTCCAAGCAGTACCGCGTGCCCATCGCGAATCTCAAACGTTGGAATGGCCTGAAGAATAGTCGGATCAGGTACGGAGCGCGCTTGCGAGTACGTGCCCCTGCCCGAGCGAGTAAAACCGTGTACCGGGTGAAACGCGGCGACACTCTCACTGCGATCTCGGAGCGCTTTGATGTTTCTATTCAGAAGCTAAAGAATTGGAATGGTCTTGAGACTGGAGTTATCTACCGCGGTCAAAAATTGGTGGTAAACAAAGGCGCTTAGACTAGCTTCGATTTCACCTTGAGAAAAGCCGACCCCTCGACCTTACCGGGTGAGAGGCATGTCTTTGACATCCCATTCGTATCCTTCGAGAATTTTTTCTGAAGCCCAGGTTTATCGCAGTAGGATCTCTAAAGACTGAAGGCAAGGGTGTCCACTCACCCCCCACCTAAAGGAGCAAGATGCCCCGCATAACGCCGATCTTAGTTGGTCTAACTTGCTTAACAATTTCGAGTGCAGCGACATCGGCCACGACTGTGATTGGCGTACTGGTTGATAGGGTGGACCCCGTTGTCTACGAGCCGCACGGCAAACGCATGAAGAAACTTAAAGCATGCGGGTACGAGGTTATCCAAGTGAACGCATCCAGTCTAAAAGAGTTTTCAGCCGAAATGCAGAGTAAGGCCTCACAATCCAAACCGAATACTCTTTATTGGGTGGAAGCTCACGGCGAAGTAGCCGATACCGACTCGGATGACGTTACGGCACTGGGGACATTCCATTTTGCGGCGCGAAAAAAGGTCGATAGTGAGCCGGTTAGACTGTTTTCTGATGCAGACTTTGTCTCCAGAGCAACGGACCTACAACCTGGCTCTCAGATGTGGGTAGATGCTTGCTACGCGGGCGCCTGCCGCTCCTGCAAAAGCCTCGGGGGTTTGGGCGCTGCCTGCGAGCTAAACGTGAAGTCTTATGCCGACAACCCTTCTTCGGAAGAGCTGATCGACATAATGTGTAGTGGAAACACGGATTGTAAGCGATGGAACCAGGTCGATATCGATGGGGACGGAACCATTCAGCCACGGGAGCTACAGAAGTATTTCTCCAATTTGTATGGAGCTAAAGAAAAACTAATTTCAACATCTTACCTAAAAGTGAATGGCCCTGATCAAAAAGCCAAAAAACTGATAGCGCATTGCGACCAGGTCCAAGGCAAACTAGTTGAAACAGAGATCCCAATGAAACTTCTGCCACTAGTAAAATCTCAGCAAGTTGAAAGGAGAAAAAAGCTCTCAACCGGTAAGGAAACCATAGTCACAAGGTTTTCCGACTTTGCCTCTCCAAAGTATTGGCTTGAAACACTGGGAATTGAAGGAGTCGACCCAGAGAAGCTGACCATAGCCGAGCTCCGCTCGGCACTGAAAACGGGACTTAAATCAAAAGGGGGCCGCGTCAAGGTAGCTGGTAATAATGATGAATACTGGGAGTTCGAGACTTATGTCACCGGGATAGAGGTGAGTGAAGAACAAGCGGGACCTTTCGTTGAAGTAAAATGCCTATATGAATCTACGTTCAAAAGCTATGGAGAGCACAGTGAAAGGAAAACTGTTTCTCCCGTAGCGGGCACTCTCACTTTGCGATCAGACAAATGTAGGAAAAATCTAGAAGGCAGGAAACCGCCCCGTAGGACACATTAAATATCCGAAACTAGCCTGATCCTCGCGGTCAAACACTAGTCGTAAACAATGGTGCTTAGACCAGCTCGCCACAGATCGCTTTCCTGTCAAACTCACAGGGAACGGTGCGTTCCGCCATTTCCGCTACCAGCGTGGCATGCGAAAGAACATAGTTCTGACGAGTGACATCATTGCATTGAGCTTTAATGGTGGAAAATGCCTGCAGCAGACGCGTGAGCACAGCGACGTTACCCTGCGCATTTTGCCTAATCTGGTCGAAAGCACCCGAAAAGGCGGTGGGGAAAGAAGGTTCTTGTCCAAGCACGCGCAGGTGTGCTCCTTCCATTCGGACCGTGCCGTCGAGGGGACGGGCCGCAAACGACGCCACGATCACGGTTAGATAATCCACACAGTTTATTGCGGTAGTGGTGTCATTGACTCCAGGGGAGAGGGCTTTGAGGGCGATGTCGACTAACTGGCGAATGCCATAGGCAAAGTCCTGCTGCATGGTACGGGAGCTCCCAACAACGCACGCATCGTTTAGTCTCCGAGTAAGTGCTGAATCGCAAGTCACAGCCGCTACCTGAAACAGCGAACCATCTCGTATCACAAAATCACCCAAGGCCTTTTCCAGCTTTATCACCGTCTTCAGCTCACAAGCGATACGTGAAATCGCTTCGACATCGACACTTTGAATATAGCCGCTGCAAAGAGCGGGAATCGAAACCCAATGAGGAGTCTTAAACGCGGCAGCTTGGACCGCAGACGGCGAAGACTCAGCGGTCTTATTCGATTGAAGGGGGAACAACCTTGAGATGGTTTCAAGCGTTTCCCGTGCGATGCCCTCGATGATGTTCGCGGCTTGAATCGAAGCGGCAATGTGATGAATGAAGAAGATCAGCGCTCCAATTGCCAAGAGCCCGAGAACGACACCGACGAGCACAGCCACTTGAGGAACGAACTCAGAAACACCACCTCGAATGGATCGCAAAACCACGATGGCATAGGCGAAGACGCCAACAAAAATCCCCAAAACAGTCTGGTTCGCTCGATCTCGTACGAAGTTGCGCAAGATCCGAGAGGTATACTGACTCGACGCCAAGGCCAGGGCGACAATAGTAATAGAGAACGTGACACCGGCAATGTTGATCATGGAGCTGGCGATGGCCGCGAGCAGCCCGCGGGCGCCTTCCGCGTGAGCTCCAAAGAGTCGGGGCCAGGATTCACTGAGGGCTTTCTGATTGTAAAACGAGTCGGGATTCACCAAAGCAAGAGCCAGAGTGATTAAAGACAAAACGATTAGAGTGGGAATAAACCAGAGACTGGATCGGATGATTTCCCAAAGGGCTTTGAGCTTGCTCATGGACAAAGGAGGTTGAAGCGTCTCTAGGAACTTGGCAAGCGAGTATGAAAGGACGAGCTGAAGATTAACCCCACCCCGGTTGAGTTCGATCTCTGTAGAGCCACATCCAGCTAGCAACAAAAACACCCTCTACGGCAGCGTCGCCCAAGTAGATGGAAGAAATGCGTCCCGCCCAAACGTAGACAATATCCACGCTGAACAGTGCAAAAGCCTGGAGTGCCGCAACTAAAGCGAGAGAGTTTGCGATACTGCGCTGTCTCGATTCGCGCAAAAGCGCAACGCCCGTCGCAGCTACCAACAATCCAATTGTCACCACTAGCCATTCATCGGATTTATCGCCGGTGACCCTTTCAAAGCTCGGCATGTGAAGCACCGGCCACAAACCACTCAGAAAATAGTAACCACCCTGTAGGGCACACAGGACTCTCATGCACCATGAGCGTGCAAAACTTCCTCCAACTACCGCAAACGTCTCAGGCTGATTGCTTTTCCACTCTATCCCTAGCCCCACCCTGACCGGCGCTCCGAGCACAATGGGCGCAGCAAAACATGACTCCGTTCGCTTCCACGCCGTGACCGATGATTCGATTATCGCAATGACCACACTCAGGAGCCAATCGGTTGATCGCACACTCGAACGAATCAAAGACGTAGCTTTCACCACCCATCTTTACTTCGAACGCCTTATCGTAAGAATTTCCACACACGTCACATGCACTGTTCATGGTTTCCTCCGTTTGGTTAGGCAGCCTTATCCTGAAGCCACAGCGCCAACGTCTTGTTGTTCCATCAGCTCAGCAACATCCTTCACACAGCTGTCGGGTGAGCAACTAACCAGTTCTCTTTCGACTAAGTTCCTTAACGACTTTACCTTCTCCTTTACCGTTGATTACACATTTAGAAGATGCAAACACAGTGCCCACTCAACACATTTACGCGGCTCGGAACTCATCTCTGGCGGCAGCCTTCTTTTTCACGAAAAGACGGTTGTCGACATTGCGAACCCCGGCGACGGCTTCAGCCACTTCTTCAGCTCTACGACGCATGCGGCGATTTTCCACTGCGCCCTGAAGCACAACATCGCCGTTGGTAACGACTGCGACAATTTCCGTTGCGTCAAGGGCGCCGTCTTCGGTGAGTCTTTCATTCAACTCTTCCTCGATTCGCGAATCATTCCGACGATAGCCACTCGGCCCAATTCCCGAATATCTTCCAGGCTGACTCTGATAAATAGCATCCCCGAAGCCATCCTCACCGTGACGAAACCACCCCCAGGGAGCGTAAGGGTAACGGCTCGGCCACGTTCCAAATGTAGAGCCCGAGCGAAGCCGACCGATTGAATCGTCGAAGTTTAAGCGATAAGCTCGCGGTTCAGTCCAAGCCCGAATTCCGAGTATCAAAAAGCCCGACGCAAAACCAAAGTTCCACCAGGCGAGCCAGTTTACCGTGTCAGTCAGCAAGGCCGCCACCCACAGCCCGTAAAGCACAGCGCTAAAGCCGAGCGGAGCGCCAATCTGCACGGGGCGTGAAGACCGCGCCGTGACCGCCCCAGCAATAAAGAACGCTCCCAGCGCTGCCGCTAGATCGAGCCACACCAGCGTCGAATTGACCGGCGTTCCCATCCCTACGAACCACAACAGCAACAGACCGAAACCAAATACCAAGGACATCCAGCGAATCATGTTTACCTCCTAGTATAGCGAGTCTTGCATGCTAAATGCCAAAGTTCCTGGGCCTTAAACACTTGCATGGCGCGACGTCCCTCCCGTTTTACTGGGACATGGCCGATAATGAAGGGAATCGTTGCAAAGGAAACAAGATGCGGAACCTCCTATTCCTTTTAGTGCTCTGCCTCCTTACAAGCAGTTTTCATCGTGCTCGCGCAGCGTCTCAGAATGGGGACAAGCAAGTAGGATTAGGTTTAGGGATTGCCAGTCCGACACCCATTGGCGTTTACGCACTAACAGCAATGCTTGAAGGGACCATGCGTTTTAGTCCCTTTCTTGGCGTATCGATCTTAGCTAGCGCTACCAGTTCTGCGCAGATAGGCGGAACTTACTTTTTCGGTTCCAACGGAGGTTATCAACAAACCTTCGTAGAGCCCAGGTTCTATCTGAACGTCTTCCACTTCGGGTTTGCCTTGGGTTTAGAACTATCGCCGGATGGTTCCGGCACGATTCAGGGTGCCGTGTCTTACGGCCCGATGATAGGTTTCGAGATCCCCATTAAAAGATTTAGCGTTGGAGTCGATGCCCGCTATATAGCGAAGAGTGGATCAAATCCATCACCCCTGTCGCTTCTGACAGTATTTCGATTTCAGCTGTAAACTAATTAAGCTGACCTACTACGCTGTGTTCATTTCAATACTTGTGGAGTTGGCAGCGCTGGGCGCGCGACCCGCCACCCCTATTCTACTATTCTACGAGAGACGCAAGGGATACCCCGAGCGCTTTTGAGATTTTTTTAAGCCCCGCAAGCCCAACTGGGCGCTCTCCTTTCTCAATTGAGCAAAGACTTCCCTTGGTCATCCCTGCTTTTGAGGCGACGGCAGTGAGAGTGAGACCCGCGGCCTTTCGCAAAGTTCGAATGCGCTCGCCGACCGGCATTTTAGGATTGTACGGTTTAAGGTTCTTCACGGAAGTCTTGGTGGAGCGCTCTAAAATCGAAGCCTCAAATTCACTGATACCCGAAGGCTGGACAACTAGGTGAAGGTTTCCCCCCTTCCCCTGAACCTTGACCTTCATTTCGGCGCCGGTCTTCAGCGTAATACGCGCTTGCTTGAGCGCATTTTCGAAAAGCCGACCTGCTTTCATTTCAATATCTCCTTCCTACATCTTTGTAGTCATGGGCTACGATTCTAATGACGACTACTTTTCGCTCCGACCGAACCTCGAAAACCGCTCTCCATTGGCGGTTGAGCCTAATGGAGTAGAAACCCTTAAGTACGCCCGAAAGGGCTTCGGTACGCCAGCCTCCCTTGAGCCAAGGTCCGAACGCTTTAACTGAGATCACCCACTGATCGAACTTCTTTCGAATTTGTTGAGGGGCACTTTCAAGTTCCCCCTCAGCCTCCAAAACTAAAACAACGGACCATACTGACCGATAAATAGTACTCATTTTTGAGAACTTAGTCAATCCTCTATCGCTCCGTTTGCATCTTCGTCCTCCCATTGAATGACAACCTCACCCCCGTTTCCCATTTGGATTTGCCGCTCCATTTCCTGACAGGCAGGACAATCATCGAACAGTCCATCGTCGGCGGCTGCGTCGCCCGTTGGAACTACAATTTCGTACAAGTTGCTTTTGGGATCGATTCTGTATTTCTTCATGGCCCTGGGGATAGAGCTGGTACGGGAGAGCGTCAATGGTCAGTAGGGAGCGTCCAACTGTCCCCGGGACATATCATTGATCATATCCTTGTGGAGTGCTTTGCATGGCCATTCTCCAGCCTACTTCGGCCCATAAAATTTGTTCGTAGCCCCGAGCAATGGTCATCCAGCCTGGTGATCCGTTGCGTTTGAGATGTCCCCCAAGTT
>JBGTAN010000022.1:0-50232 GCA_041749855.1 Bdellovibrionota bacterium
GCTCACAAACCGCTCCCTCTTGCTGGCCGTGGCTAAACTTGGGGGACATCTCAAACGCAACGGATCACCAGGCTGGATGACCATTGCTCGGGGCTACGAACAAATTTTATGGGCCGAAGTAGGCTGGAGAATGGCCATGCAAAGCACTCCACAAGGATATGATTAATGATATGTTCCAGGAACAGTTCAAAGTAAGAATTGGTAAGAGTCGGTGTCAGTTTGTTACCGGTCCTCGGTTTTCTCCTTGAAAGTCGACTGACCCCTTTCAAGGCATTAGACGTCGTAGTCTTGGCCGAAGAGGGAGAGGGAATCGCGGCCGCGGAAGTGGTCGCGCTTGGCGATGACAAGAAACGAGGCGTGGTCCTTGCCTTCGAGTTCCTTCAACACCTCGTTGAAGAAAACAATCTTGTGGCTACTCACACCCACTTCACCAATCGTCACAGCGGTGTGCTTGGGCTCCCCGGTCACTTTGTCTTTGTAATACTGGGTTCCAAGAATTTTTCCCGATATCTTGAAACGCGGTTCCTCGAATGAATTCCCATACGGCTTCCACCGGTCCACTTCTGCCGCCAGGCCCAAGTTCGCCAGTTTCGAAGTCAACTCACAGTCGTATTCCATGCGACTTTGCCAAAGTTCGGGCAAGCGGGTTCGCTGCTCCTCGGCATAGGCTTTGAGCGCTTCTCGGATCTTCTCTTCATTCTCGAGAGGAAACGTATAGCCACCCGCGGCGCGGTGCCCCCCGAACTTATTGAAAAGTGCCCCGCATGATCGCATCGCATCCGTGACATCAAAACCCAAAATTGACCGGGCAGATCCCTTACCGATTCCGTCCTTGCGTTGAAATAGCCACGTGGGTCGCCAATAGGTTTCAGCAATCCGGCTCGCAGCAATGCCAACCACTCCCGGATGCCAGTCCCCACCCAGAAAAAGAATCGGGTCTTCCTTCAATTCTGCAGCCTGCACATGCGCTTCTTTAAGAATGCGTTGCTGAATCAGCTTGCGCTCTTCATTGCAGCGACCCATGTGCTCAATCAGTTCATTCGGATTCTCAGTGAGAAAAGCTTCCACTACTTTGTCGGCGTGTCCTAGTCGGCCTACCGCATTGATACGCGGGCCCAGTCGAAAACCCACATCACGTTCATCCAAGGACTCTTGAAGAGAAGCTGCTTCTCGCAGCTGCGCAAACACCGGACGAGGGGAACGCATGAGGGCCGCCACGCCCAATCGCGCAAGCCGATGATTGACGCTGTTGAGCGGGACCACATCGCAAATGGTCGCCATGCCAGCTAGTGCCACTAAGTCTGTCCATAGTTCTGCTGCGACGGGAAAAGTTTGTGAAAGCCTGCGCAGTAAAACAAACGTAATCCCGCAACCGCACAGCTCTTGATACATCGGATCCGGATGCATTTTTGGGTTCAGCGTAATGCAGTCAGGCATCTTCTCCGTCTGGATCTGGTGGTGATCGGTGCAGATGAACTCCACACCGTGCTCCCGGCAAAACTTCGCTTCTTCATTAGCCGTGATACCCGTGTCCATGGTCATCACCACGTTCACTTTTTCATTCTCAATCAGATGCTGAACGGCTTTGAGATTCACCCCATAGCCCTCTTTGAAGCGGCAGGGAATGTAAGTCACAAAATTGGTGAATCCGATGGCACGGAAGAACCACACCCAACTCACGCAGCTCATGGTTCCATCGACGTCATAGTCGGCATAAAGCGCGATGCGCTTGCCGCTTCGAATCGCTTCGGTCAGGCAATGCACAGCAGCTTCCAGCCCGTGATCCCCATACTCCAGCTTATCCACCTGCTCAAAACGGCGGTTTGATAGCAGAATCTCGCCTAATTCCCGGTGGCTCTCGGGGGTGCGCGTGCCTCGTGGATGCCAATGCTGAAACTTCCGACCCATGGCCCGCACGATAGCGGCAAGTTTCAAGGGCGGCAATGTGGGGTTGGGCTTTGGACAGAAAGTCGGGTATGACCTCCCACTTGGAGTTTTAATGAGCAAGGCTTTTGTCAAAGAAAACGAGGACGCCGACGAAGAGGGTCCCGAACCGCAGGCGCCCGCGCTGCCTGAGGGATCGAAGAATTACATCACCCCGAGGGGTGAAGCACGCCTGCGTACCGAGCTACACAAGCTGTTAAATGAAGATCGGCCCAAGATGACGGAGACGGTCGCGTGGGCTGCGTCGTTGGGTGATCGGAGCGAGAACGCGGATTACATTTATGGAAAACGCCGTCTTCGTGAAATCGATCGCCGGATTCGTTTTCTCACCAAGCGCTTAGAAATTGCTGAGGTGGTCGACCCCACTAAGTCGGAAACAGACTCCGTGCGTTTTGGGGCTACGGTGCGCGTCAATCTGGATGGGGAAGAAGAGAAAACTTATTCCATTGTGGGAGTGGATGAAATCGATGGCAAACGCGGTCGCATCAGCTGGATCTCACCGCTGGGCCGGGCCCTCCTACGCGCCAAAGTGGGTGACACCGTCTCTTTTCGTGCCCCCAAAGGTGAGATCGATGTCGAAATCTTAGAAATCCTCTACGTTGCGCTGGAAGACTAACTTTGCGGTAGAATAGGGAATGCTCTGGCTCGTGCACTCTGCGTGGCGTTACCGTAAGGGAATCCTCCTAGGGGTGGCGGTCGTTGCTGAGCTTCGCAAGACGGCCAAGGACTTCACCAAAGAATATATCCGCCGTCGCGTGAAAGAGGGCCTCGCCCTTGGCATGGCACTCGTGCTGGCACAGGTCGTCCTACTCATGGGGGCGTTGCTGCTGGTTGCTCTGCATCCCACCTTACTGACTCGGCTGATTGGCTCGGCGGTGCTGTGGGTCCTCACGGTTTACAATCTTCACCGCTTTTTCACCGCCACCATTCCAGAGCTATTCGCCGTGCGAAAGACCCTCAAAGGCAAAATGGGATACGCGATGAAGTACTTCCTCCGTATTTCCCTCATCACTGAACTGCTCCAGTGGAACCTGTTAATGCCTGCCCTGTGCTTGATCGTCGCTGCCGCCACCCGGACAGGCCTAGGTATGCGGCTCTCCTACTTCGTCCCTTGGGTTGACGCCTACCGCCTACTAAGCAATCTTCAATAGCGGGTAGTTGTTCAAGGGGGTTCGATGTTCCGACTTGTCGCGGTAGCCGCTTTATTTCTTCACTCCGGCGCATTCGCCAGTATCGATATCAAGAAAATTGAAGCCGATCTCAAAGGCGCAGGCCTGAAGGGACACATCCACGGGGCAGCCCACGATCTCAGGCAGTACGTTTTCTTTTACCGAGATCCGAACGACTTCTTCTCGCATGAAGCGTTCTCCATGATTCCGACCACACCGGCGGCACGGGCAGCGCTTAAAGAAGTCGAACGACACGATCTCGTACTCCTCCGAGGCGAAATCGCCACCAATCCGAGCGCACAGAAGCATCTACTGATTTCTGACATTCAAATAGTGGACGCCTACGACTCCGGCATAAATGTCGCCAAGCACACGCGCCAAGCCAAGTTTCCCGACGACTTGCGCGCAACCAAATCGTTTGTGGGCATGGTGCATGCCGTAGCGGCAGGCGGTGAAATTCTGGTGATGGAGTACAAAGACGCTGTAATCCCCGTTTTCGTTTCCGAAAAAGCCCACTCCAAGAATCTATTTCGTGGAGACAAGGTTCGCATTCATTACACACTCCAGAGTAATCCTAGAGCGCCGGTTCACTTGAATCTGGACCCGGCAGTGAGCAAGCCCATTGAGGTGATCGATTCGATTGCGCAGCAAAACGGCAAAGCGCTCACCTTGGAGGGCCAATTGGTGTTTTTCCCAAAAAGTCCGCAGCTGCTCTTTGGGGTATATGCCATTCAAGTCACTGACGCAGATGGATTGAAACGCAACCACACTCTAGTCAATTTCGACGACATGCAAGTATTCACCGAGATTCGCCGCAAACTGGAAAAGATCTGGAACGCGAAATCGGCCTCAATCGAAGATGGCCGAAACTGTTTTGTGAATCCGCAAATCAAAATTCGGGCGGTGGGAAAAGGGCATGTGGTTTCGCCGGAGCAAGCGAATCCGCAAATTCTCCTCGATGGCCCTGACGCCGTTAACGAGATCTAAATCTTAAATTTAGGACGAGCGGGGCACCAACCCGGACGCGGTCCCAATTCCGGGAACTTGCGGCAAACCTGCGGCCGCCGATCGTAGATCTTGCACAACCGATTCTCGTCGAGAAAAACACAATCTCCGTTAGCGTGCTGTAAAAGAGTAAACAACCCCGTCGCAGCCCGCGCGGAAACCACAAGCCCCTCGGCAATCAACTTTCGCGCAATTTTCTTCACCGACAGACAGGCTTCATCGGGTGTGATCAGTTCCATGCGCTGAAGATCTGCGACAGACACTTCTACCGGAAGTGTGCAACAGAGCGCGTGACACCCTTTGCACAACGAGGGTTTGTGCTTCACCCAGGTAGAGGGCTTGCCTTCATCGGGCCATTGCACTGTCTGCCCCCTTCATGTCTCGCAACTCCTTTTCAAAGAAGGGCGAATGGCGTGCTAGCTCCTGGACGTAGCCCCTCACATCGCTTGCATCCGTCTGGGGAAGCTGCCGATAAGGGATGATGTCCGCTTCAGGAACGTATCGAAAAGTAAAATTCACTCGCCTCGTCTTAAAGCCATCCACCGATAGTTTGAAAGTGTGATCTTCACGATCCTCTACCCGCTGCACGCGGTGAAAGAGACGGTCTTTCCAAAATTCGCCGCCAAAAACTTGCAGGGATCCATCTTCCAACCACTGCTGAAGTACAACCTCGCTCCGATGCTGCTTACCTCGACTCTCGACAAACTGAAAGAGCGCGCGCTCACCCAGTGACAAAGAAGCGACGGGTCCTGGCTCGAAGTCTTTGTGTTCCCCCACCCGCGCCGTATCGACCGGCTTTTCCACGTCTGTCCGCTCTCCATAAAGATTAATGAGGCAGGTATTGAGCTTCCACCCTCGGGGGACATAACCGCGAGGAAAGCGCTGATGCACCATTCGCTCCATGCGGGTCACCAAACGCCGAATGACGGGCGGAAAGGGTTCTGCCTCGACACAACGGTTCTTCGTCCCGCGCGGCGGACGATAGTACCCCAAACAGGCAAACTGCCAGTTCCCAAGCCAATAAACGGGACGCAAAAGAGGGCGCTGGAGCTGCCCTTCTGGCGGAGGATGATGGGGTGAAAAACGCTGCTCCCAAATGGGGTGCAGGGTCTTCAGCCACTCCAAGACAGCAGCCCGATCCGCAGGATCGAGGAATCGGGGGTCATAATGTAGGCCTGGGCGGAACATCTGGACGGCAATTTGACACAGGACATCAAGCGGCTCCAGCCGAAAACCGCTTGAGGGGCAAAGTTCCATTGATTAGCCTGTCTCGGCATGCGGGCTTCGGGGAAATGGTTTGGGGTTTTGTTGGGTTTTTGGATGCATCAAGCATCAGGGGGTTGCTTGGAGGCTCTCCTCGCCCAACCTCGTAAGCCCAGTCAGTACCTAATCGATGCCGCCCGTTACCTCATCGGAAACAGCGAAAATGCGGCAACCGTCTACCAGGCCTACAAGCGTCGGATCCAGGTAGGCGATGCGTCGCTTCCCTACCCTTTGACCCCGTCGGCGATCCCCATCCCAGAGACCCTGGAGGAACTTTGGGCCGACTTGAAGCTGGACGACGAGATCTTTGCGGAAACTCTCCAGCACAAGTGGACGCGCAGTGACTCGAAGCTTTGGAGCCGCCGCCTCATCAAGAATTCCAAAGTTAAGGGAAAGCCACGGATCTTGTACCGCCGAAAAGCGGGGAACCATCGTCCCGCAATCTCAATTGCCCAAACAGAATCTCGAGAAACCGAAATAGCGGTTCCCAGAACAGGTTCTAAAGATTGGGATTTCTATGTGTATGATGAGAAGGGGAAGTTGGCGGCCGAATCCGTTTTTTATACTCGGAGTGGAAAGAACGTCCGAGGCCCCGCACCACTGACTTGCCTAACCTGCCACTACAATCGAAACGGCAGACGCTTTGGAAACTTACCGCTGTCCTACACCGAAGAAGAAAAGATCCTAGCGGAGTTTGGCCCCGCGCTTAAGGAGCAATAGCGGTTTGGGTCAGGTCCAGCTGAAGGCCCTGAACGTAGCCACAGTTCTGCAGGTTGCCTGAGAGAGTCATCAGCCAATGGCGATTCTGAATCACGCCCGTGCCGTTCAGCGTTCCGGAGCAGACCCCTTGGCCACCGCTGTAATTCGCAGGAGCCGCATTAATGACGATATCGATGCGAGGCAGGTAAGTGCCATCTACCTGAGCCACGATCGTCCCGGTCGTGTTTTTCGTCGAAATAAAGCTACCCGATACCTGGTTGCCCGTTTGCGAAGTGGTGAACGTGAGCTGTTCTTCCACATAACGTCCCATGGTGATAGCCGTGTTCCCCACAAACGTTCCAGCAAACGGACGCGAGCCGCAACCAAACAACACCATCGCTACAACCAAAATCGTTAAGATGCGCATGTCGACCACTCCAAACCACCGACGGAATACACCCGTCGGATCTCTACTCGGGGAGTGGAAAAGCAAAGGTGATGCCACTTAGAATCCAAGGCGAATAGCGAACCCGGACTATCTAAAACCCGCCACTTCGTGGACGGCCGTGACGTTTTGCGCGCCAGCATTGATTGACTTAGCGCGACTTGGCTTACACGCCTTGGGCTTCGAGAATGGACTCATGCAAAGACACCTATCTCGGCAGTTGTTTTTTGTCGGTTTGATGTTTTCATGTATTACCGAGGCTGCGGTGCCCGAACGAGTCCTCTTTGTCGTGATGGGAGGGTATAATTCTTGTCCCTCCAGCAGCCGTTCCCTACCTCCTCATGGAATGGGAATGTACCCCCCATTCAAAAAGCTCGAAACCAAACTCGCCGCTTCCCGATCTGGAATGGCGATTACGACGCTCGTGAGTTGTTTGGAGGCCGTAGCTCCCCCTGACGGAGAAGCGCTTTATGTGGTGTCCGATAGTCCGACGAAACTGCAGTACGGCGATTCCGACAAAATTTTGAGCCAAGTGAAAGGACTGCTCGCAAAGTATCCCAACGCGCCCCTCTTCATCGCCGGGCATTCTTATGGCGGTTGGATGGCGATGTACCTAGCGGAGCAGATTCAGTCTCCACAGTTCAAAGGTCTTTTTACGATCGATCCCATCAGCCCTGCCTGCGGACCACTGGAAGTGGCCTTCGGATCTTCAGAGTGCCACAGCGCCCCCGATGACCTGGACAACAGCGCCATTGCGGCCCATGCCGCTCGCTGGGTGAACTTCTACCAGACCGCTGACGCCTGGCTTACCTCGTCTAAAATTACTCAGGCCGATGAGAACCATTTCATCGACTATGAGTGGGGTCCCCACCGGGACGTAGACTCCGACAAGCGAACTTGGAAAAGAATCGAGCTCGCTACGTTTTCCTCGCTTACACCCTAAAAAGCGGTGCGCGTTTTTCTTGGATCGCCCGCAGACCTTCCTTGCCTTCGGCTGATTTGAGACACTTCGCCTGGTGCTTGCAGTTAAAATCCAAGTAGGCGTCCACTTGGTCCTTCCAGAGCAGCTCTTGCTTGATGAATTGCATTCCCAGTTTGCCATTACCCAGAATCTCATCCGCCAATGCGCGAGTAACTTTATCCAATTCTTCGGAGGTCGCTGCGAGTTCGGCAATCGGTCCCCATTTTGCCACCTGCTCTGCTGTCAGAGTGCGTCCCCTCAGCCAAAGCTCGCGCGCTTTCGCCTCTCCCATTAATTTTGTCGTCATATAAAGAATTCCCATCCCGGGACTCAGGCCAATCTTTACAAAGTTAAACGCAAACTTGGCGCTGGTGAGTGCCGTTCTCAGATCGCAGGCCCAAACCAAACCCAATCCACCACCAGCCACCGCACCATTCACCTTCGCAATCGTCACTTGCTTGAGTTCGCGCACGCGCAGGAAGTTGGCATACAGTTTTCGCAACATCGTGCGAACTTTAGCTTCCGGCTGACGTGTACACTTTTCCAGAAAGGCCAGATCTGCGCCCGCTGAGAAGGCTCTCCCCTTGCCCGTCACGATGACCACATCTGAGGGTTCTTTCTTCACCTGATCGATGAGATCGGAGAACTGGCGGGACAGCTCCCAATCAAACGGGTTCAGACGATCGGGACGATTGAAGTAGATTTCGGTCACCCGGTCTCGAGTCTCAAAATACACAGGGTTCTCGGGGTTTCTCAGGTCTACAGTGCGTCGTGGCATGGATCTCTCCTTGGGGTAAAATGATTCTAACGGTATTTCACTGAAAATGGGGTGACCTGTGCAAAGACTCATCTTGAGTAAGCTCTTGCTCGTTTTGCTCAGCTTTTACGCTTGGCCGGTCCTTGCCGCGGATATCGATCAAGCGCCAAAGGGGTTCGCGTCCGGAGCGGGCAATGCGGTTCCCGTCGACTTTCAGAGTGTCCTTCTTGATTTGAACTTTGATCCCGCCACTCAGGCGGCAACAGGTCGCTGCGAGATTGAATTCACTGCGAACCAAACAGGCTATCCGATTTTCGACCTCGTTCCGGTTACCACTCAAGTGTTGCTCAATGGAAACGATCTGGGAGCGGACGGCGCCCCCGTCGTCAACGCACCCAGCAATGCCACCAAAGTTCGGGTAGTCAAAGCCTCTGTGAACGCAGGCTCCCGCAATACACTTGTGGTTGAGTACAAAATGGACACAACGCAGGTCGCTTTCTCCGGAAGTGGCATTCGCTTGCTCTGGGCCATGTCCGACTTGGGTGCTGACCGAAGGTTCCTGGAAAAGTATGCCTGTGGGAATCTGGAATTTGACCGATTTCCCATGCGGCTTCGACTCAACATTGCCGGATCGCCGGACAAGCACCAGATCTTCACGAATGGTTCTCTTCAGCTCATTCGTCCCGGTTCCTACCTGGTCGAATTTCCCGACTACTTCACCAGTTCTTCGCATTTTCTTCACGTGACCAACAAGCTATTTGCAGTCGCCTCGGATGACTACAAAGGCATCGAAAAGAACATTCCGATCACCGTCTATGGCACTAGCCAAAGCGCGGTCGATAAAGCTCTTGTGCGGTCGAAAACGACGCTCACGGAACTTGAAGGCACTTACGGGCCTTATGCACACGAAACTTTGACCGTTTACCTCAACGAGTTTTTCGGAGGGGGCATGGAGCATGTCGGCGCCACTATCACGAGTATGGGCGCGCTGGAGCATGAGATTACCCACTCTTGGTTTGCGCGCGGAGTAATGCCCGCAAACGGCAACGCCGGATGGATTGACGAAGCCATTGCGAGCTGGAGAGATGATGGCTACCCGAGAAAAGCAGCTACTCTCACCGCTAGCGCTGCAAACCTGGGAGCTTTTGCCGAATACCGACGAAGCACCACGGAAAGCGCTTATAGCTACGGAGCCGATTTGATGGCTCGGTTCGACTCCCTATTTTCTTCGGGGCTCAAACCCGTGCTGAAGGAATTTTTTGCCTCTACGAAGTACCTCGCCATTACGACACCTGACTTTGAAACGATTCTGGAGAGAATCACTGGCACCGATGTGTCAGACCATTTCAAGCGATACGTCTACAACGGCAGCGTCGTTGCCACAACGTGGGATCTCTTGCCCACGCTTCCGATTGGAACACGCAGCAAGCATCCTCGCCCACTCACCCAACGGGAGATTGAGCGGCTTCGATAATTCGGGTAGCCTGGATCGATGGAGCGCTTCCAGTCTTTTAAAGATTTCTACCCGTTTTATTTAAAGGAACACAGCAAGCGCGGCACACGCATCGTCCATTTCATCGGTACCCCGCTGGGCGTGCTGATCGGAGTGCTGGGCATTGTCCGCGGGCAATACTTATGGATACCGGGCGGTATCGTCTTTGCGTACGGTGTTCTGTGGCTTTCCCATTTGGTTTTTCAAAATAATAAACCTGCAACTCTGAAACATCCCCTATACTCTTTTCTATCTGATTGGCGCATGATCTTCGACTTACTCATTGGCCGTGAACGTTTCTAAAGACAAAAGCCGCCTCGAGCGGCGCGTACGCCTACTCACGGACCGCGCGGACCGTATCGCCGGCTGGCGCCTGCTCCTGTTTCTGGTTTCTGCGGCGTTCGGCTTAGTTGCAGGCATGGCCGGTTGGTCAAATGGGTTTCAAGTCGCAACGGCCTTCGGCTTTACCGCCTTTGCCGTTTTTGTTTATCTGCACGACCGAGTCTCTCAAACGCTCGTTCTGTTTCAAAAGCGCTTGGAGACGGCGGGCCGCCTGGAAGCACTCACTCTTCTCGATTGGGCGAAGATCCCTCACTTACCTCCGATAGCAGACCGCCGGCGCATGCCGCGTGTTTTTTCTGACCTCGACCTCATCGATGGCAACGCTCTGTTGCGACTCGTCAATCAGACCGCTTCGACCGAAGGGTTTAAAAAACTTCTTGCTCGATTTGACGGGGGAAGCGTCAGTTCGCACGAAATCGAAAAGCGGCGAGCCCTGGTTGCCCAGATGGTGAGGCCCCGTGTGCTACGGCGACGGTTTCTCGTCGTCGAAGCCCTTTGGGCGGGACTCATTGAATCAGACCGAATCATCGAGCTTTTAAGCCATCCGCTTCATACCGCAAAGGCTGCGGCGTACTTCGCGTTCGTATTTGCCGTCCAATTCACTTTCCTGGCTTTGTTTGCTTGGTTTTCGTTTACGGGAGGTACACCCTACTTTCTGTTAGCGGGGCTGGGGCTGTTGATCGCCTATCGCCTCGCAGCAAAGCACGTTCGATTGCTTCAAGCTTATGACTACGGATTGGCACTCGATGTTTCCCTCGGCAAGTTTGCAGCACTAGCCGAAGTGCTCGGTCGGCTTTCGAAAACACGCTCTACAGAGCTCGCAAACCTGCTCGCTCCCTTCCACGCAGAGAATAATCCTCGTGCTGTACTCGCCCGCATGGGAAGGGTCGTTGGCTTTCTGGGAGTGCGACAGAACTACATTCTGCATTTGGCACTCAATCTTGCCATGCCATGGGATTTCTTCTGGACGCTTCAGCTAGAGCGGTTGCGCAATGAAGTAAAAGATCGCGTACCGCTTTGGCTGGAAACTCTAGCCGAGCTCGAAGTGATCCTTTCGCTCGCGGAGTTCGAAGTCACCCGACCTGGCTTCGCGCCTGCGGACATTTCTGACAAGCATCCCTTCTATATCAAAGCCGAAGGATTGGCCCATCCGCTATTGCCCGAAACCCTTCGCGTGGGGAACTCAATACAACTCGACTCCGAACAGCGCTTGCTCCTTATTACGGGATCCAACATGTCTGGGAAGAGTACTTTCCTCAGATCCATTGGGGTGAATCTCCTGCTTGCCAGAGCGGGGGCTCCCGTCTGCGCTAAGCTTTTTCAAGCGCGCAATCTGGAATTAGCCACTTCGCTACGCCTCAATGATTCGCTAGAAGACGGACTGTCTTCATTTTATGCAGAGGTCCGCCAGCTAAAGTCTATTTTGGATCTGGCCGAAGGCGGCCATCCTCTCCTCTATTTAATCGATGAAGTTTTCCGCGGAACGAACAACCGCGAGCGCTTGGCAGGCAGCCAGGCGTTTGCAAAGACGCTGGCCCAAACAGGCGCTTGCGGCCTAATCACCACACACGATCTGGAGCTTGCGAGTCTCGCAGACGCAACTCCCTCCATTCGAAACTACCACTTCAAGGAGACGATGGAGGGAGACCGAATGAGCTTCACTTTCAATTTGGCGCAAGGTCCCTGCCCCACTACGAATGCGCTACGGGTGATGAAGCTTGCTGGACTGCCTATCTCGATGCTTTTTGCACTTCTATCATCTTGGCTATTCGCCAGCTGCGCCTCCGTCGGAAACCCTCGCACCAGCGTAGAGCAAATACTTCTTCAGAGCCGGTCGGTGGGCCAGGTTCTGGATGCAGAGGAGCGTGCCCAATATCAAGAGCAGGGGCGCAATCCGGCTTCACCCCTTAAGCCAGTTTTTCAGCAGCCGCTCAAAGGCTATCGAGTCGATTCTGCGTTCGGAGAGCGCAGCAGCGGCTTTCATCAGGGCATCGACTACCGCGCCGATCTGAAGACACCGGTCTATGCCTCTGAAAAAGGGGAAGTGGTTTTCGCCGCGAGAAACATATCTGGGTACGGAGAAACTATCATCATGCGCCACATTGGCGGATACTCCACCCTCTACGCGCACTTGCTAGAAGTGCACGTTGAAGTAGGTGAACGCATCGAAAAGGGGCAGTTCATTGCGTACTCCGGAGAATCCGGCAATGCCACTGGCCCGCACCTCCACTTTGAACTCCGAGAAGGATCGCAAGCGATCAACCCGGCCCCGTTCTTAAAGAACGCTCGCAATTTCTAGCAAAGTCACTGTGAAGAATGTGTCGCACGCAAAATCTGAAGACTCGCTCGGACAGAACCTTCCAGAAATTCGCGGTCCTTCACGGCCTTCCCAACAACATTAATTCCCTGAGTGAGTGCAATGATCATACAGGCCATCTCATTTGGTTTAAGTTTCGAACAAATGTGGCCGCTCTTTTGCCCTAGGGTCACTATCCTTGCCCAAAACTTTTTCCAGTCCAGAAGACTAGTCTTCGCGATCTCTCTAAATCTGGGTTCAATGGTGGCCAGTTCCACGCAAGTATTCGTGTTTAGGCATCCCAAGCGCCCTGGTTCCTCTATAGCATGCGTAACCAACAAGTCGAAAAAACGCTCTATTCCTTCCAAGGCGTTCGAGGAGTTTTCAACGATGGCTCGGCGCTTCAACACAACGCTCTCGCGATAGTATGACAGGGCCTCTTCATACAGTTCCTGCTTGCTCGAAAATTCTGAGTACAGACTTCCAAGGTTCACGCCAGTTGCTGCTTTAAGATCTGCAATCGAAGTAGCGTGATAGCCACGCTGCCAAAAAAGATTGGTCGCGCGTTCAATAATCTGTTCCCTCGAAGCCTTTCTCGGCCGACCACGTTGTGCAACTGCGGGTTTCATCACCCTACTTTACCCCCTCTATTGACCGCTTGGTTAATTTTTGAGCGATCACTCCAAAATTCGTAGCGCAATGGACGTATTTAGGTCACACTTTACTCACCTTCTTTGCAAATGTTTCTTCGGGGAGATGCGTCATGAGGCTATCTGGAATATTCCTCGCCACGGTTCTTTCGTTAGCGTCGCAGTCAGCGAGCGGATCTCAGACCGCCAACGTCGAAAAGAATGGGGTCATACTAAAAGGGTATGATCCGGTCACGTACTTCACGCAACCAAAACCAGAGAAGGGTTTGGCTAAGTTCACCGCTGAATATGGAGGCGCTATCTATCAGTTCAGCAATGAAGCAAATCAAGCGCTTTTTAAAAAAGATCCCCAAAAGTTTGCTCCCGCTTATGAGGGCTGGTGTGCCACTGCCGTCGCCGGCGGTTATAAATACGACATCGATCCAGAAAACTTCAAAGTGACAAACGGACGACTCTTCCTATTCTACAGAGGTTGGAGAGGCGACGCGAAGAAGGATTGGGTAAAAGACGAACCAAAAAGCCTGCAGAAAGCAGATGAACTCTGGCCCACAGTAAAGGCACTGAAGGAGTAGTGATGAACAAAATCATTCTGTTGCTACGAATTCTGAGTGCTGGAATCCTGATCCAAACCCTGTTCTTCAAGTTCACCGGCGCTCCCGAATCCGTCTACATTTTCAGCACTCTGTCCGCAGAGCCCTGGGGCCGATGGCTATCAGGAGTAGCAGAGCTAGCGGCAGCCGCCTTAATTCTCTACTCAAAAACCCAAGCCTTGGGGGCTTTACTTGCGATGGGCGTCATGTCGGGGGCCATTCTGAGTCACTTGACAGTGCTGGGAATCGAAATTCAGGGAGATGGTGGATTGCTTTTCGCCTTGGCACTTACCGTCTTTGGATGTTCGGCGGTGGTGGCCTTCGCTCGAAAGCAAGACCTCTTGGCTTTCCTCCACCGCTTCTCAAGATCTAGCTAACACGAGAAGGTAAATGTCCATATCGTACCGACGAGAAATTCTCCACAAAAGTGAAGATCTTGAGGTCATCACGTGCTTCTGGGAACAGGGTAGTCATTCACGTGAACATTCACATGGTAACGCGAGCTGCGTAGTGCTGGTGCAGGAAGGTGTTTTCGAGAACAAGTCGAAGTCTGGCTACCTTTCGGAGAAATCGACGGTCAGCGCGGGAGAAGTCATCGCCACCCCTCTAGGTACAACCCATGAGCTGACTTGCCTTTCTGACAAGGGAAAAACCCTCCACTTTTACTCCCCGGCCATACGGAGTGAGGAGGAGCTTTCCGCCCGGAAGTTTCGGGCGCCTGTTCTGGATAGCCTTCGAAACGAATCGCCGATTGTTTTGCAGGACAAAGGGATCACGTTCTCGGAATTGGAGCGGATATTCAGATTTGTGGATGATCAATCTGTTTCGACTCACTCTCCTTTCTTTATGAATCAGTTGTTTTCGGGAGTTGCCGCTGAATCTATTTTGGCTGACAACTTCGTGAGCCGAAAAAAAACCACGCTAGCGACTTATGAAGCGAGTCCCGCTTTCACAGCCATCGAGCTTGAGGTGGTCTCCAAAATCGGGGCCATCGTCGGCTGGGTAAAGAGTGAGGGTATTTCTGTACCGGGAGGGAGTAGCGGCAATTTCATGGCCGTGCATCTCGCGCGCCATTCACGATTCCCGCAGATTAAGACCCAGGGGATGGGAAACTCGCCGTTCGCCCTTTTCGTCTCAGACCAATCACACTACTCCTACCGCAAGGCGGCCGCGGTCCTTGGCTTTGGAGTAAACAGTCTATTCTGTGTCAAGACTAACGCTGAGGGGGTGATGCTCCTATCAGACCTTGAAACTCAGTTCAAAAGAGCGGAAGCGGAGGGGCGAATCCCCCTCATGGTCGGCGCCACTTCAGGAACTACCGTTCTAGGCGCTTTCGATCCTCTCGTGGACATCGGAGCTTTTTGCTCTGCCCGCGGCCTGTGGTTTCACGTGGATGCAGCTTGGGGAGGGCCCGTGCTTTTTTCCAAAGAGCTAAAGCACTTGATGAAAGGCGTTGATTTAGCCGATTCGCTCACTTTCGACGGGCACAAACTATTTGGCGCAAGTCTCACCAGTAGCTTCTTCCTAACATCGCGAATGGGCCTTCTACAGGAGAGCAACGATGTTTCAGGCGCCGACTACCTTTTCCATCAGGAGGGTACGAGTGATTTGGGGCGCCTTTCGTGGCAATGTGGAAAGCGAGCCGACGCAGTCAGTTTTTGGTCTATCTGGAAAAGATATGGAACCGATGGAATGGCGGCATTTGTAGACCGACAGCTTTCCGTTCGAAACGACGTATTGTCCTATATTCGTACCCAACCGAGACTAAGAATGGCGCATACTCCTTCATTTCTTAACCTCTGTGTCTATGTCGAACCACCTGGCCAAGGCTCCGCAGATCCCTCATTCTGCATCCGACTCCGGCAGGAATTGATTGATAGAAATATCGCGATGATAAATTACTCCATCGATAAGCAGGGACAATCCTTTCTTCGTCTCATTTTGGCAAATCCCGAGCTAACCAGCCGACACGTAATTGAAATACTAGAATCGGCTCTTAACACTTCCGAAGATGCTAGTGCGTAGCATCCCTGCATTATCAAAATGGCGGCGGCATCCCCTGCCCTTAATGCCGCTCTCGCTGGCTCTACTCCTCCTCTCAGTGAGCTGTAAGAACCCAGCTTCGGTTTCAGAACCTTTCGCCGAAGCGTTTCAACTTCAGTATCCGACTCAGGAAATGGACCTTCCCCCTTCAGGAAAGCGGATTCACTTCGCCTGGTCAGGATCTCCGCAAAAGCGCCCTTTACTTTTTGTCCACGGATCCCCCGGAAGCTGGCGCGGCTGGTCTGAGTTTTTAATGAATAAGGACTTTCAAGACCGGTTTCACGTTCTTTCAGTAGATAGGCCGGGGTTTGGTGGATCCGATCCAGGCGTCGCAGAGCGATCTCTTGGTGCTCAGGCAGAAAACATCATTCGTGTATTGGACCTAAATAAGAGCAGTAAGAAAGCCATTCTTGTTGGCCATTCCTTCGGAGGCCCGGTCATTGCGAAAATGGCGATGACTTTCCCAGACAAGGTAGCGGGTCTTGTTTTCGTCGCCAGTTCCGTAGACCCAGATTTGGAAACCACAAAGTGGTTCCAGCACCCCGCACAATGGGTGCCGTTTCGTTGGCTCATTCCGACCGAACTTAAGGTTTGTAACGAGGAGATTCTCGAACTTAAGACCGAGCTCGCCACTATGCTTCCTGAATGGAGGAAAATAGAAGACTTTCCTTCAGTCATCATCCAAGGCCTGGACGATCCACTCGTTCCACCCGCCAATGCCGATTTTTTAGCTGCGCGGTTGACCCCGCAAGCACTGGTCGAAAAACAACTAGTAAGTCATCTCAACCATTTTGTACCCTGGCTCCGCCCCGAGTTAATTGTGAATGCAATCCATGCTCTTCGGACGAGGGTGGAGCAGACGGAAAGCGTCGGTGGAATTTAGTGCCCGACCTTTTGGGAGTATTTCTAGCGACCCTTATAGCGGAAGATGCGAGCCTAATTTTGGCCGCCTACCTGGTAGCGGAAGGTCGTGTTTCTTCTGCACTCGCTTTCATGGTGTGTGTCTTTGGGATAGGGCTAGGCGACTATTTACTCTATCTCTTTGGACGGCTCCTCGCGTGGACATCTACTCGTCACAACTGGAAATATCTAAACCGTCTAAAGATTCGTTATGAGAAGAGGCTTCCCACCAAGTCCCTAAGCGCTTTGATCTGTATCTCGCGTTTTGTCCCCGGGACACGGGTACCGGTCTATATCGGCGCGGGATTATTCTCATTCCACTGGTTTAAATTTCTATTTCTAACAGCAATCAGCGTTCTCGTATGGGTGAGCGTGGCACTTTTTGCGAGTACCGAAATCTACCAGTGGGTTGGGGAAAACTGGGTGTGGGGAACGCTTCTCATCCTGCTCACCTTAACCGCTCTAAAGAAGGCATCGAGTGTGTTTTTGGACCCTTGGAACCGCAAAGCTTTTCCATATTCCTTTGAGAAATGGCTCTACTTCGAGTTCTGGCCCCCTTACCTTTTCTACCTGCCTGTAATCGCATGGTATGTCGGGTTATCCATTCGCCACCGCAATCCGTTACTACCTTTGTATGCCAATCCCCGAATTGAAAATGGCGGGATGGTCGGGGAGTCAAAGTGGGAGTTGTATCAACCCCTGATGACTGAAAGCTCAAAGCATTGGCTCAAGACGAAGCTCATTCCAAAAGTTGCTGGAATGAGTCTAGTGGTTCGACAGGTCATGGCAAACGAGGGCATTGCATTTCCCATTGTGTTGAAGCCTGATAAGGGTCAACGAGGCTACGGAGTCCGCATTGTACGAACCGAGGAAGAGCTGGAAACCTATTTCGATACTTTTGACTTTGATGTGCTTCTCCAAGAGTTTTGCGATTGGCCAAATGAAGCAGGCATCTTCTATTGCCGAATACCCGGTGAAAATAGAGGAAAGATTTTCTCAATCACGGACAAGCACTTTCCCTACATCATTGGAGATGGAACTTCTTCACTGGGAGATTTGATACTGAGAGATAAACGCGCCCGACTCATCGCAATGACTTATTTCTCCCAATTGCGTCCGCGCCTGGATACCGTTCCCGCACAGGGCGAGAAAGTTACTCTATCCGAAACTGGAAATCACTGTACGGGTGCCGTTTTTACAAACGGGAAACTGCTTTGCTCGGCAATGCTTCTCGAAAAAGTCGAAGCTATGCTCAATCAAGTGCCAGATTTCTATTTTGGGCGTTTTGATGTTCGCTATGAAAAAGCCGATACCTTGCGGCAGGGAGAGAGCTTTAAGGTGGTAGAGCTCAATGGGGCCAGCAGCGAAGCAACACACATATGGGACCGAAGCACACCACTCCTGGAAGCCTACCGCGTTCTTTTTCAGCAATGGAGCATCGCCTTTGAAGTCGGACGTATAGTAAAACGCAATCGTACCGCCAGCCGGGTCAGGATTTTCGCACTTGCGAGAGAATCAGCTCGCTTGCTACTTCTAAAGCTCTCCCCCGTCTTGCTTTGATCTCTGTTTAAGCAGGGGTAACTACGGCGCGCATCTCGCGGAGTCCGGATAACTTGCCAGTCGGTCTGCCAAGCCAAGCGGTACGCTGCCGGGCGGTAACGCATTGAGCGCCTCATCGATCATGGCTCGGTTCTGCGCTTTGGAATAGGGAACGAAGTGGGAACTCACATCCCCAGAAAGCGCCTGATTCATGTCGAGGAGTAGCGTTTTATTCTTCCCGACTTCACACGTTAGATTGAAGTTGCTCAATTGGGAGAACTTAATGTCCTTATGAGTGAGCGTACGGAAATGGGCGCGCGCCTCTTTCGGCTCGTAAACAATGTGAAACTTCGTCCAGCTGGTTCCCCCAACAGAATCCAACAAGGAAAAAGCGGCTGCTACTGCGTCCCCACCGGTAAAGTCCTTGGCGAGCGCACTGGCGCGAACAAATCTCGACAACGAGGCATCGTCTGCAGGAACACTTTGCCTCCCACCAAATCCGTCAAAGTTCGCAAGGTGCTTTGCGGAGGCATCGTAAGTATCGTTCGTCAGCGTGGGGACAGTGACTTGAGATCCGATATGAACCACCAGCTTTCCACCGATATACTCGAAAGTTGCGCAAGCACCCGTCGCATCACAGGCGAGGTAATGGACGTCCGCATAGACTTTGGAGACACGCAGCGAATCCGCATTGGCTGCGACTTCAGCAACGGTAGAGAACCTATCCAACTGGTACTGAATCCACTGGAGTTCATTGATGACCGGCCGAAAATCGCGGTTGGGATATTCCGACTGGCTTAGCCAAAGTACTTCTACCGTTAGGCCGGCGGAATTCACGCCGCCTAACGGGAACTCTCTGCCCACTTGATTGAAGGTCAAACTAGGAAAGACCGCTTTCCACTTTGCGCCACTTTCAAAAAGAGAAAAGACCAGCGCCGACTTCTCCAACCCACTCTGATTTAGGACGACTGTTCCATGTCCCTGATCCCAATCGTAACTCTTTGCAACAACTCCATTCGAGCTCAGCGGCAAAGAAACGGCCGTACATGCAATCGTCCTTGAAGAACCGAAAAAAAGAGTCGCCGCTACTGCGAGCGAAAGGCGCCTGATTAACGTTACTTGTTTCATTTCACCCCCCCATTTCATAACTCAAGCCGAACGATGGCACGCGACTTGCTCAAGCTCAAGTCCAACTGAAAGGAAATCGAGATATGAAAAATTTACTTATGAGCTTAGCCGGGCTGGCACTGATTGCCTGCTCCAAAGAGGCAGTGGTTCAGCAGTTCGAAGAACCAGGCTTGATGGAGACGTGGGGAACTGCCTGTGCTAGCGCGGATCCCATTGAAGCTTCCACTCGCTCATTTTTGAACTTTAGCGGCGACTCTTTTACGGAAGTCATCACTTATTACTCTGATGCTCAATGCACGGCAGAAGCCGCAGAAGCGACCTACACAGGGACATTTCTCTTACCTGAGGGCAGCGTGCCGGAAGTGCAAGGGAAACCCATAAACTTAAAGTATGAGGAGGCCTCCATCATCGCTCACAACGAGGCTGGAAAGACTCTCGTCGACACCATTGCGGGGCCCTGCGGAATATCCAATATCGCGATTGGCCAGAAGGCAGATGTCACTGTCAACACAGATGAAGAAGCTTGTTTGATGCGTCGCACTCCGGGGGCCGTGTATGAGACTTACCGCCTCGAAGGGGACAAGCAACTCTTACTGGGTAACGCCGGAATGGGGGCTCGCGCGCGTTCAGCGGCCGAGCGTCCGACAGAACTTGATTCGGAGAATCCGTATCTCGTTGAAACTCAGAAATCACTTTAGTCTTACAAAGTCCCAATCCCCCTCGGGGCGCGCGCTTTGCTTTCAACCAGAGAGCGAGGCACGTGCCCCAACCCTCTCGCTCTCACGGCTTGAAACCGGGCTTTATTGATAGTCGCCAGAAGTTGCAGCGGCTCGACAGGAACTCCATTGACTCGAATACCCCAATGCAGATGCGGACCCGTTACCCGTCCCGTTGCTCCTGCGAACCCCAATTTAGCCCCGGCAGCGACTTGAGCGCCCGGTTGAACGTCCAAAGTACTGAGGTGGCTGTAACTTGAGAAGAGCCCCGCACCATGATCGATCAAAACCATGTTGCCCGCATAGAAAAAGTTGCCCGCAAGTAAAACGCGGCCATCGTTCATCGCTTGAATGGCAGTTTTCTCATTCGCTCTGAGGTCGACACCAAAGTGCACGCTCTGCACTTGACCGTTGTAGGTCCGCTGATTTCCAAAGCGGCTCGTTACCGAAGCCTTCGTGGGATAAACAAACGCAGCCTTCCAAATGGGATTCGCCTCGCCAGAAGCGTAGGCTTCCGCAAACTGCTTCTTCTCCTGATCGATGCGAACCAGGTCCTCCGCTGAGGGACTTGTCAGGCTGGGATCCACCTTGAGCCGGTTTACCTTAAATTTTCCCTTTCGAACGACCACCGCCAGGTCGCGCTGATCCTCTGTTCCGGAGCTACGCCACGTGACCTTCACTGTCGCTTTGCCGATGGACGTATTGTAGGGAATCGCGACCAATCCGCATTTACGCGATGGGCCACAAGTCCAAAGCGGCACGACTTGCTCTCCAAAAGCGACGCTCATGGTTTCCGGCCAAGCATCGGGCGACTTGGCTTCAGCGCGAAGCAGCGTCACTTGCCCTTGCGAGACGGAGTGCGGAATAAGATGAAGCTGCAGCGCGTGACTGTACGCACTAAGGCCAAATAACATTGCCAGAAGAGTAAAAGTTCGCATGCCGAACATTCTACCATGCGCCTTCGCGCAGCCGTTTTGTCTAACTTTCGGCTTTTTCCAATCGCTGCGCGTGGTAACGCAAATGGTCTTCAATGAAAGTGGAGATAAAGAAGTAACTGTGGTCATAGCCCGAGTGCCGACGCAGGCGAAGAGGATGGTCCATCTTCGAGCACGCCTGCTCAAGCAGCTCCGGCTTCAGCTGGGCCGCTAAGAACTTGTCGTCGAGCCCCTGATCGACAAAGAGCTCCTGCTTGGAGATTCCACTCAAGACCAACTCTGTCGCGTCGTAGGCCTTCCAAGTAGCACGATCACTTCCCAAATAGCCGGTCAGAGCTTTCTCGCCCCAAGGGCACTGGCTCGGCGCCACGATCGGAGCAAAAGCCGAAACGGATTGGAATCGTCCTGGATTTCGCAAGGCGAGAACGAGGGCCCCGTGCCCTCCCATCGAGTGCCCCGAGAGGCTTCTGCGGCTGTTCGCAGGGAATTGCTTTTCCACCACTGCGGGAAGTTCATTCAAGACATAATCGTACATCTGATAATGACCGGCCCAAGGAGTTTGTGTGGCGTTGACATAGAAGCCCGCCCCCTTACCGAAGTCGTAACTCTCGGAATCACCCGCAACGTCTATCCGGGGACTGGTATCGGGTGCTACCAGGATTAATCCCAGCTCGGCCGCCACCCGTTGCGCACCGGCCTTTTGCATGAAGTTGTCTTCGTTGCACGTTAGCCCCGAGAGCCAATAAAGCACAGAAAGCTCGGCTCCCTCGGCCCTTGCCTGGGGAGGTAGGTAAACGGAGAAGCGCATCTCAGCTTCACACGCTTTTGAAGCATGCGCCCAGGTCTCCTGGCTGCCGCCGAAAAGGGATGTTTGACTCTTGCGTTCCATAGAACTCCTTAGAACGTCACCACTGAACGAATGCTGCGACCCCGGTGCATGAGTTCGAAGGCCTTTTGAATATCCGTTAGTGGCATCGTGTGGGTCACCATCTCATCCACCTTGATCTCACCAGCCAAGTACTTCTCTACGTAACCTGGCAACTGAGTGCGCCCCTTCACACCGCCAAATGCGGTTCCCTTCCAGACCCGGCCCGTCACCAATTGAAACGGACGAGTCGATATCTCCTGACCGGCACCGGCCACCCCAATGATAATGGACTGGCCCCATCCCTTGTGACAGCATTCCAAAGCAGAACGCATGAGGCCCGTGTTGCCGACGCACTCGAAGGAATAGTCCACGCCCCCACCCGTCATTTCAACGATGACTTCCTGAATAGGAGCCGTGTGCTTTTTCGGATTCACAAAATCCGTTGCACCTAATTTCATGGCAAAGTCTTTTTTTTCGTCATTGATATCGATTGCCACAATGCGCGACGCTTTCGCCATCACCGCACCCTGAATGCAGGACAAACCAATTCCACCCAATCCAAATATCGCAACCGTACTTCCGGGTTCCACCTTTGCAGTATTGAGCACCGCACCAATTCCCGTCGTGATGCCGCAACCCAAAAGGCAAACTTTATCGAGTGGCGCTGCAGGATTGATCTTGGCCAGAGAAATCTCCGGCAACACGGTGTACTCGGAAAACGTCGAAGTTCCCATGTAGTGAAAAATCGGTTTTCCGTGCTTAGAAAAACGGGAAGTCCCATCGGGCATCAGGCCTTTGCCCTGGGTGGCTCGAATCGCTTGACACAGATTCGTTTTGTTCGAGAGGCAAAACTTACAATTGCCGCATTCTGGAGTGTAGAGGGGGATCACATGGTCGCCGACTTTCAAGGAGGTCACACCCGCCCCCACTTCTTCAACGACCCCCGCTCCTTCATGCCCCAAAATCGAAGGGAAAATGCCTTCTGGATCTGCCCCTGAAAGCGTGAAGGCATCCGTGTGGCAAACTCCCGATGCAACAATTCGTACCAATACTTCACCGGGTTTGGGACCCTCTAGGTCAATCTCTTCAACTTCGAGATTCTGCCCGGCTCCCCAGGCAACAGCGGCTCTTGTCTTCATTCGTTAGTCCTCGCAGTCAGTGAAGAACGCCTTTTAGCACAGGTGCTCGCACCTAGCCAAAATCGCATCGACTTTCAAAGCGAACGGGGCTACACGAAAATGGTATGAGAAAGTTAACGGGTTGGGTATCTGTAGGCGCTCTCGCCGCCTTTGTTCTAATCGCGTGTGGTCGAAATACCCGCTTCGTCACCCACTTGGTAACGAAGGACTCCCAGGTAAACCAGGCAGTTCACCCGTTGAAACAGCTCGAAGGGGAACGCAAAGTCGACATCCTTTGGGTGGTAGACAACAGCGGGAGCATGATGGAGCACCAGCAGAATCTCGCCGCAAACCTCAATACGTTTACTGCGGAATTTCAAGCAAAGGGTGGATTGGAATGGCGCTTTGGGTTGCTCTCAACCTCAGAAATGGACGACTCCATCGTCGGCATGGATGCGCACTCTCTTCTGGACTGGACCACCCCGCAAGGGTTGGAGCGCTTTCGGGTCGCCGTAGAAAAACTGGGAACGAACGGCTCGGGAGAAGAGCAGGCCTTTTTCCCCATCACTAAGCACCTCAAACACCATAATGGATTCTTGCGCGATCAGGCGACGCTCGCGATCATCATCGTTACGGATGCGGCGGAACAAAGTAGGGTTCACCCGCAAGAGTTTTATGAGTTTCTGCTCCGGGCCAAGCCCAATCAGAAACTCGTGACCTACGGCGTTTTCGGCGCAGCCGATTTAGGGTGCAGGCCCACGGACGATCACTGGAACTACAAAGACAGCGCCTACGAAGGCCTTGTGAACAGAACGGGTGGCAAAGTCTATAAGCTCTGCGACCCAGACTTTGGAGCCCATCTAAGCGACATCGGCAAAGACCTTGTGAGCCGCATCGATCAGCCGTTTATCCGACTGCCGAGTCGGCCCATCAATGGAACGATTTCTGTGACGTATCAGGGTAAGGACCTAGTGGGTGGACCAGAGCAAACGGGCGGCTACTGGTATCACGACTACGATCTCAACCGAGTCGTATTCCACAACCTGGATTTCGCGCCGGGAGACAACGAAGAAGTCACGCTGACCTTCGAGACTCCCGGCGAGTAATCTTTACTGAGCTGGTGCTTCTACGGCACCTTCTGCTGGAACTTCCGTGGGTGCTACCGTGGGAGTTTCCGACGGTGTACCCGACATAATCTGACTGTTGGCTTCAGCCGCTTTTTTCAGACGAAGATTGAGATCCTCGCTAATCGCTTTGTTCTGTGCCAGCAACTCGCGCATATCCAACTGGGCTTCTTCTACTTTGAGTGAGAGACGTGACAAAACAGAAGTCGCCCTTTCCCGGCTTGCCACATCTTGGTTGCGCCCCAACTGGTCGCGAACCTGGGACAACGCACGCTGAAACTCGCCCAATTCTCTTTGAGCGATCGACAACTCTTTGCGCGTTTCTTTTAGCTGAGTCTGGTTTCTCGCAACCGCTTCCATACCGGTCGGCACTTGCGGCGTGGAACTACACGCCGCTACCAACAACACCAAGGCGGGAAGCACTAATCCAACAATCATCCGAACTATGTTTTTCATCTTTTTTCTCCTTCAAATTCATCTAGCAATTCTCAGACCCGCTCTACATAAGCAAAACCAGGCCTTCGACTTTAGATAGCGCAGCATACACTTTTAGAACATCGTCTGCGGTCTTAGTTTCACAGGTGAGCGTAATGGCGACGTGCTTTCCACCCGAGCTCTGCCGCACTGAAAACCCAGGATCCGTCGTGGCTCCGCTCGCCTCGCGTGCCAATGCGACCACTCGCCCCAGAAAGCCGTCCTCAGAGTTCCCAATGACTTTAAAGACATAGGGCCCTGGGAACGTGTGCGTAGATTCAAGAAGCGCTTTGGGCGGCAAACCGCCAGAATTGTTTTCCATGCACAGCCAATTACTCGGTTCTCGAAAACGAAGCAAGCCACTCGCTTTCATTCGGGGCTGTGCTATTTTCCGATCGTGAAAGTTCGACTTTGGATCATTTTTATCGTCGGGATAGGAGCAGTGGGCGGTGCACTTAGCTTGTACATCAGCCTGGTCCGACAAGCACCTCTTTGGCTGCAAGAAAAGATCATCGCCGAGGTAAAGAATAACTGCGCCGACTGCTCACTCTCCATTGGAAAAACAGTGCTCTCCGCCCTCCCTCCGCGGATCGAATTCGAAGAGGTGAAATTTGAAACGGGGTCTCGCAAGCTGACTCACTTCTCAGTCGATGCGCACTATGTAAGAGCAACCGTATCGGTACTACCCTTACTTAGAAAAAAAGTGCGCATACGCGATGTTCACATCGCTCGTCCCCGAGTTCTTATTGTGAATGGTCCGGGACGGGAGCCACCTGCAAAAGCAAAGGCGAATGAGCCGGACGAAAGTGATTGGGAATTGCTCAATATAGAGATCGTAGATGGTTTTTTTCAGTTTCAGAAACTCGTCGGCAGGAAAGGCGCGCTTCTCCGCATTCACGGGATTCAGGCGGAAGTCGATCGTTTCGGAAATTCGGCCCGGTCGCGCACGGAACCTTGGAAGGGTGTTGCGCGCGGGCTGTTAGAGAATTCTGGAAAGTTTGTCTTGTCGGTAGCCGCACGTCCCCTGGACGAAATTCCCATCGCAGACGTCGATCTCGATATACACAACCAGGTACTCTCAGAGCTCAATCCGTATTTTGCTACTGCAGAGGGGGTTCGCCTCAACGGTGTCCTGCTGGATGCTGTGGGCCAAGCCGCGTTGCGCGGCAAGACGCTTAAAGCCACTGTGAATGCGAAGTACCGGGGGCTCGACATCGATGTTCAACCAGATCCCACTCGAAACGCTCTAGTGGCCGCTATCGCGACCTTCATTGCCTCTATTCAACTCGACCAAGAGAACTATGATTCGCCACCCGAGTTGCGAGTGAAGTCTGCCGAGATCAGGCAAAAGAAGAACGAATCGGTCATCGCATTCGTTTTGCGCGGACTAAAAGATGCCGCGCTGAAAGTTACCACCGAGTGAGACGATTTTTAGCAGCTAGTGGCATTACGTCTTTCGGTGTCCTTCTCGGCATCTTCGCCGCTTCCCAGCTAGCGAAAAACGCCCCTCTGAGAAGGGACAAGCTCACCTTCGCCTATGCGAAAATTCCTGCGCTGGCGCTTTACTTCATTGCCGAAGACCAAGGGTATTTTGTCGAAGAAGGGCTCGAACTGAGTGCCGTGCCATTCGCTACCGGGCGTGAGGCGCTCGCCTTCGCAATGGCAGGAAATGCGGATCTAGCCTCCGTCTATCAAACCCCCTTTTTGCTGGAAGCCTTGTCAGGCAAGCAAGTGGAAGCCATCTCCGCCCTGCATACCTCATCGCAAGGCACGGGCATCGTAGCAATGCGTTCGCGGGGCATCCGCTCACCCGCCGACCTTGAGGGAAAGAGGGTTGCCTTTGTCGAGGGCACGAACGCGGAATTTTTTGCCGTTCTGTTTTTCCAAAATTTAGGAATCCCGCTGAGAAAAGATCGAAAGGTCTCCTCTTCGTTACCTTACATTTCCACCATTCTACAGGACGGAAAGGCCGATGCCATTTCAATCTGGGAACCCGAACTAAGCAAATTGGAAAACTCTTTAGGAGAGGATGCCATCGTCTTTCATTCGGACGTTTACATAGAGATGTGCTTACTGGCCGGCCAGCCAGTCACCCTGTCCCAAAAACGGTCGGCACTTGCGAAATTGCTGCGGGGTTTACATCGAGCGGAGGCCTTCCTTCAGAACCATCTCGATACTTCGCTAAGAATTGGAGGGCGGGCCCTTCCCCACACTCCCTTGGAGACGCTTCGAAAGACCTGGGAAACCATGCACTTCGCAGTAGGTGTAGACAATCTTCTGTTTATGACTTTAGAGCAGGAAATCGACCTGTTAAATCGATTGAAACCAGCGAACGGTAAGCCACTCGTTGCTTCGCGCCTCATCAACGCTTCCTTCCTGGAAGAGTCAGTCCCCGAGGCAGTCACATGGCTGCACAATTTCGGCGAGGTCACTGATTTCAAATGAAGATGGGGCTATCGCGCAAACTTTTGTTACCAAACTTTGCATTGATCGGAATCTTGATCTTTATTCTGTTCTATCTATTTTTTTACCTTCAGGATGAACGCCAAGCCTTGCTGTCGACAACAGCAACGGTCAAGCATCAAAACGGCCTGCTCACTGAAATCCAGATCCTGCGGCGCCTTCGACTTCGCGCCGTTCTTTCCTACCGACTCGATCCCGAAGAGTCTTACTTACAGACTTTGCATGACCTGGAACGCGCGGTCACCCTCAAAACCCAACAGCTAGCTGATTCAGCGCAGTCGCCACGTCAGAAGACACTCCTCCAAAGGATAACCGAGAGCGCCAAGGCTATCGCCAGCTCCCAAGATCACTTGGTCAAGATGATTCGGGATGGAGATGAAGAAAAGGTACGCCTGGCTTTTCGCCGGTGGTCCATGCACCAAAGGAAGGGGGAAGCTTACTTCTCAGACTTGACTGCACTCACCCTAAAAGCCCTCGATCACAATATTGCTTTGATGGATGAGACCCGCATGACGGCATTCGGCGTCGTAGGAATTGGTATCCTCGTCGCGGCCGCCATGATCCTCCTTCTTTGGTACGTCACGCAGCGCCAACTAGTTCGCCCTCTTTTGGAGATGTCAGCAACCACAAAAGGTATTGCGAAGGGGGACCTGAGCCTTCGGATTAGAGACAGGGGGCGCCATGATGAAATTGGAAATCTCGCGGTCAACTTTAACGCAATGACTGAAAGTCTCGCAGAAGCACGAAAGGCCCTAGAAAGCAGCGTAGCCGAACTTAGTCGATCGAATGGTGACCTCCAACAATTTGCTTATATCTCCTCTCACGATCTGAAGGAGCCCTTGCGCATGATTTCTATTTACTCGCAGATCCTAGAAAAGCATTCGGAAGAACTTTCGGAGCAGGCTAGAGTTGCACTGAGAGAAGTGCTCGGGGGTGCCCGACGCATGCAGACGCTGATCGATGATCTATTGGCCTACTCTCGAGTCAGCGGCTCTCGAGAGAATATGCATCGCGTAGACCTCAATCAGGTTCTTAACACCGTCAAGCGGGACCTCAAGGCCCGATTAGAGGAATCAGGTGCACGGATAACCGCCGAACGCCTACCCATTGTCGAAGGGCACTTCACTTTACTCGTTCAGCTTCTGGAAAATCTCATTTCCAATGCTATCAAATTTCGAGGCGAGCGCGATCCCGTCATCAAGGTGAGCGGCCGAGAGGATTCCCACCGATGGATTCTCGGCATCCATGACAACGGAATCGGTATTAAGAAAGAATATTGGGAAAAAATTTTCGTGATCTTTCAACGCCTCCACACTCGGAACGAATACCCCGGGACGGGGATTGGTCTGTCCATCTGCAAGAAAATTGTGGAACGGCAAAATGGTCAGATTTGGGTGGAATCCGAGCCTGGTAAAGGAACGACATTTTGGATCAGCTTACCTCGAACAGTCGCTACCTGATCTTGTGCGAACCGCTGGGAAAGTGGTAGCTTAACCGCAAACGGGGTTAATCGGGGGGTCATCGAATGCGTCCATCTTTTCTCAATTTTAAAGTCGATCACATGACGCTTCTGGTTCAACCGGAAATGTACAATGTGTCCTATGTGATATTTCGAACTGTCTTCGGATGTGCCCCGGAGCACATGCTTTATGAAAAGCGTAAGGAGTGGGTCGCCGGAGAAGGCGAGAAGTCGCTCACTTTCGCAATGCAGGCGGGACATGGCGCTGAAACCAACGCCGAGTTAGACAACACGATGATCGCAGTGGTTCAGCCATCGGAACCCGCGAAGATGCCCTCCCACGTTCGGGAAATGTTGGACGGCCACCGTGCCGCGGCTCATTGGCAACATATTGCCCTACGAACGCCCGACCTACTCGCCTTTCACGCTCACGCGGAGGCTCGCGGAGTGAACTTCATCACGCCCGTTCTGCGCGACGACTCAGAAGATGTCATTCAGGTTTTCACAGGGGAATGGTTCTTTCCAAAATCTCCACCCAGCGGCCTGTTTTTCGAGTTTCTCCAACGCAACCCGACCGACGAACTGCTCCAAAAGCTTCAGGACCGGAATCGAGAATCCTGGTTCAACGACAAGACCTTCTTGGGCTTGTATGGCGAAAAAGAACAGGAATACCAACGCAAGAACGTAACGCCTTTCATCGATTTCGAACTCTTCGATCAGATCTACGCTCAGGTCAAAGATAAGAACCTGTGGGAAATCACAGAGAAGGACATCACTCAGGCTGAAAAGCTGATGATGTCGTACGCGGAAGCTCGACAGTAAGAAGGATTAGGGGGCCCCTCCCCGCTGGCACTGGGGTTGCAAAGCTTTCTCACAGGAAACTGAAAAGGAGAATGTGAATGGAAGCTCTGAAACAATCGATGCGAGAAATTCTCGAACCAGCTTTGGAAAAAGCCAGCTCGAAGCGTGGAGCTATCGGATACCTTTTTGCCTGGCTATTGGGAGTGCCGGCTTCGCTGCTGCTCATAATCTATTTGCTGTGGGGCTAAATACCGTGCAAATTGGGTCGCGTGAGATCGCTAAGACCCCATCTATTTGAGAAAAAACACGTCATCTGGGATTGGAACGGCACGCTTTTAGATGACGTCGAGATGGTAGTAGAAGCCATGCGGCACCTCCTTGAAGAACAGGGACTGCCTGCGATGGACAGGCAGAAGTACACGGAAATCTTTCGGTTCCCTGTGTCGGAATACTATCGAGACCTGGGTTTTGAAGGAGCAGCTTTCGAAGCGCTGTCGGACAGGTTCGTCGCTCGCTATATGAGGGGAATTCTCGAGTGCAAACTCCATACGGGAGTTCCCGAGCTCTTGAGCGAAATCAAGACAGCCGGGATTTCACAATCGATCCTCTCAGCCGCGCACCAAGAATCCCTGCAAACGCACCTTGTCCATTTTCAGATCTCACATTATTTCGATCGCATTTTTGGACTCTCCGATCACCATGCTCGGGGAAAACTGGAACGGGGCCGGGATCTCATGGCCACCTCGGGTTTTCCTGCAGAAGATACCGTCCTGGTGGGCGATACAGACCATGATCTCGAAGTTGCAAAGGCTTTGGGGATTTCGGCCGTCATTCTTGCGGATGGCCACCAATCGTACGAGCGCTTATCTGTTTTGCACTCGCAAGTGCTTCAAGACCGACACGGCGCATTCTCCAGCTGAAACCTTACTCAGCCTGAAATCGCAGCTACCGATTTGGCCCTCAGCTTGCTACCTTATGTATGCATGAGGTTGGGGGGAGAAAAATGACACGACAGCTACGTCTTGTACTTTGCAGTGCAATGGCACTCGCCACTTTTGCGGCGTGCTCTAGGCCGACACGCTCTGCGCGACAAGCGGAATCCGTCGATTCAGCGGCCGTAAAAAGTATGGTGATTGCTGACTCAGCGGATCTTGAGACATGCAAAGCAGAGATCCAGTCGCAGGGCGCCCAGATCCTTTATGAAGGACCGCGTGGTTTGCTCATGATGGATGTTTCCCCCGGCGAACTACATCTGGGAAAATGTAACGCTACGGCACTACCCAACCTCGCCGCGGCACCCGTCGTTCCGATTTCCCGTCCGACGAAACCGAAATCCGAAGCAGATTTACCCACTTTACTTCGACTCATTCCGACTGAAGAAATCGGAGCCCAGTCCTTTATGAGAGCGAATCCGACCTTCGATGGCCGGGACGTGACGGTTGCGATTCTCGATACCGGAATCGAGCTCGATCACCCGATGCTCTCCAAGACACCGACCGGAGAAGACAAAATTGTCGGCTTCGTGGATCTTTCGGGACAAGGACGTCTCACGCTCGCTCCCGCGGCTACCGACAGCGCGGGAAACCTCATGGGATCGGCAAGCGGATATTCCGTAAAAGGGATACCAGGAAGCGAATGGCATTTCGGCAAATTTGCGGGCTCTTCTCTGGGCTACTCGGAAGAAGTCTCCAGTATCGACGACTTCCTCGATGTGGGGGTGGTGACCTACAAAACCAAAGACGGATGGCGGGGCCGCGTCGACACCAATACGAACAACTCCTTTGCGGATGAAATAGAACTCTATGATTTTGCGCAGTCCCGACGATTCTCCAAGCTCGGAGCGAAGAGAACGCTGACGTTCTCGCTGACCCTCTCCGCGGACGGCAAGCAAGCCACGCTTTGCTTCGATGACGGCTCCCACGGGACACACGTCGCTGGTATCACGGCCGCCTACGATCCGAATGGATTGCGCGGGGTCGCTCCCGGCGCGCGAATTCTTGCTATCAAGATCGGAGACAGCCGCTTGTCTGGCGGGTCCACAACTACTGCCTCTATGATGCTTGCCATCGACTATGCGGTCGCTCAGGGAGCACAGATCATTAACCTCAGCTACGGCATTCGGTCGGGCTCCAATGTTGGCAAAAGTACGATCGATCGATATGTCGACAAAATTGCAAAAGAAACGGGAATGCTCTTCTCGATCAGCGCAGGGAATGAAGGGCCAGGACTACTGACAATCGGAACGCCTGCAGGATCGGATCTCGCGATTACCAATGCTGCCTTTTTATCCCACCGGACCGCGAAAGATAATTACGGTTACCTCGGCGTGGAGAGCGATAATACCTGGTACTTCTCTTCTGCGGGTCCTCGGCTTGACGGTGGATTCAAGCCCACCTTGCTGGCACCCGGCAGCGCTCTTTCGAGCGTTCCCCTATGGGATAAAGCCCTCGGCAACTACCGGGGAACATCGATGGCCTCTCCGCAAGTGAGCGGGGGACTTGCTCTTCTTCTTAGCGCGGCGAAACAAAAAGGACTGCCAACGGAACGGGCTGCCATCACGCGCGCGGTCTATGATGGGGCGAAGCTGCAAAAGAACCTAGCACTGGTAGAACAGGGCCATGGGTTAATGGACGTTCCTGCATCGCTTAAAGCTTTGGAACGGCGCAAATCGGAGATCGCCACTGAGTACATTCTTTCGGTGAATAGTCCTACGGCACCGGGGGGCAAGGGAGCTGGGATTTATATTCGATCGGGAACCATGCCATCCAACCTCTTTACCGTCGGCGTAACCCCTTTGTTCCCGGACACGGCATCGGCCGAGAAGATTTCGAAAGTTCGCATACTGCGCTTGGAACCAAGCGCAGATTGGATTTCGGCTCCCGCGGATATCTGGCTCCAGATGCAGGCGAGAACCTTTCAAGTGCGAATTGATCCTAAAATCCTGACAAAGCCTGGCCTGCACTCGGAGAAAATTCGGGCCATCGATGAGGCAACCGGACGGGTCGCATTTGAAGTTCCGGTCACCGTGATTAGTCCCTTCCACATTGAGGAAGATCACTCGCTGAAGGTCGAAACCCTGCTCCCGGTAGGCAAGACAGAACGCTACTTTGTTAATATCCCCCCAGGAACCACGGCAGTTCAACTCGACCTGACCACCGATGGACCGGTTGTCTGGGGACAGCTACTCGATCCAGAGGGCCGTCTGATTTCCGATCTGATGGACAGAGATTCCTCTGTTCCCCAACCGCCCCTCTTTGCAAGCTCGGCCATCCTACGCCCGGGGGTTTATGAAGTAGATCTCACCGCACCCGTTTTCAATGCGAAGCCTGCACGCGTCCAATTCCATCTAAAGGCTTTTTCTTTGCAGACCTCTATCACCCCAAGTGCCAGCGAGAATAGCTGGGAAGTCTCTGTGCTGAATGGCTGGGAAGCCGTAAAGATTCAGAGCAAAGCCCAAATTGCGTCAGTGGGGCGGAACACCCGCGTCGTTGTAAAAGCAGAGACAAGCAAAACGCCTGTTTTTATCCACGACCAGGACCTGGAGAAGTTTAATTCAATTGAATTCAGAGTGCGTACTGCCAAGTCGATCTATGACCAGATGACGGATTACCCGTTCCGAGTGGTGGATCCCAAGGGTGCCTTGATGGGCACCGGGGCTTTGGAATTGGACACGGCATTTTCTATCGAACTTGACGAGGCCATTGAGAAGGGTGAATCCCAATTGGAGGTGACAGGTGCCTTTGCTTCAGCCTCACCTGGAAACTGGGCGTATGAGCTGACGGAGTCTCGCATCCTGGTAAACGCGTTGGATATTGCTTCTTTTGGCCGTCGACTCCTGGAGCCAGGGCAAAGCACGTTGTTCGCCATAGACCTTTCAAAGCATCAAACGCCTCTGGTTACCGCTTTCGAAAATTGCCCCGAACTTCAGCTACAAGATGCAATGGGCCGCCTCATTCAAACGGTCTCCTACTGCGACTAGTTTCCTTGAAAGGGGTCAGTCGACTTTCAAGGAGGGGAGGGCTAGAAATGAGGGATGCGAGCCGACATTGAAATTGCCCAAGCAGCGAAAATGCTGCCCATCCAAACCATCGCCACCCAACTTGGAATCGATGAAAGCCACGTCGAGCCTCATGGTCGGTACAAAGCGAAACTCTCGCTCGACTACATCGCCACCCTATCCGACCGACCCAACGGAAAACTCATTCTGGTCACCGCGATAAGCCCTACTCCTCCCGGAGAGGGGAAGACGACGACCACGGTGGGTCTGGGAGACGGCCTGAATCGAATCGGTAAACGCGCCGTCATCTGCCTCAGGGAACCTTCCCTAGGCCCTGTTTTTGGAATGAAAGGCGGCGCTGCGGGGGGCGGCTTCGCGCAAGTCGTGCCCATGGAGGAAATCAACTTACACTTCACGGGCGACTTCGGAGCCATTCAACTAGCAAACAATCTGCTCGCGGCCCTCATCGACAATCACATCCATCATGGAAACGCACTGCACTTCGATACGCGCAAAATCACTTGGAAACGTGTGCTCGATATGAACGACCGCGCCCTACGCCAGCTCGTGGTTTCTCTAGGCGGGCCCGCTAACGGCTTCCCTCGACAGGACAGCTTTGACATCGTTGTGGCGAGCGAAGTGATGGCAATATTCTGCCTGGCCACTTCTCTTCAGGATCTAAAAACACGTCTGGGCAATATCGTGGTTGGTTTCAACACAGAAAGTAGACCCATTCACGCCCGCGATCTGAAGGCACACGGCGCGATGTCAGTTTTGCTTAAGGACGCTCTCAAACCCAATTTAGTTCAAACGCTTGAGAACAGTCCTGCCATCGTGCACGGCGGGCCCTTTGCAAACATCGCACACGGTTGTAACTCGGTCATCGCAACGCAGACGGCATTGAAGCTCGCAGACTACGTCGTTACCGAAGCCGGGTTTGGAGCCGATTTGGGTGCCCAGAAGTTCATGGACATCAAGTGTCGCCAATCGGGACTCGCTCCCGACTGCGCGGTGGTTGTCGCGACGATTCGCGCTTTGAAGTACCACGGGGGCGTTTCGCTTAAAGAGCTCACGAAGGAGAATCTGCCCGCTCTCGAGAAAGGGATCGTAAACCTTGAGCGACACCTGAATAATCTGAAGGGGCACTACGGTGTGCCGTGTGTCGTTGGCATCAATCACTTCACCACGGACACGCCTGCGGAAATTGCGCTGCTTGAACGTAAGAGTGCACAATGGGACGTTGCAGTAATCAACTCCACGCACTGGGCAAAGGGCTCTGTGGGAGCTGAGGCGCTGGCAAAGGCGGTCGTCGCCACCGTCGAGGGAACCACTAGCGCGTTTAAACTGCTCTACGATTCCAAGCTTCCCCTATGGGACAAGATGGTGACTATTGCGACAAAGATCTACGGCGCAAGCGAAGTCACTGCCGACAAGAGTGTCAGAGATCAGATCGAATTCCTACAAAGCAACGGGTACGGCGACTTCCCTGTTTGCGTTGCCAAGACCCAATACTCTTTCAGCACGGACCCGAAGGCACTGGGCGCGCCGTCAGGGCACCAAGTGCACGTACGCGAAGTCCGACTCGCTGCTGGAGCACGTTTCATTGTGATGATCTGCGGCAACATTATGACCATGCCGGGGCTGCCAAAAATTCCCGCTTCCGAGAATATCGATATTGATGCCGAAGGGCGCATCATCGGCCTGGCCTAGGCCTCTGTGGGCGTACCGTCGTAATTGTATTGGTAGACGGTCTGGGTGGGAAACGCGAATTCAATTTGCTCCCGTGCACAATACTCGAGCAATGCGATATTGATTTTTTGATGGACGTCCATCATAGCCTTCAAGTCAGGACTCATCGTCCAAAAGACCACTTCAAAATTCAGAGAAGAAGAGGCAAAGGTTGTAAAGTGCGCCCTTTCAAAGCGAGTAAGCGGAGCCTCTGCTTCGACAATCTTCTTCACAGCCGTTGGGATCTCTCTCAGTTTCTCCGCGGGGGTGTCATAGGTGACGCCGAAAAAGAAACTCTGCCGGCGCTCCTGCATCCGGCGAAAATTGCGGATACGACTCTGCAATAAGTCCGCATTCGGGAAGATCAGCTGTTCACCGGTCAAGCTTCTTACTCGGGTCGTCTTCAATCCGATGTGTTCTATGGTGCCTTGGTGATCTGCCGTGACGACAATGTAGTCGCCAATCACGAACGGTTTATCGAGCACTATCGTGAGCGAGGCAAAGAGATCTCCCAAGATATTCTGGACGGCGAGCGCCACTGCAATCCCACCGACTCCCAAGCCCGTAACCAGCGCAGTGATGTTTACACCAAAGTTATCGAGCGCCCAGAGTAGCAAGGTGACGTACAGACAAAGACGGACGATGAACCCAATGGCCCGCATGGTCGTCGCCTTCGCCATGTCAGAGGGATCGTGGGATCGATCAACCCAAATTGTAATTACCAAACCGCCCCAGAGGGACAACTGAACAATCAACGCCAAAAAAACCAGACGATGCACCCAGAGCGCGCTCTTATCCATCGGAGGAAGGACTTCTGAAGCTATCAACAGCGAGAGGGCCGCGATAAAGAACTTTTTCGTGGTTTTGAGAAACCCTGAAAACACATCGTCCCAGGGCGTTCGTGTCAGTGGAGCGGTTTTGGTAAGGCGCCCCACAACCAAGCGGCGCACCCCCATGAAAACCAGAAATAGGACAGCGGCGATGAGCACCATTGCCACGGTTCTCTGAATCGGATGGTTCAGGTCCGTATAACGAGTGATATCGTCAAAAAACGCCTTCAATGCAAGCGCTCCAAGCGAGCCAGCTCGTGCGGATCAATCTGGGCGGGAACGGCTCTTCCAAACCAGCGAGAGGTTTGAAAACCCTCATTTCTAACCTGACGAGAGTCCACTTTCACATCCAGCAGCGCATTGAACCCGCCTTTGGCAGCAGAGAAAGCAAGTCGCATCAACGTTTCCCGCTCATCCAGACAATCGCTGGCGGTCAGTGGCCGCTCCGCACGGCTCATCAGCCGTGTCTCTTCGCCTTTTGTACGGTCAAAAACCACAATGCCTTTGGCTCGCTCTAAAGTGGACTCATAGTCGGCCAGTACCGGAGCGACTTTTTCGTCGAAACAGGGGCCGCAATACACGCGATGAGATAGCTCGGGAGTCGGCGCGCCTAGGTGGCGAAGTCGGTCTTCCCCGAGCTTCTCCGAGCAGCGCTTACAGATATCGCGTGCGCAAAGGCCACAATTCCTGTCTGCACGGGGCAGCAAGCAAACCTGACAAACTCGCTTAGGCATGTGGGCGGAAATACCATAATTTCAGACGTATAGACCAGCGCGAAGTTCCTTGAGGCACAGGCCCGCGATATCTCACAGCTTCCTGGCACGGATCTGTACTTTTTCTGCATTCCGAGTAAATTGCGCCCCTCGATGGACACGTACAAATTCACCATTGAAGACCTGGGTCCCAAAGGGGATGGCATTTGCCGGACGCCCGGTGGGCCTGTTTTTGTGGACCGTGGCCTTCCGGGGGAATCGGTTAGGGCCGTTGTTCGTCGGGACAAGATGGGACTCGCTCGGGCGGAAATCGTAGACTTGCTTGAACCTTCGCCAATGCGCCAAGTCCCCCTCTGCCCGCACTACAGTCAGTGCGGCAATTGCACCGTTCAACATCTTAAAGACGAGAACTACCGCGAATGGAAAGCCCATCTTGTCAGCGAAGCGCTGACACAGCAGAGGTTAAGGCCTGAACAGTGGCTCGCGCCGATTTTTATTTCAGGGCACCATCGACGGAGAGCGACTTTCACAGCGCTGAAGACTCCTGGGAAGACACTTTTTGGATACTACCGTCGGCGCTCCCAGGAAATCGTCGACATCCGAACTTGCTCCGTAGTGCATCCCGACTTAATGGCACTTCGCGATCGATTGGCACCGCTGCTCGATCAGATACTCGTCACCGGGCGACCGACCGATTTCTTCATTCAGCTCAGAGACAGCGAAGCCGAACTGATTATCACCGGTCCCTTAGGACGTAGTGCCCGCCTCACACCCGCACTGCGTTTTACTTTCGAAGCGTTGATCCAGACTTCGTCATTGTGCCGCGTCGGATGGCGACCCGATTTTTTCAGTCGCGTAGAAATCCTTGTTGAACGTGGACCGTTGCTGGCCCGATTTGTTGGCCTGGAAGTGGTTTTGCCCCCTGCAGCGTTTCTGCAACCCACACAAGCAGGCGAAGAGGCACTCACTACAGCAGTGAGCAATGCACTGCCGGAAAAGGGAAAGTTCGCGGATCTATTCTCTGGCTGCGGAACTCTCACGGGCCCCCTTCTAGAAAGAGGTTCTGTCGACGCATTCGAATCCGACCCTGCCGCAGTCACAGCACTCAAGAAAGCGCGTATCCGAAAACTTCAAGCAACACGTCGCGATCTTTTTCGCCGCCCACTCCCCCCTGATATTCTGAGTCAGTACGATGGCATCGTTGTTGACCCACCCCGCGCTGGATGCCTGGAACAAATTCAATCCATTGCCCGATCCCAAGCGCCTTTGGTCATTAGTGTGTCTTGCAACCCCGCCACTTTTGCCCGAGATGCGAGCAGTCTTGTTCGCGGCGGCTACCGATTAACGTCCGTGCAGGTTATCGATCAGTTTCATTGGTCGCATCACGTCGAGCTGGTGGGGATTTTCCGCCGCGTTAAAAGGCCCTGCTAAGGGTACTTCCGATCATCACGCCCAGTAGGCCGATAGCGACGCTGGAGAGCACGTAGAGGGACGCGACCCCCATCTGCCCCTCTCGCATGAGACTCCACGTCTCCCAGCTGAAAGTGGAAAAAGTCGTAAACGCTCCCAGAAAGCCGACCCCCAAAAGCAGATGCAACTTGGGGCCGTGGCTTTGGGTTGAAAGCCAAGGAAGTAAGAGGCCCAACCCAAGACTGCCGATAATATTGATGATCCAGGTTCCCAAAGGGAAAGGCCCCACCCAATAGGCACCCACTAGGCGGTGAATCGAAAATCGGCTAATCGCCCCGAAAAATCCGCCTAGCCCAACCAATAAGTAGCTCACCGCGTGCCTCCAATGCGTAAAAGTATGCTAGGTTGCGGGCCGTCGTGAAAGACACATTTTCCATTCATGTTCGCTCTATGACCGGCCTGGAAAAGGGCCTGGCCCAGGAGCTTACCGCCCTGGGAGCCGAAGCCGTGCGCATTCAAAAGCGCGTGGTGATATGCGAGGGCGACAAAGCGCTCATGTACCGAGCGAACCTCTGGTGCCGGGCCGCTATCCGGGTGCTCCGCCCCATTGCGTCGTTCGCCGCTCCTAATGAAAAGGCGCTTTACGATGGCCTTCAGTCCATCGATTGGGCACCGTGGTTAACCAAACCCACTGGTTCCATCGCTATTGATACGGATGTTTGGTCGTCCTTCACCACGCATTCACTTTTCCTTTCTCAGCTAAGCAAAGACGCCATCGTAGATCAGCTCAGAGAAAAGACAGGTAAGCGCCCCTCGGTTGACTTGCGCAATCCCGACTTGCGCATTGTGCTCAGCGTCTTTCAAGATCACGCCCAGGTTTTCGCCGATAGCTCCGGGGAGTCGCTTCACCGACGCGGTTACCGATTGGAATCGGGCGAAGCGCCGTTGAAAGAGTCACTCGCTGCGGGAATCATCCAGCTCACCGGTTGGGAGGGAACAACCCCACTTCTAGACCCCATGTGCGGCTCAGGAACTCTGCTCATTGAAGCGGGTCTGAAGCTGCGCAATATCGCACCCGGACTGTCGCGCCCCCGTTTTGGTTTTCAAAGTTGGACCGACTACGACGCGGCTCTTTTTGAAGATTTGCGCGTACAAGCCAAAGCCGCCATTCGCAAAGATGCCACGGCCTCTATCAAAGGATTCGACATCAACCCGGCAACAGTAAAGCGGGCTCAAGGCAACGTGGAGCGCGCGGGCCTACTCGACTTGATCCAGATAGAAACAGGAGACTTCTTCAAGCTTCCGCGCCCGGAAACAGCTGGCACGTTGGTGGTGAACCCACCCTACGATGAGCGCCTCACGATTTCCAATGCGGCCGGTTTTTACGAGCAGATGGGCGACACGCTTCAGAACACTTTTAGGGGATGGAAGGCATTTGTATTCACGGGGAACCCCGTCGCTGCAAAGCACATCACTCTCAAAAAGACGAAGAGCACTCTGATGTTCAATGGTTCGATTGAGTGTAAATTGTATGAGTACCCCTTGGGCGATAAGGATCAAGCACACGACCGACAGCAGTGGCGTGAACACCCTGAAGCCAATCCCCAATGGCAACAGCGAAAAGAGGTGTTTGCCAATCGCCTCAAGAAGAACCTGAAACACTACTCCCGCTGGGCGCAGCGAGAAAATATCCAGTGCTGGCGCCTGTACGATTGGGACATTCCTGAGCTCCCATTTATGGTCGATATCTTCGGGGACCAGATCCACTTTGCAGAAGTCCCACGCAACTACGACCATTCGCCGAGCGAGCATGCGGGCTACTTAAAGCTGATGCTCAAAGCGGCAGCCGACGTCGTAGGGGTTCCCCTCGAGAAGGCCTATTTGAAAGAACGCCGCCCCCGCAAAACAGGGGGTGCGGCAAAATCAGTCGGAGACTCCGGCCAATACACTGAAGTGCAAGAAGGCGGGCATCGCTTCCTAGTAAATCTGTCCGACTACCTCGAAGTGGGCTTGTACCTAGATCACCGCAAGACTCGCGCCCTCGTCGAGAAAGAGGCCAAAGGAAAAGATTTTCTGAATCTTTACGGGTACACCGGTGCATCTAGCGTTTACGCCGCTGCTGGGGGAGCCAAATCTACCACGACGGTCGATACGGCTGGCACTTACTTGGACTGGGCGCGAGAAAATCTCAATCGCAACGGGTTCTCAAACGGCCAGCATCGCACCGTCAAATCCGACACCTTGGATTTTCTCGAACGCACTGACAAGCACTTCGACCTCTGCATTGTTGATCCACCCGCGCGCTCCACCAATCGAAAATCGGGCGGAGTGTTCGAGATTCAAACAGACCATGTAGTTCTACTCAAACGGGTCATGGACCGCATGCGACCCGGTGGCAAAATTATCTTCACGACCAGTTACCGATCTTTTGAGCTAAACGAAAAGGCGCTTAAAGAAGGTCGCAACATTCACGTGAAAGAAATTTCAGGGAAAACGATTTCCCCAGATTTTCAGCGTAAGAGCAGCCAGCGTTGCTGGGAAATTCAAACCTTGCAGTGAATCTGACTCATCCCCGGAGCCTCTGCGTTGAAATCTTGCCTGGGCACGAAAGTATCGGAAGTTAATCGGATCACAACGAGATCAGAAACGCTGAACATCTTCCAGCCGCACCCTTCTTGGTAAGCACTCAGCACCTCGTTGCCATCGTGACTGTGCCCATGACAGTGAGGCTCAAGGACCCGCTCTTGCTCATCTCGATACGTGCATACCACCTTAAGCTTGTTGGATAGGGCACTACACAGCTGAACGTTTGAGATTAAGCCCTGCACCGGCCGCCGATTTCGAATCTTAAAGAGCACTGAAGGCATTAAGCCCTTGGATCCCCCGGTTTTCAATAACGTCGACGTGTGTTCGATGCTACTTTATCCATGTGAATGCACTGCAACCCCTTCTAGGCGGCGTTTTGATAGGGCTTTCTGCCCTGATCTTGCTGCTATTCAACGGGAAGGTCCTTGGCATTAGCGGCATCCTGGGAGGTGCCCTTCGACAAAGCATGGAGTCCAAGCGCTGGCGCTACCTTTTCCTAGTCGGACTTTTGACCGGCGGTTTTTTCATGTTTCAAGTTCACCCCGAGACTTTTGACTTCTCCCTACCTAGGTCACCCCTTGCCCTCATTGTCGCTGGTTTTCTAGTTGGCTACGGAACGCGGCTTGGTAGTGGATGCACCAGCGGACATGGTGTTTGCGGGGTGAGTCGTTTTTCGATTCGATCGATAGTTGCCACCTTCATTTTCATACTGGTAGGCGCCATTGTCATGTTCGTGATTAGTCACGTACTCGGAGGGCGCATATGAAGCAGGCATTGGTTTGCTTTTGCAGCGGCGTACTGTTTGCTTTTGGACTTGGGATTTCTGGAATGACCCAACCGACGAAAGTAAGCGCTTTCTTGGATTTTGCGGGCGATTGGGATCCCACATTGCTTTTTGTCATGTTGGGCGCCATCGGAGTGTATGCCGCCGGCTATCCATTTGTGATGCGCAAATCCAAACCACTCATCGACAACCAATTTACACTCCCTTCCTCCACCAAGATAGACAAGCGACTTTTACTCGGCGCATCTCTCTTTGGAATGGGCTGGGGCATGGCAGGCTTCTGTCCAGGACCTGCGCTTACCGCACTTGCTACGTTCAACCCACAAGCCATTGTATTTGTGACTGCCATGGTGCTCGGCATGCTACTTTTTGAAAGGAGGGAAAGAGCCTTGTGAAAAGTAAATTTCGAATTTGGTTCTACCGCTGGGTACTCAATCACTGGCCGTGCATTCGCGGCACCGGAGGTCGAGTCACCTACCTTGCTCCTGACTTTACTCGTCTTACTGTAAAGCTTCCGTTGAACTGGAGAACGCGCAATATCGTCGGCACCATTTACGGGGGGAGTCTTTATGGCTCGACGGACCCTTTTTACATGCTGATGCTCATGGAGATTCTCGGCAAAGACTATGTAGTGTGGGACAAGGGGTGCACTATTCACTTTAAGAAACCGGCCAAAGAAACGCTCTTCGCACACTTTGAAATCACTCCCGCAATGGTCAAGGACATTCTCGATAAGGTCGCGGTGGGCAACTACACCACGGTCACCTGGAGCCTCGAATACAAGTCGAAATCAGGCGAGGTCTTTGCTCAGTTCGACAAGCAGCTCTACATTGCCACGAAAGCTTCCTATGAAATGCGCCACAAGAACGCTTAAGTGGCCTGTGGTATGCATCTCAAAATGCACATGGATAGCATCGACCCTAAGAGGGAATTGAATCAAAAAGAAATAAAAGAAGCCGTCAAAGAAGAGCGTGAAGTACTCAAAAAATATAATGCGGTCTCTGCGGTAACCGATGGTCCTGTGGAAGACATGGAAGGGGTTCCCCTGCCCGGAGATCTTTTCCAAGGCTTTCCCCCAACCGCACCCAAGTAGCTACAAGTGGATTCCGATTCTAAAGACTGCTTGCGTGAGCGCTTGGGAGCCCCCCGTAAAACGAAAGTAACCGTGCTCAAGGCGTACACCGACATACACGGGCCGAATAGGAGCGAAGAAAAAGTCAGTCTCAGTCCATAACATGTAGTTGGCGAGATCAAGCGCCGTATTGCTCCCATTCGTAAAGTCTATCCCTGCAACCAAACGAAAAAGGAGCCGCCCTTGATCTTCCTCAATGTAGCGCAAAAAAAGCTGGTAACACACCACATCGGAGAGTCCTACAGAGGAGTCGGTGGCGAAGAAAAAGCGCTGACCGATTCCCATTCCCGCTTCTATACGGGAAACTTGGCCCAGAGGGATGAGGCGAGCAAAGCTAGCAGCGACTTGAAAAGAACGCCAATCGGTCCCCGGAGTGCCAAAAAGCGTGCGAAAAAACACTGAAGACGCCACATTCAGTGACCACTTTTCCAAAGGAAGCAATGCGGCAAAAGTAGCGCCAATGCCTGTCCAATCACTTAAGCGCCCCGCTCGCGCGTATCGAACATGATCGGTATCCAACGAAACCGTGAAGTGAGGGCGCATCCCGCTTTCGGCAACAGCGGGCGACGCCAGAAAGAGAAGCAAAAATGCGACGACGGGTTTCCTTATCCGCACGGTGTTAGTGTATCCCAATTCTTTTGACTTGGGACCGGCCTCCCTGGAAAACCAAAGTATGGGAAAGACTCTGGGCCGATTCCTAAAACAGGCGCGCCTTGCGAAGGGGCTCACCTTGACCGAAGTTGGCAAAGCGCTTCGTATCAAGAGCGGACAATCGGTTTGGGATTGGGAGAACAATAAGGGTTCTGGCGTTCCCGCCGAAATGCTCCTTCGGCTTGCAAAGTTATATGGCATTTCGGCAGATAAGCTTTACGATTATCTACTAGAGTTCCACATTCAAAAAACCCGCCGAAAGGTGGAAGGTAGTTTTCAGAAAGCCAAGATGAAGATCTACGGAAGCAAAAAGGCGTGAGCCCCAGCAAACCGGTCACGGTGCCTTCCAATAACATCGCTCGATTCACGGCCCTCGCCGAGGATATTGCCCGTCGAGGTAATGCCGCGGGGGTGACGATTAAGGCCTACAACGACCCAAGGCTGCCGGTTTTCTCAAGCTTGTCGGCATCAAAACAAGCCAACACCCTAAAGGTGCTGACCCATCAACGCGACTTTTTCGCGATGGCCGATGAGACGGGCCTGCCTCTGGATTCAGTCCAGATCATTTGGCGCACACTCAACAAGATGGGCCTAACCCCCACATCCGACATCTTTGACCGTATTGAGAAAGAAGACACGGTTGAAGTGTACGAACCAGATGGCATTCCCAGTTTTAAGAACCTTGTTTTCTTCCGCTTTATCTCAATGACCATCGAAGAGATCTTTTCGCTTCCCTGGTACCAGCAAATGACAGCTTCTCCACAGTTAGTCGCTTATTTCCTCGAAATGGCGACGCGCTTGAAACTGGTTGGATTCAAGCAAACTTTTGCTCCACGCTTCAATGACTATTCCTTTTACGAAAAGCGGGGCGAAAAGCGGCACATTCACATCAACCTCAAGTGGATATCCCCGGTGATGGGCGCCGACGGGACGCAAGCCCTGCTTTTCGTCAATCGCTCTAGACTCCTGAAATAAAAAGCCCCAGCACCGTGAGGTGCTGGGGCAAGAGATTGCAGGAGATCTCGCGTTACAATCCGACCGTGGACTTCAGCGAGAAATCGAGCCAGGTCAGGTTCACATCATTCGTATCTTCGAAACCGTTCGTGCTATTAGCAACCTCATTAAATGCGGTTTCGTGAGCATCACAATCGGTGCTCGATGTGACAGCTTCTTGCGTGTAGCTGCCTTCCGTCGTACCCGTTTTGATGCACATGGTTTTCGTGGTTCCGATTGAGTTGCAGGTAGCTCCCGAACAATCTCTGATTTTCGCAGGAAAGTACCCGGCCGTGCCATTGACTGTCTGGGAAACGCCAGCAGCTTCAACAAAGTTACCGAAGTAGTTGCCCGTGTCCCCATCTAACTTCGCGGTACGAATTTGGAAGGTGCGTGTATCGGGATTACCGGTCATTTCAAAACGTGCGACAAAATTATTCTGCGAGGGATAGATCGCTGCTAGAGCCATGGCGATCTTCATATCGTTCGTACACCCGTTGATAAAAATGCGCTGAAGCTGGTAACCACCGTCTGTTGCTGTGCCATTCGAATATCCATACACCACATAGTAGTTATAGCTATTAGCAGCAGCGCATCCATCCACCGGCGTAGTCAGCGCTTCGCGACCGACCATAGTGAGATAGTTATAGCCTCCTGATTGAGATTGGATCAAGCAGGTGTATTTTCCAGAATCCGCCTGAGTCCAGAATATCGAGTCACCCGGAAACGCCGCAGCCGGAGCCGTCGCCGTCGTCGAAGAGATAGTCTCAGTGCAGTTGATAAAGCCATCGGTGTCAGAATAGTGGCTTCCCTTAAGAGTATCACCCAAGGATTCTAGCTGGGCCAGTTGCACTGCAATCTGGGTATTCACACCACTGAGGTTGGTTCCAAAGACATTCTTGAGCGCGTCGAGATTGGTTACCCAGCCGTCCGTATTGTAGGTGATAGCGCGACCGACTGTATGCGCAGGACTGCTGAAGTACTGCACATCAGCGCGCGTTGTCACTGCTGAGGAGGTTGCAATCGCTGGTGGAATCTTTGCTGCCAACTCTCCAAAGTTGGGAAGACCGTTGCTGGCTCCGCAACCTGAAAGTAGGGCGGAAACGATTAGTAATCCTGAGATCTTTATCTTCATTTGATGCCTCTCGATGAATAGTAAATGTGAAACGTTTTTTGAAATTAAGGTGTAAACAGCTTACAGATCAAACAGAAATCTGTCTATATAATCACACGTTGCATCGCGCCACGCCCGCTGCCTTACCGAAGAAGATCAGAAGTGATGCGCAACGAGTTCCCCGGTGATAGTTCCCTTTTTCGTACCGACGGAGAGCTCACCTGCGTCATGAAGGAACTCCCAAGCATTGTCCCTCTCGAGCGTCGCCCCTAAGCGATCCAGGAACTTGGGCTGCAGAGCAAAAACTTCGATAGCGCCAACTTGATGCACGTTCTGCCCCTCCACTTCTTTCTGCAAGATAGCGAAGTCTCGATACGTATAGACGCGCACTTTCTTCGCCGCTTTAGCCGCTTTGTGTAATCGCTTCGCGGACGGATTTCCGATGTCTATCCACATCTCTAACAGTCCCGTGAGATCCTTCACCCAAAGCGCAGGGAGATCCGGCGCGGAAATGCCATCAGTAAGTTCCAACCCTCGCTGGGTATTGAGGCAATAAGCGATGACGCGAGTCAGCAAGTACGGCACCGATTCGGAGGGGTGCATGGCAACCCGAAGTTCCAAGGTCTCGTAGGCGTTTCGAGAGACGTCCGAGAGCTGGATTTTAAAGCGAAACATGGTTGAGGAAAGTGCCACGGCCCCAGCATGTTAGCGGGTGGCAGGCATTATGCAAACCACTGGGCGCAGAATGTACAAATCTTTCATCATTTCTATTTTTCTGCCGCTTTTACTAGCGACAAAGGTAAGAATCGCGGACGCCGCTGCAGACCCCTGTGCGGATTTCATCAATCAGTTCTCAGGCTCTGCCTCACCTGCGGGCAAACCGCTCCTTCATTTCTATACCGGGTTCATGAACGGCGCCTTGGCAGTGACGGAGACAAACAAAATCTACTTTGGAAGTGCTCCCTACATGAGCCTTAACGCGCACCTGAGCATAGCGAAAGCAATCGAGGAGGCAGCGGGAAGCCCCATTCGTTGGTTCTTGTTTTTAGGCGAGCTACACCGCTCTCAAGACGGCTTCGATCAGGGCAACGAAGTCTCCGGATTTTCACAAACGATCCCAAAGGAGAGGAATCGCAGTTCCGTGTTCCACTTTCAGACAGTGATGGACCAACGCTCCGACATCATGGCGCCCGACTTCCAAGGCTTCCCGTTTGTGAAGGGTCGCTCGGATATGCACCTCAATAAACGCTTAAATAGTCTTAACTTGGGAAACGTCCGCCATGATGCGCTCAATGATCTCAACTTTGTCACGCTCGCCATTGATACCATTTTGAAGACAGCCGATGGCTCGCTCATCGCCCATTACCAACCGGAGTTCCGACGCAACCGGAGGGCACTTCTCGCTTTCCTGAGGCTTTTCGCCTCCGCGCAGAGGGAACCGCCCTTGGTCCGAATCGTCCGTAGGGATATGGCTCGCCTTGCAGGAAGGGCCCCCCTGCTTTCGCTGGGTGACCTTGAGAGAATGTCACGGCGCCTTCGCACCTTTCTTCAGGTACTGCGAGAACCCCCCGTTATTCTCCAGCCCTTGGGGGAGTGGGACGAAGCCCTTCTCGACGACACGTAAGCGCGATGCGGAATGTTTCGGCTTCACTCATTAGACCGATGCAAGGTTGAGAATTCGGGGAAGCTATTCGAAAGGTTGTCATGTTTATCAGTTCTTGGGAGGAGATTTCTAGACTCTTAATCGTCGGACCTCTCTCTTATATTGCGCTGATCGTTCTAGTGCGCGTAGCCGGCAAAAGGTCGTTGGCCAAGATGAACTCGTACGATCTCGTGGTAACGGTGGCTCTTGGTTCGATGCTGGCAACGATACTTTTGAATCGCAATGTGCCGCTTTCCAGCGGACTAGCGGCCATAGGCCTTTTACTAGGCCTGCAATATTGTGTGTCTTGGCTAGCTGTGCGCTCGCACAAGGTGCGAAACTTGCTCACGGCTGAACCGACTCTTCTATATTTTCAAGGCACTTTTTTGCGCGATGCGATGCGTCGAGAGCGCGTCACTGAAGAGCAAATTCTTACCGCCATTCGAAACTCCGGCGGATCCAAACCAGAAACCGTTTGGGCAGTGGTTCTTGAAACCAGCGGAGAAATCAGCTGCATTCTTAAGTGAAACGTAAGCCAGAGGGACCAACCCGCAGCAGCCGCATCTCACCCTCTTCTTAGCGACCGCTACAGGACTATGACTGGAGCCTGTTGGCCCTCCAGTGCAGCTGAATTGACAATCTGCGGGGTCGACCTTAGCTTATCGAATTCTATCGCATAGATATCGGGGCGGTAGTTAAGTTGGTTATAACGTCTGCCTGTCACGCAGAAGGCCGCGGGTTCGAGTCCCGTCTCTCCCGCCAATTTTTAAATTCTCGCCGAACTTGTCCACTCCCGTGACGTATTTTACTTGATTGATCCGAAAAGCTGGGATCAATGTGAATTACCACCCGAAGATCGCTCATGACTGTGATCTTCGGAATCAGAATCTGCAAAAGCTCTTTTTTGTCACAATTATTCAGCTGGTCAAAACCTTTAAAGAATAGCTTCAAATTTCTTTGAAACGATTTGTCATCGATCTTGTCACATATCTGGGTATGTTCCGTTTTTAGTAGGAGAAGTTTGGCATTTTCATCTTCCAGATCCTTTTTTATTCGTCCTTGTTCTGAACTCAGAATCTTCAATGAGTCATGAAAATCAATACTCTCCAACAAAACAAGTTCACGAATTTTTTCTGAGAATTTAGCGATATCGCTTTCTAGTCTTGAGATCTTCGCTTTGCTCTCAAGAATCAAGTTTTGATAATTAAACGATATTTTGTCTTGAAGGCTATTGCTGGTATCGAGCAAATTTCGAAACTCGGTGCTGTCTTCCATGTAATGCTTCAGCCTATTAATCACTTCAGTCTCAATAACCTTCTGCTGAATTCTTTTGATGTTCTTGAACTTCGTTTTTGAGAGATAATAGTTGTACTTAGAATACCCAGTCGACTTCTTTTTGAGGGAACTTCCTCCACTATATGTGCGCCCGTCTTCACTGAAGATAAAGCCAGTGAAGAGATAATCATCATTGTAAGAATAGTGTTTCTTATTCTCATTGAAAAATTTATCTAACTCGGCTTGAAGCTTTGGTTCAATAATGGAACCATGGGCATAATCAAATTCAACGTACCCATCACTGTCTTGCTTTTCAGGATATTGATTCAAATCATCCCGGAATCTCCCTTTGCCTTTAATTTTCGGAGAAGTGAACATACTAATGAGCTTTCTCCCGGTAAGAAGCTCTCCTCCTACTTTCCGAGGTGGAATACGTCGGCCATCCTTATCAATTTTTTCTTTTGTCCATCGTTCCTTAGTTCTGATACCCAACTCGTTCCCATATGCTGCTGTAGCCACAGCATCTTGTGAGTCAATCAAATGCCATCCAAGCTTGTGTAAATCTTCAATCTCTTTTTCATTTCTTACGTACATACAAGTGAGTGTACCGTGTGCATCGAGACCAAATACAGGACAAGTCGAGGAGTCCTTGCCATTATTTATTCTAGATCTTCGCCCTTGAGTACGAACAGTCTTTGACAACTCCGTAGAGTATCTCTCTGCCTGATAGCTTCTATGAATGAATCCGTGATATTGGTGTTCTTGGGAGAAATCAATTTGCCCGTTTTCTACTTCATGATATTCTGCTTTGGTTTCGAGCATGTAACGAGTGAAATAGACATTGAATTCCAAATCTCTTGAGAGCCTATCGGCCCTATCAACAAATAAAGCCTTAGCTTTACCTGAACGAATCATTTGCTCAATCCGCTTTAAGTCTTTTCTATTCTTAGTATTTTGAAACTTGCCGCTTATATCTTCTTCGATGAATTCAATGATGTAATACTTTTTACTAGTTTTCCTTGAAGTTTCTTCGACTTTTTTGATTATAGAAAGTTTCTGTTGTTCTAGAGAACCATATTGAACTAAAGCTTGTGCAGAAGTTGAGACCCGTAATAGAGCGAGTGATGGAAAATCTTCAACTGAATGACTTAAAGGCCCAACTTGTTTAACCATTTTTGCACTAATTCTTTAGAGTTCTCTCGGTAAGCACAATCTGAAACAACTTCATATCTAAACTCTTTTTGTGTTTTCGATAGCCTGGCAATTTGTTTCTTCGCTCGACTTTTTTTCTCATATCTTCTGTTATCATATTTTCTCCTACACTCTTTGCACTTGGATTCGACCTTAGGCTGCCCATCACGTCTCAATCCTTTCTTAGCAAATGCATTAAGAGGCTTCTCATTTTTGCATTCAGTACATCTCTTAATTGTGACATCGGAACACATAGAAACATCCTGGAACAATATTCACCAAATCAAAGGAGGGCATCCGTGCCCTAGGTGAATTAGTACTGGGAGGAGTCTAATCACCGAGATAAGCATCTCTGCTATTTAGAATTAATATTGGTAGGTATCTTCATCATCAATGTAGGCTAACAATGATCGTTTTTCCCTTAGCACTTCATTCTCATAGGAAAGATCTTGGGTCTCATGAGTAATGCTGGCTATTCCAGAGCCGTTGTAGTCTCTGTAATGAACGAAAGATACTCGTTCATTACTAAAGAATTCAAAAAATACGTTCGACTGTTCGGGATCTTTCCCCTTACTCATGTTCAATCTAAAATCTTGAACCCCTAGGCTTTTCATTTTCGAAATGATCAATTCCAAATCAGAAATTTTCATGATCACATCAGGGATCGGATTTTTTCTCGGCTTCTGCTCTTTTAGTTCACTCAGCTTTGCTTTTGACTTTCCCATAACTACTCCTTTGTTTGTTGTTCGTTGACGGGATAATATTTCGTTGACCTTGATATCCTTGGTGAATTAGTGCTTGGATGAGTGTTATTCACCTAGCAAGCACTCTTATTGACTAAATCTTGCAAAGGTCGAAGCTCCTCAAGCAAGTCTTCAAAATCCCCTTTAGGGTTCTCGTAAAAAACATGGACGAATTCATCCGATGATTCAGCACGGGAGCTAAAGGTGATCCGCTCAAAGTTGCCAAAATCGAAATCAACAACGTGAATGCCTTTAACTTCAT
>JBGTAN010000023.1:0-37328 GCA_041749855.1 Bdellovibrionota bacterium
CTGAGAAAGGAACAACACAAAAAACTCAAAGCCTTCTATCAAGCTTCCAAACCACTAACCGATGAGAAAGACGCAGCGTGAACCACTACCGCTTTACCCACCGCGTCCTAGTAACGGTCTTCAATGAGGAAATCCGCTCATTGATATCAAGCACTAATAGGCGACCAGATTGTACTCGTCCTTTAGGAGGCTCCCGCTCTAGCTGGCGATGATTTTTCCGGCCCATTCGAGCGTCCGTCCCGCTAGTGCCACCACCGCGTCGATCTCATTAGAGGTGAATTCCGCCTGCCCCTCTTCATACCGCCGGATCGTGGCAAACTGATCGAGATCCATCATCCCGTCGGTGTCGGGTACCTGTAGTTCTTTGGGAAAGCGATCGAGAATGATCGCGGAGCTGGACTCCATAAGTCTTTTTGAATTTTCGTTCCTTTGTCACTGTTCTCCCAAACCCTGTTCTCCCTCTGCGAGATGCATTTGCTTTCCATCCTCCCAGGCAATCAAGCACACACCGCCCACAGCCCTGTTCCTAATGAAATCGTTTTTGGTGACCCAAACGATATCAACGGGGGAAGAGGACAAAGGGCGCATCAATCCAAGTTCGGCCCGCCCTTTTGCCAATGAAGCCACATCTTGCATAACGGCTAGGAAATCAAAATCAGACTGATCGGTCGCTTTCCCTTCCGCGGCCGAACCGAAAAGAAAAAGGGCGCAAGGCTGGGCTGCTGCAATGATCTTCTTCGCAATCGCAGTCGCCTCGGCAGAAACGACTGCCGGATCGAGGGATTTTCGAGTTGCGCGCAGTAGTTTCATTCCTTTTATATACACACTCAAAGTGGTGCCGAACAAGTTTTTGCTGGTCTCTTCTGAATCCCTACAGAATACGGAAGCGTGTTAGCGAAATTTAAGATTGAGCGCTGCCGGCACAGGCATTGCTTCATTAGTAAATTGAACTTCTCGGGGGAGAAATGAAAACTCATCTTACTATTGTCAGTTTGATCGCGTTGGCCGCCGGCGGCGGTGCCTTTGCGCAACATGTTCAGAGTGTGAGCTATGCTGAGGCGTATGCCGAGGCTGTCGCTTCCAATAGGAGGCTTATTGTTTATTTCCAAGGCCCCGCTGAGGGAAACAAGTCTACCGCGGCCGCTACGTTTGAGGGAGAAACCCTAGAAGACGCTGCAGTGAATAAGAAACTTCAAGACAAGTTTGTTTTTGTTGCAGTTCGTCCTGGCGAGAAGGTCGGAGATAAACTCATGACGGACTTTTCGGCTTTTAAGGAGTTCGCGGGTCAAGAAGGCTTCGTGATTCTCGGAGCCAATAACAAAGGCGACAAAGAGCTCTTCCCTAAATCCAAACACCCTTTTGTGGGTTCGACTCGGCCGTGGGAACGCGCTCGATTCCTAGCGCTCTTAAGCGCAGGCGACGTGCTACCGATTCAGCCTTCGCGCGCTCAAATTGTGAACTTTTGCGAAAGCAACATTGGTCGTCGCGTAGGCAGTGGCGACTGCTACCAGCTCATTGAGGGAGCGTATCGATCCGCAGGAGTGAGTCGCGTAGGGAGTAATCAGCCCGTTCAGCCGGGAGATGTCGTTTGGAATGGGAGCCACTGGCGCGTGATTGGGCAGCGACAGAGCGACGGCAAATTGCGCGTCTATGATCAAAACTGGCGTGGGGGAAGGCCTGAGGGTCAGAAGGTGCGCGTTCAGCTTTTCGATAGCGCGCCCCCTGGGCAGCGGTACCGTCCGAGCCACTAAGTAGAAGCTATTCTTCGAGCTGCGCGCCTGTGTGATTCAATGCGGGCTTCCGCTCTCCTGGGATTTTGCTTAAGAACATCATCCCAATAAGACCCACGATAATGAAAATTCCAGCGGCGGAGAGCATTGCCGGAATGTAGTAGTGCCATCCGGGGCGGTGAAGTTTTGCCAATTCGCTCGGCGTATGACGTCGACGAAGCTGCTCGGCTCGAGACACTTTGTTTCGCTTTTTCTGCTGCGGGCCACTGGGCTTTGCCTTTGCAAAAACGTGATCCATTTGAGCCAACGCTCGGTCAATCCGAGCCTGGTCTTCATCAGGCTCCAGCTTCGTTACCGTTGCCTCCTCATATTGCTTCCGGACGACGGACGGGAGAAGGTCTGTGGGGCGCTTGATCGTACTCATGCCTACTGAGGCTGCAGGCACCGTACCAATGGTTCAGCCTGCCGAACCAGGCTCAAATAGCCTAGAGTCTGGCCAGCCGCTTTTCCAAAAGAAATCAACTTATTAGAATTACAGAGTAAAGTCCGCCCAGTTCCTATACGTCGAATTCGGCGACGCAGTGCGCTGGTACTAGAACTCGCTCAGCCACCCTGATATAACTGCCGGCTATGAAGTGGGTTGGACTTTTCGTACTCTTCATCAGTTCTCTGGCTCTGGGAACGACCGCCACGACCGGGTTGGTCAGTTGCCAGTATCGTCTGCTCTCGTGGGCTGATGTGGGAGAAAGCTCGCCGCCCTACAATTTCGAAGTCTATTTCGTCGCCCCCCGGCTCTATATCGGCCGTCCCGCCGAGGACCAGCGCGATTGGCTCCAAGTGGTCGCCAAAGATACAAATGAAGTCGTGGGGACCATTGCCATTCGGACTGCGGAGGGAGCCGCACAAGTATCGATCTACTTTGATCGCGTTTTTGTCGAGGAGTTCGGACGAACCGTTCCAGTGATGTTGCCCAACCCGCGACTGCGTGAAGGTTTTGGAACGGAAGCCAAAAGAGCAGCCATTGACTACGCGTTTCGAGATCTCGGAATGGAAAGAATTTTTGCGCGCATTGGAGAGACCAACCACGCCTCTATTGGATTGCACGAGAAGTTAGGTTTTACTTCGATTTCCAGAGACAAAGTCCCTGCCGCGTTTCATGTGGATTATGACTTCAATTTCGATCCGATCGAGTACTACGTTCTCGAGCGTAACACTTGGATGCACCAACGCTAAGGAAGCTGCTCCGGCCATCCTTCTTGATCGAAATCGAAGCGGCGCTCATAGAGACCTCTTGACTCAGCATCATTTCCGACCAACTTCTCGCGGCAAGATTCATCGGCTCGGATAATCACGCCTTGGACAATGAGCCCCCCAACCACCGAGTTGCGAACATTCACACTACCCTCCTCGGTGGTCGCGATCAGGAGCCGTTGGGGCACGTTGCTCAGATGTTCAATGGAGATGTTACCCCCCGTACTTCTCACTTTGAGGTGAAGCAGCGAGCGGGGTACTCCTACTGCTAAATGGGTTTCGGGTTGTGAGCCCTCCTCGGTTTTGGAATAGGCAACCTGGATGACAAACTTTCCTGACCGCGGTTCCCACACTCGTAAGTTCGCGGCCTCCTCCGATTGACGTAGTCCATCGACACTCAGGACAAGAGACCTGCCCCCCACGGAATAAACGCGGACGTTCCCATGGAGATTCTCGATGGAAACACTACCTTCCGGAACAAAAGGAAAGGTGTGCTGGCCCGGTGTCTGCGGTGCGATGGGGAATTCAGCCGGTCCCCCAGCAAAGACGAGCTCAGCCGAAACAAAGAGAAGAAGCAATAATGTTTTCAAAGTGCGACTTGGATAGCACAGTCATTTGGGTTTACAACTGCGATATGACGATCTTTCGCATCACGGCCTACCTCGAAGCGATTTCTTTTTTGGTGCTTCTGGGCATCGCCATGCCGCTCAAATATGTTTATGGCCAACCTTACGCAGTAAAATGGGTGGGAATGGCCCACGGCGTTTTATTCATCGCTTATGTGATGTTGCTCGCCTGGGTCGCAAGCCGCTATGAGTGGCCCCTTCGAAAGAGTGGTCTGGCCTTTTTGGCTTCTATACTCCCCTTCGGCACTATCTATTTCGACAGACACTGTTTGCAGGGTGGCCAACCGTTAGAGCGCTCATGAACGTTGAGATGACTTGTTTGGTGGGGCTATCGCTGCCTCTGAATATTAGGTGCGCGCGTGGGCCATCATCTGTTGTGAATTAGAATCACGATAGTCGTTCACAAAGTCCTGAAGCTCTGCCAAAGACTTCGTGCGCCTCACCGCCATTAAAAACCCATGGCCGAACACCAGCCAGCGGCTGCCTTGCGTCAGGTAAAACTGCATCTTCCGAAGCGACTCCGGTGTATCGCCGAAGTAATCATAAATGAGGCAAGACAGTCGCAGCACTGCCGCAAAATACTCGGACCCTTCTTCGTCACGCGTTAAAGGAGGGCGCTCCGTCATCGCATTCACCGGCTTGTCTTTTAGTCCCATCTGGTGGGCGATCTGCCAGAGAATCCAGGGGCGAGCGGTGGCGGCACGCGCAATCATCACGCCGTCCACCTTGTGGGTATTCTTTACAAACAAGGCCTCTTCCCAAGTGTGCACATCGCCGTTAGCAACCACGGGAATGCCTCGACAAGCAGCGACCTTCTCGACGACTTCCCACCGTGCGTAGCCGTGGTGTCCTTGCTCTTGCGTTCTGCAGTGAATCGTCAGCCAATCTGCCCCTGCCTCTTCGAGCGACTGAGTAAACTCCAGCAGGTAGTTCTCATCGAATTGCCGACCCAAGGCGGCACGCAATTTCACACTGATAGGACGGTCGGAATATTTTTTCGCGAACCGCACCACCTCAGCGGCTTTGCCTTTGTCGTGCATAAGCTGAACGCCCCAGTTGTGCTTCAGCGTCTGGGTCGCAGGACAACCCATATTGATGTCGACGCCCCAGGGATGAATGCCCCGCAACTTTTCCATGCTACTCGCAATGAACGGCTCTTCGTTGCAAAGCAGCTGGGGAATGAGGTTACTCTCTCCAACGCTGGTTCGCATGTACTCGACTTCACCTATATGTTCGGTAGGAAGCCGACGGCTGGAAATCATTTCCGTAAACAGCAGCGGCTCAAGGGAGGGAGGCGTGTAATGGCGAACCAATTCGCGAAAAGCCACATGGCTAATACCCACCATGGGCGCAATGAAGTAGGGAAACTTCACGCCTAATGCTTGCAACCGGTCCACGGCCGGCAGTCTAGCGCCTCAGGCAGAGCTTCGACAGAAATTAAGCCGACTTTTCTCGCGGCTTCGGACGTCCATTAAGTGGATTGTGCTCAATACTCCCTTCGGTGTCCTCATACTTTGTTTTGGGAGTAATACGGACTTTGCCGGGTCTTTGTTTACCAACCGGAATGTTGCGATCTGCGGGGGCCGTTGCATTTCAGGCCGCTTGCGGGTCAAGAATTCTTCAGTCCCTCCCCGCGCAAGACGCTCTGCGGCATCGGAATGGTTTGAGTAACGCTCAGCCTCCAAAGATCCGATCCATAAGGTGTGGAAACCTACAGAAAGCTCAATGTCCTGAGTCTACTCGCTGCACTTCTTGTGGCATCCACTCTCGTTACCTGCGGACAGCTCGACTTGAGCTCGAGCGAAACCGCGGCCCCCTGCTTTGAAACCGGGGATATCGTGGTTTCCAATTCGGGATCTGATGTGGTGCTCGTTCTCGACTCGGCCGGCACCTACAAGGGCGTTGCACTGAACGTCATCAATTCGTCAGAAACAGTGTACGGACTTGGGTGGATGCATACCACCGGCGAACTGCTCGTCGCCGTGGATGGAGCTGACCGAATAGAAGCAGTCAGCGCAGCCGGCTGCACGTCTCGGGTTTATGCCGCGAACTCCAACCTCACGGGAAACTTGCGGGGTCTGACTCAGCTCATTTCCGGTGACGTCCTGGTGGTTGAATCCAATAACATTGAGCGCTTTGATCCACAGGGCTATCGGGTAACGACAGGTGCGTGGCCAAAAACCCTTCAAACGACGGGAACCGGACTGCACCGACTCCAAACTGCCGGTTTTGTCCATTGCTCGACGGGCACCGATGCCGTGCGCACCTATTCCGATGCTGGCGTTCAAGTAGCCACGGTTGCATCAGGAATCGCAGCCACTACGGACGTGGCAGACTGTATGGAACTGCAAAGTGGCAATATTGCAGCGGTGTTTTCAGGCACGACCGATACCTTGAGAGTGTACGACTCATCGCTTAGCTCAGTCGTCTCTTCTTACAGTGACTTAGGCGTTCTAAGTACACCAGGAGGCATCGCTCAAAGAGCCAATGGAAACCTCATCGTCATAGACCGCGTTCTAAACTACCTCGTCGAAGTCACTGAGCAGGGGGAGTTTGTCGGCATTCTTGGCGACTCGGTCCTGAGCACACCGGAGTTCATCCTTGTTGTGCCCTAAACTCCATTCAGTACTCCTAGTGGGGCTTCTGCTCTGGGCGCCCGCCGCGATTGCGCAGGACAATGTGCTGCTCCTCTCCTATGGAACCCATGTAGGGAGTACGGAGAAGAGCTTCACCGGATCGCCCTCGTTCGAAATTACTTTGCTACGCCGCCAAGGAGGACAGTTTTTCAAGCTCTTGGCAGGTGCAGCTTTTTCCCTTTCCCCTTCCGCGCAGGCGGTGATCGGTGGCAATGGATTTGGAGCCCAACTTTTTGGTGCGGAGTTTATGGGTGGAGCGGGAATAGTGCCCTTCGATGGAAGTACAATAAGCCCGACGCTTTTTCTCAACGGGCTTTTGGGGGCGCGAGCCGCTCGCACTTCCCAGCTATATCCGGGAATCGATCCGATGGGGATGGGTCTTACCTATGGCGCGCAGGTGGCTTTGGGGTGCCAGATCAAGTTTCAAACATTCTCTATCTATGCGGGAACGACCTACGATATCCGAAGAGCCACTTACTTAATCGGGCAGTCCGGATTCGTTCTCGACGAATTTTCCTTCCAAATGGGCATTGGATTCTAAAAGCCTAGGGGTGCGAGGTGGTCACTTTTGAATTGAATCTCAAGAGTGAAAACTCAGGGCTGACCGGTCCAGGGGGCCACTAAGCTAAAGCTGGCTGGCATTCGATTTGCTCTTGGTGTGCCGCGGGATTCTTAACCGAGGAGAAAGTCGATGGCCCGCGTAGTGATTCAAGTTTTGGTTCTTAGTCTTTGGATAGTTGCAGGCTGCGGCAAGAAAGCCACAGAACCGACCAAAGATGAAATGGCACAGCAGGAGCAGCTTGAGTCGGTTAGCCGATTCACAGCGGTACTCGAAGGGACAGAGGCTCTTTCAGGAGAGCTCAATCGCACCCACTTTCGACAGGTCATTCCGAACGTGTATGTCGTCCGCGAGAAGGCAAAGTACGACAAAACGCTGGAGCGCTTCATCAAACTATCTGAGTGGATCGACTTAGAAGTGGAAACCCTTCCTGAAGCAGAAAGAAATTCGCTAGAATCGAGAGTCGCTGTCCTCCAGGGGCGATTGGACAGATTGGAACGTGCATGTGCTTCAATGTCCCTTGGCCAGAGCCTGTACAATCACGACGAGAACATCATCGAACTAAGAGCGGTAGAATTGGCGCTGGAAACGGAAATTCGAACCGTCTGCGGCATCGCCCTGGATGCTCCGCTACCGGGTTGCCAGCAATCCGTTTCTAGAATGATTCTGGACTATCAAGCGGAAGACTTAGTGAGGCTCGCCAAACTGGCACACGAGCTCTATCTCATTCAAGCGGCCAAGCACTATGAATTTGGGGTAACCGGAAATACAGAAGCGCAAAATGAGATTGTGGCCCAGACGAGCGCGTTTTTACCACTCGCGGAGCTGATCAACTCAGAAGCTAAAACAAGCTTTACCTACAAGATTCCCGGGACGCTTTAGAGTGGGTGGCCTTTCTTGTTAAGGGGTATAAATCGAAAGCGATGTCCGCCTTGTCATTCCAGGCACCCGTTGTTAAAGCCCCAAGGTGCTTGAACTTGAATCCGAAGCCGATTTTCTTCATCGCTTTTCCACTCCCCTTGCCATTGCGATTCTAGTCGTCGACCTTGCCATCGATGAGGGCGCGGACAAGCCTATCGGCTCTCAGCTGGCCGAAGCCCAAAGGGCGCTCGCTCAACTCAAGACCCTACTTGAGCAACGTCGACAGAATCTAAGCCAGGCGGCCCAATGAACCTCGAAGGTGCCACTCTGCTGATAGTAGAGGATGACCCCATGCTTCGGGATGCTATTGCTTTTGATTTCCGGCGGCAGAAATACAACGTGCTCACCGCAGGAAGTGGTAGTGAGGCTCTCTCGATTGTGAACGCGGAGCGAGTCCATTTGGTGGTTTCCGATATTCGAATGAGCGACGGCGATGGCCTCAATCTCCTGCTGAAATTTAGGGAGTTGGAGTCGCCACGCCCCCAAGTCATTTTGATCACCGGGTTCTTAGATCTTACCGCCGATCAAGCGCTAGAGCTAGGTGCCCGAGCCGTTTTCACTAAACCGTTCGACAGAAAGGTCATTGCTCGAGAGGTTCGTAAAATACTCTCAGAGCTGTGAGCGATGAAAACTAAACGCAAGAGGGTGCGGAAAGTCCGGTTCGATGCCCCCACCTTTCACCAGATCCTCGACTCGGTTGAAGATCTTATCTTCGTGAAGGACTGTGATTCTCGTCTGCTATGGGCCAATAAAGCGTTCCTGTCGTACTACAATATGAGCAACGCACAAATTGAAGGCCTCCTGGATGCCCCTTTTGTCCCTCCGGATCAGACACTGCAATACATGAAAGATGATGCTTGGGTCATTGAACACGGGCGCGCGCTCGAGATCCCTGTGGAGCCACTGATCCGCCACGATGGAGCCATTCGCAGCGTACAGACCGTGAAGTACCCCATCTTCGACAAGCAGAACAAAGTAGTCATGACGATGGGAATCTGTCGTGACATTACGGAACAGCTTCAAAAAGAGCACGCCATTGAGCTTGAGCGCGCCCGAAGCATTAGCGCAGCAAAAATGGCATCTTTGGGAGAGATGGCTGGTGGCATCGCTCACGAAATTAATACGCCGCTCGCCGTCATTCACACCATGGCAGGACAGCTGGCGGAAATGCTTCAAGAGCCTTCTATCGACTTGGCTTCATGCGTAGAACAATCAGGGAAAATTGAACAGACAGCGCTTCGCATTGCCCGCATCATCTCCGGGATGCGCACCCTCACCTACGGCAACGAACAGGACGGACTATCCACGGTCCGCATTTCAGATTTGGTGGACGAGACTCTTTCTATTTGCAGTGAGCGGCTCGCAAGTCGAGGCATTCTCGTCCAGGTTACCCACGAGTCCACGAAGCACACCGTTGAATGCCGCCCCTCTCAGATAGCACAAGTGCTACTGAATCTTCTCAACAACGCCGCCGACGCGTTGGAAGGAATGACCACGCCTTGGGTTCGAATTGAGTCCAAAAGAGTCGACAACTCTATGGAAATTGCAGTTACGGACAGTGGGCCAGGACTCTCCATGAAAACAGCCAAGCAGATTTTCCAACCCTTCTTCACAACCAAACAAGTCGGAAAAGGCACCGGGCTTGGTCTAAGCATTTCAAAGAGCTTAATCGAAGCGCACCATGGGACACTGACACTCGACACCGACTGCTCCAATACTCGCTTTGTCGTTCGAATCCCGACCGAGCGGGTTTGACACGCCGTAGATAACTTCCGCCCGGCCTTGCTCCGATAAGACAGTGAGGACCCTTCAGACATGACGCGTCACGCCATCCGGAATATTGCCTTCATCTTGCTAGCGCTGCCCTCGCTCGCCTTTGGGGCGGGGAATATCGGCGGAGAAGGTCCCCTTTTGGCTATCCATGCTGAATCGCTAGCAGGCCCCGACTCTGCCAGTCTTTCCGGCTCGTGGACTTTCGCTGCGGGTGTGAAGATGCGCAAAGGCGCGCGGTTTCTCAAACTCAACCTGGGTGCCTTTCTCTCCTACACCCCTGGACAGATTCTCATCGCCAATACGTCGTACGCAGCGACCGGCTTTGGCGGCGAGCTCGTAGCAGGATGCGCATTCATTCCGGTCGCAAAGGGACCGATACTTCCGATGCTGGAAGGCAACTTGACGCTCGGGGGAAATCTCCTTCGAATCGGTACGCCACCCCCAGGGACCGACTCGGGCACACTGGGCCTGACTTACGGCGTTCAGCTAGTCTTCGGCGTCCAGTTCAAGCTGTTCGACCAACCGTGGCAGGCCGGCGTCATTTACTCAGTGAAACAAGCGTCCCAGCTTGCAAACATCTCTCCGTTTAGCCTTAACTCGCTCGCCTTTGAACTGGGTTGGATGTTCTAGCTCTGCGGCGGCTCCGTAGAGAACCCCGGACCTACCGAGGGATCCGATAAATCTGGTGAATCTGATGCGTCTGAGGAAGCCGGTGAAGAAATAAACTCCAGCTTATGGCGTGGTCTCTCTCCTAGTACTTCGAACAGCTCGGTAAGCGTTCCCTTTCGGCTCGCGCACAACGATGCATCCTGATGGATACTGGGGAAAGCGGCATCGTCGTTGTTAAAGGGATTGACGGGATCCACGCAAAAAAGCCTGAGCCGAATGGCTTCGGACCCGCCGATCCACCTTTGCCCCTTGGCATTATGTGCGCGAAACCAGAGGCGGCGCTGACCACTCCCATCCACCGTATGGCATTTCCCTGCGGGGAGAGGGTAATGGCCGGCGGCGCGGAACTCGAATTGCTCTTGCCCATCCATTGAACGAACGATGTATGAACCCATGATGTATCGCACTTCGTCTGGCGTTCGATTACAAACTTCAAACTCTGCGGACGCGGTTAACGCTCCTAAAATGATGCCTGCTGCCAAAACCTGATTCCTCAAACGCATTGCCCCTCCTAGCTCTTCAGACAGGGGTCCATCATAGCCGTGATTGTGTCGCAGCCAACATAATTGCGTGACAGTTTAAGCACAATCTTCACCCACAAAATCCCGGCACAATTCTGTGCGATCCTAGTGTCTGGTTTCGTATCTGAAGGACGTACTTTGAAATACCTCATACCCATCGCCCTGTGCCTCGTCGGTTGCGCCCAAACGCAAGACTACAGCATGCTAAGCGCGGCTAGTTCGGAAGAAGTCAAACAGACCTCGGAGTACCCTGCCGTGGTTTTAGTGGGCATGCCCGGTGGCTATGGGATGTGTACGGGTACGATTGTTTCACCCCGCGGCGTCGTTACCGCGGCCCACTGTACGCTGAGTCCTGGGAACTACCGCATTTACACGACAGAAGGTTGGTTTATCACATCGGTGAGACGCAACCTGGGAACAGGCGATGTGAATGACACCTCTGACCTTTCGATGCTGATTTTTGATGAAGACATTGCTGAACCCGATCAAGGTGCCGTCATGGGCATTGGAAGTCGACGCCCCGAGCGCGGAGAGGAAGTGCGCTTGGTGGGATTTGGATGCAACGACCTCAATACAAAACAGGGTTCTGGCGTTAAACGCACGGGCACGAACAACCTTTATCGCGTCACCGATTATCTCGAACTCGTTTCAACGCCCACAGAGAAGCTGCGCCAAAGCTTTGCTTCCACTCGTATCCTAGGATCCGAGAATCAGGCAGGCGCCTGTTTTGGGGACTCCGGCGGCCCGATGTTGCAGATACAAGACGACGTTTGGAAGCTAGTGGGCGTTACCCATGCAGGTGGCTGGGACGACAACATGATTCGTTCTGAGTTCATCGATTTGAATCGATCCGCTAACATCGGTTTCTTGCGGCAAATGGACCAACAGTACGCTCTCCACATTTTTGACGGCTGCTGGAACGAATCCGATCCGGAAGGGTGCGGAGCCTCCGCCGCGAGCTTTAGCATGCTCGCCTTCTTCAAAGGCCTATTCCTACAGGTCATGAGTTGGTTCTGGTAACCTTGCAGAATCTCTTTCCTGAAGTCTCACCTCTGAGAATTTTGCTCTAATTTTCCAAGTTTCGTGCCTAGTTCGGGCTGGAACAGGCGTTGCTATTGCCTCCCTAGGGGAGGCAAATGTTCGAACAGGCCACAAGAGAAAAGTCTGCTTGGCGCGATACTCAAAACGTTCGGGAGGACAATACCCTCGAAGCACTCCTCAAAAGTGACGTCGCTACCGGAATAAAAAAGGGGGCTTACCAGTTTGGCGAAGACCTAGTCATGGGTGCAGTGGATATGGTGAAGCTGGCCCACAAGCTTTGCACGGACGACAAGACACAAGCACAAGCCATCGCACTGCTTCGAGGGTGGGCGGAGTTTGTTCTCACCATGCAATTCGGCAGTCCCACTCAAAAGGAGAGGGCCGCTGGGGAGGCGCTCCAGCTTTTGGAGAATCTGTACGAAGCGACGAAGCAGGGGTTTATCGACGAGTATGACCAAGCCGTTAAAGAAGGAAAAAAGCAAGAGCTCCTAGCCAAATGGGCCACGATGGGAGTTCTGGAAGTCGCAACGGCGGTTCTCACCGTCACCAAAGCCGCGAAAGCTTCAAAGGCCAGCAAAGTAGGTCAAACCGGCAAGCTCACCGAGGCAAAACGCCTCAGCAAAGTAGCCGTGCGACGCAGAATGGGCCGGACGTCAGTCGCTCTGGGAAAAAAACTATTCCCCGGACGGTCGGCTCAATTCTATCTGGATTTTGCCAAGATCAAGGGAAAAGTAGTTGGCTATTTTGATGCGATGAACCACGGAGCTGATATTGAGTATCGAATCTCCGAGACATTTACCGGAATGCGCTTTGCCGAAATCGAACTGGATGCACCGTTGCAGCTACAACGCGCGGGAATCAGTCCGCCTGCGCGTTTCGATCGCAAAACCGGGAAAAAGATTCCAGATAAAATCAGCCAGTGGTGGGCGCTGGAGAAACCCGCTGGCGTTCTAGACGCGCAGACCGGTTGGGCCATTCATCCCTCCTTTCATGAGTTGGGCCCCAACCCAGGGTCGCCAATAAGACGCTACGCAAAAATCGAACGGCATCAGATTGTTGAGATACCCGCCATGTCAGAGGGCAAGAAGAATCGCATCTTCTTCGGCGAAGCGGCCGGACAATCTAAGGCCACCATCGAAGCCAACGAATTGTTCGACCTGGAATCAGGAATCGATATCAGGTATCGAGGTGACGCCTTTGCCGATATGTATACGGGCGGAAAGATCCAGATATACTTACCGGAGGGAGTTGACCCCTCGTGGATGAAATGGGAAGGACCCTTAGAATGAAAGATTGTTCCTGCACCAGAATGCACAGAGACGGCTATGGCTTCCCGGGCAATAGTGCCTGTTATGAATTTATGGACTTGTTGGTACCACCCAACTTCGAGGAAATCGAAATAGTTCGAACCCGGGCAAATGACTTCGAGCATCTTTACAAGTGCCTAAAGTGCGGTCGAATTTGGAGGCTCGTAGAAGTGGATCCTCCCTCGGCAGGTGTGTGGGAGCTTCACAAATCCTAGAAGCCGAAGACGACGCCCATAAAGAGATCAAACTCGCGTGCGCTTGAATCTACATCGGCAGAGTACAAAATATAACGCATTTCGCCGCGTAGGTAGAGAGAGCTGCTAAGTGGGTGCTCAACACCGGCCTTGAATCCAATGCCTGCATACCCGGTTTGTACCACCTGAAACTGGCGTTGAACGAACGATGCGCCGACATAGGGGCGCCAGTTCTCGGAAATGGTCAAGGTCTGTTCAGATCTTTGGATGACCGTAGTGGATGCGTGTGAAAGAGGAAACCAAGCAAGCCCTAAGTCAAAGCCATAGGCGACATCCCCAGCGACGATTTGCGATGCCAGGATGGTGTAGCCTAGGGACACCTCGAAAGCCGAAAAAACGGGTTGCGAAAAAGCCACCCGATAGGCGCCCAGGCTCGTAAGACTTCCCGTCTTGCTTGGAGAGATCGCCGAGAAGCTGTAGGCCCCAAGCATCAGCTCAATCTTGCCAGCATGAGCAGAGGTTCCCCACAAGCACCCCAAGAAAAGGGCGATATGCAACCGATTACGCCGCATCCCGGTCTCGTTTCTCTCCAGGCTCCTGGGGATCGATCATGCCCTTGCGAACCTTCATTTTATATTCGGATTCCTTCAGGGCGACCGCAGCCTGAGCTTGCTCTGCTTGTATCTCGTTACGAATGCGTAACACGCTGGAACCAATTTGCTCCCTCGTTCTACTAATGGTCTCCGCATCTAAAGGCGCTCCGATCTGCGCTTTGAGCTTCTCGTTGTAGAGAAAGCGCTGCTTGTCATTAAACATGTTCTCCACTTTGGCTCGATCCGGCGCCTTGAGATCTCGCAATGACATTGCCCAGTGCTCCAATGAAAACTGTGGAACCAGCCGCTTGAGAACGTCTTCGTCGCAATCCAAAATAGCAAAAAAGGGCGGACGGGTCTCCACGACGTTCGATCCCGCGGGAAGGACGTTGTAAATGTCTCGTTCTTCATAGGCGTCGACGTGACGCAGATGCGAAATCAGCTCCAGCTGCACGCGATGCCTCCGCAAGGCTGAAGAATCATTGAGCGGCATGATCGTCTGCGCCTTTTGCCGAAGCTGCTCACACAGATTATCGTCGACAGGACGACTCTCTGGCTCCTCCAGAATGCCCGCCCATGCTCCCGGAAAGGCCCGGCGCGCGGTTTTTAAAGCGATGCCCTTTGGCATGGAATTCAAGATCGCAAAGGCTTCCTCTTGCTTAAGACCCTTCACGAACTCGGCACGCTTTTCGTCGTCCAGCCGCCAGATGCTGAGAATCGTCTCATTCCACAACATCGCTTTCTCGTGGTGAGGGTTGCGCGCAAGTTTCTGAAGCACTTCTAAAGCTTCAAACTCCAGCGTGCTAGGAGAAGTAAGCGCTTCCAACCAACACGGATTTGAGCTGAGCGAGAAAATTCGCGCTTGAATCTCATCCGGAAACTCTACGAGAAGAGCCCCAAGCGCGCCCGGATTCCTCTGCCCAAAGTCATCTAGCTCGAACAAGTCTAACCGGGAAGGAAAGGCTTTTTTCTTGCACAGCTGCTCAATGGTTCGAGCCACAATGTCTTTTAGCTTCAAGGGGTCGTTGACCTTTACGTTGCCGCCCATGCCTTCCGAGCGAGAAGGAGCACGTGTGGAAGCAGAATTGCCAGGGGAGCTCGGTGCCACCACCGTAGTGGACCCACCCTTGTTCTCGGCGAGCGCTTTGGCGATACGTCCCACTGAGTACCGGTTGATGAGCGTCATTCCGCCCAAGAAAAGCACGAGCGCTCCAAAACCTAGAACAATGAAGAGCCAGTGAAAACCAGCGGTATTCCATCCTCGACGGGCAATCTGAATTTCATCGCGCGCTTGATTGAGATGCAGCACTGAGTACAACGAGTCCTTAATCTCCATGGCCTCGGCTTCACTAATGGAGTTTGGCAAGGAAACCGATACCACGGTCTTTCTTACACGCCGCAAGAGCTCGATGAGAGGGCGATCCGGATCATCCCATTCATCCTTTATCTCTTCAGAATCCAGATCAAAGTAGGGAAGTTTCTCGCCTTTTGAGTAAGCAAATTCACCTCGCTCCGTCCGAAAAAGCGGATCCAGTTTCGCAGTCACCACAAACGGCATGCTAGGAAAACGCCCGCGGAGGAACGTGCCCGCATCTTTGGTCAACTTCTCTTCGAGTTCCGAAACTCTCGGATGTTGGAAGATTGAATCCTCCGCCGAAAGCAATGCGCTAAACACGAGAAATGTTACGATGAGTGGTCGGATTAAGTGGTTCACAGCTTATCCCTCAATTCGGGCTCAATGATGAGCACAAGTCGACGGGCCAAAGGAATGCCCTTTTGTTTTAGTTTCTTGGCGGACTCTAAACTCTTTAGTTTGTCTTCTTCGGACAGCTTCAACTCTCCGTACCCTTCGGCTCGCATTCTCCTCAAGGGAATGCCTGCTTTTTGCAAATGCCTCAGAGCCGCAATCGATCGAAGTGCCGACAGCTCCAAGTTGTCCTTGAAGAGCGATGAACCATTTGCATAAACCGGGACCGTGTCCGTAAAAGCACGGATGGTGAGAAGGTAGTCTCCCGCAAAAGGGGTGTAGTACTTTACAAACTCCCTCAGTTTTTTAACACCTTCGGACTGCACCTTCACACCACCAAACGCAAAAAATGAAACCTCAGGAAACTCCACAAAGATCTTATCTCCGATCGTTCCCACTTGAGCGCCCCACTTGCTGATTAGTGTTTCACTGAGCGCCTCTCCCTTTCCTTTACCCAATGAGAAGTTGTAGGGCTGGCCCGTAGCTGAAGAGTCCTTAGGCGCCAGTTGATCGAGCAGCACTGCCTGAATCGCCTTCATCCGATCCGTCTGAGGATCCACGCTGAAATACAAAATGAAGAACATGAGAAGCAAAGTGACCATGTCACCGTAGCTGAGAATCCAGCTCCCTTCGGAGTCGATCTCAGTCTCTCTCTCAAAGTTCTTCCGAACGCGTGAGTGCCCTCTCATGCAGACGCTCCACTCACCGCACCAATGGAAGCGATGACATCAATGCGATCTTCAGGAGATACAAACGAGTTCAAGAGCTCTTGTGCTTCAAGGGCGTTTGTTTCTGAGTTTGCAAGCAGCACGGCTTGCAACGCAATTTCCGCTCTCTTCTGCTCTTCGAGCGCGTAGTTCATAATGAGCTCACCGGCGGGATTGATGAGTAAGTTGGACACCACAATTCCGTAGAAAGTCGCGATCAACGCAATCGCCATTGCAACGCCTGTTTCTTTGGCGTCCGCACCCGCCGATACCGCTCGCATCAAACTCACTAGACCCAACACCGTTCCCGCCAAACCAAAGGCAGGTGGGTATTTGGCCAGAGCACGAATCGACGCCCCCACCTTGCGAAGCCGTTGCACTTTGTGAACGACCCGTGTTTCCAGTATCTCGTGAATCTTATCGAGGTGGACTCCCAGCGAAATCAATTCGGCTCCGTCACGCAGCACCAGTCCAGGAAGGCCCCGTGTCTGTACGTTGACCTGGCCACCGCGTTGTCTCACAAAGTTAATTGCTTCAGCCAGCAAGAGTTTCGTGTTGTGCTCACTCTGATTGAAAAGCGCTTTCAAGGCTTGGAGTGACTCGTGCCGGTATTGCCAAGGGAATGTGATCACGCTGACGGCGGCTGTCCCCCCGATTACCATCACAAATGCCACGAAATCATAGTAGACACCCGCGGGCTGATTCAGGTGTGTTACCGCCATAAAAAAGGCAGTCGCAGCGACGAAAAGTCCAATTCCAAAGTACATAGTTTTCCCCTTAAGGCTGCTTTTCCTTGCGGTACGACTCGCCAGAAATAACGCTTAACTTGTCGATCATTCGGGTCGTCTGCGAGTTGTTCGGTTCCAAGTTATTGGAGGCTCGGTAAGCTGCCAGCGCACGCGCGACGTCCTTTTGAATGTAATAGAGATTCCCGAGCAAATCGTGCAAAACACTCACATCGGGAAACTTGTTGACCAAGGAACGCAAGGCGGATTCAGCCTGAATATAATCCTTATTGGCAATCAAGCCTTGAACCGTCGCCACCCCTCTGGCCAGATCAGAGGCAGCCGCTCCCTGACGGCTGCAGCTCTCAGGAAGTTCGACTTGCTGAAGCTTAAGCGAGTAAACAGAAGTGGTTGAGAATCGCGTTTGCGGAACCAAAACCGATTCGGGCAAGAAGCCTGCTTTGCTGATGCGAACTCCCGCGGCCCCGGTAAATACCTCGGGGTTTGCGGTTTGATTGATGGTTACCGGGCTCGAACCCAGAACCACAGGAGTTTGGCCGGGCCGGAGCAACATAACTTCCGCCCCTTCGGGAAACGTTTCTATTCGCATGGAACTTCCCGCGCAACCCACGACGTAGGGCAGAAGTAACAGCGCAAAAACCAATACCGCTAAAACTCTCATGGACTTGCTCCCAAGTAGACTTTTCGAATCAGATGATTGCCGGTATCCGCAATGTACAAATACCCTTCCGCATCGAAAGCAACGCCTCTCGGTGCATTGAGCAAGGCGGCACTACCCGCGACTCCCTCTTGCTCAATGTTCAGGGGCGCACCGGCTCGGGCATTCGAAGGGGGCCTGCCGAATACGGTGGTCAAAAGCCCTGTGGCGATGTTTACACATCGCACATTGTGATGACCCTGATTGCTGAAACAAAACTGTCCGGGTCGACTCGCTACGCCGTAGGGATTGCTACACGTAATGAGCGTTGCGTAATCATCTCCAGCTACCGCACCCCCACAAGCGACGGTCCACATATTCCCCTGCACAACCGTTCGCAGCCCAATCTGGATGGAGGGTGCGGTGTTGAGGTTCACATAACGAATTCGGCTATTGGCGCGATCGGCGATGTATAAGTTTCCGTTGGCGTCGGTGGATATAGTTTCAGGTGAATTTAACCAGATGGTGGTCGCCGGTTGATTGTCGACGGCGGCAGTCCCTGATGTTCCACAGGTCCCTGCCACCGCCGATACAATCCCGGCTGGGGTTAACATTTTTATGCAATGGTTCGTGGTGTCGGAAATGAAAAGGTTTGTTCCATCAGAGGCAACGCCTCCTGGGCTGTTGAAGTTGCTGGAAGTAGCAGCAACACCAAATGGTCCGTTCCCAAGAACCCCATTCACCCCAGCAATGGTGCTCACTCTCCCAGCGCCTACAAAGGTTCCGAAAATCAACTTGTCGACAGAAGATCTGTTCCAAGCACGCACGACGTGATTGGTCGAATCGCAGTAAATTAGATCGCCGTCGTGTAGAGCAACTCCCCGAGGGCTATTTAGCAAAGCACTGGTAGGTACTTCATCTTCGTTCACCGCCGATCCACCATTTCCAGTGCCGATGGAAGTACCCCCCTGACCAAAGCGCTGAATTCCCGTCACCCGATGTACTGTCTGATTAGAAAAGAAGAGCATCCGCAAAGCATCGTCATAGACGAGTGAATTCGGGGTTCCGAAAATCTGTTCCGTGGTCGGGAGCGTCGCATCTACAACAGTGGCGACTGCTACGCTACGCGCCAACCCAATGCCCGCCAAACGGTTGGCAATATTGGTTCCGGCTTCAGCGTACCGTAAGCGCAAATTTCCGTGATCGCAGAACATAATGTTGTCGGTGAGCGGATCGATATTCACGCAGATGGGATTATTGACTCTCTTCGTTGAGGCGTCTAATCCCTCGCCCGTGTAACCGCCCGAGGCAGTCAAACCGATGATTTTGCCGATGGTGTTGTTGGCGACGTTCACCGCACCGAACGACTGAAGGCTGCCCGTGAAATTGACGACGCGGATGTCTGCGGAACTATAACTAGTCACATAGAACAGCGTAGGGCGGCCTGCGACAATTTCCGCAATGTCCATGCCCAGTGCGCGGTTGAGATTCCCCGCCGCGTTGAGTGGGGCGCCTCCGAGACCACCATTCACGCAAGTATTGCCCGCATTGTTTCCAACGATGGTTCCCAAAGTTCCTGGAACGATGGTTGCCGCTCCAAACGAGATATTGCCCGCTTCGCGATTCCAGACACGAATACGACAACCTTGATCCTCAGCTATGTAGAGATTGCCGTTGGGATCGAAGCGCAATCGGCTCGGATTGCGCAGGCGCGCGGCCGTGGGCGCTCCGCCATCGCCGAGCGCGCCGGCAGCCCCGTTCACACCCCTACTTCTCGGGTAACCGTTCCCACGCCCGCGCCTCGTAGAACGATACTGTAGATGACGTGCCGAGAGGAGCAAGCGACCCACAACACGGGGTCTTGAAGCGCAATGCCTATGGGCCCGTTGCAATCCTGACCGCCAACTGTAGACGCAGTCGCAAGCGTTGCGATATTGCCGAAACTATCTACGTGGCGGACCCTATTGTTGCTAAAATCAGAGATATAAAGTGCACCGTCGAAAGGATCATAGACCATGTCGTACGCATTGTTTAGCTGAGCGGAAAGTGCGGGACCGCCGTCACCACCGAAACCGGGTACGCCGGAACCCGCAATGATCGTCATTGAGTTTGCGGCGACAGAAACTCCGTGCCGGACGACGGTCGCCGCACTACGGTTCCAATAGTAGATGGCTCCACTGACATCGTCCGCCACGTAAAGATTATCTATGTCATCGAAATGCATTCCACGCGGCTGGATACGGAACTGATTTCCGCTGGTCTGCGGGTTGAGCGTGTTTCCCACGGTAATCATGCCCGCACTGGTGCAAACCTGCCCCAAGGCGAGAAGATTGCACGGGTTGTAGAAGTAGTTCACCTCGACGGGCCAAGTCCACGAGGCAGTTAGACTGCCATCTGAAACTTCAACAGTAACGTTGTGAGCCCCCACCATCGATGCGTCGGGCGTGAGCGTAGCCATGCTCCCGTTATTCGTCATAATGGTTGAGTCGCCGTCGAATCGCCACGTATAAATCAAAGTGTCTAGATTGGGGTCGCTCGCCGTTACCGAGAAATCTAATGGAGTGATATAGCTGGTGCGAGAAATCGCCGTAGTCGGGGTGATTGAGGTAATAGACGGGGGGCCATTCACCTTTACCGTCCATTTGGCATCGGCGGTATTGAGGCCATCATCTGCCTGACAGATCAGCGTGTAAGTACCGATGGGAAAACTGGCTCCGTTGAGAACGTAGTCCGAGGTTTCCCCCAGCTGCAGTTGGACCGAGTCCAAAGTCCATTTGTAGAGAATCCCGTTCCGACGCCGCGTAACAGCTGAAACAAAGAAGGTGACCGACTCGTTGAAATTGACTGTAACGGCATCCGAGCCAGGAAACCGGGAAGTAATCGTTACAGCAGCGGTACCCACGCCGCCACCGCTGCCTTCGCCCACCACGTTCCCAAAGGTGTCCGACCTGCAGCCTGCCTGTAAGAAGGCAAGGAGCACTACCGTCCAACTCCCCCATTTGAAATACGGCCGATTCAAAGGCAAACCTCGAGCTCGAATGTTTAAAGTCTTCTGTTCCGCTATCGACTTTACGTCCCAATCAGGTCAGTGAAGACTTCTTGATAGCTTAGTAAGTAGCTGTTCTCATTCATTTGACACTGCTTGCTATAGCAGCCCAAAGTTGCAGGGTGGCGAAAGTGAACCCTGAAATACCCCCTCAAGATCCGCTGGATCGCCTCGCCTGGTATTTGGATCAGGCCTTTAGAGTTCCTGGCACACGTTTCCGTTTTGGATGGGATGGCATCATTGGACTCGTTCCCGGCGTGGGCGAAGCGGTCATGCTATTACTTCAAGCCACGATCATCCTGGTGGCTGTCGCTCGGTACCACGTGCCGCCCATTATTGCCTTGCGCATGATACTGAATATTTTCATCGACACGCTCTTCGGATCGATTCCCTTTTTTGGGGATCTGTTCGACTTTGCTTTCAAATCCAACAGTCGCAATATCGCGCTTCTCAACCAAGTGCGCGCTCAGCAAAATGCGGGGCAGCCTTTGTCAAAAGCCAGGCACTACGCTTTTGTCGGCGCGGTCGGGCTAGTACTGGTCGCAATTCTTGGTGGCGCTTTGTTCCTCATTTTCTTCGTGCTCGACTACCTATTCCACTTGCTTAGCGCCTAACTCCCCTCACCCTTTTCATTCGGTAACCCTACTGTGCACGTGCACCGTGTTCCAGTCGGTGATGGGCATAGCAAAGGGTGGTCAGGTTCTCCGCCGAATGCAATCCGCCTCGCTGCACTTCCACAAGATGATGCATTTGAATCCAGCGCTTCTCGGGACAGCGCCCGTAAAGGGGATGCGTGTGAGTACACTGTCCCCCGTCACGATCGTGCACGGCATGACGAACTGACGCGGGAGCTGCGATTCTCTTCCCGTTCTTGAAAGCCAAGGCGGTTCGAGGGGTTTCAACTGGGGCCTGAGCCTTCTTTGCCGCAACTCTTCTGGCTTTGTTCACAGGGTGATGTCGACTCAGAAACTCTTTGAGAATCGGCTTAAGCAAGTCTCCTATGCTGACTGCCTTCGATTGATTTTGACTCAAGAGATCTTGCGCCTGTTTCAACAGGCCTTCGGTTTCACCGTCTATCATGCATTGCAGTGAAAAATACTGTTCGCTCATCGGACGCACGCGATCTGGAACGGCTTCACGAGGGCATTGTTTCACTACTTCTGCTTCCAATGAACGGTTGCTGAGTGTCTCTGCTTTTTCAATCCATTCGGTTTGATTGTCTGGAGTCAAAACAGAACAGATTCTTTTGGCCTTTGTCAGAGTTACTTTGCCGACTTCAATAGCGCTCTTTAAAGCCGGAACCTCCAGTGCCTTTCGAGCCACGCGAATGAGGGTGAGGGATTGGTCTTCGGAGAGCTGAAGGACCTGAATGCAATAGGAGTAAGTGCTTGTCAGAGCAAAGTGTTCATAGATTCTAGCCCGGTCCACTTCCATCAAGGCCGAAAGCAAGTCGTTCTCGCACTTGCGGTATTGCTTACTCAGATTGACTGCTTTTTGGTGAATCGCTTGCCACTGCATTGATGCCTCCAGATACATACTTATGTATTCTCATATGTGCTGCACGGCAAGAAATATCGTCGATAAAAATAGAAAACAGAATGAGGTGTGCACGTGCACACCCAGCCCTAAGCCTACAGAAGAGGTGACCAATCATGAGGCACGTGCACAGTAAAGCCCTCGGGCGAGCGCTCATGAGCCAGGAGAAAACCTGCGACACTCTTGGCGGACTAGTCGCCTTGAAACGACATTCCTCGGGACACCTTGCCGTAAATCGTCTCTTTCTCCGGAGGCAACCCGTCGCTTCATGCCTAACTCTCTTGGCAAAGGGTGTGCACAATGAGTGGACAAGGGAGTGTGTCTATGCGCACCGATTCTAAGATTCTTGTGACAATGATTTTTCTAGCCGGATTACTCGCAGCCTGTGGGCAGGAACAAGTAGTTCCGCCTCCGGTGGCGCAACCGCCTGTGGTTCAGCAGCCTCAATATCCTCAGCAGCAGTACCCGCAGCAAGGTTACGGCTATGGCGGAGGATGGGGCTATGGTTCGCCTTACTCTAATGGAGGCGGCTATGGCGGCGGCGGCAACGTGCAGTGGCAAGGTCCTTTTGGGGGCGCCGGCAACGTGCAATGGCAGAACGGTTATGGCTACGGCGCGGGTGGAGTCAATATTCAAGGTCCGCGCGGCGGCAACGTCAACGTCGGTTGGTAATTACCAAACTCCGACAATCTCATAGTCTCTGGTTTTGTTTTGGATCTGTATTTGAACCTCGTCCCCTTGGCGGCGGCCTAAGATGGCCCCGCCGAGTGGAGACTGGGGCGTAATCGTCTGAATCGTTTTTCCTTCAAATTCGGCTTTCAACCCACCTCCAAGCGGCAATAGGTAATACCAGCTCGCTTTTTCCCCATCTCGCAATTCGACCAGCGCGGTTGCCGCTATCGTGGACTTCTCATCAAACTGCGCCACATCCAAATGGCGAAAAAGTGTAATCGCCTGCTCCAGCTCCAAGGCACGTCGTGATTGTGCACCCGCAAGGTACGAAGCCTCAAGGCCTCGGGTATCGTATTGATCTTCTGCTTTGGACTCTGCGTGAGTCGCTGCTTCATGTGCCGCATTGGCTGCCTGTACTAAAACAGCCAACGACGCGGCGATTTGATCTTGAAAGAGCTTTAAGATCGCTTTTTTATCGGGTCGAGATTCCACGAGCGTTAGATATCGCGGTAGTTCAATGCACCCAAAAAGTCTTTCTTCCCAATTTCGACGCCGTTGTGACGCAAGATTGCGTAAGCCGTCGTCGCGTGAAAAAAGAAGTTCGGCAGCGCATGTTGCAATGCCCACTCGTTTCCGGGCAGGTACTTCCCCTCCCGTCTGGGATTGGTAATCTGCCTAGCTTCCCAGCCTTGAAAGGCTTCGGGCCGAATCGATTCTAAGTAGTTCAAAGTTTTTGTAATTCGCTCTTTAAACTCTGCAACCGAACTCTCTCCGTCTTCGAACTTGGGGGCCTCTTTTCCAGAGAGCTTACTGGCAAAAGATTTTGCCGTGTCGCAGGTCATCTGAATCTGAAAACTTAAAGGGAACATGTCCGGCGCCAGGCGCGAATCCAAAAATACTTTGGAATCGAACTTCTTAGAATCCGCATGCGCCTGGGCTTTATCCAATAGGCCCGAGAGATTGTTCAGAGTCTTGGAAAACTGGACGAGAAGTGCGTTTGTCATGGGCCCTCGATACCACACTCCAAGCGGGGTGGCGACTTTGGAAATGCATTGGCTCCTTGGTAAGCGGGTGCAAGAATCCGATGGCGGCCGAATGCAGGCAAAGCGGGGCATCTTCGACTTCACCCGTCTGCACTTTTCCAAAAGTGCGGCCAGGCAAGTACAGCTGATCACCCAGAATCGGCATTCCCAGCTCCCAAAGATGGATACGGATTTGGTTGGTCCGGCCCGTGAGTAAGCTCACCTCTAGCAATGAAGTGCCGTCGTCAAACCGCTCCAAGACATGAAAAACGGTATGCGCCTCCAAACCCGCGGCCTCAGAACAGCGTGCGCCTACTTCGAGGGTGCGTTCGCTTAAGGGCAAGTCGCAACGAAAGTCGTCTTCTTCTGGGGTGCCGATCACGCGGGCAAGGTATTTTTTCGTGACGGTGCCATGCGCAAACTGCGGCTGAAGCAACCCTGCAAAATGCTTGGTCCGGGAGTAAAGCATCACGCCACTGGTATTTGCGTCCAAGCGATGGGCCGGGTTGGGCTTGTGAGGTGCGTAAACCTTGTTCAAGAAGTACTGAAGCGTGTTCTTGTTGTACCTGCCGCAGGGATGTACGGGCAGGGGCGCAGGCTTCTCCACTACGATCAGAGCCTCATCTTCATACAAAATCTCAACTGCAGTCGCTACATCCGGTTCACTCACTTTGGCAGAAACGTTGTATAGGCGATCTCCCGCACGTACCCGCTCGGCCGTCCCAATCCGCACGCGGTCAGGCCCCAAAATACGGCCTTCCCCAAACTCTTTCTCCCAGAGGTCCACGGGAATGTGCTTTAGGATGCCACTGAAGGTTTCCAAAGCCGTTCGGCCATCAAAACGCGCCGGAACTTTCAGAGGTCGGGCATTCTCATAAGGGATGCTGCCTGGCAGGGGAGTCGTGACTTCAATCAGTTTTCCCTGTCGGCGTGCAATCCCCTCTCGCATGCGCTCAGTCGATGTCTTGAAGCAGTACGGACAGCTTTTGCCGATTTGGTAACGGCTATCGTTCTGGTCGTCGACAGAAAGAGGCGTCAGACACGCAAAGCATTGTGAGTTGGGGGATTCGGCGAGTGAAGGGTCCACCCCTACGCGTTGGTCAAAAACAAAACAATCGCCTTCGTAGTGAGCGTTTCCGCATTCTTCGAAGTATTTGAGAATGCCTCCCTCCAACTGGAGTATGTTCTTGAAACCCTGCGCCTCCATGTAGGGGCCAGCCTTTTCACAACGAATGCCCCCCGTGCAAAACATCACAATAGGTTGCTCTTTCAGTTCCACAGGCAGTTTTGCGACGGCTTGCGGAAAATCTCGGAAGTGACTCACACCAGCGGGCATTGCCCGAGCGAAAGAACCCAGCTTGATCTCGTAGTCATTTCGGGTATCGAGCAAAGTGAAGGGTCTGCCCTCGTCGAGCCACCGCTTTAGCTCCCGTGCAGGCAATTTGGAAGACGTCCGTTTAGAAGGATCAATTCCCTCTACCCCAAAAGCAATAATCTCTTTCTTAATTCGAACCAGCATTCGAGTGAAGGGCTGGTGCTCGCTTTCACTGCGCTTGGGATTTAAATGGGCAAGCCCTGGAATCTGCTCCAGCCGTCCCAGCAGACCCTCAATTTCAGGCCTCTTCCCCGCGACAAACAGATTGATGCCCTCGGTACTCAACAATATCGTCCCTTTGATCTGCCCCTGCAGGCATAGCTCGAGGAGCTCGCTGCGTAAGGGTTTTAGGTCGGCCAGGGTTGCAAACCGGTAGGCTGAGATATTGACGTAATTCTGCATGGGCGCACGTCACGTATAACGGAGATCTGGAAAGTTGCAAACTCGGGTCCACCACCACTATGGTCTACCGCAACCAACACAGGAGGGCCCCCATGTCCGAAGATATGAAAGCTGAATTAGACAGACTGCGAGCCGAGAATGCGGCCCTGAAGAAGACCACCTCTCGAGGACTCTCCATGAAGGTGAGCGAAAAGGGCGCTGTGTCGATTTATGGAATGGGGCGCTTCCCGGTGACGCTCTACAAAGAACAGTGGGAAAAACTCCTGGAAATGGCCGAAGACATTAAGGCGTTCATTAAGGCCAACGAGTCTCGGCTGAAGGTGAAAGAGACCGTTGCTAAGTCCGAAGACTAGAGGGCCTTGCCGCACCGCTTCTTCGTAAACTTAAACTCGTTTTTATACGCCGCTCACGCGTGATACCATTATCCTACAGTGAACTCTGCTGAAGTTCTGACAAGGGGTGTTGCGGTCGCGATTTTGATCTACTTCGCCCTCCCCAGCGGCGGCGGGGAACCGACTTGCAAACACTCCACCGCCTCCTATGGAAACTGCTGCGCCCAACATGGCGGCCCTCGCATCTGTGGCGCGGAGCAGTTCTATTTCGCAGCTTCGGGAAGACTTCAGTGCGCCGATCAATCCGAGTCCACTTACTGCGGCGAAGAACCCGCTCAAGCCGCAACCAGTCCCATTCCTGAAACGCTCGAAATCACTTCCAACTAGGCTGTCGCGAGCTTGGCCTTGCCATTAATATATATTTAATATATATTAGCGAGTTCGAGATTGAAACCTTGAACTGTACTTTCTCCAGAGGCTTCTCGGGAAGAGACTTGAAGCGCATTCAAGAACAGCTCGAAGGGCACCAGAAATATTTGATGGAGGTTTGGAATGAATATCAAGAAGACTAAGAATGCTGATATCCGGTATGGAAAAAAAGATCTCCTTAAGGATACCGATTTTGAGGCTCGCAACATCGGGCATCGCATTTCCATTGTGTTGCCACAAGACGTTCTCATGGCCTATCGAGAAAAGGCCGCCAAGGAAGGCATTGGATACCAAACTCTAATCAACCAAATCCTTCGCAGCCACATCGCAGAAAGTAAGACCCTGACGGAACGGCTCGCGCGTTTGGAGCGTGTCGTTTTTTCCCAGGAGAAAAGCAAGCGAAGAGCGACCGAGGGATAGTCACTACCTGCGGAAGACGCTCAGCCTCCAAGGTTCCACTGCGCATGATCGCGAATGCGCTTTTCAAACACACTGTGCTGCTCAACAGGAAGATCCGACGGAAATTTGGCGTGGCTTCGATTCCACCGATCCAACCACTGCTCTCCCAGCCACTCCACCGGCTTGCCCTCCGTACGCCGTGAAATAGCTCCGTGAAATGCCACCGTAGTTTCGAGCTTGGGTCCCGTAGGCGCGCCCTTACCAATATACAGACCTGCTGCTAAGAGTGCTGCCCTCACCGCGGTGGAAGCCGAATAGGTATACAACTCAAAGGGCTTTGCACCAGCGCGTGCTGTAATTTTCAAAAACACTTCTGAGGTCCAAAGGCGGCTGTCGGTTTTTGACGAAAAGGGATCGAAGAAAACGAGGTCTGGGGCTTCGGCTGAATTCAGCGTCGTCAGAAAGTCTCCGGGAATCAATACCCACTCCAAGCAGCCATCTTCGGTGGCATAGCGCCCTTCTTTGAGCAAGATGTGAGGGGCTTTGTGCCGAAGGTGCGGAAATTTGCCCGGATACTTTATCGCTAAGCGCAAGGGATCCAGGTCACATTCAAAGCTCAAAATCCGCAATCGTCGTCGAGGGTGTCCCTCAACAGGCGGCGACATTGCCTCGAAACAGCGTACCGCCGCCATCGCATTCGTGGCGGCTCCCAGACCCACATCCCACACGACAAGATCCGGGGCTCCCTCGAAACGCAACCGCGTCGCCAAATCGGACTGTTCGACGTAAAGCCGATGCGCTTCATCGCAGGGATCGCTCACGGAGTGCATGATCTCGCCGGAAGTCACCTGTCGGATACTGAAAAAACTTTCGCTGGAAGAATGGACTTCGTAATCCCCCAGCCGCAACCCCTTCATGGGATCCCGTTTGGGGGGGCGCGATGTCTGCGTGTTATCGGAGGAGGCGAGTTTCTCGCGACTAGCCTGATAGAAATCGAAAAACGTTCCCGCTAAAATTTTACTGCGCATCCGGCGCATCAGCCGGTGGTAAAAAGTGAGGTTGTGGCTCGTCAGGAGTTTCCATCCCAATACCTCACTCGACTTGTACAGATGGTGTAAGTAAGCGCGTGAGTACTGACGGCAAGTGGAGCAGCCGCAGTCAGGATCCAGTGCTTCTTCTGAAAACTTGTACTGGCTGCGTCGCAGCTGCAAACGTCCTTCGGAAGTATAAGCAGCACCTCGCTGTGCGAGCTGCGAAGGCAGGATGCAGTCGAACATGTCCACACCCCGGTGAACCGCTTCCAAAATATCATAGGGAGTTCCCACTCCCATAAGATAGCGAGGCAACTCTTTGGGTAGCAGCGCCGCCGTCAGCTCGGTGGTGTCTTCGCGTTCTTTGGACCCTTCCCCCACGGCCAACCCTCCGATGGCGAATCCGTCGAGCGGAAGCGCAGTCAAAGTATCAGCGCTCTGCTTTCGCAGGTCTTCGTAGCAAGCGCCTTGCACAATTCCGAAAAGCGATTGAGGAGAATCCCCGCGAGCCGCCAAACTTCTTGCCGCCCATCGGTGGGTTAAGTGCATGGCCGCCGTAGCTTGCTCTCGATCCGCTGTGGAAGGAATGCATTGGTCGAGGACCATCATGATGTCGCTGCCGATGGCTTTTTGCATTTCAATGCTTTTTTCCGGAGAAAGCAGATGCGTGGTCCCATCGAGGTAACTTTGAAAGCGAGCCCCTTCTTCGTTCATTTCACGAGAATGGGGCAGCGAGAAAATTTGAAAACCACCGGAGTCCGTCAGGACGGGACCATCCCAATTCATGAAGCGATGGATGCCGCCGAATTTGCGAAACACCTCAGGGCCAGGACGCAAGAGCAAGTGATACGTATTGGCGAGCAGCACGTGCGAACCCGCTTCCTTGAGCGATTCGACGGTTTGGCTCTTTACCGTGGCTTGGGTACCTACCGGCATGAATATCGGTGTGAGCACTTCGCCATGCAAAGTCTGTAGACGGCCTGCCCGGGCGGAGGTGCCAGTGGCTTGGGCCTGCAGTTCAAAGCGGGTTCGAGACATCGCCGGGTTGTACCACATCTTGAGCGATCGCATCACCCGGCGGTAGCCCTGGAGCCGCATCTTGGGCCACTTCTAGCCGGAAGGGCTCCACACCCAATTGGGCTGCGCTGAGCTGCGTGCCACGTCGAATTCCCTCGAGACCGACGCCTGCGGTGTATTGCCCCTGACGAGGGTAATTTCGATTCTCTCCGCCACCCCTGGGTGGGTTTTTAGACATGGAAGTGGAAAGCACCCCAATCAAGAGCAAGTCTCCATTGGAGTTCTTGGTAAACAAGCCCCCGCCGGAATCCCCCTGCTGGATAGAGCGATCCGCTCCATCTAGGTTGGTCGTTCCATTTGCCTCGGGGGTCTGGATCGTATTAATGCGCGCTTCCCCGTCAGGCCGGTTGTTAATCCAGCCTTCAGAAAGGGAAATGCGAGCGCCATACAGCCCGTGGCGTCCTGCCATGACTTTGCCGTACATAACGTATTCCCCGTTTTGCGGTTGATGACCCGTAGCGAGTGGCACTACTGGAACCGTGACTTTGGAAGCATCACAGGGCCAAGCGAAAAAGGCGGCATCTAGATCGCCGGGCTGACCAGACCGCATTTTTCTGCGCTTCTCAGCATCCGAGGCTACATATGAAGGCTCTAGAAAAGTCTTCACTTCGATCTGGCCGAAATCCTTCGTCGTGATGTGCGCTTTGGACTCAAACATGCCCGATTGCGTGAGGTGCGAGGGTGTGTGCCCCGCGACTTTTAAAGAATCAAACAAACAGTGCGCGGCGGTCGCCGCGCGACAGACGTTTTCTGCGGTGGATACCAAAGTAGCTGCGCAACCTTCATAAACCCCACCCGGAAGCGCCGCTTTGTAATTGAAACCGGGATTTCCATTCGCCCCGGCGGGCAAAAGACTCGTCGGGGGCGCAAATCCTTCTAAGCGCCCTAGCCCCTGAGGTAAAATGGGGGCTTCCCCGTTTCCAAACCGTGGGTCGTTGCGAAAGAAGTCGCCTGGCGCAATCTCCCGATTCAGTGCTTCCTGGCGACGGCGCTCGTCTTCTGCGCGCTGTTTCAACTCGTCGAGCGGGGATTTGTGGTTTCCCGCGCCTCCGCTGGGCGAACCCCCTCCGCCCCCACCGCCACTCCCGTTACCGCCTGGGCCAGAATTATTCCCCTGGGCTAAATCCCCAAAATTCGGTGTTTTAAATTGTGCGAGGCCATCTAATGAGCCGCGGCTTGGCTCGGCGAACGAAGGAAAGGGAGCTGCTACACTCCTGGTGCCGAACTGCAATCGCTGTGGAAGCGAAACGGGACTCAATAGGTATTGAGGAATGCTCGGTGTAAACGAAGGTGGCGCGACAGAAGGTATCGGCAAGGTTCGCGGACGCAGCGTACCGACTTGACTCGGTTTGCGTGTAGCAGAAACCTTGCCCTGCGCTTTTCGATACTTCGCGCGCACAGCACTCAGCTCAGAGCCTTCGCTTCGAGCCTGCCGACTCGATTGCGCAGACGCCAGAGCGCTCGCAAACAACGCTGTGATTAGGACTCCCCCTCGAAGCATTTCTTCCCCCACCCTAAGGGATTGCATAACCCGTGCTCAGAGAGGCTAGGCTTAGGCGTGGAAATCCAGCTAGATACGAGGGGGGCTCTGTTCTGTATTCGGGCAGAGGACGCCCATTCCGTTTGCAGTGCACAAGGGTGTAGTCAGCGAGTCGCCTTTTTCCCAAGGGCCCCCACTCGTTGAATACTCGACATTGCCGACACCTACGCCATTCACCTCTTCGCAGATTCCTTGGCACTCGAAGTGCTTAAGTGAACTGCGGGGGGACAGATGCGATTTTCGACTTCTGCCAAATTAGTTCTATTCGTTTTAGCTTTCGTTCAAACCCATTCGGATGCCCGAATTTTTGGTGGCCGCTTACGCGCTCGCCTTTTTGGCGGAGGCGCAAGCTGCTCGGGAGCGAGCTGTCAGGCCCCGCGAAGAAACTGTTCGGGTGGCAGCTGCGGCATGATGCAAGGCGGTTGCTCCGGTGGCCAGTGCGAGGCACCGCCCCTTGAGTCCATGGGGCCCACTCAGGCCGCGACAGAGCCGGGGCAAAATCACCAAGCTCCGAACAACACTCAAGCCGTGACAATCACCGAGACGACGAACCCACGCGCTCCTGGGAAACCGTTTGATATTCCCGGCATGACGCCCGTCCCACATGGCGGCGTTCCCGATTATGCTTTTGGCTCAGTCGAGGGCACAGCGCTGAATAACCTGCTGCTCAATCCCGCCGGGGGAGTTAGCATTTTGGTGCCACGCGCTGAAAGTGAAAGCGGCACTTACATGCGCGTTTACCTCAATGAAAAAAGTGAACCCTGCGTGTTCCGCGCCGAGTTTCGAACTGAAGCTAACAAGGGTTGCGTCACGCTAGATATGTCCAACCCGATGAACCAGCAATCGGTTGCCCAGCTTAAACAGTATGTGAGGTCCAAAGAAGATTTGGTGGCAGTGGAACCGTTTCGCACTTTCGCCTACGAACTTGCGACCGATGGACCCGAGGCTCTCCCTCCGGGAAAAGATGTGGCGCAGCCGGAAGTGATTGCGCCAGAGGAAGCCCCTGTTCCGCTTCCCGCAGTCGGCAAACCTTCGGTCGGTGAGCAACCTACTCCGCCTGCTTCGAAGCCGGCACCTTCGCACGCTTCACCGAGTGACTTTAATGATGGAGCTTTCGCCCTGGCCTCTTCGATTCGACAGTTTGGAGAGCGCGTAGGCATTCTCCCTAAGGCTAGCGAACCGGTAGCGCCGTCTGGTGCACGCGCCCGAGGGCTGGGTTCGGCCAGCGCGCAAGTGCTTCCGACGCAAAACCCGCTCGATCGCATTCGCCCCTTCCTGCCTGTAACAGCAGGGGGCTTGAAAGCCGTGGCGGGGGGATTAGAGGCCGTCGCAAGCAGTGCGAAACAGCGAGAGCTCGCGCTTGCGCCTTCTGTGATTGCGGATCTGATTCAGAAGGAATTTACCTTCAAGGACGAAGAACTCGATGAGTTTCTCACCGAACTCGCCAAGCCCAGTGGGATCACGGATCCGAAATTCATCAATAGTACGCTTCAGCGTTTGGGAAAGATGGAAGAGCACTCGTCGGAAGAACTCCGCAAGCTTCTTGCAAAATTGCCTGAAGGAAATGACAAAACCAAGTTTACGATTGCGAAAGAAGTCTTCGCGCAGCGCAAAGTGGAATACCAGCGCATGGCGGACAAACTCACTGCAGGCTTGGAGAAACTCTACGGGAGCACCCAGTATGCGCCCTACAGTGCGCTGAAAACCGCTATCGAGAATAATGCAAAAAGCCTGATGACCTCTTTCGACAATTGGATAGGCAGGCACAACGCCGCAGTGGAAGCGCAAACCTCATTTACAGATCCGGGTTGCCCGTACTGTGACGTGGGTTTCAAGTCTATCAATGACGAACTTGGCAAATACGGTATGGGGCCGAATCAGCGCGTTGGTTCGGGAGGCGGCATTGGCCAAGCAGGTGGCAAAATCTTCCAAGTCTATGGCGACCACACCGGACTCACTAAGCAGGAAGGCCCCGGAGCGCCTAAAGTGCCCTTGGACCGCAAGAAAGACGCTCGCTTGATCAAAGAGATCAAGAAATACTATGCCGAGCACGCTAGCGGTTGGTCACCTGAGGCACAGGCCCAGATTGCCGGCATCAACGCTTGGATCGAAAACAAACCAGCCGCTGCAACGCCGCCCGCGACGCAGTCGACCGGCTATGTTCAGGAAGAGGCGAAACCGACTGCACCACCGCCGCGGGCTTTCGAGCGCGCTGTGGCACCACCGCCTCGTCAGGTAGCAGCGACTCCGCCGGCAGCTGCTAAATCCACTCGAAACGTCTTCATCGGGAACAGTTGCCCAGCATGTGCTTCTTGGAAAAACATGGTGCGAGGTCACCTGAACCTAAGAGGAGACCAACGGATTCCGCCGGGTGTCTACACGATCCTGAAAGGCACTGTTCAGTACATTGTGAGCGTGGACAAAGGTACGCCGACTGGCTTCTACCCAGCCGTGCAATAGGTTGTGTTGCAAAATGGTGCAACAGAGCCCGGTTCGCCCACCTGTGTTAGGCGTGAAAAGGATGGCACACACTGTGCAATCCATCCGTCTCATCTACAGGAGGGTACATGAAAAAATCATCTTTAACTCAGTTTGGCACTTACGGATTCATGTCGGCATTGCTCGCGATTCAGGTGGCGAGCGCGCCGCGATCATTCGCGGATGACCTCAAAGATAAAGCTAATCGAGCAGGCCTCGACGCCAAGAAATCGGCTCGCGCGATGAAGCGCGACGTGAAAAAAGGCGCGCGCAAAGCAACAGGCCAGGAAAGCACTTACGAATCCGCAAAAGACGAAGTCAAAGACGCGGGCAAAAACGTGAAGGACGAAGCCGAGCACCTTAAAGAAGAAGTCAGTGACTAAAGCTTCTTCGCGGCGGACTCCCTTTGCCGAAATCCAAGAACGAGTGCACCACACCGCACTTTTAAGTTCGGAGGCGTTTCTCCAGCTGCTTCTATTTCCAGAAGTGCCGTCGCCACACGCTCGGTAAGTTCAGACCCTAGCGATACCGAAGCAATGCGCTCGGCGGCGTCTATTCGACGTTTCGCTTCGCGATCCGAATCGAGAATCTGATCCACCGCCTGCCTCACAAAACCCTTCACTTCGGGAGCGATACTTGTAGGGGCTTCCGCTAAATAACGGGCAGGGACAGGAAGTTCGAGGAAGCGAAAAATTGCGTCGCGAGCGTCCAAGTCTATCGTGCCCTTGTATTGAGCTACTTTTTTGAGCCGAGAGAGATCGTAGCCCTCGGTGGGGTACCCCGCCTCCAAAATGCGCCCAAACAAGCGGAACAGCCCCCTCTGAGTGAGGGGTTTGTTGGTTCTCAATGCGTTGTTGAAAACCGCTATGAACTGCGGCCAGTGAGGGGCGGGGGTCCAATTCAGCGGGTTGCGGTTTACAGCCGTTAGGCCCAAAGTCGCGGCTTTGAGCGTTTTGGGCTTTTTCGAATTTTGAACCGCCTTCAATAAAGCCATCGTGGCGTCGACGGTTTCCAAGGAGGGACCGTTTGTGAGTAGCTTCACCGCTTGAGCAGAGACCTCGTCAGAAACCTCTGCAGAAAGAGAAATAGAGATCAATCGCCTACGGATATCAACGCCGGCTGTATCTGGTGAAGCCGCCACTGACTCCAGAAAAGGGAGAATGGTTTCGTCCCCCACGGGAAGCGCAATCCCGGGTGCTTCCACAGGCCCTTCGTTGGGGTCTTCTGCGAAAAAATTCTCAATCGACTGCCGCCACGGATCGAGTCGCTTATCTGCACGAAGCTTATGATCCGGATCGATCTGCTGAAAAAACGGAGCTAAAGCGGAGCTATGAGCGCCCAAGTATTCAAAGTGAGAGAGAAGCCCCAAGTAAATAGATCGAAGCTGGGCACGTACCGTCTCATCTCCCGCCTTATACGTTGCGACTAGGCGCGAAGGTTGAATGCGCCCCAAGACGTTCAAAATATCCTCTCGCACAACCACTTGATCGTCCAAACGGATCTCAGCAAAGCTACTCAAGAGCGCGAGCTCGTTTTCCGAATAAGGTCCCTTTGTCGCCGGAAATAGATCCACTCCGTTTCGGATATGGACACCCGCACTACTCCTTCTATTAGCAAAATACGCGCGCGCTGCAAGCTTGCGGAGTCTAGGACGTGAGGCGAGTTCGGTAAGTAACAGCGTGCCTCGGCTTTCCAATAGCCCACCGAAAATCGCATACGCCACCCATTGAGGCATGTGCTTTGCTTCTTCCAATTTATCGATAAAAGCTACTTTTTGCTCGGCAGAGAAAGCGTTGAAGTTCAATGCCCCTTCCATGAACAGGCGATACTTTCGGGAAGCCGAGGCTTGTTCGATCTGCTGCAACAGATCCGAAAACTCCCTCTGCCACGACTTCTGTCGACGACAGACTTGTGTCATTGCCCATACATGGGTCTTGGAAAAGGAAGCCGAGGGTCCGAAAGCGAGGCTCACCATCCTCTGCGCCACTGTTTCGGGCCAAGGATGGGAACCCTCTACGGCTTCTCGCGCTAGCTTCGCTGCCAAATCATCTGAGCCATCAATCCGCTCGAATAATTCGGTCTCTAATGCACTGCCTGGCGAGAGATCCATGAAGCGGACCGCTGCTTCTAAGACGAATCGCTGGTGATCCGCGCTCACGTCACCCACGATTGCTTCAATCGACCCGCCACGCTTCAAACTCTCAAAGACGGCGAGTTGTTTTGGGGCATCGAGAAATCGGGAAGCAGCAAACTGCAAAATGAGGTGGGTGTGCGCGGCCTGATTCCCTTGTACGAGGACCCGGACCGCATTAAGACGCTCGGCTTCCGGCAAAGTGTCGAACAAAGACACCGACCGCTTTTGAAAAAATTTCAAAACTTCGCTTGGCTTATCCCAAGGCTCAGCCTGCAAGGAAGTTCCGGAAGCGACGAGTAAAATCGCGAAAAACGTAAGGAAAAAATGTTTCATGGAGGGCCGCACCCTATGCGGGTTGGGGTCGCCGGATCAAGTCTTTTTTGGCCATGCTAGAATACGGCAACACCATGAAACTCATCCTTGCGTTACACATGTGCCTGCTCTCAACTGCCGCCTGGTCCGGTACCGGGAAACGGGTGGGAGGTCGACTTTTCGAACCGGCTGCATCGGGGCAGCAAACGGAAGGCGGGATGGATCTCCCCGCGCATCTACTCAATCCTGAGGAGCAGGATCTCTTTAGAGCAAAGATTAATGCCCCCCGATCGCGCTTTCATTGCGAATGCGTCGCACTCCATTGCCTTTGCCAAAATCCCCATACCCGCGAAGCCGTCCTGATAGATCAGGCCGAGGCGAAAAATCGTAGTCGCATCCTCTATTCGAAAGCACGACGCCCCCTTCGGGCTGGGAAAAAGAGGGGAGTGGCCCAGGAGCCAAGGTCTTTTGAGGAGACCGAAATTTCTAAAGAGGAATACCGCCGATTAAAAGACCTCGCCCCGTTAAAGCCAGGCGTTTATCCGTCGACAAATATTTGGAAAATCGAAGACGATGGCAAAGGAAAGTTCTTCAGCTTTCTCTACGCAAAAGGGGTTGCGGTTTACCTAGCACCTTTCGCCAGAGGCGATGACTCTTTCCTCATGGCGTATCCGATTCGTAAACCCATTCCGCAGGGCATTCTCAAACGGATTGAAAAGACGAGCAACAAGCTTCGAGATTACGACGATGTGCTGCAGGAACTTCTCAAAGCCGGTCTGGTGGACCCTCGCGGGTACTGCACCTGTGCCACCTATGTCGTTGAGGCCCTGAAATAAAGCTCACATCCTGCGCGGGCTTCGTCTCCGTGGAAAGGGAAACGAAACTGGAGATTGTGCTAACATTAAAGAAGCTTGCCACTTCTAGCTGAGAGGGCCTTATTATGAATTCCCTATTCCTGCTGGTTACATTGGTTCTGACTCCGTACACAATCGGCCATGCCCGTCCACAAGAGAAAATGACAGAAGGGCATGAGGTCTCAGGAAAGGCTGGTAAGAAGGGAGCGACAGTCGATGGAGAAGGACCCTACGAATGTACGTTCACCACCTTCACTAGTCCTGGAGTCGGCGAAGTCACAGATCCTCCTGTTCGAGTCTTTCCTAATCGCCCCGGCGACCCAGTTCCCTCGGAAAAACCACTACAGAAGAATGGCGTGAAATGGCATGTGACTCGAGTGGATGGAAAGTTCCAGGTCGAAGCAAGAGATCCGGATGGAAAAACGATCTTGATCAACACGACGCCAGATGGCTTTCCTATGGGCATTCAGTTACCCGACAAGAAGATTAACTTTAGCTGCCAACCACCCGCCGAAGCACTTAAAACGGCGTGCGAGGCTGGTCATGCCATCGGGAAAGATGGCATGAAGTCCGATCCGCTAAATGAGTTTGAACGCGCTGCTGCACCGCCTCGTCAGAAAACGCGAAAGGTCTTCATCGGAGTCAGTTGCGCTGCATGTGCTTCTTGGAAAAACATGGTGCGAGGTCACCTGAACCTAAGAGGAGACCAACGGATTCCGCCGGGTGTCTACACAATAATTAAGGACGATGTTCAGTATATCGTCAGTGTGGATCAGGGGTCGCCCACAGGCCGCTACCCTGCGGTACATTGAGTTTCCCCAACCGGGTGCTGAGCAATGGCGCAGTCGGCCTCGTTCTTCGACCTGGGTCAGGCGTCGAATTTGCGAGTTACTGTGCACGTGCCTCAAGATCCCACACATCTTTGTAGCCGGATCTGGGAAGGTATGATCTAAGCTAAGGATGGAAGATAAGAACGGTTTTGGGGTTGGTGATGAGTATAGCCGTGCCGAATTTGGAGATGCGCGGTTAAC
>JBGTAN010000024.1:0-69279 GCA_041749855.1 Bdellovibrionota bacterium
GATGATCTCCCGAAGAGCCTTCGGGTTCAGAAACTTTCAAAACTATCGAAACCGGGTGCTTGCCCACTGCGGTTGGGACGGGGTATTCGCTATCAGAAATTAACCACCCAGGGACCATGCCCCCTCGGATGGAGTAGAGCCTATACAGTGCTTTCTGGAGCGGGAGACGGGGCTCGAACCCGCTACCCTCAGCTTGGAAGGCTGATGCTCTACCAAATGAGCTACTCCCGCATAGAATAAAAATCACTCAAACCTACCTGGAGTTTTTTGGATCGTCCATCGATTTAAAGGCCATTTTCAAGGGGGGCGTATTCCTACGGAATTCGGCAATACCACCTTGGAAATAGAATTGCATCGTTAGGCCTCGAACGGCGAGTTTGTGGGTGGGTAGACAATGGGAATACGTTTGTTTATTGGGCAGTCGAAGCGTGGTTGTGCGCTCCGGGATAAGCGCTCAAAGTCCCCCATTTCGAGCGACTAATGAAACGAAGTTTTTACATTGCTTTGTTTCTTGTCGGTTTGTGGGGTTCCACAGCCAAAGCCATTTCTCTGGGCTCTGATCTTTTGGGGAATCAGGAAGCTTGCGCTAAATATTTAATAGCGCTTAAGCAGCGAGTACCTAAGCTCAATGTCTTGACGGCGGATCACGAAGCACTAGCAAATCAAATGCTTCAGATATTTGGCCGTCGGCTGTTTCAAGCGGGACCGGAAAGCTTTAGAGATTGTCTTGATGGGCAATGCCTGGTTTTCAAAAACTTTGCTACCGATCCAAGTGGTCCCAAACCGAAGGAATTGCGGGTTGAGTTTGTAGATCCTTCTGAAAGCCCATCCCTTTGGATTTACCGAGAGCGAGGAATGAAAGTATTAAAAATTCCTCACGGCTTTGACTACAATTCCTTGCCCGATAAAGGCAGAGAAACATTTATGCAATGGGCACTGGGCCACCCTTTGCATCCTTACTTGGCTTCCAAGGAAACGCAAAAGGAACGAATTGCCGTTGGGGAAGATCCCTTTTTTCTAAAGGAAGTTCAATTGGAAGCCCAGAAAGCTGTCTTAGGATCTACTAAGGATGCAGATCTTCATCCGGACGATTCCTCTAAAAGGCGACTTTTAGTAGTAGCGCCAACGGGAACTGGAAAGACAAAAATTCTAGAAGCGTTTCTAAGTGATCGCCTTAAGCATTCGGATGCTTCGGGCCGTAAACTTCACATCTTGATGGCCCATACCGATGAATTGGTGGACCAATTGGCTAGTGACGTTAAACATATAAGGAAGCCACATGAAGTTGAAGTGCTTCGATGGCCCAATGCAGTAGGGCCTCAATCGATTTCCGATTTGGCGGATTACGTAAAAGCCAGTTCAAAGCCCGTTGTGATAGTGAGCACCGTTCAGACGATGGTAGCCAGGATGGCAGAAAGCCGCCTCGGTCCTAATCCCACCGAAGAGGCTTTGGCCCAGAGAACAACAACGATCGAAAAGAACGCCTCTTTTCTGCACCCGCATTTGGAAAGCATTACTCAAGATGAAGCCCATCATAGCAATGCTCTGCAGACTCGTCATATTTTGGAAAGCTTAGTCGATCGACCGAAATCCAAAGGGTTTCTTTATGGGACTACAGCCACCCCTTTTCATCAAGATGCGGGACTGATTGATCGTCTGTATGGAGAAAGAGCGTTTTGGACTTACCTTGATAGTGCTGAGCGCTTTTTAGAAAAAGGGGGCCGAGTAGAGAGAGACATCGACGAAGTGGTGGATCAATTATCGCAAGCAGTGCGGCGAGGAGAACTCACTCCCTTCAACAAAACGTTCTTTCTGTTGCCGGAAGATATCTCGCCCGAAGGTGATCTATTTATTAAAAAAGGTGAAGGCCAAGGCACTAAGTATTATCTAAATCCCCAACATCTGCCCGCTCTTTTGAGTCGATTGGCGCCGCGCTTCAAACAGCACAAGCATGGATTTGTTTCAGTGGGTTCCGTTACCGAGGCGAACGATTTAGTAGATAGCCTAAACAGGCTTCCCTGGCCCACTCCTAGAAAATTCGCTGCATTGCATTCCAGAATGACCAAGCAAGAACAAAAGCAAGTTTTGGACGGACTTAGAAAAGGAGAAGTTAATTTTGTAGTGACGCCTAGAATGCTCGATGAGGGAATCAACGTGCCAGATTTAAGCCTCTACGTAGATCTCAATCACAGTGTCGGGCCAAGGCAATTCTTACAGCGCGTAGGGAGAGTGTTGCGGCTTGCTCCCGGAAAAGAATCTATCGATGTAGTCACCTTGATGAGTGTGGATGAAACTAACATCCGGGACAATATTCATTTGCTCACAAAAATCCGAGAGGGAGGGCTTAAGCCCGGTATCAAGATTGTGGATGCGGATGAAGTGGAACAGTTAAAAGACCGAGACCAAGAAGAAGAGGGTATCGAGAGAATGGGGGAGCAGCTGGAGAAAGTGGAAGAACAGCTGCGGCAGAAGGAGTTTTGGAAAGCGAATGCGCCCGCTTTGACTTTAGCTGATGACTTAATTGTCTGGCATAAATCTCAAGGCGAGCCGGATCGCCTACCCGGTAGATTAGATGCCGGCTACATGGAAAAGTTGGGAAGTACAGGCGCTAGGCAACTTGCCAATATGCTTAGAGCGCGGCTGTCTCCTCACTTGAGGACATATGATCCTAAGGTTGAGAATGAAGTTAAGTTTCAACTAAATTGGGAAAAAGAACTTCTAGCAAGAATAAACAAACTCCTCGTCAACCCTACTTCATCCCAAGACCAGAAAGCCCAAAGGGTATTTTTAGACGCTTTGAAGGAGCATCCTCAGTTATTGGCAATGTTGCGTAGCCATGTGGACGAACGGAGAAGCAAGCAAGACGTTCAACCCAAGTTGTCTTATGGCAGTCAGGCTATCGAACCCTGGATGGAGTGGACAAAAACGCACGGCGAACGAATTCCTTTCGATGGAGAGGCGCCCCATCTTCTTCCGAAGATGCGCGAAGCCCTTAGTAATGCCAGGCGCGTTGGCAGTTTCAGCGCCTTCATTGATCATAAAGGCGGTTCCGAAGCGATGAGGATTCAAATGAGGGCTTATGGTGCGTTTGTCAGAGGCGATGGACCTGATTTGAGGCAGAAAGGGTATTCTGCTTGGAAGATCAATCAACACTTTTCTGGCGGCGAGGGTGTGATGGATGCGGAGCTTAAGAAAATGGTTCAGGAAGCGACGGAGGATTATGATGTGATTTCTCTTCTGTCCCCGAAGGCTTTAAAAGAATTAGGCATTGAAGACCTTTGGAACTCCAATAGGGAAGCATTTATTGCCGCTATTCCTCATAGAACCAAGTTGGTGGGAGATTCTGCAAGGGCGTTCGATGAAGCGAAAAGGAAATGGGATGAGATAATCAGAGAAGAAGAGGAAAAAGCCAGACAGAAGGAGGTAGAAGAACATCTTGAAGCCTTAAAAAAAGTGGCAGAGGATAGGAGGCATTCCTATCCGTCACGATTCGAAGAGCAAATTGAAGCACAGCGCAGAATGGGGCGGGTTACTTCGTTTTTGGAAAAAAAGCTCGGTTCATTTATTCAACGCGAGTACCGATTCCCATCGGTAAAAGCTACGGACCTAGATGAACGGATTTTGGCGCAATATTTAGTTCGAGAGCTAAAAATGACAGATATAGATGCTCTCGAACCTTCCGGAGCCAAAAGTAACTTGCTGAATCTCTTAAAGGGGGCTGTCCTAAAAGCCTTTGAACAGTACGCTGAAACGGAAGCGAATGGAGAGGCAACCGTGATGAACCCCAAGCTGAAAAGGGGAGTGGAACAACTGATAGCTAACAAAGACACAAGAGCATTCCTGCGAAACAAGCTTTCTCGAGCAGAGCGAGAGGTCTTTGATAGGTCTTTCCCTGTTAGGGAAGTACAGCCAGCCCCTAAAATTGAAGCGCTAAGGATAGGCGAACTGGAAAATCTGAGTGTTCAAGATCTTCTTAAAGCGGGCGTTGTGGATAAGGTTAAAAGTGACTCTGCATTTGCAGCTCAAATCATCAATCATTATTTTGGTTCGGCATCTAGCGTTCCAGAAACCACCACCAAAGTGCCTTTTCAGCGTCTGGTCCTGATTATTCTTCAAACGCATGGGAATAATTTGACAGGCTTGTCTCCGGAGGCACGGTCCGCGTTGAAATAGAACGATTTACAGGCGGATCTACGAATCGATTGACGCCTTTGAGCGGGCTTGGCACTTTCCTACCTTCGCATATTTGAAAGGCATCTGTGTCCTCTCCCTGGATTAAGGGCTTAAACCCCGAACAAGCTGAAGCGGCTCTGCATAACACTGGACCCTTGCTGATCTTGGCGGGAGCTGGCTCGGGAAAAACCACCGTGCTGGTGGCGCGTGCGGGTCGGCTCGTGGACGAACAAATTGTCGATGCAAAGCACTTGTGTGTGCTGACTTTCACCAATAAAGCCGCGCGAGAGCTTAAGCATCGCGTAGGGCTGAAGCTTGGCGCTTCTGCCAAGGGCATCTTCGCCGGAACCTTTCACTCCTTCGGCATGCGGCTACTGCGCACGTACCATGAAGCCGCCCACCTGCCGAAAGACTTCGGCATCCTCGATGCTTCCGATGCCACGTCTCAAGTGAAGGAGCTGCTGCGAGATTTTAATTGCGCGGGCAAGACGGCTTTCGATGCAGAGAAGATACTTTCCATTATGGGCAACTGGCGAGAGTCCGGTCGTGTGCACGCCAAGAAGGATGAAGAGTACGAATCGGCGGCGGAGTGGTTACTGCCCAAGTACTTAAAGCGACTCGAGCACCTCGGCATGGTGGATTTCGATGGGCTATTGCTCAAGCCTTTGGAGCTCATGGAAAGTAATCCTGAGATCTGCAAATCGATCCAGGATTCATTTGATCAAGTGATGGTCGATGAGTTTCAAGACACGAACTCTTTGCAGATGCGTTTCATCAAGCGGCTCACACAAACGCATCGCAACCTCTCTGTCGTCGGCGACGATGACCAGTCGATCTACGGTTGGCGAGGCGCCTGCGTCAGCAATATTTTGGATTTCCCCAAGCTCTATAGCGGCTGCAAAGTGGTACGTCTGGAGAGAAACTACCGGTCAACGCCGGCGATTCTAAATTTGGCAAATGCCATCATCTCCAAGAACACGCAACGACACAAAAAGGTGCTCAAGGCCCAGAAGGTGGCTGAGAGCGAGGTGCTTCCTCAGATCTACGTTTACGAGAACGAAGATGAAGAAGCCGAGTACACCATATTGGATGTTCAGGACTTTATTCAGCAGGGCCGCAAACGCCGCGACATCGCCATTCTCTATCGTTCAAACGGGCAGGGCGCTTTGCTCGAGGCGGAACTGCGCAAAGCAAATATCCCGTATCTGCTGAGTGGGGGCACAGCCTTCTTCGACAGAAAAGAAACGCGCGATGTGCTTGCCTATTTGCGCTGTGGTCTTAAAGCCAACGAACTAGCGCTGCGGCGCGTGATCAATGTGCCCCCTCGAGGCATTGGGGATGCCACAATTGAAGCACTCACTTTACACAGTCGCACCCACAAGGTGCCGTTTCTAGCGGCGATGAAGGACTGGCGAGCGGCCGGCGTGGAGGAGCGCGCTGGGAAGTCGATTGAGAGCTTCTTGCTCCTTGCGCAGGAATTGCTGGAAGTAGTGCTTACCCCAGATGCGCAAATGACAGCGGGTCAGTCGTTGGTCGCTTGGTTCGGCAGCATGGGCTACAAAGCGCATGTCGATAAGCACAGTCCCAATGCGATGGTAGCGGCAAAACGCTGGCGCATTTTTGAAATCTTCTCCGGCATTCTCGATAAATTTGTTGCGACCGGTGGTCGCAATCGACAAACGATCCAAGACTTTTTGGATGCTATGGAATTACGCGATGCCATGGACGAACAAAAGGAAAATGAAGATCGAGTCCAGCTGCTCACGCTCCATGCTTGCAAGGGGCTGGAGTTTCCGGTCGTGTTCTTGATCGGAGTGGAAGAAGATCTCATCCCTCACAAAGTGCTCGGTACCGATGTTTCCGAAGAGCGCAGACTATTCTATGTGGGAGTGACACGCGCCCAGGAGCGATTGATTCTTTCCAGGGCGTGCCGACGCAGGCGCCACGGAAAGTTTGTGGAATGTGTGGCGTCTCGTTTTCTTTTAGAGGTTCCTGCAGGCTTGATAAACGAACACTCGGGGCCACGACCCGTTCGCGAAGTGAATCGTCGTGCGATGGTCGCCTCGCTTTTTGAAAAACTAGACGCCCTCGACAAAAAAGCCCTCGACCCAGCGCGGTAGACGTTCCCCTCCAAGTGCTTTACTCATTAGGAATGGGGAGGGGACTATGGGGCGTTTCACTGCGCGCTTTGCGCTATTCGTGTGTTTGTTTGGCAGTACAGGTTGGGCCGGTCTTAGGGACATCGTCGAAGACGAAGTTCTGTTTGATGAGAGCTGGTTGGAATGGAGCGATCCGGAGCTAGCTTCGTTGGCAGTGAAGGGGCGGGCATGTAGTGCTGCGCGCAGCCAGATTCTCGCTCAAGATTCAGACGGTGCATGTACTCGCATGCGTCGTTCGCTGCACCTGATGGAAAAGTACCCGCATGAGATCCTCAAGCATTTCAAAACGGGTATGAACTTCGCGGTCTATTTCAAGAACGAAAAGTTCTACAAGGATCGCATTCGTCGGCGATTGAATGCCTGCAACACGGGCAAAATCGATCTAAAATGCGTGGGGCGCTGTGGCACTGATCAGGAAACCCTCGCCTATGTCCTTGTGACCTTCGGGTTCGTGCATTCTACCATCAACATCTGCGATGAGTACTTCGAAGATCACGACTCGACCAGAGTGGGAACGCTTTCTCACGAGTATGGGCGGCTAGAAAGCATCGGAGACTCGCCGAACTTGGATACCAACAATATCTATGTGTGGGATGCCATCACCCGGGCACTTAGCAATGATTACACTTACGAAGTCATAACGAACCCGAAAGCGCCTTAAGCGCTTAACGGATTGCTATTTTACGGTGTCGGGGAGTTCATTGGGGTTGGTGGTGGTTGGCGGAAAATGGACTGCCAACTTATCGCCCATTTCAGCAATGGCCTGGAGCAAGGCATCGCGGGTTTTATGCCGGCGAATTCCGCCGACAATGTTTCGCACCTGCGTGTCCCAATAGCTCTGGCCCACAAGAGTGTGAATGCCTTTATCGGCCAGGATTTCGACTCGGTGTTCAAAGAGCGACACATAAATCAAAATACCCGTGCGATCCACCGTGTTGACGATCCCCTTGTCGACAAAGTGCGCCAGAGAAGCACGGTGGACTTTGTGTGCGAGTGCTTTCTGCCCAATAAGCAATCGACGGAAACGCGGCACGCTGGCCAAGACCAAACCGAGAGTCGCTCCCAGGGCCTGAGATTCAACGAAGGTCAAAATCGATAGGGGCCAGTTGCGGGAAGTGTAGATAGCAAGGGTGAGCGTCGCTGTGAGAATGCCAAGCAGGATCCAAGCGTAGTAAACCCACGCATAGCCGCCGCTGGAAGGTTCAACCATCAACACGATCTCGCCCGAGGTGTTTTTCTCGGCAGCCGTGATAGCCGAGGCCAATTGCTTCTTATCTTCTGCTGTCAGTAGTGCCATCTCTACCAGCTTGACGACGATCCGCCGCCGCCAAAGCCGCCTCCTCCGCCACCAAATCCACCGCCACCACCCCAGCTGCCGCCTCCGCCGCCCCAACCACCGCCACGATAACGAGGCCCGCCGCCGAAACCACCCCCGCCGCCACCCCGCAAAATATTGAACAGAATCATGCCGACGAAGAGTAGCAGGAATAGAAAGAAGCTGATTTTAGGTTCCGTCTTTTTCCGGATTAAACGCGGAGCGGGCGCTGTGCTGTTCACCCCCAAGCGCTGGCCGACCGACGCGATGGCAGTGCGGATGCCGTCGCCGAATTGCCGCTGCCTAAAGTAGGGAGCCATTTCGTCGCTTAAGATTCGCTTAGCAATGACGTCCGGGATGTCACCTTCAAGACCGTATCCCACCTCGAAACGCATACGCCGATCGTTCGGTGCAATAACGAGGAGCAAACCGTTATCCACTCCCTTCTTTCCCAGCTTCCATTTCTCGGCGACTTTCATCGAAAACGTTTCGATGTCGGACCCTTCCAACGAAGGAACCGTGTAAACGACGAGTTGAGTCTTACCGGACGCGTTGAGAGCTTCTATCGCCTGCCGAACATCGGCGGCTTCTGAGCTATCGAGCAGACGTGCATCATCCATGAGCGGCCCAGTGAGAGTGGGAATGGACTCTGCCCAGCTAGCCGCTGCAAAAAGAAAAACCGCGTAGAGAAAGAAGTGCCGTACCGGCACCTTATTGGAACTCCACTTTCGGAACTGCTTTTGCTTCTTCAGCTATAGTGAACGTTGCTCGCGGTTCAAGCTTGAGTAAAAAGCGTGCTGTGAGATTGGTCGGAAAAAACCGGACCGCTTTGTTAAATTCTGCCACCTTGTCGATGTAGCGCTTGCGAGCAACCGCGATGCGATTCTCCGTCCCTTCCAATTGGGCCTGTAGGTCTCGGAATTGAAGATTCGCCTTCAGATCGGGATAGCGCTCCACGGAGACGAGCAAACGAGAAAGGCTGCTGCTTAGGCTATCTTGGGCGCGTTGAAACTTTTGAAAAGCGGCTTCGTTCGACAGTTTACTGGGATCAATCTTGGTTTGAGTGGCTTCGGCTCGGGCCTTCGTAACTGCCTCGAGTGTTTCTCGCTCGTGTTTGGCATAGCCCTTCACGGTTGAGACGAGATTGGGCACGAGGTCGGTACGGCGCTGATACTGGTTTTCCACATCGGACCACGCTGCCTTCACATCTTCATCCAGTCCTTGCAGCTGATTATAGCCGCAGCGAGAGGTGGTTAGAGCAATCAAACCTAACAGCATTACCTGGATCACTAAAATCGGAAGTCTCTGAATTCGCATCCTACGCTCTCCTACTTGTTCCGCTGGGCTCAATTTTGTCACCGTTTTCAGTGCCTAAGGGCCCTGATAGTACTGTGGTTTCAGTAGATTTCAAGGAACTCGTTTGGTATAATGCAGCGCGTTTAAAAGTAAAATTTGAGTGGGATTCTAGGGGTGTCGGTGAGCGAGGAGACCAAGTCGGTGTCGATCCGTGTGGACGGATTCGACGTTCTCCAAGAAGTGGGGCGTGGTGCGACCGCGCGTATCCTACTTGCCCGGGACCTAGCGACCGGCGATCGCGTTTGCCTCAAAGTATTTCATCCCAAGATGTTCCAAGAAGCGACGAGTAAGGCCCGCATCCGACGCGAAATGGAAATGTCCCTCAAGCTCAAACATCCCAACATTCTCTCCATCCGACGCACGCTTCTCGAAGCCGATCCTCCTGTCATGGTGATGGATTTCGTCCCCGGGAAAAACTTGGAAAAGTTTCAGGGCCATCTGCCTTATATTTTGCCCGAAGTCGCCGTGCTCCTGTGCATTCAGATTCTCAAAGCGCTGGAGTACGCGCACAGCAAAGGCATCGTGCATCGGGATCTGAAGCCCGAGAACGTTTTAGTGCGCGAAGATGGTCAGGTTTTTGTGGCTGATTTTGGTTTGGCGAAGTGGCGCGATCAAAACGTTACGAATCAGAGTAACTTTTTGATTGGTTCGGTCGACTACATGTCGCCCGAGCAAGTGCGCGGCGATACGGTCAATCACTCGTCCGATCTTTTTTCGGTGGGAGCCATTCTCTATTTTCTCACTACGGGGACACGACCTTTTACGCGTCCTTCGCCCGTAGCAACCCTCGACGCAGTCAAATCCGATGATCCCGAAGTGCCACAGAAAAGAAACCCTAAGATCTCCAATCGCCTATCTCGCCTGATTCAAAAGGGAATGAAAAAGACTATCGGCGAGCGTTTCTCAACAGCAGCGGACTTTCGGGGGTGCTTGGAAGAGTACCTCTGCGAAGTGGGGCTTGCGGGCGAGGCGTTTAATCTCTTGGAGTGGGCAGCTGATCCGTCGGGTGCGACGCTCAATGCGTTGCAAGTGAGCGCTGAGCATTTGAGTCTGCGCGCCCAGACGGCTCTGGAACAAGGCGACTGGAACCGCTTTATCGAAACGCAATCGCACTTAAGTCTTAAGGCGCCGGAGAGCGAAGCTTTGAAACGGCTTTCGCTTGCTTACCGTCAGGCTCGCAAGAAAGAGAATGGTCGCAAGCTTTTTTGGCGGATCCCGGTTGCCGCCGCCCTTGTTCTATTCCTAGTAGCCGTAGGTGCATTGGTTGTGGAGCGCCAGTCGGTTCTGCCATCCGCACCGGCTGCAACTACCGCGCCTGTGGCAGTAGAAACGCAAACCACTGCTCCTGTCGAAGCTTCTCTGGCGCCCACGCAGGCTACCAAGCCGAAGGTGAATCGGAAGAAAGTGGAAGCTATGGATCGTCCGTTGGGCGAGGGAACGGTTTGGTTTCGAATGCCGGACGGCGTGGATGTCTATTGGGATGGGTTGAAAGTGGATCCCAGCAAGCCGCTCTACAAACAGAAGATCGGCAGACACGAATTGAAAATGGAACGCCCTAACTTCGACACGATAAGTGCTGAAGTGATGGTGGTGCCCAATGAGCCGACGATTATAAAGGTGAACCAATGAAGTACTTGAAGCTCGCCAACCGCCCTCCTATCGCTATCGATAAGGCCGTTTTTACGGTGGGCTGGGGCGCTAGTTTCGATGTTTCGCTGGGAGGCGAGGACGAGGAAACGCTGTGCTTTTCTATCGAAAAGGAAGGCGAAACGTACTGTCTGATCCCGGGCAGAGAGAAACTACGGATCAACGGTAAGAACATTTCTGAGCCCGAGACCATCGGATCGTGCGATCGCATCACCTGGCGCGATGAAGCGGCGGTGTTTTTGTCCGGCTTTGAGCTGAGTCAGTCTATCAGTCACAAAGATTCAAGTCTGGAGTGCCTAAAGATCCTAGAACGTCTTTCTAATGATCTCGAAAATAGTGAATCGCTCAGTAGTGCCATGCGACAAGCTTTGGCGTCGATGGCCGAGCTGGCGCAGGCGCAGGGTGGAAATCTGATTTCAGAAGTAGAGCCGGGATCGGGTTGGGAGTTGCTGGCGAGCTGCGGGATCGCGCAAGGTAATGCGGAAGAGACGACTCGCAAAGTGATTCTGAGTCACACGGCGGTCAATGAAGCTATTCGAACTCGCAAGCCTGTCTACGTTGAAAGCATTGTGGGGCACGACTGGGCTACCCAGGCGTCGATTATGGGTGCCCGGGTGTTTTCACTCGCCTGTTTGCCTCTTGTCGTGGGCGATAGAGTTTTCGGGTGCGTGTACTTGTTTACGCGCACGCCGGGCAAGTCCATTGACCGAGAAGCACTCAAGGCTTTGGGACTATTGGGAACACAAGTTGCCCTCTTGCTCGCCACGCGCGCGCAACTCAACCGAGAGCGGTTAGCGAATCAGAAGCGTCCTACAGGTTCCAAAGCATTCGTTTACGACGTGGGCTCCAGTACTAGCCCGATGGTTGCCTTGGATAGTCGCATTGGCAAATTGGCCGGCAGTGATTTGAGCCTTCTAATTCTGGGCGAAACGGGAAGCGGCAAGGAAGTGATTGCCCGTCAGATTCACCAACGCAGTCCACAGGCCGATGGCCCCTTTATCGCGATCAATTGCGCAGCGATTCCTCCGAGTCTCATCGAGTCCACTTTGTTTGGCCATGTGAAGGGCGCCTTTACGGGGGCGCAGCGCGACCAAGACGGAAAGTTTGTTCTGGCAAACGGCGGCACGCTCTTTCTCGATGAGATTGGCGATCTTCCGCTCGACCTACAAGTGAAGCTCCTTCGAGTTTTGCAGGAGCGAGTCGTGGAACCCGTGGGTGGCAGTAAGCCCATTCCAGTGAGTTTTCGGCTCGTCGCCGCCACACACCAGGATTTAGATAGCCAGGTGAAGAGCGGTAAGTTTCGGCAGGATCTTTACTACCGATTGAACGGCGCGACCCTTCAAGTGCCGGCACTTCGAACGCGTCCCTCGGATATTTCGTTGCTCGCGACCCATTTTCTAAAGCAAGCGGCGCCTAATAAGACGCTCTCAGAGGAAGCGCAGCGCCGGTTACTTGCCCATAGCTGGCCAGGCAATGTGCGAGAGTTGGAGCAGGTAGTGTTTCGAGCAGCTGCTTTGGCGGGAGATCTAGAAATTACGCCTGAAGATCTCGAAGTAGGAGCGCTGGCAGTTGAAGCCCATCCAACGACCGCGTTGGATTTTGCCGAGATGCCCAAAACGCTCAAGGATGCGCAAGAAACGTTTACGCGCGAGTTTGTTCGAAAGGCCCTCGAAGAAAATGCCGGCGTTCGATCGAAGGCGGCCGCGAAACTGGGTATTTCCGAACGCACTCTGTACCGCATCCTGTCATCAGAAGGCAGTGACAGCCAGGTCTGACAGATCTGGCAGCAACAAGGGTTGCTAGATTGCTTTCAGGCACACGGCGGGGTGGCACTGTGGTTGCACAATAGGGCGGGCGGAGGATCACAATGATTCAAAAAGTTTCTAAACAAACAAATACGCGTCGGGTTCCAAAATCACTTTATCTCGTTTTATCGGGACTCATCCTGTTGATGATGTCGGTCGCGGCTTATGCGGACACTTACAACTTCTTTTTCGACAAAAAGAAGAAAGGGTCGGAGCAAGCCGAGAGTGAGGAAGGCGAATCGTCTCCTGCTCCTGATGCCGCGCCTGTCGCGCCACTCGCAGCCCCTGTGGTGCCGCAAAGCTCGCAGCAAACGATTTCAACCCCTTCGGGGCAGCCATTGATCATTAATAACACGGTGAGTGTTCCGAACACGACATCGGTTCCCACCACAAACACTTCACCTGGACCGTACCAGCAAAGTGGCGCACCGGTTCTGCAGGCTGAAATCCCAGCAGTAGCGCCGGTCGCAAAAGCTCGACCTACTTGGCGATTGGGCGTATCGACCGTAGGGACAATACTTTCCGGGAAAAAAGGTTTGTCCGACTCTAGCGACTTTGATTGGGAACCGAATGGTAGCCAGTCGGGTGGTTACCTGCTCTCTTTGGGGTATCGCTTCGAGCCTTCCATTGGAGTGAATGTCTATGCCGGCCGCGTTACCACCGGCGCAGCTCTTTCATCTCACGTCGTAGGTGGAGCTGATTTTGAGTGGATGGCGCTGCGCCGCAACGCCGGAGACTGGGATGCCGTAGAACTCGGACTGCTCGCGGGATTTTCGAATTTTACAGGCAAGATGGATCGCCTTGAAGCCATGCATGTGGGTGCCCGATTGAACCTCAACGCTGGTCCCCATTTTTCGCTCAGTCTGGCAGGCAAGAAAGGAATGAACTTAGCGTTTGCTGAAGTAGGAATATCAGTGAATTTATGAGTATGAGCAGTAAAGAAGGTAGTTCATTGTGGCTTGTGGTCTTGAGCGTGTGCTCATTCGCTGTTCCCAGTTTCGGCGACGAGTACAACTTTTACTTCCAAAAGCCTAAAGGAGCTCCCAACGCGGATACGAGCAACGTTTCGTCAGCACCGGATGTTCAAGTTCAGGATTCTGGCGGGACTAGCCAGGCGGTGGTCATCCCATCGCCTCAACCCAAGCGCCCGAAGTGGAGCTTTGGTTTAAACTTGGCAGTCGCGACGGGCAAGCAAGTTCGAAATGACTTCTTTGAAAACTCGGATTTCACGATGACCGATCTTTCGGGAGCAGTGGGATTGTATGGTGGGTATCGTTTCCTTCCTTGGTTTAAGGTTCAAAGTATCCTTGCTACCCAGCTGTCCTCCTCCACGGCCGGCAGTAGCACGCTCTTGCTTGCTGATGCGGAATTCCTGATTCTGCGTTTGAATGTCGGAAAGTTTGATTTGATTGAAATCGGGCCGCTTGCCGGCGGCTCGTTGGGCGGTGTCGCAGGATCGGGTGTGCATATTGGAGTGCGCGGCAATCTAAACGCAGGTCCCCATGTGTCTCTCACGCTGGGGCTTCGGGGTAACGGTCAGTTCACCATGTCTGACTTCGGCGTAACCGTGAACATTTAGGAAATGGGAAGGCATGCTGCCGTGAAACGGCACCTGTGATCCGATCCTAGACGACGAGGCCCCACGTATTAATGCGATCCTAAAACCGTCCTAATCCAATCCCCATATTTCACCCGGATAATGGAACTGAGAAAGTCTCCACCTGCAGGAGACATCCCAGTAGTTGCAGTGCGTTCACCGTGAGGCTCTCATGTTTCTAGGCGACTTCCACGTTCATTCCACTTTTAGCGACGGAAAATTGACGATTCCCCAGGTCGTGGATCTCTACGGCAAGCACGGATTTGGAGCGATAGCGATAACGGATCACCTTTGCGAAGAGCAGACTGTGATTGGTAAAGCCACTGCATACATCGGGTGTACGCTTACCCCTGCGACTTTCCCGATTTACATGGAAATTATTCGGTCGGAGGCGAAGCGCGCTTGGGACCTCTACAAAATGGTCGTGATTCCTGGATACGAGCTTAGCAAGAACTCTATCTCCAACCACCGTTCAGCGCACATCGTTGCTCTCAATGTGACCGACTATATCCCTGCCGATGCAGACCCTTTCGATTTAGCCAAAAAGGTGAAAGCACAAGGTGCACTAGCCATCGCGGCTCATCCCGTGTGGACACGTAAGCTAGAAGCCCAGACGTACTACCTGTGGGACCGTCGAGACGAATTTAAAAACGCTTTTGACGCCTGGGAAGTGGCTAGTGGCCCCTTCATCTTTGACGAAGTCGCGCGCACGAAGCTCCCGAAGATTGCAGTAAGTGATCTTCACATTCCCAGGCACATCAACGCTTGGAAAACGCTGTTTACCTGCGAGCGGCATCCCGAGGCGATTCTTGAAGCCATCAAGAAACAACAGATTGATTTTCGTTTCTTCAATGCGCAACAGACCCTAGTCAGGGAAATTCAACATGTGGCTTCTCAGCCTATGCTGCCTCCTCATGTGGGGCTTTGGGCTCGCAAGCGCGATAGTCGGAACGTGGCTAACACTCGTTCGATTCGCTAGACGGCCCCCGCCCTGTAGTGCTCTTTCGGCAGACGCCGAGCTGCCGCCTATTTCAGTTCTCAAGCCAGTCAAAGGAATGGAATCGGGTCTTGAGGATAGTCTTCGGTCCTTCTTTCAACAGGACTACCCACAATATGAATTGGTCTTCTGCGTGGCAGAGCCACAAGACCCTTGTCTTCCCGTTATCGCTGAATTGATGAAGCGATTTCCACAAACCGATTCCACGCTCACTATTGGCGCCGCCCAAGTAGGAGCGAATCCCAAAATCAATAATCTACTTCCGGGCTACGGTCTGGCGCGCAACGAGATAGTGCTCGTTAGCGATAGCAATGTGCGGGTTCCCGATGACTACCTGAAGGGGCTAGCACGCACGCTCCGTCCAGACGTGGGTGTCGTCACCGCATCGGTAGCAGGAACCAGCGGGGAAGGGCTCGGTGGGCGGCTCGAATCCGCCTATCTGAATACATTCGCTGCCCGTTGGATGCAGCTGTGTTTTGCGATTGGAAAGCCGTTTGTCATTGGGAAGACGATGCTATTTCGCAAGTCTTTGATGGACCGGTGCGGGGGGCTCAAAGTGCTGGGGCGCTACATTGCAGAAGACTTCATGACGGGCGAAGCTATGCGCCAGCTGGGCTACCGTGTGGTGCTCTATAACCAACCGGTCGCTCAGTTTATTGGAAAGCATTCGGTGAAAGCATTCTGGGCAAGGCATGTTCGCTGGGGACGCATTCGTAAGAATCAGTATGCTCCTGGTTTCTTCATGGAGCCCACTCAGTACGCCCTGACCAGTGGCGCGATGGGGGCTATCGCCTTTGCCAGTCTCTGGGGAGTTTCGCCGATGGAGTTTCTCATTTTCCATTGTGGGGTGTGGGGATGTGCCGATGCGTTGCTGATTTGGCGAATGGAGGGGCGTCTCACCATAGGGGCGATGGCTGCATGGTGTATTCGCGAGTGCATTGCGTTGCCGCATTGGCTCCATGCTGTTGCCAGTAATCACGTCCTGTGGAGAGGAAACCGTTTGCGCATTCTTGAAGGGGGCCTAGTTACGGTATGAAATTTCTGTGGGGAGTAGCAACGAGCAGCCATCAAATCGAGGGTGGGAATATTCACAACGACTGGTGGGCCTGGGAACAAGCGGGCAACATCGAAACGGGAGAGATCTCAGGTCAGGCGACAGACCACTGGTCTCGCTACGAAGAGGATTTGGCGAATGCCGCTTCGTTGGGGTTGAACAGTTATCGTTTCTCAATCGAATGGTCCCGGTGCGAGCCGCAAGAAGGTAAATGGGATGCAGTAGCTTTTCAGTGGTACACAAAGCTGGTGACGCTTTGTGAGTCGCATGGGCTGATGCCGATGGTCACGCTGCACCATTTTACTTTACCCAAATGGCTCGCAGAAAAAGGGGGAATTACCCACCCCCATTTTCCCGATCGCTTTGCGGGATTCGTTCGCAAAGTAATTTCTCATCTGGGATCTCGTATTCCCCTGTGGTGCACCTTGAATGAGCCCAATGCCCTGGCCATCGGCGCATACATGGGAGGTTTCATGCCTCCCGCTCAAATCAGTTCCCGTAAATTGGGCGTTGCTCACCGAATGCTTCTGAAAGCGCACGTAAAGGCGTACGACCTCATTCATGAGAAAGTAGTCGAGAGAGAGGGTCCGTGGAGTAGTGTTCCCCTTTCCGTTGGCTTTGCACACAACCTCATCGACTTTCAGCCTTTTAATGCGCGCCGTTTGCGTGATCGCCTTCTCACTCACTTTTGTCGTCGCTATTACAATCAAGCTTGGCTCGATGCCGTGACCGGGAGAAAGCAGCATTTTGGAATTCGAGGCCTCCTTCCTGCTCCCAAGCAAGTGTGGTCTGCCCGCGGGCGAAAGACAGTCGATTTTATCGGGGTGAACTACTACATGAGGGCCTACCCATTTTGGGGGGCCCAGAAAGAGCAGGCGGAATACACGCCCTTCAATGGTTTGCCGATTGGTCTAGCCTTTCAGAAAAAGGAAGACACCGTTTCCGATCTGGGCTGGGCGATTCACCCCGAAGGGCTAGGTCGAATTTTACGATTCGCTTCCGGCTACGGCATTCCGCTCTACATTACAGAGAACGGAATTGCAGATGCTTCCGATGTGCTCCGTAGAGAGTACCTTGAGTCTCATTTGCGAGAGGTAGCTGCAGCAAAAACATCGGGCTTAGACATCCGCGGCTACTTTCACTGGTCGCTTCTAGACAACTTTGAATGGAAGAAGGGGTTTGCTCCCCGATTTGGCCTTTGGGAGGTGGACTATGCCACCTTCGAAAGGCGTCCTCGGCAAAGTGCCGAGCGCTATGCCCAGCTAATTCGACAAAACGAATCAGATGATGGCATACTCGCCGGCTTGTTATGAGGAAACTGTCCCAGCTACCCACCTTGCCATCGCTGCTGTCCGAGCCTGGAATGCCCTTGATCCATCGGGATATCAGCTGGTTGCATTTCAATGAGCGCGTTCTCGACCAGGCTAGACCTTCGAGTGAGAACCCGCTTTTAGAGCGCGCGAAATTCCTCGCTATCACGGCTTCCAACCTCGACGAATTCTTTATGATCCGAGTCGCGTCGCTAGGTCGAAAGCTGCGCAACGAAGCCCGTTTGACCAAGTGGCGGGTCGGGAAAAGCCATCTCAATGGGGTTTGGAACTCGATTTTGGAGACCGTCGCTAAATTCGGGGTGAAGCAGGAAGAGGTTTTGGAGTTGCTGGTTCCCGAATTGCGGGCGCATGGGATCTGCCTCATCCCTCGCATTGATGATCACCCCGATAGTCTTGAAGTGGCGCGGGAAGTATTTGAGACTGAGGTACTACCTAAGCTTGCCCCCCCGGAGAGTTTTGAGCCCAGTAAATTGCAAGCACTGCTCAATCTGAAAACAGCCGTCATTGTCTCCGGGCAACTGTGGTTTACGGTCCCCCCGGGAGTGCCGTATCTCTTAGGGGCAACTCGAGGGAAAGACCGGTATTATTTTTTTCTAGATGACCTGCTCGAAAATTTTCTAGGCGGCACCTTCGGCTTGCAGGGCAGTGTCGGGCTGGTGCGATTGACGCGAGATGCCGATATCTCAGTGGATATTTCCGAAGAAGATCCAGAAACGCTTCCGGACGTCGTGCTTGCTCGGCTACTCAATCGCGAAAAAGGCGTACCGATGCGGCTTCAGTATCGGGGACACCTCACAGACGAAATGCTTTCTTCGTTTGGGAATACTCTGAAGATTCGGCCGAGTCAGATAGTTCCTGCTTCGGGCAGCCTGGTGCTGCAAGCGCTATGGACTCTAGTGAAGGAAATGTCCATCGCGAAAGGCAATGATCGCGGCTTGGTCTATCCTGCCTTAGTAGCACCTCTGCCCGTGTTTTTTCGTGAGCAGACCAACATTTTCGACAAGCTCAAAGACCAGGATTATCTGCTGCATCACCCTTACGATCCGTTCGACGCTGTCCTGGAATTCGTTAAAGCGGCGTCGCTTGACCCCAAGGTAACGATGATCGAGCAGACCATCTACCGAATGGATGATGCGTCGCCATTGATTGCCATTTTGAAAGCTGCAGCCAAATCCGGAAAGCGCGTGCGCGTTATTATTGAGCTGCGTGCCCGTTTCGATGAATACAATAATCTCCGTCACGCCGATGAGTTACGCAAAGCCGGCGTCGAAGTGGCTTATGGTTTGGGCGCATTGAAGCTGCACGCCAAAGTGACGGTCATCACTCGGCAAGAAGCAGACGGCCCCCACCTTTACACCCATCTTTCGACTGGAAATTACAATGCGACCACCGCGCGGCAGTACACGGATCTCGCGATCTTAAGCTCCAGTGCGGAAATTGGAGCCGACGCGCGTATTTTCTTGGATGCCGCTTGGCAGGGGAAATTGCCTGGATCCTTCAAAAGACTCCTTTCAGCGCCGACCGGTTTGCATCGCAAACTTTTATCGCTCATTGACGGTGAGATAAAGGCGGCGGAGAAGGGCAAGCAAACTCGCATTGTCCTCAAAGTGAATGCGCTCGTGGATGAACCGGTTGTTGAAGCGCTATACGCTGCCTCGCAGGCGGGGGTGACGGTTGACTTAATTGTTCGCGGAGCTTGTTCGCTCATTCCTGGCGTTAAAGGACTCAGTGAGAATATCCAAGTGGTCAGTGTGGTGGATCGCTTCCTCGAACATAGTCGACTGTACTTTTTTGAGGCGGCCGGCGTGATGTACCTATCGAGTGCCGATTGCATGCCTCGAAACTTCTTCTCCCGATTAGAGTTGGCCTTCCCCGTGCTGGATCCTCGTATTTACCGCTATATTCAAGAAGTCGTCTTGCCTGCGTACTTAGAAGACAATGTAAAAGCCCGCGAGTTAACCCCGCAGGGAACCTGGAAGCGACGAGCTCGCCGGTCCACGGCCCAAGAGTCGCGCTCGCAGTTTCGGTTTGAGAAGTTGGCAGCTGAAGCCTACAAAGGTACTTCTTTGGAAAGATGAAAGCCCGTATCCTCATTGTAGTCCGTCATGGTCACCGAGATACGCAAGACGGTCGTGAAAAAGACAATGGCCTAAGTGAAAAAGGAAAAGAACAGGCGAAGGCAGTGGGGAAGTTGTTTCGGCTTCGCTACCCCAAAGCCAAGCCGCTACTGCTTTCCAGTCCCAAAGTGCGTTGTATTCAGACGCTGATTCCCCTGGCTGACAAAGTAGGGGCTGACGTAAAAGTGCTCGGGCTGTTGGACGAGCAATCAGAATCCGAAAAAGACTTCAAGCGACGGTTAGAGAAGTCTTACCGGTGGTGGCGCCAGAAGGCGCCGGAGACCGTCGTCATCTGTTCTCACGGAGATTGGATCCCTTCGTTTACGAATCACGTTTTGGGAGCCCCCATTGATCTGAAAAAGGGCGGTTGGCTTGAAATGGAGAGTGATTCGCAGGGCCAAGTCCGTCTGCGCTGGGTTCTGCAGAAGCTAGAATAAACGACTACCTGATTTGCGCGATAAGCGTTCTATGGAAGACTTTTTCAAAAAGCCCTTTCTTTTGAACGAGTCGCAAGAATGCAATCTCGGTAGAATCGCCGTGAGAGAGCCAAAATTTTACGGAAGTGCGTTTGATCTCAATCCGTTCGGCTCGAACTCGCTTCGGGTAGGCAGAGTCTAAAGCGTCGACCACTCGCAAAAGCGCGAGCAACTTCACAAACGCATTGCCTCGCGTTTTGTTGTCTTTGTCCTGATACGGCAGCTTATCTAGATTTGCTTTGGCACTTGCATGGAACAAACACAGCTGGGCAACAAATTCCGCTTCCCAGCGTTCGGCTAGCGGCAACTCGCCGTGTTCGACAATGTAGGCAGAGTGGTTTTCGTAAAGCGTCGGGGAGATGGAGCGGCCCGTATTTCGAAACATGACCGCAATGGCCAAATAGGGAAACCACTTATCATCCAACTTGTGAATTTGGCGAAGCCGACGAAAAAGCTGGAGAGAGGAAGCTGCATTCCACCGGAGGCGCGCCATTTCCTGCCCGTAACGCGAAGCTTTCTCAAGAAAGGGTTCCAGCTCCCAGCGGCCTTTAGGCCGGGGTGGTTCGAGTAATCGTAGCTCTTGGTCGATAATGCCGTCTCGCAGCGAAAACTCGGTCGAAGTGGCAGTGCTAGCGCCCAGTGCGCGTAGGCTTTCTTCGAGCACCAAAGTGCCTGCCAGCATTAAATCCGCGCGTTTCGGATCCATCCCGGGCAGTCCACGAATGCGCTCTAACGGAAGAGGGGTGATGGTACGCACCAGCTTCTCCAGCCATTTGGGACTGATGTCCTTGTCCGTATTGCGCACGCACATCCGCGAAAGCGCTCTCACCGTGCCGCTACTGCCAATCACATGATTTACCTTGGTCCACTTCTCTTTCTTGATGGTGGCTTTGAGAACGGTGCGGATGTGGCCGCGCAAGTGCTTGACGGAGGTCTTTCCGTCATCCGGTGGAATGGTACGCAAGAAGATCTGCTGCAAACGGGCCACTCCGAGGGGGAAACTCTCCGAATGCAGGATCTCGTCGCCGTGGCAGACACTGATCTCCGTGCTGCCGCCGCCGATATCAATCAGCGCAAAAGTTCCTTTGGGATGTTTTTCACGTCCGAGCACCCCCTCGGCAATGAGCGCAGCTTCTTCCCTGCCAGAGATAATATGCACTTCGATTCCCAAAAGGCGGCGAATGCGATGAATTAGGTGTTCCGAATCGCTCGCATCTCTGAGTGCACTGGTGGCAAAAGCCACTAGCCTGTCGACCTCGAGTTCATCGGCTCGCCGCTTAAAGCTAGAAAGTGCTTGAAGGGTGCGTTTGGCGGCACTGGGTTCAATGCGGCCGGTGATGAACACATTCTCGCCGAGACGTACCATGAGTTTTTCGCGGTGAAGCAGGCGTGTCTTGTCTCGAGAGAGGGTTTCGTGAACGTCAAAGCGAACGGAGTTGGTACCCAGATCGATGATCGCTAGACGTTTTGCTTTCCATTTCGACACTTTCCGAACCGATTGTTCCTCGTTCTGGCGGAGGTTGGCAACGCCTGACGGAAAAAAAATAAAAAAATCATGGGGCGTGTGTTCTGCGGTCTGGTAGAACTAAGGGTAGCTAAGGAGAGGGCCCCCCAACGCTATGAAGCCGATACCTCGACTCAAAGAAGTCGTGTCGCAAACACTTAGTTATGTCGCTGTGCATAAATTTCTCCGCGGCTTTCAACCGAAAATTCGGGTGCAGTTCGACAAGGGTGGGTTCACCGTTAAGACGGTGGAGAACTGGGCTGAACTGAACCAGGTCATGCGGCTCCGCCACGAAGTTTTCCACGAAGAATTCATTGGCCACAAACTGCCGCTCGGAATCGATTTCGATCGTTACGATCCTTTGGGCGACCACCTTGTTATCGTCGACAAAGAAACGGGCAAGATTGTCGGCACGTATCGGCTTATTTGCTCGAAGTTCAGCAATACCTTCTATTCGGCTTCCGAGTTCTCGCTCGATGCTTTCTTGCAGCAACCAGGAATAAAGCTGGAACTGAGTCGGGCCTGTATCCATAAAGATTATCGCGATGGCGTTGTGATTGCGCTGCTTTGGCGTGGATTGGTTCAATACATCCAGGCTTCTCAAGCGGCCTTCTTGTTCGGATGCGCGAGCATTCGGAGCATGGAAGTAGCCGATGTTCGGACGGTCTACCAATACTTGGGTTCCAAAGACTTCTTGTCCGAGGAGTTTGGCATCAACCCTGTCGGCGATTACCAGTTGCCGGGTTGGCGGAATTCGGTCGGGGTCGGGCAGGGCGCAGAAGCTGGAAAAGCGCTCATTCCGCCGCTGCTGAATTCGTACCTTCGCGCCGGCGCTAAAGTCTTCGGAGAGCCAGCGTTGGATTCGGCTTTTAAGTGCGTCGACTTGTTCACGGTTCTCAATATGGAAAAGCTGACACCGCTTTTCGAGCGCCGCTACCAGACCGGCGACCCAAGCAGCACCCAATAGTTCAAGGATAAAGCGCTTTCCTCCGAAAAGAAGGCAGGGCAGTTCGCCCGGAGGATCCCCATTGAAGCCCGCCATAATGAGCCGACTGCCCGAGCTAATTGAGCTCGAGCGACTACTAGAAGAAATTGGGCCACGGGCGCGTGTTAAGACTCTTGGACAGGTCCACCACGAAGAGCTCTCCTTTCCCCTTTATTCCATTAGCATTGGATCCACTGATCCCGAGGCGCCCACTTTGGGTCTTTTTGGGGGAGTCCACGGCCTTGAGCGCATTGGCACGCAAGTCCTTCTTTCTCAGCTCAAGACACTCGCAGAACTGATGAAATGGGACACCGCCATCGCCGGACTCTTGGAGCGATCGCGTTTGGTGTTCATGCCGCTTGTGAATCCCGGGGGGATGTACCGGCTTCAGCGATCCAATCCCAATGGGGTGGATTTGATGCGCAATGCGCCCGTGCATGCCGACAAAATGCCGGCCTACGCACTCTTCGGCGGCCATCGGATTTCTCCCAAATTGCCCTGGTACCGGGGGCCTGCCGGCGCGCCGATGGAGATTGAAGCGCAAGCGCTTTGCGAATTGGTCCGAAACGAAATCTTCTCATCTAAAGTAGCTATTACTATCGATGTGCATTCGGGATTTGGAACCAAGGATCGAGTGTGGTTTCCCTATGCCCGGACAAAAAAACCCTTTCCAAGCGTGACGGAAGTCTTTGCCTTGAAGCTGATGCTCGATAGGACTTATCCGAACCATGTTTACGTCGTGGAACCCCAAACACACCAATACATGGCGCATGGAGACCTCTGGGACTACCTTTACGATGAGGCACGCAAACGAGAAGGCAATAGCATCTTTATTCCACTCACACTTGAAATGGGTTCGTGGGTTTGGGCAAAAAAAGATATGCGGCAAATCTTCTCGGTCCTAGGAGCATTCAATCCGATGAAGCCCCACCGGTTACAGCGCACTTTGCGCCGGCATTTGTTGTTTCTTGATTTCATGCATCGAGCGGTCATTTCGCATAAGGAATGGCTCGACCTTCCCAAAGAGAAAAGAGATCCCTTAAAACGCCGTGCATTGGAGCTCTGGTATGCCCCGTGAACTTCGAAATGCTCAGCAGTGGCTCTTGTTGCGTGGATTGAGTCGGGAAAAAGAGCACTGGGGCGACTTTCTAAAAAAATTCGAAAAGCATTTTCCAAATGCGAAGGTGTCTGCGTTGGACCTTCCGGGCACAGGGGAACACTATGCGGTGAAGAGCCCTGCGTCTGTGGACCGCGTGGTGGAGTTTGTGCGCGCAGATTGGGCGGCCAAGCATCCCAATGCTCCCGCACCCTACATCTTTGCGCTTTCCTTGGGCGCAATGGTGACCGTGCGCTGGATGCATCGCTTTCCTGCCGAAGTGGCGGGCGCGGTGCTGGTGAACACGAGTTTGCGGGGAGTCAGTCCCTTTTATCAACGCATGTCGGCTTCGGCGATAGCGACGCTTATTCGGATCTTTTTGGATCCCAGTATCAAAGCAAGAGAGCGCCGAATCCTTCAACTCACGAGCCAGCATCAGGAGTGGGATGAAACAGTTTTGGAACGTCGCTGCGAAATCCAACGAAAGCGTCCCGTGAGTAAGCTAAACGCTGCGCGGCAAATTTTGGCCGCCCTTTCGACGATCGATATCAAAAACAAGCCCTCTCAACCTGTTTTGCTACTCAATAGCTTGGGCGATCTGCTTGTCCATCCTGAGTGTTCTAAGGCCATTGCACGGCTTTGGGGGGTTCCCCTGCGACGCCATGCTTGGGCGGGACACGATCTCCCCTTGGATGATGCGGATTGGACCCTGCGCGCAGTGAGCGAGTGGGTTGATGCACTGCCCCAAGCTACTCCTAATCAGAAACCAGCCAAATCCAAATAGACAGTTGCGTGAGCGCTTCGGTAGGATGCGGCTCTCCATGATTAATCGACGCGCTTTTCTTACTTATCTCGGTACCGGCACCTACGCACTCATGCGGTCTACGAGTAGCCTCGCCGCTGCATTTCCGCTGTCTCGAGCCGGCAAAGCCTCAGCAAGACCTTTTCATCCGATTGATCCTTCGAAGGCAGACGATCTGCTTCTTCCGACGGGGTATCGTTACGACGTTCTCGCATCCTATGGTGACGCGCTTGGAACGACAGGACCCCGGGGCAAAGAATCCTTCGGCTACGACAATGACTTCATTGCTTACTTTCCTATCGATGCACTTAGCGGGGGAAAAAACCCCCACCACGGTTTGCTTTGGGTAAATCACGAATTTTTCAATCCGCTTTTTGTCAGCGGAATCGAACGCGAGAAAACACGATCCGCAGATCAGGTACGCGCCGAGCGCCAAACGGTGGGTGGTTCCATTTTAGAAGTTTCTATAGAAAAGGGGAAGTGGGTGCACCGGCCCGGATCGCGCTATACGAAACGTCTTACGGCGGACTACCCAGAACTGAAAGTATCCGGCCCCGTTTCAAGTTTGCATCCAGTCATGGTGGGAACCCTCGCGGGCTGTTCGGGTGGGCGAACGCCGTGGTTCACGGCTTTGAGCTGCGAAGAGAATTTCCATCTCTACAATGGGATGCTCAATTGGGCCGCCACCGAGGGAATGGCCATCAATGAGGATCATTTCGGTTGGGTCATCGAAGTCGACCCGTTTGGTGAACTGCCCCCTACGAAGCACAGTGCGCTTGGCAAGTTCGCGCATGAGAATGCTGCCGTAAGAGTGGGCAGAAGTGGTCGGCTGGCGATCTATATGGGCGATGATGAACGAGATCAGTACCTGTACAAGTTCATTTCCTCCGATACCCTCAAGAGCAAGACAACCCGGGCGGATAAAAGTGCGCTTCTCTCCAAGGGAACACTCTATGCTGCCGACTTTGGACAGGGAAAGTGGTTGCCGTTGGATCTCGCCCGCAATGAAAAATTGAAGTCAGCTGGATTTAAAACTCAAGCAGAAGTCTTAATGCGGACTCGGGAAGCCGCAAAAGCGGCCGGCGCCACTCCCATTGATAGGCCCGAAGACTGTGAAGTGCACCCACTGGATGGGAGCGTTTACGTTGCGCTTACTAACAATTCCAGTCATGGAAATTTCTTTGGGCAGATTATTCGCCTCGTTGAAGAGGCGGATGACAGTGAGTCAGAAAAGTTCCGGTACGAAATTTTTCTCGCTGGGGGACCGCAGTCGGGACTGAGCTGTCCCGACAATCTGGCTTTCGACAAAGCAGGAAATCTTTGGGTGGGTTGCGACATACCGAGTAAGGAATTAAACAAAGGCGCGTATGCGTCGTTTGGTAACAACGGCCTTTTTATGGTTCCCACCAAAGGCGCCCATGCAGGAGACGCCTTTCAATTTGCTTCAGGGCCTGTGGATTCAGAACTCACAGGACCCTGGTTTAATGAGAACGAAGACACGCTTTTTATTTCCGTACAGCACCCCGGGGAGACGACTACCGACCTCAAGCGACCAACGAGTCGTTGGCCCGGGAACCAGGCTGTGCCGCGCCCCTCGGTTGTGGCCATCAGAGGCTTCCCAACCAAGTCCTGACACGACAACACAGTCTCCACACGTTAGGTTCTTCGCCTCTCAAGGAGAACCACAATGAAAACTTGGATTGCGTTTTGCTGTTTGCTGCTGGCGGGAAATCTTTCAGCGTCGACGCTCATTAATGGAGCCGGTGCGACCTTTCCGTTTCCCCTCTATTCGAAGTGGTTTTCCGACTACAACAAGAGCCACCCCGACGTTCAGATAAATTATCAGTCTATCGGGAGCGGTGGCGGTATCCGACAGTTTGGGCAGCGTACCGTCGATTTCGGGGCGAGCGATGCGCCGATGACAGATGCTCAGCTTGCCGATCTCAAAGAACCCGTCCTTCACGTTCCCACCGTTTTGGGTGCGGTGGTGGCGAGCTACAACCTCCCCGAGGTCAAGGAACGATTGGTGCTCAGTGGCGAAGTGCTCGCCGACATTTTTCTTGGCAAGATCACGAAGTGGAATGATCCCGCCTTGGTGGCTTTAAATCCCAAGGCAGGTCTTCCCGAAAAACCGATATTGGTTGTTCATCGCAGTGACGGCAGCGGAACGACAAACATTTTTACCGAGTACCTTTCTAAAGTCAGCCCTGGTTGGAAGTCGAAGACAGGAACCGGGACCGCCGTGAAGTGGCCGGTGGGACTGGGCGGAAAAGGCAACGAAGGCGTAGCGGGATTGATGAAACAAACCCCCGGCTCGATTGGCTACTTGGAAATGATTTATGCGATGAAGGGCGGACTGTCGGTGGCTGCAGTGAAAAACAAAAGCGGCGCAGCCGTCTTTCCAGATACGGCAAGCATCACCGCTGCCGCATCGGGCGTCGCTGTGCCTGCAGACTTTCGGGTTTCGTTGACGGATGCACCGGGAAAAGCTGCGTATCCGATCTCAGGTTTTACCTACATCTTGGTTTGGAAAAAGCCTTCGGATGCCGCAAAGGGCAAGCAGTTCACGGAGTTTCTCAACTGGGCTCTGACAGAAGGGCAGGGAGGCGTTGCCGCCTTGCACTATGCCCCCTTACCGAAAAATTGGAGCTCAGCCGTGCTCAAGGCTGTGAATGCGGGCGCGGGAACCGCACCGAATTCAGGCACTTAAGGTTTATGGCTGAGGCCGGCAACCCTAACCCATTTCTGACAATCCCATTGGCAGGGGATGGGCTAAAACTCGCCTGAACGTTTTTCTATCTCACTTTATTTTATGAAAGCTGGAACGCTGGAACCAACTGCCGGAATGCAAGGGACTTGGTCTACCCGAATGCGGGCGGCTGCGCGCATCACGACTGCCGCCCCGGGCCGCAAAGATCGCCATCTGGGGGATCGCGTCTTCTTTTGGCTGATGGCTTTAGCCGGGATTTCTGTTTTTGCCTTGCTCGCGCTTATCGGAGTGTTTCTTTTTACAGCCTCTTACCCTTCCATTCGGACACTGGGTTGGTCCTTTATTTGGTCCAAGACATGGGATCCCAACTCGGGTGAGTTCGGCGCGCTGGCCTTCATTTTTGGAACGGTGGTTTCCTCGCTCGTTGCCATGGTAATCGCTGTCCCTCTGAGTATTGGGATTGCACTTTTTTTGAACGAGCTTGCACCGCGATCGGTCGCGCGTGTGGTTGGATTTTTAATCGAGATGTTGGCCGCAATCCCAAGTGTCGTTTATGGCCTTTGGGGCTTTTTTGTACTCGCCCCCTGGTTACGCACTGAGGTGCAACCGTTTCTGGGTGAGTGGCTCGGCTTCTTGCCTCTTTTCTCGGGGCCTCCCTATGGAGTGGGAATGCTTGCGGCCGGGATAATCCTGGCCATTATGGTCATTCCGACTATCTCGACTTTGAGTCGCGAGGTCTTTCGCGCGATCCCGCGAGCCAACCGGGAAGCAGCTCTCGCTCTGGGGGCTACGCGATGGGAGACCATGCGACTTTCAGTATTAAAGTCCTCTCGGGTCGGGATGTTCGGGGCGGTTATTCTGGGATTGGGACGAGCGCTCGGTGAGACCATGGCGGTCACCATGGTGATCGGAAATAGCAACGAGATCTCCGCATCGCTTTTCGCCCCCGCGCAGACCATGGCGAGTATTATCGCCAACGAGTACGCAGAGGCGATTGACGTCACTCACTTGTCGGCACTCGCTCAAGTCGGGCTTGCGCTATTTGCGGTCACGTTCGTGATCAACGCCATTGCGCGCTTGTTCATCTGGCGAGTCAAAGGCGGCCTGCGATGACTTCAGCCCAGCTTCAAGGTTATCTCGCGGTGGGTTACGCCAAACGCAAGTTCGTAGACCGGCTGATGCGTTTGCTCCTACTGGTCGCGGCCATCGTCGCCTTGACACCCCTTTTCAGTGTTCTGTTTTACGTTTTGAGTCGGGGCCTGGGTAATTTGAATTGGGCCTTTTTCACGGAAGTTCCAAAGCCCATTGGCGAGTCGGGCGGAGGAATGGCCAATGCGCTCGTGGGAACCGCGACTTTGGTGGGAATCGCGTCGATGATCGGTGTTCCATGGGGCATTGCTGCAGGGGTTTACCTTTCTGAGTATGGTCGCTCACGTGTTGCCAATATGGTTCGTTTCGGCACGGACATGCTGGCCAGTGTGCCCTCTATCGTCATTGGGCTTTTTGTGTATGCATTGGTTGTGGTTCCCATGGGAGGTTTCTCGGCTTTCGCGGGCGGAGTGGCATTGGGAATCATCATGGTTCCCACGATCGCAAGAAACACCGAAGAAATGCTTCGCCTAGTTCCCAATCACATTCGGGAAGCCGGTCTGGCTTTGGGACTCCCTCGTTGGAAAGTCATTTTAAGAATCGTTCTGCGCGGCAGCGTGTCCGCCATCACCACGGGGATCATGCTTTCCATCGCGCGAGTCGCGGGCGAAACCGCGCCGCTGCTTTTTACGGCTTTCAACAATCGGTACTGGCATCAAGGGTTAGATCAGCCAATCGCCTCATTGCCGGTCCAGATCTTTACGTACGCAGGGCCTCCTGACGAAGTGTGGAATGGGCAGGCATGGACGGGAGCTTTGGTGCTCTTGTTCTTTGTTCTGGTTCTTAATGTCACTTCGCGCGTTTTCTTTCGTAGTGGGTCGGTGGGACGGGAATGAGCCAGCAAGTAGAACCCATTTTGCGCGTCCGAAATCTCAACGCTTGGTTCGGCGAAAGCCATGCACTCAAGGAAATTTCGGTCGATATTCCACCGAGTGCCGTGACCGCGGTGATTGGACCTTCAGGTTGTGGCAAGTCCACTTTCATTCGTTGCCTCAATCGGCTCCACGAAGAAGTGCCTTCGGCCGGCGCCTCCGGCGAAGTTTCCTTGAATGGAATGAATATCTATGGCGAGGGCGTGGATCCCGTCGGGGTCCGACGCAAAATAGGCATGGTCTTCCAGAAGCCCAATCCCTTTCCGTCGCTCTCTGTCTATGACAATGTGGTGGCCGGGCTGCGGCTTGCCGGTATTCGGCGACGGAGTGTTTTGACCGAAGTGGTGGAACGCAGTCTTCGGCAGGCGGCGCTGTGGGATGAAGTGAAAGACAAGTTAAGCGTCCCTGGAACAAGCCTTTCGGGCGGTCAACAGCAGCGTTTGTGTATCGCGCGCGCGCTTGCTGTCGAGCCTCCGCTCCTCTTGATGGATGAGCCCACGAGTGCTCTGGATCCCATTGCTACGGCTAAAATCGAAGAACTTATTTTGGAACTCAGGAAACAAGTCACGATTGTGATAGTGACTCATAACATGCAACAAGCCGCCCGCATTTCAGATCGAACCGCATTTTTTCTGATGGGAGAGCTTGTCGAGTTTGGAGAAACGTCGACCGTCTTTACGGTTCCGAAGGAAGAGCGCACAGAGCGTTACATTACGGGGAAATTCGGATGATTCACCGTAATATTGATACAGGACTCAGCAGCCTCAATCAGAAATTGCTGACCATGGCCGGCTACGTGGAGCAGGCAGTTGAGAGCGCGACGGATGCGTGGCGTTTTCGTAACGTCGCCAAAGTGGCCGACGTTTATCAGATTGAAAGACGCGTCAACCAACACCACCTTGAAGTCGATGCGGCCTGCGTACAATTGCTCGCCTTGCAGCAGCCGATGGCTGCCGATCTGCGTTTCATTGTTTCCTGCATCAAGATCAACAATGACCTGGAGCGGATGGTGGATTTGGCTGTGAACATTGCCAATAATACGGAGTTTTATCTACAAGGGGCCGCGGTCATTCACATAGACGATTTGGCGCAGATGTCTGATGAAGTGCGTGTGATGGTTCGAGAGGTGCTTGATGCTTTTGTGAAAACCGACGAACGATTGGCTAGGCGGGTGCTTTCTCGAGACGATCGCGTTGATGCGTATAAACGCAAAATCGTAGAAGACTGCCTAGAGTCGATGAAGGCTGATACGAAAGTGATTGAGCAAGGGATGAACCTGATTTTCATTGCAAAGAATCTTGAGCGAATCGGGGATCATGCCACCAACATTGCTGAGGACGTGATTTTCAGCGTGTCGGGCCAAGATATTCGCCATGAAAATAAGGTGCGTACCCCGGAAGAGCCCACCACATGAACTCACGAGTTCTCATTGTAGAAGACGAGAAAGATATTGCAGACCTGATGACGTTGCATTTGAAGCGCGAAGGTCACGAAGTGACCTCGGTCGACAATGGTGAGGAAGCCATGCGCGTTCTGATGCACGGAAGTGACAAAGGGACTGACTCTTTTCAGTTGCTGGTCTTGGATTGGATGCTGCCCGGCGTTTCCGGGCTGGAGCTTTGCAAAAAGATTCGCGCAGAAAGTGGCGTCACCGGTGTTCCGATTCTCATGGTGACAGCGCGCGCACACACGTCCGATATCGTGCTGGGTCTGGAGATGGGTGCAGACGACTATCTAACCAAGCCCTTTGAGTTGCCTGTGTTTTTGGCGCGTGTGCGCGCCTTGCTTCGACGCGGCACGTCCGTCCAACTTGGGGAACAGCGTGTTTACAAAGCGGGCGAGTTGTCGCTGGACCTGGATGCCTACCGAGTGACGTGCGGAAAGAAAGACCTTCAGCTCACCCCGAGTGAGTTTAAACTTTTGGTTGCTCTGCTCAAGAGCCAGGGCCGTGTACTCACCCGCGAACGCCTTATCGACATGGTTCAAGGCGAAGGCGTTACGGTGGTAGATCGGGCCATTGATACCCATATCTTTGGCCTTCGCAAAAAATTAGGCAAGTGCTCCGACGTTGTCGAAACCATCCGGGGCGTTGGCTACCGCGTAAAAGTCTGACACGATATCCCCATCCGGGGGGATACATGGGCGATGGGCTACTTTTCTATCAGCTATTTGACGCTGAAAGTTCCACTTTCACTTACTTATTGGGTGATGAGGCGACTCGCGAAGCCGTGATTATTGACGCTGTCGCGGAGCAAATCGATCGCGACTTGCAGTTGATTGGGGAACTGGGGCTCCGTCTTCACTACATCCTCGATACCCATATTCATGCAGATCACGTCACGGCGGCTGGTGAGTTGCGGCGTCGCACGGGTGCGCGTACGGGAGTGGGACAGGGCGCAAAGGTAGATTGTGCCGACATGGCCCTGCAAGACGGCGATGAGCTGAACTTCGGAAACTTTCAGCTCTCAGCACTTGCAACACCAGGGCATACCGACAGCTGTATGAGTTTTTTCTGTGCGGGTAAAGTATTCACAGGCGATGCCCTGCTCATTCGCAGCACCGGGCGAACGGACTTTCAACAAGGCAATGCGAGTCGTCTCTATCAAAGCGTGAATCAGAAACTCTATGCGCTGGCTGACTCCACTCTGGTGTACCCGGCGCATGATTACAAGGGACACACGCATTCGACGATTGGGCTGGAGAAACAGTTTAATGCGCGCATCGCACTGGGGCGTTCGGAAATGGAATTTGTGGAGATCATGGCGGCTCTCAAGCTTCCCAACCCAAAGAAGATGGATAGCGCGGTTCCTGCGAATCTTGGGTGCGGCAAGGGACTGCAATGAAAGTACGCGTTCTAATTTTAGGAGGGGGAGCGGGCGGCATTTGTATGGCGGCCCGTTTGAAGAAGCGTCTGCCCGCAGGCAGTGTCGCCGTGGTGGAACCCTCGCATCACCACTACTACCAGCCGCTGTGGACTTTGGTGGGGGGCGGTGTCGTGAAAAAGGAAAAGAGTCTGCGTTCACAGGCCCAACTCATCCCCAAGGGTGTGGAATGGATCCAGGACCGAGTCTTAAGCGTAGATCCCCGGGCGAGAACGGTTACTTGCGAATCAGGCAAAGTGATTTCTTATGTTTATCTCGTCGTAGCAACAGGACTGCAGCTCGACTTTGCCAAAATTCAGGGGCTCCCAGAGGCTCTGGGCAAAGACGGCGTGCATACGATTTACACCTATGAAGGATCCGAGCGAACCGCTCAGGCGTTGGAACAGTTTCAAGGCGGGACTGCGCTTTTTACGATGCCACCAGTGCCTATCAAATGTGCCGGAGCCCCTCAGAAAATAATGTACCTCGCGGATGAGTGGTTTCGTAAAAAAGGCATTCGCGAAAAGACCACGATTATTTTCGCAACCGCAGGCCAGACTCTGTTCGGAGTTCCCGTTTTCGCCGAGGCCCTGACCGAAGTAGCAGGGCGCAAAGCAATCCAAGTACGCTTTGCGCACCGACTCGTGCAGGTGAAGGCCGCCGAAAAGCTCGCGGTATTTGAAGTGGCAGAAAACGATCATAAACAGATGAAAGAGATTCCTTATGACTTCTTGCACGCCGTGCCTCCCATGAGTGCGCATCCGTACATTCGAGAGTCGGGGCTTGCGTATGAAGAAGGGCCCCACGCAGGGTGGTTGAAAGTGGATCGCCATACGCTGCGGCACCACGTTTATCCGAATATTTTCGGTGTGGGAGATGTGACAGGTGTGCCCAATTCCAAAACGGGAGCGGCCATTCGCAAGCAGGCTCCTGTCGTTGCAGGAAACCTGATGGCTTGTATCCAAGGCCAAGCCTTGCCGGCGACTTACGACGGCTATTCCTCATGCCCGTTAGTCACGGGCTACGGAAAGGTCATTCTCGCGGAGTTTGGTTATGAGGGAAAACTTCTCCCCAGCTTTCCACTCAGGCCCACGAAGGAGCGCCTCAGCATGTGGTGGTTAAAGCGCTATCTCCTCTCGCCCTTATACTGGCGTGGAATGTTGAAGGGCTGGGCGTAGTCGAGTTCAGCTACTTCTGGTAAAAAAAAGTGGCGACCTCAGCGCATAAGCCGCTTGGTTCACGCTCCCAGCGGCACCTGCCCTATTTAAAAACAAGGCTTCCTTTCAGGCTGTGCTGCAATAGAATGCGCAGATGTCTTCGGCAGCCACGCCCAAACTATTCCCTTGGAGAATCTTCTACAGAGTTGCAATCGTTCAGTCATTGCTCATTCTTCTCGCCTTGGCCTCGTCAGGGATGGTGGCTCGCAGCCTGTTGAAGCAGCAGTTTCTGATACAAATTGAGAGTCGTCTCCACGACGTTTTGGTGCTGGCAGGCCATGATCTGCCCAATGAACCTCCTGGCGAGTGGTGCGGGCAGCACGTGGACCGAACACTCGTTCGTTTTACGGTATTGCGCGGGGACGGTACCGTTGCTTGCGACAGTGTCGCCCCCGGAACCCAAGGAACCCAGATGGGCGGGGAGGTGCAAAGAGCATCGACGGTCGGCAAAGTCGTCTACGAACGAACATCGGATCGTCTCATCGGCGCTTTGAGAAGCGAGTCGGGACAGGTGCTTCGAGCCGTGCTTCCTCTGGACGACCTCACGCAAACTTTGCGGGTTTTTGATGCCTCTTTTGGGATTGCACTAGCGGCGGTGGCGCTCATTTTGGGTGGCCTTGCCATTTGGCTCGCACGTCGTCTCGTGTTTCCGTTGGGACGTCTGATTCTAAAAACGCAACGGCTCGTCTCGCAGCAGCCGGATGTACTGTCTAAAGATGATCTCACACGCGAGGTCTTCGATGAGTGGGCCGATCTCGAGTCCAATATCGATAGGCTCAAACGGGATCTTGCAGCGAAGACCCAGAGTCTTTCTATGGAACAGTTGGAGCTAGACACCATCATGGCTGCTATTTCCGACGCTATTTTGGCGGTAGATCCAGACGGCGCTCCGCTGTTTTACAACTCTCGATTTGAAGTGCTCTTCGGAAGTGATGGCTTGCGCAAACGGAACTTGAAGCTATGGGGGATCTTTCGGGACCCTGAAGTGCTCAATACCTTTGAGGCGGCTCTTAAGAAGGGTCGCACCGGAGCGACCAAGGCGATTCCTTTGGAGCAGAAAGAGGGGCCAAGGCGTTTCTTTGCCTTGTCGGTCTCTCCCTTGCGCAAACAAGATGGTGTGGTTTATGGCGCTCTCGGGATTTTTCACGACGTTACAGAGCTCAAGGCAGCAGAACAGATGCGCATCGATTTCGTGGCAAACGTCTCCCATGAATTGCGCACGCCGCTCACAGTCATTAAAGGGTACGCGGACACGCTTATCTTGGATGAGAAGGGAAAGCCGGGCGACGGTCTGGACTATCTCAATAGTATCGCTCGTAACAGCGATCGCTTGATGAATCTGATGAACGATCTTTTGGATTTATCGTCGTTGGAATCAGACAGCATTATCCAGAAGGATCCGCTGAGTACGGAAGAAATCACCCATCGGATTGTAAAGCAGCTTCAGGGAGCTTTCACGTCCAAGCAGCAGAAAATTGAGACTGAGTTTCAAGCAAAGACGGTTCTCGCGGATTCTCCCCGGTTGGAACAGGTGTTGGTCAATTTGTTGAGCAACGCAAACAAATATACCCCTGCCGGGGGGACGATACAGGTGCAGTGGCTTTTGGAAGCAGGCGACACCTTGCTTGTCATCGCTGACTCCGGCCCGGGTATTCCGGTAGAGCATCACTCCCGTTTGTTTGAGCGTTTTTACCGAGTCGATAAGGCTCGAAGTCGCGAGCAAGGGGGAACCGGTTTGGGCCTTGCGATTGTAAAGCACATTATGCAAAGGCATGAAGGCGCCATCTGGGTGAAAAGCGGCCTGGGCTCGGGAAGTAAATTTTACTGCCGTTTTCCCAGCTCCGACTTACACTCAGAATCAGCGAGGGATTAATGCAACCGTCCACAGTCGAACTAGTCGCTACGATTTTTTTTGCGTGTGCCATCTTGCACACTTTTGCAGCCAATCAATTCAACCTGATTGCAGCGCGCTTCCCCCAAGGCAGCATGGCCGAAAATACGTTTCATCTTCTGGGTGAGATTGAAGTGGTGTTTGGTTTTTGGGGCGGCCTTCTCATTTTGGCGATGGGGATTTCCGAGGGGCAACACACTGCGCTAGAATACGTCGACAGATTAGATTTCACCGAGCCGATGTTTGTATTTGTGATTCTTGCCATTTCGGCCACCCAACCTGTTTTGCAACTGGCGAGTGTCTTTATCACGGGGGTTTCTCGGTTAATTCCTATGGCGCGCGACAAAGCCTTTGTCTTGGCAGCGCTCATTGTCGGACCGTTGTTGGGCAGTTTCATTACCGAACCTGCGGCCATGACGGTGACCGCTTTGCTACTTAAGGAAAGAGTGTTCGATTCGAACGTCTCTTTAAGGATCAAGTACCTGGTTTTGGGAGCGCTTTTCGTCAACGTATCGGTAGGGGGCGTCCTCACGCCCTTTGCGGCCCCTCCCGTACTAATGGTGGCTGGAACTTGGAAGTGGGACTTTGCCTTTATGTTCTCCCACTTCGGCTGGAAGGCCATCGTCGCTGTGGTGGCGAACGCCTGCATCGTGATGTGGGCCGGAAGAAATCAATGGGCGAAGTTGCGTAAGCCGAAGGCGTCGAGCGAGCGGGTGCCTGCGTTTTTGATGGTATTGCATCTAGCTTTTCTAGGTGCGGTGGTGATGACCGCGCATCACAGCTCTGTGTTTATGGGGATCTTCTTTGGGTTTTTAGGTTTGGTGCATGTCACGCAGGAGTATCAAACCGACCTCAAACTGAAAGAAAGTCTCCTAGTCTCTTTTTTCTTGGCGGGGCTCATTGTTCTAGGAACACCTCAACAATGGTGGCTAGAGCCTATTCTAATGGGCTTTAACGAGGTGTCGCTGTTTCTGGGGGCGGCCGGACTCACTGCTATTACCGACAATGCAGCACTGACCTATTTAGGTGCCCAGGTGCCGGGACTGAGTGAGGGGATGAAATATGCGCTGGTAGCAGGTGCTGTTGCAGGTGGTGGTCTAACGGTTATTGCAAACGCGCCGAATCCAGCGGGTTACTCGATTTTGCTGCCGTCTTTTGAGAAAAAAGGATTCAGTCCGCTACATCTTTTCCTGGGCGCGCTAATCCCGACTATTTCAGTCCTACTTGCTTTCTGGTTTTTGCCGCATCTTTCCCTTTGACGGATCGTATAAATCTACTGAAAAATGTGACAAATTTGAATTTCAACTTGGACCATCTTCAATGTCGCAGCTATTCGGTCGCAGCGCAAATACCTTAGCCCTGTTAACGATCTCGGTCGTCCTCCTTTTGGGAGGCATCGGAGTCGGACTCGCTTATGCCATACAGGGCTCGTCTTATGTGACGGAGGTCAACACTTTCAAGGCACAGCCGGTTCCCTTCAGCCACCAGCACCACGTGGGCGGCCTAGGAATCGACTGCCGCTATTGCCATACTTCGGTAGAGACTTCGGCCGTGGCTGGAGTGCCTCCGGTCGATACTTGCATGAATTGTCACAAGATGATGTGGGCAGACGCCCCCATGCTGAAGCCCATTCGAGACGCTCACAAGACGGGTGAGGCGATTGAATGGAACCAGGTTAATAAGGTTCCCGAATTTGTTTATTTCAATCACAGCGCACACATTAATAAAGGGGTGAGCTGTGTGAGCTGCCACGGCCAGGTCAACGAAATGCCGCTGATGCGCAAAACCCAAACGCTGTATATGGGTTTTTGTCTCGATTGCCATCGCAACCCGCAAGCCAATCTTCGTCCCGTGGAAGCCGTTACCGATATGGACTGGCACCCTGACGAAGAGTGGAAGAAGAAAGACAAGCTTGTGCACCATGGAATTCATCCGAAAAAGAATTTCGAAGTGCACCAGCTGACCAACTGCTCTATGTGTCACCGGTGATGAAATGAAGAACGAGAGCGATAACAAGATGTGGCGCAGTATTGAAGAGCAAGAGGGCAAGCATGTCCCTCAAGCGCGGTTTAACCCTTTCAACAATGATTTCTTAAGCCGTCGCGAGTTCATGGAATGGTCGAGTGGCATGGTGGCGGTTCTGAGTGCGAGCGCTTGTACGCGCATGCCGCAACAGAAAATTGTTCCCTACAACAAGACCCCAGAGAAAGTCGTGCCCGGCAAGCCTTTGTACTTTGCTACCACAATGACGCTCAATGGGCGTGCGATTGGTGTGCTGGCTGAAAGTCACATGGGGCGCCCCACAAAGTTGGATGGCAATGCTTTGCATCCTGCGAGTTTGGGCGGCTCGGATGCCTATGCGCAAGCGGCAGTGCTGGGGCTTTACGATCCCGACCGGTCTCAGTCCTTAAACATGGCGGGTTCGCCGATGTACTGGGAGAATGCGGCTGCTTCGCTCAACGCGATTGCTAAAAATCACCTCGCTCGTCGGGGTGAGGGTTTCAGGATTCTCACGGAGCCTGTGGTTTCGCCTTCGTTAGCCGCTCAGATTGATGCTTTTGTCGCTGCGAACCCAGCGGCCCAATGGCATCAGTACGAGCCCGTGCATCGGGACACCGAGCGCGAAGGCGCTTTAATGGCGTTTGGGGAAGATGTTGCCAGCGTCTATGCCTTCAAGCCTGCGGAAGTGGTCGTCTCGCTGGACAGCGACTTCTTGATGGAGCCCGCCAATCCTCGCTACGCGCGGGACTTTGCCTCGAATCGGACGATGCTCCAAGGCTCCCACGGCATGAGCCGATTGTACTCAGCCGAAGCTTCACCGACCATTACGGGCGCCAAAGCGGACAACCGCATCGTCGCTCGTGCCAGTGAGGTTGAACAGATTGCAGCCGCTTTAGCTCAAGCCTGTGGCGTCAGCGTCCAGGGCACGCCGTCTGTAACTGCCGCTCATAAGAAGTGGGTGCAAGCCGCTGCAGAGGATCTAAAGAAACACGAAGGGGCTTCGTTGGTAGTCCCTGGACGGTGGCAGACTCCGTTAGTCCATGCGCTAGCCCATGCCATGAATGCCCGGCTTCGCAATGTGGGCAAGACGGTTCGCTACACCGCTCCGGTCGAAGTCCATTCCGTAGCTCAGAGTGATTCTATCAAGCGGCTCGCGCTCGACATGCAAGCGGGAAAAGTAGAAACCGTTCTTATTCTTGGCGGCAATCCGGTTTACAACGCGCCTTCTGACGTGAAGTTTTCGGAGTCACTCTCAAAAGTTAAGAATCGCATTCATTGCGGCCTTTACGTCGACGAGACGGCCAGTCAGTGCAATTACCACATCCCGGAAGCCCACTTTCTAGAGAGCTGGGGCGATGCCCGAGCCTATGATGGAACGGCGAGCCTAATTCAGCCCCTTATTGCCCCGCTTTACGGCGGTAAAACCTACAGCGAAGTGTTGGCGGCCTTTAGTGGCGACGCTAATGCGAAAAGCTACGATCAGGTGCGGGCCTATTGGAAGGGCAAAGCGGGCGGCGATTTCGAGCGAAGTTGGACGCGTTGGCTCAATGAAGGCGTTGTTGAGGGCTCGGCGAGTGCCGACAAGCGAGTCGCGCTGCGCGCGGAAGGCAGCTGGGCAAAAGTAGGTCGCGCGCCGACTGCAACCTCGATGGAGGTCATCTTCCGACCCGATGCCACGATGTTTGATGGGCGCTTTTCGAATAACGGCTGGTTGCAAGAGATGCCAAAGCCTTTGTCGAAGCTCACTTGGGATAACGCTGCCTTCGTTAGCGCAGCCACTGCCGCAGCACTGGGAATAAAGAACGAGCAAGTGATTCGTATCGTTTGGGGTGGGAAATCGGTGGATGCCCCGGTTTGGATCTTGCCCGGTCATGCGGATAATTCAGTGACGTTGCCATTGGGCTATGGGCGTACCCATGCCGGTCGATTGGGGACTGGAACAGGTTTCAATGCTTATTCCCTTCGGCCGTCGGGTTCGACTTGGAGTTTTGCGGGTGTGGAAATTGCGAAAACGGACAAGCAATACCGTCTAGCTAATACGCAGTCGCACGCCAACATGGAAGGGCGCCCGATTGTTCGAACGGCGACTTTGGCGAAAGCCCAGAAGGACCATCACTGGACCCATATTCACATGCACGTTCCTGAACGGCTGCAGAATGTGGATGTCGGAACAGCCGGAGGAGAACACGCTCCTGTTGCTCCAGCACAATATCAGTGGGGAATGGCGATCAACTTAAGCGCTTGCAACGGTTGCAATTCCTGTGTCGTGGCTTGCCAGGCGGAAAACAACATTCCGAATGTGGGGAAGGAAGAAGTCATTCGCGGTCGCGAAATGCACTGGATCAACTTGGATCGCTACTACGAAGGCGATACCGCCAATCCGGATACGCATTTTCAGCCTCGCATGTGCGTTCAGTGCGAGACTGCCCCATGTGAAGTGGTATGTCCGGTCGGTGCGACGGCGCACGACAATGAAGGCTTGAACAATATGGTCTACAACCGCTGTGTCGGGACCAAGTATTGTTCCAATAACTGCCCCTACAAGGTGCGTCACTTTAACTTCTTCGAGTATACGAAGACGATTACGCCTTCGATGAAGATGGTTCAGAACCCGGACGTCACCGTGCGAGGACGGGGGGTGATGGAGAAATGCACGTACTGCGTGCAACGCATTAGCGAAGCGCGCATCACGGCGAAGAATGAAGGTCGTAAAATCCGCGATGGTGAAGTCAAGACAGCATGCCAGACGGCGTGTCCTTCACAAGCGATCTTCTTCGGTGATATTTCCAATCCGAATAGCTTGGTTTCGAAGATCAAAGCAGAGTCTCACAACTACGGCTTGTTGGAGGAGTTAAACACGAAGCCGAGAACAACTTATCTGGGTAAGGTTACCAACCCCAATACTGCCCTGAGTGCGGAGAAATCATGAGCCAGGATTTAACGCCAGAATCCGTCATCGGGCCGGGACAAACCTTATCTTCTGTTACCGATAAAATTAACGATATCGTTGTTAAGCAGAAAATACGGCCAGGTTGGGTGTTGGGCTTTTTCATTTCCTTCTGCTTGCTCAACGGCTTTTTCCTGACGGTTGCGCTGCTCTTTAAGTACGGCGTCGGGATTTGGGGGATCACGGTCCCTGTCGGTTGGGGCTTCGATATCATTAATTTCGTCTGGTGGATCGGAATTGGACACGCAGGGACTTTGATCTCTGCAATCCTTCTGCTGTTTAGGCAGGATTGGCGCACATCTATCAATCGTTTCGCCGAGGCAATGACTCTTTTTGCAGTCGCTTGCGCTGCAACGTACCCCATTTTGCACATGGGGCGTCCTGAAGTGGGTGCCTACTGGGTGCTTCCGTACCCCAATTTCATGGGCATGTGGCCTCAGTTCCGAAGTCCTTTGATGTGGGACGTGTTTGCCATCTCCACGTACGGCCTAACGTCTTTGTTGTTCTGGCTGGTGGGTTTGGTCCCTGACTTTGCAACGCTCAGAGATCACTCGCCGCACCTATGGCAGCGCAAGATCTATGGCATTTGCTCACTCGGCTGGCGGGGATCTGCGGTTCATTGGAATCGCTACGAGACGATTTACCTTATTCTGGCAGGGCTTGCGACGCCGCTCGTGCTTTCGGTGCACACGATCGTGAGCTTCGATTTCGCCATAGGTATCGTACCTGGCTGGCACACCACTATTTTCCCACCGTACTTTGTCGCCGGAGCGATTTATTCCGGCTTCGCGATGGTGCTTACTTTGATGATCCCGACTCGGTACTTCTTCGGGCTCTACGATTTCATTACACCGCGCCACTTGAATGCGATGGCGAAAGTGATGCTACTGACCGGCTTGATCGTGGCCTATGGCTACCTGATTGAAGGTTTTATCGGCTGGTATAGCTCAAGTGAGTACGAGCGGTTCATGCTCATCAATCGCTTTGTGGGGCCCTATCGGTATTTTTACTGGGCGCTGCTTGCCTGCAACGTGGTCATTCCGCAGTTGCTCTGGTTCCGAAAGCTGCGGCGAAATGTTCCATTCCTCTTTCTCATTTCGCTCATCATCAATACGGGAATGTGGCTTGAGCGCTTCATTATCATCGTAGTGAGCTTGTCGGCGGACTTTTTGCCGGCGGCGTGGGGAATGTACTATCCGACGACGTTCGACTGGACGATGTTCATTGGAACGATTGGGTTGTTTTTCTCTCTGCTCTTCATCTTTATTCGAGTGCTGCCGCTTATCTCGGTCTTTGAAATGCGCGTGCTCGTAACCGAAGAAGATCACAAACGCAAAGGGAAGCCCCATGCATAAGGCACCACCCGAGAATCCCATATATGGCGTCATCGCCGAGTTTAAGACGGTGGACGAATTGATGGTTGCGGCGAGCAAAGTGAATCAGGCGGGCTACACCAAAACGGACGCTTTTTCACCCTTTCCTGTAGAAGGGCTCATTGAGGCGCTAGGAAAACACCATTCAAAGATCGGTTTCATGATCTTAGGTGGTGGAATAACCGGGCTCTTCTCGGCCTTTGTGATGATGTACTACACATCGGTGATCGACTATCCGATCAATATTGGCGGCCGACCTTTATTTAGCTGGCCGACCTATTTTCCAATCATGTTCGAGCTAACCGTTTTGTTATCGGTGTTCACAGCGGTATTCGGGATGATTGCCCTGAATGGTTTGCCCCGGCACTACCATCCGCTTTTCAATGTTCCCGAGTTTTTGCGAGCCTCGAAAGACTCCTTTTTTGTCGGCATTGAAAGCTCGGACCCCAAATTTGATCTCAACCAAACCAAAGCATTTTTGCAGAGTTTGCAACCGCGAGGCGTTCATGAAGTCCCCGCTTAGCATCATGGCCCAGCTGAGTTTGTTGGGGATGGCGCTTTTGACTACCGTTGGATGCGACAACTGGGCGATGCGTCTACGCCAGCAGATGTACAACCAGAAGAAGTATCTGCCCCAGGAAAAATCGGATTTTTTTGCGGATGGTCGAACCAATCGTCCATTGGTGGAAGGTGTCGTCCCTCAAGGCAAAATCGACGATCACTTGAACAAAGCAATGGTCGATGGAAAGCCCGCAACCACTTTTCCATTCCCCATTTCGCGCAAGGATATTGAGCGCGGCATGCATCGGTTCAATATCTATTGCTCCCCTTGCCACGGTAAAACGGGTGATGGATGGGGAATGGTCGTTCGGCGAGGATTTATGCGCCCACCTTCGTTTCACGAAGCGCGGTTAAAAGCGGTACCCGTCAGTCACTTTTTCAACGTGATCACTCAGGGCATTGGAATGATGTCAGGTTACGCGGCACAAGTACCTGTTGAGGATCGGTGGCGTATTATCGCGTATGTTCGCGCGTTGCAGCTGAGCCAAGACGGGAAGCTCTCCGATGTCCCTGCGGCCGAACGAAGTCAACTTGAGGGGGCAAAATGAGTTTACCTTTTAGCGCAGCCTCTTCTTATCGAACCAAGTTCGCTCTGCCGGCGCTTGTGGGCATGGGTTTGATGGTGTTTGGATTTCTCATCAATCGCCATCAGTTTTTCTTGTCCTATCTACAAGGCTACAGTTTTGCGATTGCGCTTCCTCTGGGGTGTTTGGCCCTTCTGATGATTCACACGCTTACGGGCGGCAATTGGGGATGGACCATTCGTCCTTTCCTGGAAGCGGGTACGAAAACCCTTCCGGCGATGACCGTGCTCTTTGTGCCTGTGGCTCTGGGTTTGACCACTATTTATTCTTGGACGAACCCTGAAATCATGGCGCACGATCCTGGTCTGCAGGCGAAGGAGATCTATCTCAATGCTCCGTTTTGGGTGAAGCGCGCCATCGGTTATTTCATCGTCTGGAATATTCTGGCTTTCTGGCTACGCCGTTGGCTGATCCAAAGCCCCGAAAATGTCGACATGAAGAAGCTCCATCGTGTCCAAAGACTGAGCGCGGGTGGCTTGCTGATCTTCGTACTTACCGTCAGTTTTGCTGCCATTGATTGGGTCATGTCCATTGAGCCGCATTACTTTTCCAGTATTTTTGGCGCCATCGCACTGGTAGGGCAGGGCATGTCCGCCTTTGCGCTGTCTGTCATCAGCTTGATCTGGCTGAACAAGAGCAGTCCCAATCCTTGGCTTACTGAACGCAACTTGCATGATCTCTCCAAGTTTCTCTTCATGACCGTGATGCTCTGGGGCTACATGAGCCTTTCCCAGTTTCTCATCATCTGGGCGGGCAACCTGCCAGAGGAAACCTTTTGGTACTACGAGCGCAGTCAAGGCGGCTGGTGGTATGTGAGCTTCTTGCTGCCTATCTTTCAGTGGGCGCTGCCCTTTTGCTTGCTCCTCTCCGCCACGATGAAAAAGCGCGCTCGCTACGTTACTTGGGTGGCGATGTTCCTTCTGTTTGGTCGCGCCTTTGAACAAATCTGGTTGATTGCTCCAGGAACTCGAATCGGGACCTTTCCGATTCAGTGGATGGATATTGCAGCACCCATCGGCTTGGGCGGTTGTTTCGCAGCACTCTATTTCGGATACCTCGGACGCAGTTCGGGCGTGCCTGCTCCGGCGGGTGGCCATGGTCACGGGCATGCGGGGCCGCAGGACCAACCGCAGGGAGATAAGCACTAATGGCACACAAACCATCAGAAGTGGCCTCTCCTACGGGGCCTATTGATTACAAAGAACTCAACGTGCCCACACGACTTTTGTTGGTGTGGACGATTGGATTGTTCGTTTCGTTAGGTCTTATCTGCGCAGGCGTGTGGTTTCTCTATGGGACGCCGAATTCCCATCCACAGGGGGAGCTTGTCCGGACACGTGCAATGAATCAGCCTGCTTTGCAAGTGGACGCGGTTGCCGAAATGAAAGTGCTTCGGCAGGAGCAGGATAACCTTCTGAACTCCTACGGTTGGTTGAATAAAGAACAAGGGATTGTTCGCTTGCCGATCCGTCGGGCGATGGATTTGGTGATTGAGCGTGGCCTTCCGGCGCGTGCGGGAGGTACTCCATGAGGGCATTGTTCTTATCGCTGGTCTTGCTCGGCACTTCGGCGTTCGCTGATTACGAAGGCAACTATAATGTCTCGCAGTCGATCATCTCCGGCCTGGCATTTGATCAGAAACTAAACGCACAGTTGCCGCTCGACGCAAGGTTCACGGACCACAATGGTCGGGATATTGAACTCGGTGAAGTGTTTGGCAAAGGTCCCGTATTGCTAGCGATGGCCTACGCGCGTTGCCCGAACATGTGCACCGTGATTTACCGGGAAACTTTCCAGGCATTGGCTAAGCTGCGGTTTGACGTTCCCGACGCTTATCGAGTGGTGTTCATTAGTATTGATCCTGCTGAGACGCCAGAAGCCGCGGCCAAAAAGCGCAATACGTATCTTAAAACGTACAAGCGTCAGGACTTAGAGAGTGGAACGTATTTTTTGACGGGCGATGAAGAGCAAATCCGACGGGTCGCCGATGCCATTGGCTTTAGCTACCGTTACGACGAGCGCACCAACCAATGGGTGCACCCCAGTGGAATTGTCATTGCGACCCCTAAAGGCAAAGTTTCGAAGTACCTCTACGGCATTCACTACAACCCTAAGGATGTTCGGCTTGCGATGGTGGAAGCATCAGAGAACAAGATTGGGACCCTCGTCGATCATCTGCTGCTGTTTTGCTACAAGTATGATCCGACGCAAGGAAAGTATGGTTTCGCCATTATGGGTATCATTCGCGGGTTGAGCGGTTTGACCGTTCTCGGTCTCGGCGGGTTTATTTTCGCAATGCTACGCAAGGAGCGGCAGAGTGTACGGAAAGTTTAGTTTATTTCCCGAGCAGGCATCTAGCCTCGCGCCACATATTGACATGCTCTACTTCGCCCTCGTGGCGGTGAGTCTCGTTTTTGTCGTCGTTATTTGTGTGCTGATCGCTGTTTTTGCTTTCAAATATCGCCGTCGTCCAGGGAACGAAATTGCTCAAGAAGTGCACGAGCATCACTTGATGGAAGTGGGATGGTCGCTGATTCCCTTGTTTTTGGGGCTGATCCTTTTTGCATGGGGCGCGAAGCTCTTTCTTCAGATTTATAGTCAGCCAGAGAACCCGATTGAGATTTTCGGGGTGGGAAAGCAATGGATGTGGAAGTTTCAGCATCCAGACGGGCGGCGCGAGATCAACGACCTACACGTTCCCACGGGGCGTCCGGTGAAGATGACCCTGATTTCCCAAGATGTGATTCATAGCTTTTACGTTCCTGCTTTCCGGGTAAAGCAAGATGTGGTGCCGATGCGCTATTCAAGCACCTGGTTTGAGGCAACGGAAGAAGGCATCTACCACTTGTTTTGCGCGGAGTTCTGCGGAACCGAGCATTCTCGCATGGTGGGACGCGTTATTGTTACGTCGCCTGAAGCATACCAAGCTTGGTTAGCGAGTCCGCTGATTGAAGGCGGCAGTCCGCGGGATGCGAAAATGATGAACGCGGGTAGGGGAGGCGAAGCCGCTTCCATGGCCGCGGCGAGTGATCCAGGGGCGAAAGGACGAGCCGTAATGGAAGCGCAAGGCTGCGTTGCCTGTCACCAAGTGGGCAACACCACGCTCGCACCCGCGTTGGAGGGCATTTATGGAACGAAGGTCGAACTGGAAAACGGCAAAGTCGTTACCGTGGATGACAACTACATTCGTGAGTCGATTCTGCAATCCACTGCCAAAATCGTGAAGGGTTATCAACCCGTCATGCCCGCTTATCAGGGTCTCGTTAAAGAAGAAGAAGTGAAGGCCGTCATCGATTATATCAAGGCGACCTCTGGGAGTAAGAAATGAGTACGCAAGCGGTAGAGCCCAAAAATTATCTGAATGCGGCGCATACCGTCAGGTCGTGGTTGTTCACGGTCGATCACAAACGCATTGCGATCCTTTACCTGGTTTCCATCTCGTTTTTCTTTTTCCTCGGTGGAGCCGCCGCTTTCATCTTTCGCCTGGACCTGATGACCCCCCAAGGGGATTTGCTTCAGTCTGATACCTACAATCGCCTGTTCACCATGCATGGCGTGATCATGGTGTTTCTCTTTCTGGTGCCTTCCATTCCTGCGACACTGGGTAACTTTCTCGTTCCGATCATGATCGGTGCACGCGATTTGGCGTTCCCGAAGATTAACTTGATGAGCTGGTACCTTTATATGGCCGGCGGCGCCTGCATTTTGTGGGCGATTGTCGACGGTGGGGTCGATACTGGCTGGACGTTCTACACGCCCTACAGCACCGCTTTCGCGAAGAGCAATGTCGCTATCACGCTCGTGGGTATCTTTATTGCGGGTTTTTCGTCTATCTTCACGGGGTTTAACTTCATCGTGACGATCCACAAGATGCGCGCGCCGGGGATGACCTGGTTTAGGTTGCCGCTTTTCATTTGGGCGCACTATGCGACTTCTTTGATCATGGTGCTTGCGACGCCGGTGCTCGCTGTGACGGTCTTTTTGGCGGCCTTAGAGCGACTGTTTGGTTTTGGTATTTTTGACGCCTCTAAGGGCGGGGATCCCGTTCTTTTCCAGCACTTGTTCTGGTTCTATTCGCACCCAGCGGTTTACATCATGATCTTGCCTTCGCTCGGCGTGGTTGCTGAGCTCATTTCGGCATTCTCCAGAAAGCGGCTGTTTGGATATCGTTTTGTCGCTTTCTCGAGCATTGCCATCGCCGCACTGGGCTTTCTAGTGTGGGGTCATCATATGTTTGTGAGCACTCAATCGCCGTACCTCGGCATTGTGTTTTCACTGATTAGCTTCTTGGTGGCGGTGCCTTCTGCCATCAAAGTGTTTAACTACACGGCTACTCTCTATAAGGGTTCTGTCTCGCTGGATTCCCCCATGATCTACGCGTTGGGCTTCATTGGTCTGTTTGTGATCGGGGGTCTAACGGGGATTTTCCTAGCGACGCTGGCTACCGATGTGCATTTGCATGATACCTATTTCGTGGTCGCGCACTTTCACTACATTATGGTAGGCGGGGCTTTGATGGGCTACCTAGGTGGATTGCACTTCTGGTGGCCGAAGATAACGGGCCGTCTTTACAGTGAGTTTTGGGCGAAGATATCTGCAGGGCTTGTGTTTGCCGGATTCAATTTCACGTTCTTCCCTCAGTTCATAGTAGGCTACTTAGGTAATCCTAGGCGTTACCATTTTTACCCACCTGAGTTTCAGATTTACCATGTCATGTCGACCGTGGGTTCGACCATCCTAGGTTTCGGGTACATCATTCCGGTGATCTACCTTCTTGCCTCTTTGAAATGGGGAAAGAAAGCACCGGCAAATCCTTGGGAAGCAAAAGGGCTGGAATGGGAAATCCCTTCTCCACCCCCTACCGAGAATTTTACGGGTCCTGTAGTTGTTACTGAAGAAGCGTATGCTTATCCGGTGAGGAAATCATGAGCAGCGATGCCAATCCCTACTTAGCGCACCATTTTGACGATATCGTGCAGCAGCACGAGTCGGTGAGTTTGGGAATGTGGATCTTCTTGCTCACCGAGATCATGTTCTTCGGCGGGATCTTTTTCGCATACACGATCTATCGGTTTCTCTATCCGGACATGTTCCATGCGATGAGCCATCATCTGGATGTCACGATGGGCACCATTAACACGGGTGTGCTGCTCACTAGCAGTCTAACCATGGCACTTGCTGTGAATGCAGCTCAGCGTGGGATGAAAAAACGCCTGGTGACGATGCTCGGTGTTACCTGTGCCGCGGGAGTCATCTTCCTCGTCATTAAGTACTTCGAGTACGCCCATAAATTTCACGTTGGCTCGGTGCCGGGCCGCTTGTGGACGTTTGAAACCGAGTTCGGTAATCAGGCCCAGCTTTTTTACAGTCTTTATTTTGGTGCGACGGGATTGCACGGTCTGCACGTGCTTATTGGAGTCGTGATTATTGGCGTGCTTACCATCTTGGCCTGGAAAGATAAGCTTCCTCAAGGGCGTGCTCAGCGAGTGGAAATGGTCGGCCTCTACTGGCACTTTGTCGATTTGGTGTGGATCTTTGTATTTCCGCTTTTCTATCTAATAGGACGGACCTGATGGGATTGAACGAACAGGCACACGGACAGGATCACGGGCATTCGCTCAAGGCTTACTACCTGGTCTATCTCTTACTCATGGTGGGTCTGGCAGCCACCGTCTGGGTCGCCTATATCGATTTGGGTTGGCTCTCTACCCCCATTGCGATGGCTATTGCGACGACTAAGGCCTTTTTCGTAGTCATGATCTTTATGCACGTCAAAGACGCAACGCCCATGATTTGGGTCACGATTGTGATGGGCCTCGTCGGACTTTCTCTCGGGTTTATCTTCTTATTTTGCGACTACGCGGCCCGCTAGTAGCGCGGCACAGAGGGATCGACTTCCAAGGACCAACGTTCAATCCCGCCCTGCAGGTTTTGAACTTTCTCAAATCCTAGTTGGGCAAGAATAAGAGTCGCCTGTGCAGAGCGAACGCCGTGGTGGCAAATCAGGATGGTTTCTTTCGCGGGGTCGAGCTCTTGATAACGCATCACCAGTTCCCCCAGCGGGATGTGCTTTCCGCCAAGGTTAGCTGTAGCGAATTCCTCGGCATCGCGTACGTCCACCAATTGCAGGGAATCACCCTGATCGAGACGCGACTTTAAATCTGTCGGTGTGATTTCCCAATCCATAAAAGCCTTCCTTCTCTCACCCAGCCTTTTAACAGCCATGAAATGATCAGTGCCATGAAAGCCCCAAAAACGAAGCCTGCGAGAATATCTCCCGGGTGATGCACTCCAAGATACACTCGGGAATATCCCACGGCCACAGCGACCGCACCAGCCGTTGCAAAGGCGGGCCAGCCACCAAAAAATCCTACTACGGTGGCAGCTGCCATGCCATTGGCAGCATGGTTTGATGGCATCCCAGTGGGGCTTCCGCACTGGCCATTCACGCGACGAGAATCCTCCATCCAATGACAGGGGCGCACTCGCTTAAAATAGGGTTTGAGCACGTGCCCGCAGATCAAGTCTGTGACCCCACAAGTGATAGCCAGAACAGCAAGCATTCGAAGCAGGGCGGGGCGTTTCATTAAAACTGCAGCCGCGAAGGATAGGGCAAACGCCACCACCCAAGTGGAGGAGGAAGAAAGAAAGACCATGATGGGATCTAGGGCTACGCTCGTATGCGTCAGATTGATAAGGCGATAGATTGCGAGATCCCAGGTGTTTAACTGGTCAATCAAGGGTTACCTTTGAGCAATCGCGGCAATGTCCAAAGAGGCGATGATCATGAAAGATGAGTCGAAAGCCCTGTTTTGCACAAACGACTTCTTGGATTTTTTCGATTTCATCGGACTTGAATTCAATAATCTTACTACATCCGATGCAGATCATGTGATCGTGGTGGCCTTTAACGCCAACACGCTCAAAATATTCTCGTCGGCCATCCCCCACACTCTTTTGCACCACACCGCACTCTAAAAGCAGGGGCAGGGTTCGGTAGACGGTGTCGCGAGAAATGCGTAAGCCCTTTTCCTTTAGCATTTCATAAAGGCCATCGGCATCGAAGTGCTGCTTGATCTTGAGAATTTCGTCCAGAAGCTGCTGGCGTTCGTGGGTCAGCTTGAGACCCTTGCTATCAAGCAGGACGCGGAGCTGTTCAACTTCGGAATGACCTGGGCGAGACATGGCCAGAGTTATAGCAAAGTAGTAGCTTACTGGCCAGGACCGGCGCCACCGGCACGGATGATGCCTTTTTTCGAGATGTACTGAACCTCAACTTGGCGGTCTGCTTTTTCCAGGCACTCTTCTTCAGTGCGGGTAAAGACGGACAAGAAAATTTCACCTGCACTGGCTGTGTTGACCATGCGGAGTTCGCAATTGGCTTGTTTAATGTCTTTCCGAGCGGTAGCGGAAACCGTGCCTGAAAGAAGGACAGTGAGTGCCAAAGTGCCTAAAGTGATGAACTTCATGATGCGTCTCCTTGCCGGTAGATTATGCAAAGCGAGTACCGCCCCCTTTCGTGCCTGAGACTGTGCAGGTTTCTGAACAGGTGTCACCATTCGGTATACACCTGACAAGAAAGACAAATTAAAACGAGTAGTTACACTGTTTAGGGACAGGACACCGGGCCTTTGTCAGCCTGGTAGTGCCTGTGCTAGTGAGTAAAGCGTATGGCGCGTTATCTCGTTTCCGGTGCCGCAGGGTTCATCGGCTCCAATCTAGTTCTCTCGCTCGAAGCCGATGGTCACGACGTGGTCGCGGTGGACTGCTTTAAAACGGGAGCGCGCGAAAACCTGCGCCGCTTTAAGGGGCCGTTGATCGAGGCCGATGTCACTTTGCCCGCCGTTTTCGAGGGGCCTTGGGATGCGGTGTTTCACCAGGGCGACATCACGGATCCTCGTCACCCCGATGATAAAGAGGTCTTAGAGAAAAACCTTGCGGGGTTTAGTCGCATGCTGGATTTAAGCGTGCGATCGGGTTGCCCGCTGATTTATGCCTCGACCGCTGGGCTGTATGGCAAGGGGCCGGTTCCCATGCGCGAAGATCAGCCCAAGGACTTATTGACCGCTTACGGTCGCAGCAAACTGAAGATGGATGAGATTGCGGCGCAAGCAGGTAAAGAGGTCCCGGTCATTGGTCTGCGTTACTTCAACGTGTTTGGTCCCCACGAGGCAGCGAAAGGTCGAGCGGCTTCCATGGTTTTGCATCTGTATCACCAGATGAAGTCGGGACAACGGCCTCGCCTATTTGAGTGGGGCGATCAAAAGCGCGACTTCATCTATGTGAAGGATGTGGTGAAAGCGAACATTTGTGCGCTGACTGCTCCGAGCGGTGCCTATAATGTCGGAACGGGCGTGACGACGACTTTTAACCAAGTGGTGGTGGCTCTGAATGACACCCTCGGCACTTCGTTAAAGCCGGAATACTTTCCAATGCCGTATGATCCCGCTACCTACCAGGCGGATACTCAAGCGGAGACGTCGCTTGCGCAAAGTCGACTGGGTTTTCGGTATGAGTGGGAGTTTGGAAAAGCCGTAAAGGATTATGTGAAATGGCTCTCCTGCTAGTTTCTCTACTCTGGGCACTTTCGGCGCAGGCGTCACTGCCGTCGATAAAAGGACTCGATCTCCGCAGTGGGCAGTCAGTGGAATGGCAAGCGGGTGCTCGCTCGGTTGTCGTCTTTCTGTCCCCTAGCTGCCCTTGTTCACGCAGTCATGAGGCGACGCTTGCGAAGCTGGCGAAGCAGTATCCTGCTTTTCGGTTTCTTGGCGTTGTTTCCAATAGGCGGTTGAATGGCGAAATCGCTAAACCTCATTTTGTGAAAGCCCAGCTGCCTTTTCCGGTCGTACTGGAAGAGGGTGTCACGACGGCGGATGCTTTTGGTGCGTTGAACACCCCCCACGCTTTTGTCCTCGATGAAGCGGGCAATGTGCTTTTCAAAGGGGGAGTCGACGACAGTCGAAATGCGGGACGGGCTACTCAGCACTTCTTGGCAGACGCCCTGCAGGCGCTTACAGAGGGTAGGCCGATTGAGGTAACGCAGGCACGCCCTTTGGGGTGTGCCATTCGGAGGAACGAATGAGAAATAGAATTATCGTGTTGGGAATAGCGGTGGTCCTTGGCGCTTGCTCGAAAGAGCGCGTTGGGAGTCGTGAGATCATGGATATCGAGGTGCCTTGGGGCTCGCAAGAGGACACTGAAACGCAAGACACCACTCAAACGGAAGCTGTTTGTCCTTTGGAATTTCCTGAGGCGGGCCTGTGCGCGAAGGTAAAGTGGACAGGCTTTTTGCTGGAGGAAACGAAGAGTGAGTTTACCGTTGTGTTTTGGGAGCAGGGCAAAGGTTCTGAAACAGGGCCTTTCGTGGATCCTGTGATTCTGCCTACAACCGTCTTCGAAATGAAATGCTGCCACACACCGACTGCGTTTGCTTTAGTTCGTCAGGCCCAAGGAGTGTACCGGGCCGAAGTTAGTGGTTTGCCGGCGGGAGAATACTTCCACCATATTCGCTTAGGGAATAAAGCCAATTCGGAAGCAGTGACCTCAGATGTGGTGGTTGAATAAATTATTCTGCCTTGTTGCACTAGGCGTGTCTTCGCTCTCAATGGGAGCCGCTTGTTGTGGTACGGGCGGCCTTTTTCCTAGTCTCATCACCGGCGATGATCGCAGGCAGCTGACAGCTACGGCAAGCGTGGGGTCTATCGTCGGGGATGCGCTCACGGATGGAACGTGGGAGCGGCGCTCAGCGGGCGACTCGGAATCACGCAGTACGCTTCGGATCGATTACGCAAGTTTGCTTTCCGATCGCTGGCAATGGGGACTTTCGTTGCCAGTGGTCACCCGATCGCGATCACGCCCCAGCGCTTCCGCCAGCGCCCTTGGATTCGGCGATGTCCAAGTTACCTTAGGTTTTGAAGCCCTTCCTCAGTGGAGTTATTCGCCCTGGCGGCCGAAGGGCACCGTGTTTGTAGCGCTGACCGCGCCCACGGGACGTTCTCCTTTTGACTCTCAAACAACTTACAAAGTCGATGCGATGGGGCGAGGCTATTGGACGGTTACAGTAGGGGGGCTGCTTCAAAAGACGTGGGGGAACTGGGACGCCATGTTGCTACTTGAAGCTCACCGGCCTTTTCCGAGGACGCTTTCCACTCCAGCAGGCAGCATTGGAATGTCCCCTGACCCTGGTGTGTCTTCAGCTTTGGGTGTGGGACGTAGTTGGGGAGATTTTCGACTAGGGGCGCTTATCACGGCGAGTGTAGAAGGGCCTCTGCGCACTTCTGGTGCCATCGTCGGCGTGGGTTCTAAGGTGGTTAGCTTTCCGGCAACGCTACAATTGTCCTACATGCTCAGTGATCTGTGGTCTTTGAGTGGGCTGTACACGGACGCCACTTGGTTCGGCAGTAGCAACTTGCCTTTGGCGCGCACGGTAGGAGTGACTCTGCAGACCCGTTGGGACCGATGAGTCGAGTGTTTTAGTGGAAGTCGCCGTCGACGGAGATCTTGGCCAAGCCCCCAGCCAAAATGGGGGGAGCGATCTGAGTGAATCCGATCGAGTAGATAAATCCACCCATTTGGATCATTTGTTGGGTTACTCCGAAACCAGAATACTGACTCGTGAAACTCGTGACCAAAGCTCCCGTTTCCGTTAGTCGAACGATGTTATCGATAGGAGTTCCGCCGTAATTAGTCGAATTGGATGTCACCATAATATCGCTCCCGCTATCAGTAGCAAAAGCGAGCGTCCTAGCAGCTGCAGAGAATCCTCCTCCTATTGGGACGAATGCAGCGTCCCGGGAAAGATCGCCATTGAGGCGAATGATGCGATTGGCGGAGCTGCCATTATAGGTGGTAAAGAAGCCGACGGCATAAAGGTCTCCGGTTGCGGGCACGGGGAGGACGTCCCAAACGATCCCGTTGAAACCGACACCTGCGGCATGAACGACGCTGCCTGCGCTATTGAGGCGGACTATCCCATCGGATGCGGTGCCGTTGTAGTGCGAAAAGTCCCCGCTCGCCACGAAGTCGGTCGCATCTATTCGGGTTATGGCGGCAGCCGATCCGCCGGTGAAGCCCGCTCCGAAATTTGAAGTGGCGGAGGGCACGAGCTCTCCGTAACGATCCAAATGAGCGATTTTTGGGGCGGGAAGTCCTTTGAAATAGGTGAAGCCTCCCACCACGAACACTCCCCCGTCTCCGTCTGCCATCAACCCATAGACGTTATTATCGAAACCTTCGTATCCGATGGCGCCATTGGAAGCGGCAAACTCGGGGTCTAGCGATCCGTCTCCATTGAGCCGGACAATATGCATGGCTACTGAGCCTTGGAAGCGTTCAAAGTCTCCACCTACGTAGATGTCGCCTGCCAGTCCTGGGTCGGCCGAATGGACCGGTTCAATCGCGCTAACGGTTTTTGTGCTGTCGCCGAATGAGCCAAAGCCCATTCCAACATCGAAGCTCCCGTCCAGCCTCGCGCTCGAATCGATGCGGGCGATACCATTTGCGGTGTTGGAACGAAAAGCGCTGAAGCTTCCGCCAATGTAGAAATGTTCGGAGCGAAGGGGGTCCTTCTTGATGGTGTACCCTTGCCCCGTTAAGTTTCCGGCGCGAGTAAATGAATCCACGACCGTGAATTCTTTCTGTCCTCGAGTTTCATCTAAGCGAAAAGCTTCGACTGTTGTAGTTCCAGCGCTTTCCCCGCGCGCGTAGACCACGTACTCAGAAATCGAAACGGAAAGGTCGACCGCAGTCAATTGGGCAGTCAACAGCCTACAATCCTCAAAGTTACCAAAGAATCGGATATCGCCGTTGGTACTGAAGTTGAGTGTGACCGCTTCGTTAAGGGCCGCCGCGCTCCCCGTTTCATCTAACGTCGCAACCGTGAAGGGGTAGCACTGATGGCTGAGGATCGAGTCAGGTCCAGAAATCGCAAAAAGCGCGGGGCTAGAGGCGGCAGGCGGCGGGGGTGGCGGGATTTCTTCCTCTCCTAACCCATTGTCTGTGTCGCCGCCTTGATCTTGGCTGGCTCCTGTGTCGCCCGGGTCATTCACTTCAGCCAACGTGGGTACAAAGGTGGGAGAAAGTGCTCCCGATCCAAACGGATTAAAGCAGCCAGTGCAAAGTAAAATGCAAAGAGCGGAAGCGGTAACGGTCTGTCGGGAGCCAACGTACATAAAGAGACGACCTCAAAAGATGCTTCTATTGTACCGTGTGGAGATGGTTGAATTATGTCGACAAAAAAGGCAGCAGAATCAATGTTTTACCTACCGGTGGGTGGGCGCTCCGGAGCCGAGGGACACGCGGGCTCCCGGCTGCGCGCGACGCCCTGGAGCGCCTCTGGGTGGTACGGGGGCGCCCCCACCGGTTCGTGCGCCATTGCCGGCGCGAGCGGCTTCGTGGCGCATCCGTTGGCCCCATTTCGTAAGCCCGCGGGGTTGATAACGGGGATAGGGTGCCTGGGCAACGCTTCCAAAGTGGTTGGCTTGATTGGGGTAGTCATTCCATGACTGAATAGTGACGTTGTTACTGAGGCGAGTGCCCTGGGCGACAATTTTGCCGCCTTCAATTTTTACGTACCAGCTGATGCGATGGCGAACGTCGGCAGTCGCCGCAGGGCCCATGCGCATGCCGATGACTCCTTCGTACATACCGTCCTCACTGAAGTTCCCCATTTCAAGGGCGGCGGCAGCCTTTTGCCCGGCGGTTTCTGGAAACGGTTTGGCGCGATCTTGAGCGTACCAGCTTTGGTTCGCCCATCGCAGGTAGCCGATATTCTGATTGTCGGCTTCCTGAAAAGGTTTGGGTTCTTCGGAAGGTGATTTTCGAAAGGTTGTCGATTCGCGCGCAAGTCCATACCTCTGCATCGCGCCCATCGTGGGCGCATCATTCGTTGCGATCGTGATGTCCATTTTCATTCGCAAGTCGTACCCGCCTTGGGGGTTGGGTACGGAGGTCAACGTGGGAATCATCGTGCCGGTGGCATAATTCCCTTCATCTTGATCGTCGTTACCGCGAGAGAAAGTGGCATTGGTCACAATGGTTCCTTGAGCCACTTCTGCTTGGGTGACGGAGCTAGCGAACGCTATGAGAATGAGGCCGGCTTTAAGAGCTGAAATCACGAAAATCCCCCCGATATCAATACGAACAGAGCTGCATAAACTACGCCCACAGATTTAGGCTTGGCAAGGAGCTGGGCTCATGGGGTGTGCGCTCAATGAGGGGAAGTAGCGTTCAAACCGTAGGCGAAGTCTGTCAGTATGCAGATCGACATTGGAACCCTATTCGCTCTCTCGTTTTAGCCACTCCGTCATGAGTATTTTGATCTGGGTTTGATAGGGAATGCCGGCCAGTTTGCACTGGGCTTTGAAGGACTGAAGCAAGGTTTGGGGGACCTTCATGCTTATGAGTTTAGAGTTCCCCGTCTGCTGACTGCCACCGTGCAGGGTTCGGAAGTCCTCCAAAAACTGCAGGATTTGGAGTTTCGTCATGGACTTGCAGTTGTCGAGGTACTCTTTTGAAAAGAGTTGCACGGCTTTCACTTGGCTAGCTCCCGCAATGCTTTGATATCTTCTAGGTCTTGTGGTCGGCCACTTCTTTGCTTCATCCGAATAAGATCCTCTAGCGCCACAACGGGTAATCGCTTGGGTCCCGCCTTGATGGTAGTGGTTTTGAGATCTCGTAAGTCTTCAACTAGGAGCAGGTCCACTATTTCTGTCGCATTGGAAGGGTTAACGAACCGCCAAGCGAGCATTCTCCGATTCTTGATGTACTCTTCGCGAAACTGAATGACTTCCTTGGAGTGAAGGGGCGGCCTAGACTCAAGCCCTAGCTCGTTCAATGCTAGCTCCGCTTTTTCCATATTGGGCTCGGTCAGAACTACAACAACGTCTAGGTCAACGGTTCCGCGCACCGCACCGTGGAGGGCCACGGCCCACCCCCCGGCTATCGCAAACTTCACTTTCTGGTGCTCGAAAGCGGTCAAGACCCGATAGATGAACATGGTATATACCAGTATATACCACCAGTCTAAGTCGATCAATAGCAGGGCGGTCTAGGTGAGATCAATATCGTATGTGAGCGACGCATCCTGCCCCAGGACGAGATCCGAGCACTTCTTTTTCACGAAATCTCTCGCATGCGCCACGCCACTGAGCGTAGCGCTTACGGCTTCATGGGGCTTTCTCCACATCGGCGCCGAAGCTTTCATTGCGGCACCACCTGCAACCGCTGCGGCGACAGCCGCCGCGTACCAGCCTAACGACTGGCCGGCAGACGTAATGGGATCCATTCCCGAACCGAACATCTCGCGGCTCAAGGAATCGTACATAGCCGTCGTGCCAAGCGCTCCCAAGCCTCCGTTGATAAGGCCAATGGTCAAAAACTCACTTTCCTTCGTCGGGCCTGGAACGTGTTCTTTATCCATCACGAACGCCAAGAACCCGCGCCGTAAGGTGTCGTCAAACTCGCGAGAGGGCCTGTTGAACTCGACGGGAATAGGGAGGCGGTGTTTGGCGAAAAGCCCTTTTAGCTTTCTGGCACCCTCTTGGTACTGATTTGGATCACTGCTGGACAGATACCCAACGGCGTCCATCACCGCTGCTCGGTTGGCTTCTGCGGGCGCGGTTGCTTCATTCGTGGTGGCCGCAACCGCAGACCAGAGCACCGCATAGTTGGGCACAATACTGATTCCGTTGTCCGTACGCCCGACGACGATGGTGTACTTGATCAGCCACAACCAGGCCGCCATAAAGAAAGCGGCCGTAGGAACCACCATCCAACTGGGCGTGCCCGCAGGCAGAGAACTCATCGCATCCGTGCGTGTCGCTTGGTCCCCGAGCCACAGTCCCACGGCAATCGGAATCCCCGATACAATCATCTTGGCCTGAATAAAGTTGTAGACGTTAAAGAGGTAGCGCTTCCAGTAGGTGACAAGGCTCTTGCTCTGGGGGTCCATTCTGCCGCGTAGAATCGCCGCAAGCCCTTCATCGAGTGTCTGCTCTCTGACATAAGGAGCGCCAATATCCGAGTCGAAATAAAACTTGGCCAGCGGTCCGTAGGGATTGGTCTTGAGCGACCTCAAAGCAGTGCTCATCGCATCGACTTGAGATCCCATGTGCCAGGCGAGTAGTTGTTCTGTTTGGCTCGCAAAAATGCGGGTTTCTCCTGGAAACGGCATGGCCATGTCCGTAAACGGAATTCCGCTTTCCCGCCACAAGTAAGCCTCTGGGGATTTGGCACCCAGTGCAATCGTGGAGATGGGGAAGTCCATACCCACCATGCGTCCCGCCATTTTCGTGGCGTTCATGTCCACGGTCATGTTTCGGTTCTTATGGAATACTTCTAAACCAGGCATTCCGAACAGTGCGGCGTGCAAACCGTATTGGCTAACGGCAGCGGCGCTCCGTTTGAACTGATTCGCAAGGAAACCCGTGACGCTGAAGCCTTCGCAGGCGTCTGGATTGTCCCGCTTCTCGCAATACGATTTGATCCACTCACGCTGATCCATCGTGCGAGCGGTATCGACGATGCTTGCCGCTTGATTCAGATACTCTTCAACCATGCGGTCTGTTTCAACAGGATCGAGTGACACCTGATCAGGGAGCTGGTTCGCAACCGCATCGAGCAGTTTGTAAAGTTCTCCGCTCGCATACACCCACTGATGGGCGTACTCGGAGTCGGATACCAGCTTCTCTAGAAACTGTGCCATGTCCTTTGCGCTTCCGGACATTTCCAGGGTCGCCGGGTCGATGCCCGTTTCTTTAGCTACCATGGCCAATGCCACCGCACGGCTCGCGATAAGGCTTACCTGCCGGCTCTTGTCTTCACTCTGACTGAGCGCTTCCCCGCGCGCTTGGATTTCCTCATTACTCGCCCAAGGCCAATTCCAAGCTTTTCCATTCTTGACCACATTGAGAGGGTCCAAGTTTGCATGGAGTGCGTTGTACAGGTTGTACTGACGTACCAAAGGTGACTTCCAAAAAGCCTCCTGTAGTGCACGGTTAGTCCATGCAAAAATATGAAGCATGTCCGTAAACGCAATTTGAGCCGCCCGCCACCAATTGCGGTTCACGTGCTCGCGTTTCACATATTTATGATAGCCCCAGGGAACCAAGTAAAAGAGCGGAAGCATAGCCAAGTAAAATCCAATGGAAGCTGACCACGAGCCGATCGTGTTTAGTCCACCTGGCATTGTCTCTATATTTCCGTCTCTTGTGGTGGTCTGAAACTCACCGAGGAAGTAGTTGTCGGCTAGAAATCTGCTCGAGTTTTGAATGGGCGACACTGCAGCATGGACCGCTTTCTGAGCAACGGTCGCACCAGGTTCGTGGGCATGCGAAGCAAAATCGTAAATCTGACTGCCGACCGCCGTGAGTGCTTCGAAAGCGGGGTTTTCGGGAGAGAGGTTGTAGGCACCCACGGTTAAACAAAGTCCCAACGCCATTACGCGGCCAGGAGTAAGGATCTTCTGTTTAGCTACCTGAAAAGTGCGCCAGAAACTCCATCGGTGCGCCTGGTTCTGCTTCTCGACCTCGAGAGCCTTATCGATGGCAACCGAGGCGTACGAGGGCGTCGTAGAGTCTATCTTAATTCCCGGCTCCTTTTCTTTGGCGTCTTTGAGTCGGGTACGCAGAATTTCCCATTCGCCATCAGAGTCTTCGAGGTCAAACTCTTGGCGAGGACGCTTTGCTAGCTGATCGAGTACGGGGGGCTTAGTAACCCGAACTCCGTTTTCCTCCGTGATAATTTTCGCGGCGTGCCCCAGTTTCCATGCGGTCTTGTCGCGCAGTCGCTGGGCGCCGATCGCTCGATCCAACATCCATGTGCCTTCGGCACCGACCGCCTGCTGAACGTCTCCAACCATCCGATTGAGCTCCGCTTCCTCGCCTTCGAACATGGCCAATAGCTGCGCATAAGCTTCTGTCGATGGGGTGCGCATGAAAGCCAGAACGGATGTGAATTTGATGCAGTTCTTCAGGTTGAGGTACAGCGTATCGCGCGAAACCCAAAGTTTCTTCGACTTTCCATCCATTTTGACGTGGACGAGTAAGTCGCCCGCCTTGATGTAGCGGGGAAGTCCTTGCTCGGTCAGGGTTTCAATACTTTCGTTCAGAGTTTCTGGTCCGACGTACTCGAGCCCTTCGACAACAACTCCTTTGGGAAGCGAAAAAGTGAGTGCCGGATAAAAGTTCACCGGGGCATAAAAACCCAGGCCTTTGGCCTGGTCATTGCCCGTAAACTCTCCCACCGGAACAAGGTCGACTTGGTAACGATTGCGGTCATCAGACGTTCCTTCAAGCGCGGTCAATACCGAGACTAGCTCAGGGTCTTTGATCGGTTGGCCAATGACATTCGCATTCTTGCGGACATGCCGATACAGCCCGCCATGGGTGCTGAATACGAGCTTGCGTGTGTCCGGCTCAAATGCGACGGCAACCTGCTCTACGAAGTTGTTGATGACGATAACGGGGCGATTAATGTCGGTGTTCAGAAGACTGATGAATCGGGGTTCTGCGGGTTTGCGACCCGTGATCCGATGGAACCCCCGGCGAATCACCCCGGGCCGATCCACAATCTCTAATTCTTGCTCGGTTAAATGGTTTGGATCAGCCGTCTTAACTCGGCCTTCGTTGACCTGATCGACGAGGCTTTTTAGCTCAGGAGCGATACCCGCAAGGGTTTCTTGTTTTTCGGGCTCGGCCTGAGGTTCTTGTCCTTCTGCCTCTACAGCCTGGGCAACGTGGGGGGGGATGACGGTGGTGAGGAGGATGGTAAACACCATCAGCAAATGCAGCCCACTGTGAATAGCAGACTTTGTCCCCCTAATAGATGTCCGTAGCAGTCGTCCTGACATCGATTCTCCTTACCCGTAGCTTTAAGATAGATTTTCGGTGAGTGGAGTTTGGCCCCCAACCCCCGAATGTGCCGCCTGTCATACCATAAATAAGGCCCAGCCTGATAGTGGATTTAGACGCGTTGCAGAAAGGTATATGATCGTGATAATTTAGGGCAATATCGGTTGAAGTAGAAGTGTTTTCCGCGAGTTGTAGATGGCCCTTGAAAGTCCCCCTCTAATTTTTTTGCCTGGAATCGGCGGCAATTCCCTCCTGTTTGAAAAACAGAAGCCAGAGTTTCCTCAGGCACGGGTGCCCGAATGGTTGGAGCCGTACCCTAACGAAACCCTAAAGGCTTACGTCACTCGATGGTCTCCCGATTGGGCGACAGGCGGAATTTTGGTGGGGATGTCTTTTGGTGGGATGGTGGCTTTGGAACTTGCGCGCCAGTTTCCGGTACGAGCCGTTGTTTTGATTTCTTCGCTTTGGGATAAGTCGGTCATCTCGCGGCAGTTTGCGATCTTGGAGAGGCTCAGTCGCACCGTTCCTAACTCGGTCGTTCGTCCGGTGATTCGGTCCTTCGGCCCCGGATCCGTCCGACGCAGAAATCGCCTCAGCGCCGAAGATGAAAAGCTGATGCGCCAGATGGCCAACGACCTCGACCTGGACTTTGCGCGCTGGGCTTGTCGCGCCGTTGCCTCGTGGGAGGGCGCTTTGGACTTGGTTGAAAGACCGTCCTTTAAGCTCAGTGCTGTCCACGGCGCAAAAGACCCCGTGCTTTATCTACCCAAGCCCGTGCCGAGTTGGGTGCAGGTCGTGCAGGAGGGACGCCACCTGTTGCCTTACTCTCACCCTGAAGTCGTCAATGAAGTGATACGAAAAGCACTGTCCAGCAACTAGGCCGTGTCTTCGCCCACTAATTTGTTTCTGGTTCGTAGATACAATAAGAGTGAGTGCTCCAATCGCCGCTCAACGCCGTTGCTACCGAAGCATCAAGGGGACCTGGCATAAAAAGCTCCTCACACGATCTTTGATCTTTTTGCGGAACGAGCTGCATGCTGGTCTCTGACACCAGAGCGCTCGTTGCAGAATCGCGACGGAAAACAGTGGCATAAAGAATGGTGCAATACACGCGGCCCACCTCGTCGTACCCAGACTCCGTGAGGTTAAACCGGTGCACGATGTTTTTGGAGCTAGCGTGAACGTTTCCGTCGTAAGCAGTCCAAGGGCGCGGATTCCATTTGCGTTCCTTTTCCTCGATGCGCTCCAGGGTATAAACTCCCTCACTGGGCCGGCGGGCGACAAACCTTCGCAGGTTCGCACTTTCGCTATCCGTGTAGGCAGTGGCATCACGGCAATTGACCGTCCAGGCTTTATCCACTCTGAGATCATCTACGGTGGCTGTGCTTCCGAGTCTAAAGCGTTCGCGTCGCGCTTCAGTTATCGGATCCACGGCGGCTATGCCGCCGAACGCAGAATTGACGTTAAACACGAACTGGCTGATGACCGCTAGAAATAGAAATGGATTCATTTCCCCCCCCCCCTTAACCCTTGGAGGAAAACTACACCTGGTAGTGTTTATCGTCGAGGGGGAAGTCACTTAGGATGTGAAGATCGCTTTACGCGGCGCGCTTCTCAGCGGCATCTTTCACAGCTTCCATCCCGAAGAAAGACGCGCAAGCAAGGTCGATGAGTTGCGCGGTGAGCTTCGGTGCCAGGCCGAAAAAGTGGATGTGATCGGCGATGATATTGAGGATGTCCCGCGGGTGCACACTTCGAAACTCCCGGTGCGTTTGTCGTAAGTGCCGATCGACTAGGTGCCCGTACGCGGCTTCATCAAACTCAATCCCATTCTTTTTGCAGATGAGTTGAAAGATGTGTTTGAAATCGGACTCCGAAGGATTCGGTGTTTCCACTTTGTACCGAATACGTCGCCAGAAAGCTTCGTCGCCAAGGGAAGCCGGATCGAGGTTGGTCGAGAAGATCAAAAAGATCTCAAACGGCACTTGCACTTTCTTTCCGCTAGCGAGCGAGAGAAAGTCCATTTGCTTTTCGAGTGGATAAATCCAACGGTTCAAAATTTCCGTGGGCTTTACTTTTTGCCGCCCAAAATCATCGATGAGAAGCACTCCGCCATTTGCCTTGAGTTGGAAGGGCCCCTCGTAACTCACTTGGCCTTCTTTCTGACTTAAGTCCAACATCTCCAGAGTCAGTTCACCACCTACGACGACAAAAGGGCGTAGGACGTACACCCAGCGGGGATCGGTGCCCGCTTGATTCGTCTTTAGTGGATGGTTGTCAGGAAGCGCTTCTTCGCGAATGGGAATGTGCACCTTCTCATCGAAAACCTGAATCATTTCTCCATTGGCTTCAATGCAGTAGGGCACAAACATGCCTTGTCTGAAAAGCCGAGCGATGCGTTCAGACATGGTGGTCTTGCCGTTGCCTGGTTTGCCGTAAAGAAAAATGGGGCCACCGGAATTAATCGCGGGGCCGAGCTGATTTAAGTACTCTTGGCCAATCTTGATATCGGCAAACGCAGCGTCGAGGTGTTGTTTACGAACTAAACGGGAAGTGAACTTCTGCGCTTTTACCGAATCCGTATAATCCTTAATCGAAACGGGGGCAGGGCCGTAGTAGGGCGACCGCTCCTTAATTCCGGCGGTATATTCCGCTCCCTTAGGGGTCAGTCCAAGCGTTAAGCCCATTGCGCCGCCGATGCCGCCACCGCCCATCGGGGCCACGAAGTCTTTCTCGCGCAATTTGCCGACGACAGGGTCGATAAGACCCGCTGGCAGTTTGATACTGCGAGCGAGCTCCGAACCGCGTGTGGCTCCCTGTGCCTGAAGCATTTTCAAAATCACATCTTCAACGAAGAAGCTTTCGAGTCCGGCTTCTTCCAACGACTCAGGCCTTTTGGGCATCCACATAGGTGGTTTATCGGCTGTCTGAGCTCATTAGTGAATCGTGCGCTGCGTCGACCCCGTGCACTCAAGGCGCTCGCCAAGGAAGAAGACAGCTGACGGCCCATTTGCGGCAGTAGACAGGGTGTATAGGAAGTCCTCTTCTGCCCAGAAATACCGCCGCTGCCGGCAAGAAAGTTGCAAATTAGAGCGCCAGTATGAAATTCGGCACTGTATTTATAGCGCTTCTGATGGTTGGCAGTCTGCCAGTGTTGGCAGAACACGAAGTAAATGCCCTACAGGCTTCGGCCATACGACCGGAGACCCCCGTTATCGGAAGCTCCGAGACCATTTCGGTTCCCGCGATGGAAGGCACTCTGAGACTCGCTGCTAAAGTGGATACGGGGGCTGCGACTTCTTCTTTGCACGCCACAGACATTGTGAAGTTTAAACGCGATGGGAAAGAATTCGTTCGCTTTACGACAGGACACGGAGAGGTGAAAGCGGTCATGGAAGGACAAGTCACTCGCGAAGATGAAGTGACTTCTTCGAATGGGACTTCTCAGATTCGTGTATTCATCGAATTGCCGGTTCGAATTGGGAGCCACGCAGTTCAGGCGGAATTCTCACTCACCGATCGTAGTTCCATGATGAATCCCGTGCTGCTAGGTAAATCCCTTCTGAAAAATCGCTTCTTGGTAGATGTAGGGGTAGATGGGGCACTGAGCAAACCCATGAAAAAGCCCGCTTCGTTTAAAGCAAAAGAAGTCGAGAGTCGAACTTCTCAACCCGTATCTGCCATTTTAAACGGGACCTGTAAGGTGTGTGCGTGCGTCTTCTCAGGGCTAGGACTATTAATCTAGTCGAGCGCTCCGATATAGGTGAGGCGAGCGAGAAAGTTCGCAGTGTTTTTGCCTTCATAGGAAGTGAATGAGCCTCCGACAACCACTTTGCCATTGCTTTGAATCGCAAGAGAAGTAACAGGGGAACTACCTCCCTCGAATCCAGCTCCCGTGGGGGAGAAAGTGGTGTCCAAGGATCCATCGGAGTTTAAGCGCGCGATGCTAGTTTTCGAAGTGCCGTTGTACGAAGTAAAGTAGCCTCCCACTAGCACTTTACCGTCGTTCTGAATCGCAAGTTTGTGAACCGCCGAGTCCAGCCCCGAGCCCGTCGGTGCGAAAGTGGTGTCCAAAGAGCCGTCGGAGTTAAGCCGCACCACGTAAGGCGTGGGCGTGCCGTTATAGGAATTGAAGCTGCCTCCCACCAACACTTTACCGTCACTTTGAATCGCGAGTGAAAAGACAAAGCCGTTCAACCCCGAGCCCGTTGGTGCGAAAGTAGTGTCCAAAGTTCCGTCGGAGTTTAGCCGGGCGATGCAGGGCCTGGAAGTGCCGTCGTAATCAGTAAAGCCACCTCCTAGCAACACTTTGCCGTCGTTTTGAATCCCAAGTGTTCGCACGACTGGAAAAGCGCCCCCTAGCCCTGTACCCGACTGGGCAAAAGTAGGGTCTAAAGAACCGTTTGAGTTCAGACGTGCAACGTACGGCCTTGAAGTGCCGTTATAGGCAGTGAATAGGCCACCTACTAACAGCTTGCCATCGCTTTGGACCGCCATCGAAAGCACGTGACTGCTTAAGCCTGCCCCCACTTGAGCAAAGCTGGTATCCAAACTTCCGTCGGAGTTCAGTCGTGCAATGGATGGCAAAGAAGTGCCGCTGTAGGTAGTAAAGGCGCCTCCCAATAGCACTTTGCCGTCGCCTTGAAGCGCAACGGTAACAACGTAGTCGCTTGGACCCGTTCCCATTTGGGTGAACGTACTGTCCAAGGAGCCATCCGTTTTAAACCGAGCGACCCGAGGCACCAATACTCCGCTGTGGCTAGTGAAATTCCCTCCAGCAACCACTTTTCTATCGCTTTGAATCGCAAGGGCGTTGACGGTGTTATCCAACCCCACGCCCGTTGCGGACGGAGCAAAGGAGTTATCTATGGAACCGTCGAGGTTTAGCAGCGCCACGCGTGGTTTCACAGTGCCATTGTAGGAGGGTGGTCCTCCAACTAGGATTTTGCCACTGCTTTGAATGAAAATGGAGGCCACTCGGCTACTCAACCCCGACCCAGTTTGCGTGAAAGTTGAATCCAGTGAGCCATCGGAGTTTAAGCGCGCAAGGCGAGGGGTGGCAGTGCCGTTGAAAGAAGTAAAGTCGCCTCCCACTAGCACTTTTCCGTCGGTTTGAATTGAAACAGAATAGACTAGGTCATTGAAACCTGATCCCGGAGCGAAAGTGGAATCTAATGAGCCGTCAGAGTTTAAGCGCGCAATACGACCCCTTGATGTTCCGTTGTACGAAATGAAATACCCGCCTACGACTACTTTGCCGTCGCCTTGAATTGCAAGCGACCTAATCCCGGAGTTCAGGCCTGAACCCGTAGCAGCAAATGTGGCGTCCAATGAGCCGTCGGTGTTTAAACGTGCGGAAGCTGGCCTTGAAGTGCCGTCGTAGGAAGTAAACTGGCCTCCCACCAGCACCTTGCCGTCACCTTGAAGTGCAATTGAAAAAACATTACCGCCGAGCAAGCCAGAACCCGTAGGAGCAAAAGTGGCATCCAATGAGCCGTCGGTGTTTAAACGTGCGACGCCGCGTCTTTGAGTGCCGTCGTATGCGCTAAACCAGCCGCCTACCAACACCTTGTCGTCGCTTTGCACTGCAATGGATAGAATTTCGTTGTTTATTCCTGCCCCCGAAGTCGCAAAAGTGTCATCCAGCGAGCCATCGGAGTTTAAGCGCACAATGCGTGGCATTGCCGTAACGCTATAGGAAAGAAAAGCGCCCCCTACCAGAAGTTTGCCATCCGCTTGAGTCGCAAGGCAGGTCACCTTACTTTGAATCCCTGTACCCACAGGGACGAAGGTGGAGTCCAAAGCTCCATTGGTATCGAGACGGGCGACCCTGCCGACATAGGTGTCGTTGTAGTTTAAAAATTCTCCGCCCAAATAGGTTCGTCCTAACGAATCCTGAACAACGGTATCGACAGCACCATTCGGCCCTTCTGCGTTATCGAACGGCACAAATTCAACGGTGAGCGGAACGCTAGAATCGGCCAAACCGGCTTGGCTTGTCGTCGAGGCGCTGAGTGATACGCCTCCTGCCACATCAGACCGGAAGTAAAAAGTCGCGGTAGGGGATTGTGGAGTTAAATAAAAGGCAGTTTTTTCGTCATCGACACTGTACGTCTGGCAGCCTTGCAATGAACTGTATAGCGCGACCCCTGGAGAAGCGCTTAAGTGGGCAGTCACGGCGACTTGTGCCACCACATTTCCCGCGGCATTCACCGCACTCACGGAAGCGGGATAACAGTCATTTTTGCGGATGCTTAAGCCTTCAAGTCCTGAAATCAGAAGACTCGGGGTGAGGGAGCAAGTGCCAGTCACGCATAGACCCACGCCGCAGCCAGAGAGCACTAGGCTGAGCGTGAGTGAATAGGCGAATGTATAAAACAGCGACTTCATAAACAGAATAGACTTCCGAAAAATGGGGCAAGAAATTCCGATTCTCTGCCAGCTTGATAAGGATCCTAAATTAAGACTGAGAGGTGATTCCACTACTCCAGCTCTCCGTTAGGAGTCATTCGAACTAAGTGGTGACTCAGTGTACCCCGGTAGGTCGTAAATTGCCCGCCAACGTACACGTCTTCAGAGCCGTCTTTTGCGATGAAAATGGCCCTCACTCTTCCATCGAAAATCGTTCCTGTAGGAAAGTCCGGGTGACGGGAGCCATCTGGTCGCAGTTTCGCGAAATACGTTTGCGAAGTGGACTGGTAGCTCGCGAACTGCCCACCGATGTAGAGATTACCCTCGGAGTCTTCGGCTAGCTCCTCCACGGAAAAGCTGGGGCCCACGCCAACGTTAAATGTCGGGTCCGGACTTCCGTCACTATGAAGTCGGATAAGGTAGGGAGCTCCCGCGCCCCGATAAGTGGTGAATGATCCCCCCACATAGATATCTCCCGAACCATCGCCCCTTTTCAGTATAACCAGCGGTTGGGCGTTGAAGCCCCCCAGGGGGGTGAAAGCGGGATCGGTAGCGCCGGTGGGAAGGATTCTCGCAATGCGAGTGCGGGCTGTCCCGTTCACATTGAGAAACTGTCCACCCACATAAATCGTTCCATCATCCATCACTTCGAGCGCGCTAAAGAAGTTGTCGATGGAAGTGCTGAAGGTGGCGTCCAAGGCACCTGTCGCGGAGACGCGGTTTAGATTTGAACCAGTCCCGCCATAACTGCCGGCTCCACCGAGATAGAATGCGCCACTCAGGCCTGGGGCTTCTTTGGCATGATTCAAACTGCCGGTTAGGGTGGTGCTAAAGCCCCCAATGTCGACGTTTCCGGAGGAATCAAAGCGCGTGAAGTAATTGTTCACCAACGTACCAGAGAAATCTTCCCCTACCAGAATGACATGACCGTCTGCTTGGACGAGCACCGAATTCGCGTCGTCGTTATTCCCACCGAATGACTCCGTAGTGAACGAAGTGTTGAGGTCACCCGAAGCATAAGATCCCGCACATCTTTGTTGTCACAAGCTGGTGGCTATGATCAAAGCTAGAGATGGATGTATTTTCTGCGGAAGCAGGGTTATCGGGTGGGGATTTTGGCGATCGGCGTTTGAATAAGCGGCTTAGTAAGTCGATGGATGCGATTTCTAAGCATCCGGCGGCGGGATTTCCCCAGGTTTTAGAAAGCGAAGCGGACTTGGAGGGTTGGTATCGGTTTTTGTCCAATCCTCGGGTTACGGTTGAAGCGATTCTTGAGCCACATTTAGAAGCGACCGTTGCTCGAGTGACCGAGCACACGGAGTGTTTGGCGATTCACGATACATCTACTTTTTGCTTTGAGGGCGACGGAACTCGCAAGGGCTTGACTCAGGTCAGCCGGGATAAGCAGGGTTTTTGCGGTCATTTTGCGATTGCAGCATCAGTTGGAGACGTCTGTGAACCTCTGGGGTTGCTGGGTCTTGAGACCTACACTCATAGAGATAAAGGCAAGGGCACGAAGCGCAGTGGAGTTCGTCCCGATAAAGCAACAAGCGAGCGAGCGCGATGGATTCGGCTGATTGAAACCTCTGAAGGGGCTATCGATGGAAAGTCGTCGCTGATCCATGTAATGGATCGAGAAGCAGATGGCTTCGAAGAGCTTAGTTATCTCACCGATAATGCCTATCGATTTGTGTTGCGTGGGCATTTTAATCGAGTGCTCGAAAGTAAAGAAAAGTTGCTGGATGTTTTACATCAAGCGCCCGTGCTCGCAACGCGAACCATTGAAATTGCTCCCCGTACAATTACTCTGCTACCAGGCCACAAGAAGGTTCATCTGAAACAGGCGAAGAGAAAAGCGCACCTGGAGTTTTCGAGCGCAGCCGTCCTCTTGCCAGCTCCCAAGCATAGCGAAAAGTTCGGAACCATCCCAGTAAATGTCGTCTTGGTGAAAGAGAAAAACTGTCCCAAGACTGCCGTTCCCATTGAGTGGATGTTGTATACGACTGAGGATATAAGCACGGCTGAAGATGTCGTTCGAATCGTCGATATCTACAGAAAGAGATGGCTGATTGAGGAGTATTTTAAAGCACTCAAAACAGGATGTGGCATTGAACGAAGACAACTAGAATCGAAAGCTACTCTACTTAAAGCTCTGGCCGTATTCATCCCCGTTGCTTGGAAAATATTGCGCATGAGAAGTCTCGCCCGACTTCTCCCATCCCAAAACTCAGGTCTGGTTCTTACCGCGCTCCAGATCAAAATACTGCGCCAAAGCTCAAAAACCCCAGTCCCCTCGCGGCTCACAAACCGCTCCCTCTTGCTGGCCGTGGCTAAACTTGGGGGACATCTCAAACGCAACGGATCACCAGGCTGGATGACCATTGCTCGGGGCTACGAACAAATTTTATGGGCCGAAGTAGGCTGGAGAATGGCCATGCA
>JBGTAN010000025.1:0-4423 GCA_041749855.1 Bdellovibrionota bacterium
AGGATGGGCTCTTTTATCCCTGTGAGAGCCTGAAGTTGAGCTGAACTGTAACCCATCTCTCCGGTAAGAAGTGTTACCAATCACCCCGGGTTGTACCCAGTTGAAATTGGAGCGGGAGACGGGGCTCGAACCCGCTACCCTCAGCTTGGAAGGCAGTTCAGGCGCTTCAACGCACGATCTAGCAAACCGGCGGAAACAGGAAGAAAAGAACGCAATTACAATAATCTACGACAAGGTTCCCTACCCGGTACTTCCTGGTTCTTACTGAACGTTTCTGGCTGCGATCGACCACGAATCGACCACGGGAGAATCAAGTTGTTCTCGTTTTGAATAGGTATTTTCCAAAAATGTTCCACGGGACAGAGTTCTCAAATCCTGTTAAAAATGAAGGCATGCCTGATCGATTAAATGATGCCGTTAAGCTGCTCGTAGAAAGCTGTCACCCGGAGAAGATCATCCTTTTTGGCTCTTGGGCTGAAGGACGTGCGAAGCATGATAGCGATATCGATCTCTTGGTTGTAATGGCCGAGGTTAAGGATAAGGCCGGAGAGATTGTCAGGCTGAATCGAATTCTCAGTCCCTTGCGGCTGTCCGTGGATTTGCTCGTAGTGGATAACAAAACGTTCCAGTATTGGGCCGATACGCCCGGCAACGTCTATTACGAAGCTTCAGCCGGAAGAACGCTCTATGAAGCTGCGTGAACAGGCACAGATTTTTCTTAGAAAGGCCCAACAGGACGAGGACTTGCTCGACGTGATTTTTTCGTCGACTAAGGTAAGCGACGAGATCTTCGGGTTTCACTGTCAACAAGCCGCCGAAAAGTTATTCAAAGCACTTCTGTCTTTTCTGGGTGTTCCTTTCAAGAGAACCCATAACCTACGTACTTTGATGGATCTTCTTGAGGATGCCAAGCACCCCTTACCCTCCGACTTATCCGACATTGATTTTCTCACGCCGTTTGGCACCGTCATTCGATACGAAGAACCGGACATGGATCTAAAGTTGAACCGAAAATCCACGCGAAAGAAGATTCGCGACCTGCGCGTTTGGGTAGAAAAGATTACGAGGCCCTAGGCCGTGCCTTAAGGCGGTAGGCCGAGTTTTTGGCACTCGATCTAATAGGAAGAACATGGTGCATTTTTCGAAAGGGTCCGAAGGACCAAACTATTTTGCAAAACCCACTCACTAGATTGTGGTTTCTTAGTTATATTTGATAATAATATCAAATACTTAATAGCAAGCCCACTGGCTCGCCGAGTTCCATTCCGCTATAATAGTTGGGCTCCTTCCTATTGCTGTTGAATACCGCTGTAAGTTGTAAAGTTACTGCCCCAAGTATTTGAATAGAAATACCGAAAAGCCTTAGAGGTTCCGAATGAAGTATCATCTCACTACTTTTGCGCCGTTTATCGTGCTGCTGCTCAGCACTAGCGGTTGGGGAGCAGGAGTCTGTTTGAACCAGGCCATGTGTCCGGACGGGAGTTGGGAAGCAGGCGGAGATCTTGGAGGCGATACCGAGGTGACCGGAAGTTTCGTGGATTTCGTCGCTAGCATGCTCCACCGGGACAAGACGGCGCAGCAAATGACATTGAAACAGGAACTCGAAGGAACGACGCCGGCAGGCAACCGCAAAGTGCCGGACATCAACAAAGACGATGATGGTTACACGGGTGGCAGCGTGACTTATGCAACGCGCCCTACGCAGGTTTGCGGCACGGTGCAAGACACGGTGGAAGCTCGTGTTACCCACTGCGCGCTTCAGAACACGACACTTGCTTCGTGGGACGGTTCGGTAAGCGGGAACGCAGGGCAAGGGCTTTGGAAACTCGTAACCTATAACGGCACGCATGAAGTTTGGCGGGATGAACGAACAAAACTTCTTTGGAGCGATCACCTCGGACAAACGAATTGGTGCCGGGCAACGGGAAGCTCCGGTGGTGGACCCTATGGGACAGGTGGATCCTTTTGGCTATTGCAACAACGGGGCTAACCAAGACCAGGTAACGCCCGAGAGCTGGTGCACTGAGGATGCGGGTTTCAATACACCAGGCACGTATGATTCGATGAAGGCCGGGATGCGGTTAGCTGCGACTGGCACGAGTCCGTCTATCACCTGGCGGCTGCCGACGAAATGGGATTACCACATCGCTGAAGCCAACGGCATCCGGTTCGTCCTACCCAACATGTTGGCGGTACTGGGTTGGTCCGCTTCCGTGTGCTCCAATGTTCGTGGCCTCGCGTGGGTCTTCGACGGGGTCAACGGCTACTTCGGCTACGACTTCCGTAACTATGCCGGTGCGTCGGTCCGTTGCGTCGGCCATTAGGCGTGGCGCGATTATTTGACGCAAGGCATCCATGCGCAGAGCTTTCCTGCTCTTTATGCATACCGATCTAGAAAGACAGACATTCTTCCTCTTATTCGCGGGCCGAATGGCCCGCCCGGTCCATAAAAGTTTTTTGTTCTGGCCGTCGTTCGTGCTTGATTGACAAAAAAGCACGTAGTTTAGTTTTCTCATGTCGCGTTATCAGCACCTTCCTCTTTATCGGGCTTCCTACGCGTTGTGCCGGGATGTCCATCGAATGAACCCCAAATTGCCAAAGCTACTGCGGCACACCCTGGGCGTTAAAACATTCGAATCGACCGTGCGGTCCTTACGCCTTATTGTCGTCGCTAATCGTGCGGAGGATAAGCGGCGCCCTTTGCAGGATTTGATTTTGGAAATAGAGGGACTGTGGGTGTTTGTTCGACTGCTCTACGATTTCCGAGGAATTAGCTCCGGCGAGTTTAAAACGTTGTCCGAGAAGCTGGGTAAAATGCAGCCGCAGGCTGAAGGTTGGCTGCGGTGGGATCGCGAGCGACGGCAAGCTCCGGCACCTTCCATTCCATCCTGTTGACAAAATAATTTACTGTTTAGTTTAATTGCCCTGTTGAAAGCCAGAATTCCGGCGCTTACGGGTTCCGGGAGCGCGCTTCAACCCACGGGAGCCCCGGCCGCTTTTCCTTTTGGGAGAGCGGCGAGATGAGTGACGAATCCGGATTCCCGGCGTTTAGCCGGCCTTCCGGAGGGTGTGGAACAAGGGGTGCTGTAAAACATGGTCCGCTTCCGTGAACTCCAATAATCGTAACAACGCGTGGAACTTCAACGGAAACAACGGCAACATCAACAACGACAACCGTAACAATGCCGGTCCGTCGGTCCGTTGCGTCGGCCATTAGGCGTGGGATGACTGTCGGTGCGGGGAAGGAAACTTCCCCGCACGACGTTCAAAAAAGGGGCTTTAAAGAAGCGTTGGGAGCTCGGCCTCCGGTGAGTCGGCCTTGGAGATCCGGATTTCGGAGTAATTTTCGGAGCAGGGTTTCTCGCGTCTTCCAACTCCGTGCGTGGGAGGCATAACCCAGCGCCGCGTTTATCGAAGCGAGAGCCCCGTTGAGTTCATCGAACGGCAGGTGCTTTGCCAGTGGATGCGCATGGGAAGGCCAGGGAAGGCCATGGTTTTCAAGTTCTCTGAATCTCCGGGTCAGCTCCCATTTTTTCTTGGGCGGCATGAAAAGGTCGATGGGATTTGCTGCCGAATCGGTTTGGCGCAACCAGTATCCCAGGTATTCAACTCCCTTGATAAGGGGTGTAAGCACCGTTTTTGCCGGGTTGAGTCGCTGGCCTCGTTCTCGATCCAGCCACTGATCCACGACTGCCTCGATTTTCTCCAAGTTATCGGGCTCCGTATCCAAGAAAACAAGATCGTCCATGTAGCGCAGATAAGCTCTTGGCTTGATTTGTCGCAGGATAAAATGATCGAGAGCGTTGAGATAAAAATTCGCACCGAACTGGCTTGTGAGATTGCCAATGGGAAGGCCCTTGGCTTCGGGTTGAGCGAACCAGGACTTGGCGGGATCTATCGTCCTAAAGTCCTCTGGTCTTCCACGGCGCCTGCAGCCGATACGGCCATCGTGGCGAAAGAGAATTTCTGTGAGATGTTTGAGCTTGGGATCGCGGACCTTGGATACGACAAGCTGGGTCAGCAGAGTTCTGTCAATTGAGACAAAAAACCGCGCGATATCGAGCTTGAGAACCCAAACGGATTTCATCCCTCCGGCACTGAGGCGGCGCCCCGCTTGCCGAAAGTACGCCAAAGCCCCATGCGTTCCCTTGCCTTTCCGGCATGCAAAGCTTGCATGACAAAATGTAGGTTCGAAGATGGGCTCCAGTCGGCTACAGACCAGCACTTTCTCAAAGCTTGGCAGCAACAAGATCCCATCGGCCGAAAGAACCGGGGGCTTCTAAGCCTCATGCGACGGCATGAACACAACTTGGATCCCGACCAAAAGATTCGCCTCAAGCAGTACTTAGACCGCCGCCCTGTTCTGTCTGAAATCTACGCCTTCAAACAGCGCCTCGTTCAGATCCTGCTGCTCAAGGGGCAG
>JBGTAN010000026.1:0-96732 GCA_041749855.1 Bdellovibrionota bacterium
GACTTACTAAGCCGCTTATTCAAACGCCGATCGCCAAAATCCCCACCCGATAACCCTGCTTCCGCAGAAAATACATCCATCTCTAGCTTTGATCATAGCCACCAGCTTGTGACAACAAAGATGTGCGGGATCTTATGTTCCTGGAACAGTTGTGGGTGATGACATTAACAGCGGAGAGCGCATTTACCTCTCGCGGGAGAGGTTACAGCCGGTAAGAATTCCGCCAAAAGTAGACGGGCACTTTTTGGGAGAGCCCTCAGGGATGCTTGAGCCAGCGGGTGATGCGTTTTTCGAGGATATCGAGCGGCAAGGCGCCGTCGCCGAGAAGGGCATCGTGGAATTTGCGCTGTTCGAATTTTGCACCCAGTTTCTTTTCGGCCTGGCTACGTAACGCCTGAATTTTCAAATGTCCGATTTTGTATCCCAAGGCTTGTCCGGGCATCACAAGATACCGATCCACTTCTTGAACAATGTCGTGATCGGCTTTGCCTGCATTGTCGCGGAAGTAACCAATGGCTTTCTCTCTCGTCCAGTTCATCGAATGAAGCCCCGTATCCACCACAAGGCGAATGCTGCGCCACATCTCATAGGTCAGCGCTCCAAACTGAGAGTACGGATCTTTGTAAAGTCCTAGTGAGCTGCCTAGCCCCTCGCAGTACAAAGCCCAGCCTTCCACATAGGCGTTGTATCCCTCATGCTTTCGGAACTCGGGAACGTCTTCCATCTCTTGGGCGAGCGCAATCTGTAGATGATGCCCGGGAACGGCTTCATGCAACGTCAGCGCTTCCATTTCCCATTTGGGTCGCGCTTTCAAATTCGAAGTGTTCGCGAAGAAAGTGCCAGCGCGTCCGGCAGTGGGCGATCCGGGCTGATAGTAAGCCGTGGGGGATGCGTCTGCCGCATAGGCGGGAATGGGCGACACGCCGTAGGGCAATCGGGGTAATTTGCCGACTAGCTTAGGCAGCTCGGGATCGATGCGCTTGGCGAGATCGCGGTAGCCCCGAAGGAGATCTTCTTCCCTTGTGTAATAGAACTGAGGGTCTGCGCGAAGAAAGTCATTGAAAGCAGTCAGGTCGCCTTTGAACCCAGCACTGGCTTTTACTTTCTCCATCTCTTTCAAGATGCGAGCGACTTCCTTGAGTCCAATAGCGTGAATTTCCTTGGGGGTGAGTGTCGTTGTCGTCGACTGCTGCACTCGAAAAGCGTACCAATCAGCGCCGTTCGGCATCGCGTTCCAACCCGTCTCGGTGCGACACTGGGGCAGGTACTCTTTGACGAAATAGTCAGTGAGCTTGGTGAATGCGGGTAGGACGCTTTCAGAAAAAACGCGCTTTGCACGTCCCAGCAACTTAATTCGATCGCTTGGCGTGACGGTTTCGGGCAATTCTTTGAAGGTGGTGAAAAGCACATTCTTCTCTGGCGAGGGTTCCAAAAGCCCTTTGAGCTGCTCCGCCACCTTTTCCATCGCAATGCGAGGGTAAGTTACGCCTGTTCTTGCGCCCTCTTTGAGCAGCAGGATCACCTGTTCGAGGAGGGTCGGGATCGCCTCCATGCGTTTCAAAATCGTCTCAAAATCGGTGGCTGAGTTCTGAGGCATGAGCGAAAGCGTGTCGCTGACTTCCCGTTGCACTCCCCACATTTGAGACAGAGGCAGCAATTCTTCTGGAAACTTCCGATTCTCCCGAGCCTCCTCAATAGACCGTTTGAAGAGGTCGAAACTGAGTTGATCGGCTTCGGAAAGCTTCGCTCGCGCAATGGTTTTTAGCGCCTTGTAGGGCGCATCGAGCTCCTTCCTGCGCCGCGCGTAGGCAGCGAAACTGCGGTCTGTCCAACGCGCATCCTGCCCCGGATAACCCACCGAGGTCGCAAACTCCGGGGATTCCTCCATTACGTATTGCCAGTGGCGCTTGAGGAGCTGAGCAAACCGGGCGCTATCGGATCCACTTTTTGCGAGCTTGGCGCAGTCCTTTTCATAGGGGGTCAAATCAGCCAAGGCCATGCTTCCTCCTAGTAGACAGCAATAGAACGCAAGTTTCGTGAGCATAGGTAGAGATTGCTTCAGGCGCGATCCAAAGACAACTACGCAAGAATGGGCCTTGCTAAAGTTCCGCATCGGGGAAAAGATAGCCTCAGATTCAGGGGGGCAAGTGATCAACGAACTTGCGAGTCGTCGGGCGAGAAAGCTTCTCAAAAGTGGACTGGATGCAGTCGACGCGGGAGATGTTTCGTCCGCGCGAGAGCACTTTATTTTATCTGCACAAAATGAACGCACAGCCGATGCCTTGACCTACTGGGGCTGGATGGAGCACCAGTTCGGAAATGTCGATCGGGCTATTGAGCTTTGCCAGGAAGCAATTGCTTTGGATCCCGATTTCGGGAATCCCTATAACGACATCGGATCGTATCTGATTGAAAAGGGAGATCTCGACGGTGCGATCGAGTGGCTTCAAAAAGCTTTGAAGGCTACGAGGTACGAGCCGCGAGAGTTTCCCCATATCAATTTGGGGCGCGTCTACTTGGCTAAGGGGATGCCCCTTCGCGCTATCCAGCACTTCCGGTCGGCCCTGGAGTTTGATCCCGAAAATCCGGAGGTTTTGAAAACCCTTCGGGAGATTTTGGGTTCTTTGAATTGAGTCCCGACGAGAGCTGCCGCCTTTGTGAAGGCCCCTCCGAGTTGCTGGGGCTTGGTAAATCCGACAATCGGCTATTCCTTTTGTGCAATGACTGCTCTTGCGTTTTCGTCGCTCGTGCAGGGCTGCCGTCCCCTAGCGAGGAAAAATCTCGCTACGACCAACATCAAAATGACTCGACTCCTGAATACCGCGCTTTTTTGAGCCGATTAGCCGATCCCCTGGTGAGAGTGCTAAAGCCGAACGCAAAAGGATTGGATTTTGGAAGTGGGCCGGTGCCTGTTCTCTCTCAGCTCTTGCAAGAACGGGGTTTTGAAATGGTCCACTACGACCCCTACTACTTCCCTGACAAAATGAGGCTTGAAGGCACTTACGATTTCATTACTTGCTCCGAAACCGCAGAGCACTTTCATCAGCCTAAACGCGAATTTGAACGGTTGCATGCCTTGCTGAAGCCCGGTGGTTTCCTCGGGGTGATGACCCAGATGCGGGCACAGTGGGACGGTTTTTTTGAATGGTACTACCCTAGGGATCCGACACACGTGATGTTCTACAGCCCAAAAACAATGCGATGGATTGCCCGACGTTTCAGTTATGCGCCCCAGTTCTATCCAGAGGGCGTGGTGGTTTTTCAGAAGACCTGAGGCTTACTTCTTCTTCATCATCAAGCCCGACAAAGCGGCCATGAGATCCGTTTTCTGATAGCCCGCAGGGGCGTTGAAGGTCGTCGGGGCGTGCGCTTCTTTTGCGGCGGAATCGATCACAAAGCGGTTCAACACTTTGCCCGCTTCGTCGACACTGGTTGCCTCAACTACGAAACCCAGCTTCAAGGCTTCGTCCAGCCCAGGCGCGATATAGGCGCCTTGTGTGGGAGCCATCGGTCCCAGCTTCATCAAAGTGGACGCGAGTTTCGCGAGTCCCTTCATGTCCGCATCGGAGCCGCCTACTTGCGAAGGCGGAATGACACAAATCGTTCCGGTCTTCTTTCCGCTCATGAGGACTTCGTACTGGGTGCACTTCCAGGATCCGACGGTCGCGGCCCCTTTCTTCACAAACTTGGCCTCGCCGGGTTTGATTCCCTGCTTGCCTCTATTCATAAACGCGCCCGTGAGAGCGAGCAGGCGTTCCAGGTCTTGGTCGTTGACTTCCACGTAAGTTTTGCGAGCGGGTTCAATAAAGTTCACGGTACCGGTTGCCCCGCGGTAAATGAGCGAAACATCCTTAGCCGTACCACCCGGGATGAAATCCATCCGGAAGTTAGCGCCGTCATAATACTGCTTCATTTTGCTCTCTTTGCCTTTCTCGGTAACGGTTCCGGTCGCAAGAAGGCCGGCCATTGCGTTGGAGCAGACGAGCAGAAATAGAAAGATTCGCATGAAGTCCTTATACACTGTGGCAGTCGCATTTGTTAGAGTCGTTTCCGTGACAAAATTCGACGCTACTAGTTACAAACGAAACCGTAGTTCCTGGATCACGATTCGAACACTCGCCAGCTACCTTTGGCCAAAGAATCGAGCCGACCTTCGAGTACGAGTGGTACTTGCGATTGCATCGTTGATTGTTGCCAAGCTCGTGAACGTCTACGTTCCGTTCCTTTATAAAGGTGCCATTGATGCCTTGTCGGGAAAAACTCAGCTGCTCGCTGTTCCCGCCATGCTTATCATTGCGTATGGCGGAGCACGTGTTTTCTCGCAAGCCTTTGGCGAACTAAGAGACTTTCTTTTCGCAAAAGTCGGGCAGCACGCCCAGCGCGTCATTGCACTCAGCACCTTCAAGCACCTTCACGCACTTTCCCTTCGGTTCCATCTCGAACGCCAGACGGGCGGCCTGTCGCGTGTGATCGAGCGCGGGACGAACGGTATCGAATTCTTTTTGAACTTCCTGTTGTTCAATATCCTACCGACGCTCCTCGAAATAGGGCTTGTGACAGGCATTCTGCTTTTTCGTTACAATATCTGGTTTGCGTTGGTCACCCTCGGGACGATTTTCGCCTACATCACTTACACGTTGAAGGTGACTGATTGGCGCGTGCGCTACCGACGCGAGATGAATGAGAAAGACGCCGAAGCCAATACGAAAGCGGTCGACAGTCTGCTGAATTACGAGACCGTAAAGTATTTTGGAAACGAAGATCACGAATTTCGCCGCTTTGATGCTTCGCTTGCGGGCTACGAAAAAGCGGCAGTCATCAGCCAGGGGACGCTTTCGCTTCTCAACATTGGCCAAGGGGTCATTATCGGTGCCGGTCTGATCGCCGTCATGTATCTCGCGGGACAAGGAGTGGTAGCGGGCACGATGACCGTCGGCGATTTTGTCATGGTGAACACGTTCCTCATACAGCTCTACCTGCCGCTCAATTTCTTGGGCTTTGTCTATCGAGAAATGAAGCAGGGCCTCATCGACATGGACAAGATGTTCGAACTCATCGATGTGCACGCCGAGGTACAAGACAGTCCTGGCGCCATAGATTTGCCGGCAGGCCCCGGGAAGATTGAGTTTAGGAACGTGAGCTTTAGTTATCAGCCCGAGCGCCCCATTCTTAAAGATATCAGCTTTACGGTGCCCCCTGGGCATACGGTGGCGGTTGTGGGTCCGAGTGGAGCTGGCAAATCGACGCTTTCGCGCATTCTCTTCCGCTTTTACGATATCTCGCAAGGCGAGGTGCTGATCGACGGAGTTCCGATTTCTAAGCTCACCCAAAAATCGTTGCGAGCATCGATGGGAGTCGTGCCCCAAGACACCGTGCTCTTTAACGACACGATTGAGTACAACGTGCATTACGGCCGTTCGGTGGCAACTCAAGAGGAAGTCTTTGAGGCGGCTAAACTCGCCAAGATTCACGATTTTGTTCTGACCCTTCCAGACGGTTATAAAACCGTCGTGGGGGAGAGGGGTCTCAAACTATCCGGGGGCGAGAAGCAGCGAGTTGCTATCGCTCGAACGCTTTTAAAATCTCCACGTATTTTTCTTTTTGATGAGGCCACATCGGCCTTGGATTCCCACACAGAGAAGTTGATTCAGGCCTCGCTCAATGCCGTCTCATCGAATCGAACCACGTTGATGATCGCGCACCGTCTGTCGACCGTGATCGATGCCGATGAGATCTTGGTGCTGGTCGACGGACGCATTGTAGAAAGAGGAAAGCATTCCGATTTGCTTGCCAAGAATGGGGAGTATGCCCAAATGTGGCGCAGGCAGCAGGAAGCTCAAAAGGAGCGAGAGAAGGCTACTCCTCCGGAAACTTCGCCGGTCGGCGGGTAGCGGAGTCGCCGCGGCTTTCGTTCATGGCTTGTTTGAGAAGTGCCGCTACTTCGGCATGACCGTTTCGTTCCGCGACTTGCACGGTAGACAGCAGAACGCTCGCGCCTCTTTCTAGGAGTGCTTGCACGCAAGCCGAATGTCCGCGACTGGCAGCGAGTAGAAGCGAGGTAAACCCTGACTGGGAGCGAATATGCACATTCGCGCCTCGTTGGATCAGAAACTGAACGACTTCGCTGTGGCCATGCATGCTGGCCGCCATGAGCGCGGTCATCCCTTCTGCAGTCTCCCCAAAAGCACGAGCATCTACTTCGGCTCCGTGACGAATGAGTACTTGGGCAGCAGGGAGCTGGCCAGAAGCCGCGGCAAGCATGAGCGGAGTCCAGCCGGTCTCGCTTCGATCAGAAACGGAAGCCCCGGCTGACAGAAGCGTTTCTACCACGCTAGGGTCCGCGACCCGAGGGGACTGCTTGTCGTAAAAAGCGTGCAAGTACTCGATCAACGCCGGTTCAGTGAAGATTTCTGCCACGCGGGAGGCGCGTGCACCGATCGCAACTAAAGACCGCACGCTAAGGGCATGTGCGCGAAGCGAGGCTAGCACAAGCATGTCATCGCGAAAGCGGTAGACAAATAGCGCCGAGGAGCAGCAAAACACCATAACGCCGAGCAGCGTCGGCCCCACGAATGGGCGCGCTACGTGCATCCATTCTTTCAAGCGCATAGCGCGGCTACGTTTCATCGATCCGGTATCGGTTTTTTAGCTGAACCGCTTGATGTCGGAATGGAAACAACCGAAACGTTACTAGGAGATAAGTTGTCTGTTCTTAGCGAAAACATCAAATCGATAGGGCGTCGCGTCGAAGCGCTTCGCGTCCGGGAAGAAAACGAATCAAACACGTGGAAGCGTCGCGGCCTGGCGTTCTTGCGCTGGTTTTGGATGATCTATCATGAGTACCTGCGTGACGACGTCACGGTGCGGGCTCAGTCACTTTCCTACTTGATGCTCTTTTCTATTTTGCCTCTCATCGCCGGAGCCTTCTTTATTTTTACGTTCTTTGCCCAATTTGGAATGGTTCAGGATGCAATGTCGGGTGCGGTCGAACAGTTCCTCAGCACGATTCCCGCCGAGCACCAAGCCTTTGTGCGAGACTATGTTCTGCGTTTTAAAGACGCCTATCTTGCCAATATGACCCAGTCGAGTGGCTCCGTGGGTATCTTTGCGCTGTTTTTCCTCATCTGGATCGGACTGTCTACGTTTAGTAATCTCGACACGACCCTTAACGTGATTTGGTCATCGGAGAGCAAGCGCCCGTTTGCCGAACAAGCGCGCAACTTTATCGTCGTCGTGGTTTTGGCGCCGATTGTTCTCGCTGGTGGCTTCAGTGTACCGCTCATTCTGAAGCGCTTTGTGGTGACTCGTTACATCTTAGAGCAGGTTTCCATACTCGGCGTCATGCTGGCTTACGTGATTCCCGGCGTTTTGATTCTTGCCATGTTCCTCGCGATGTATCGCTTTTTGCCCGTCCGCAGGGTCTGGTGGCGCAGCGCTTTTTGGGGAGCGCTTTTTGCAACCGTAGGGCTTGCCCTTACGAATGTTGCCATGCGGATTTACTTTCATTACGGGACGAATACCGCTTACGGCAAAGCCGCGGTCGTGCCACTCATCGGCCTTTGGATTTACTTGCTGTGGCTTGTGGTGATTCTGGGTGCGGAAGTCAGTTTCCTGGTGCAGAACGCGAAAGATATATTTGTATCTGATGATGAGGGGCCCACCTTTAAGGAAGGGGAAGGCATGCTTTCTGTGCTAGCGGGGCTTTTTCGGGCGCACCAAGAGGGCATGGGACCCGTTTCGTTTGAACTCTTGCGGGATCAATCGGGCTTGGACAGTGAGAAGCTTCGTCGCGTGATTAGCTTCTTGATGGAACAAGAAATCGCTGTGGAGTGCCTAGGGCAACACGGAAGTGAGGGAGGATTGTACGTCCTTTCGAAAGATGTGCAGGAATTGCCGGTCCACACGCTCTTGGAGAGATTCTTTCAATCCGTCGGAAGCTCCGAGTTCAAGGGCCTGGGTGTGCTTTGGGAAGCCGGCTTTGCTCACTGGATCAAATTCTTCAAGAAAACTCATGTCGCTGATCTCGCCAATCCTCCTGCCAAAGAGTAAGAACAGTCTTAGATGGACTGCCTGACAATTGATTGCGACTACCTTTTTCCCCGCTATGCGGCTGCCTATCTATTGATAGAGGGCGACCGGGCTGCCTTTATTGAAAATAATACGACGCATGCGGTTCCTAAGCTGCTTGCCGCCCTTGCTCAACACAAGCTGAAACCGGAACATGTGGATTACGTTGTCATCACGCACGTCCACCTAGACCATGCCGGCGGCACCTCTGCATTGATGCAGGCTTGTCCGAATGCCAAATTGCTTGCGCACCCTCGCGCCGCTCGACACATCCGCGATCCCTCCAGACTGATAGCGAGTGCGCAACACGTCTACGGGAAGGAGCGCTTTGATGCGTTGTACGGAAAGATCGATCCCGTAAATGAGAGCCGCATTCAGGAGATGGAGGACGGGTCCTCGCTCACTTGGGGCCAACGCGAATGGCGTTTCTTACACACGCGAGGCCATGCGAATCACCATTTCTGTGTTTGGGATTCTAGCCTGGAAGCGATTTTTACCGGTGACGCTTTTGGAGTGCAGTATCCCGAAGTGCAGAAGGGGGGACGGTGGATCTTCCCATCAACCAGTCCGACAGATTTTGATGCCGAAGCTGCCCGCGAAAGTATCCGGCGCATTGTCGAACAGCCCGGAGACAGGGCCTTTCTTACTCACTATGGCGAGATCCGCGGTCTCGAAGCAGCCGCGCAGGATCTCTTAGCTTGGATCGATTTCTCTCAGCGAGTCGTTGAAGAGGCGGCTTTGATTGAGCGAGGCGAAGGAGCGCTGATGCTGTTTTGCCTAGACGCAGTGAATGGGCGTTTTCGCACTGAGATGGGCAAGCGCGGATTGAATAGCCCGCACGTTTGGGAATTGCTCGCTATTGATCGAGAGCTAAACGCCGCAGGCCTCGCCCACGCAGCGCGTAAGCTCCGCTCCTGAGATCGGCGTGCTACAATTTGCGGCATGCGCTTCTTACTTGGTCTTCTACTCATCTGTTCTAGCTGTTTTGCTGCTGACTCACGCGAGCGTCTTACTCAGAGTGCTGCGAAACGAAAACCAGAGCCGGTGCTCTATCCAAAGTGGTATCCGGTGTGCCTGATGGTAGACACCCGATCCAAAGCGAAGCTATCTGCCATCGCAAAGCCAATGAGTGATGCTTTCGCGGCTTGCGGTATTCATCTCCAGCTCATGCCTTTCTATGTGACGGGAGTTCCCACAGATGGGGAGCAAGCGCAAAAGCTAGTTGCTGCACGCTGCAATGCGACGACGGGTAAACACGAGGAAGTGGATCATGCTTCGGCTATTTTGGTCACTGGGGATGGAGCGACTGCTCGAAAGCCCTGCCAGAATTCCACGCCGGATTTTTGGTCTTGTGTTCAGTATGCAAACCCCCCCGAGGAATCCATCAAAGGCCGAATGATTCATCGAGCTGAGTATAGTGAAGCCGCGCCTGGACAAACGGCTGTGTCGCTCGTTCCGCCCAATCCCTCCAAGCAGTCGGTCGCCAGACAGGCCTTGAGTGTGCTCGCGATGTCGATGTCGGGATTGCCGCGCGGAGATGACTACGGCGTAGGCCTAGGCAGTGCGGGCGAAGGACACATCACCGGCGGCGGCGGTGACAGCATGGCGTTTGAGAGCGAGGCTTGCGGACTTCTGCAGGCGGGGGCTTATGACAACAGCGTTCGCCAGTTCATGCATCAACCCGATCAAGAGTTCTCAGATTCGATGGATAACCCCTTCGATTTGGCGAGACCCATTCAGCTTTGGGGTCGACCACAGAATGCGCCGCCCACCACGGCGTCTGGGGGCGGTGGGGCCGCTAGTTCCAACGTTGGGAGTTACGGGGGGTCGGGCGAGCCACCGAAAGTGACTGAATCTGTCGGTTCGCCGGGCGCAGATAGGCCGTCGCGAGGTCCAATCCGGACGGGGACTCGAACGTTGCGTCCGCCGCGCATTCCCGCTTCCCCTCGAGGGTCACGGGATTTCACCGGGAAATTCCCGGGGAAACATAAAGATGAAGAGGCAGCTACTCCAGAAACAGGAGTCCCAGTCGAATAATGCCGGGGTCCACTTGCTGTCGCCAGCGCACTTCAGCCCGCAGAATCGGCAACTGGCCCACTTGAACACGGCAGGTTGCGCCCATTTGGAGTTCGGTGGTTTGGAGAATGACAACCCCCGCGCCTTTTGCGGATTCTTCAGGAACTAAAGCGGTTATCGAGGGTTGAAAGCTGCCGTCTGCACGAGCGCTTTCCAGATCGATGCGAGCAATTGTGCCTGCGTCTGGTGAATACCGTATGGAACGCCGTCTGGATTTCGGATCTTCGGATGGCATAGTTTGATCTTAACACTAGAACCTTGAATAGAGTGAGCCGCACCGTTACGATCAAGATACTCGCATGCCCTCTCACACCTCTTACGACATGATTGTTATTGGTTCTGGCCCCAGTGGCCAGCGTGCTGCCGTTCAGGCGGCAAAACTGAAGAAAAGAGTGTGTATCGTCGAAAGGGATGCCATCGGCGGTGCTTGTCTTCATACCGGAACGATACCCAGCAAGACTCTGCGTGAAGCCGCATTGGTTCCCCACTCGGATAGTACCGCGCAGTTCAATGCGGTGATGAAGCGCAAGCACGGCGTGATCGAGGCCGAGGCCAAGGTTATCGCGGAACAGCTGAAGCGAAACCAAGTCGACTTCGTTCAGGGTAATGCTTCTTTTCAAAGTCCCCATCGGATTCGAGTTCAAGGGGTTGCGCAAACCAGTGAAATCGAAGCCCCCTTCATTATCATTGCGACGGGCACTCGCCCCTGCCGACCCAGCGGCATTGCGTTCAACGACCGCACTATCTTTGATAGTGATTCAATCCTGACGATCCCACGCAAGCCAGACACGATGGCTGTTTTGGGTGCCGGCGTGATTGGTTCGGAGTATGCGAGCATTTTTTCCCGTATGGGTGTTCAAGTGACGTTGGTGGATCAACGTGATCGACTACTGAGTTGGATGGACACCGAAATTACCGATACCTTGAAGAACCACTTTATTGAGAGTGGTGTGGAACTGAAACTGGGATTCACTACGACCGACATCGGACCGGCCGCGAAAGCCCATCAAGCCAAAGTATCGTTGAACGGAAAATCGCGCGACTTTGATGCCCTACTCATTTGTATGGGCCGAATGGGCAACACAGAAGATTTGAATTTGGCATCCGCGGGATTGAAAGCATCCGATCGTTCTCTGCTCGCAGTAAATGAATGGTACCAAACCACGGTGCCGCATATCTACGCGGTGGGAGATGTGATCGGCAGTCCCGGGCTTGCGTCGGCTTCCAGTGAGCAGGGACGATTGGCTGCAGCGCACGCTTTTAATATTCGCGATGGAAGTTTTCCCGATAGTTTTCCGTACGGCATTTACACCATCCCAGAAATTTCTTCCGTAGGGGCGCAAGAGGCCGATCTGAAGAGCCGTGGCATTACCTATGTCGTTGGGCGAGCTCGGTACAACGAACTAGCGCGTGGCAAAATCATTGGCGACGAGCATGGATTTCTAAAACTGCTTTTCGATTCAAAGACCCGTCGCTTGTTGGGTGTGCAAATCATTGGCAGCCAGGCGACCGAGTTGGTTCACATCGGTCAAGCCGCCTTTATCTTGGGTGCCGGGATCGATTTTTTTGTGAACAATGTTTTTAACTATCCCACGCTTGCCGAAGCCTACAAAGTGGCGGCTTACAATGCCTACAATCAGCTGAAGTCCGCCTGAGTCGCCTACCAAAGATTTGTGAAGAGCCGATTGAGAAACCAGCCATCTTGAGTGCGCACGTGTAACAGGTAGCGACCCGGGGCCGGTTCGTCGAAATCGGCGTGTGCTTGGTAGCGCCACTCCCTTTCCTGACAGGGCTCTCCTTCTTTGTCTTTGGTCCCTTTTCGCAGCAAAGGTAGTAACTCGTAGGTCTTGTCGTTCTGAGTGGAGAGCTTGATCTCCACCGAATAGCAGGTGTTCTGAAGGCGGCCCTCAATTTCGGCGCGCATCCTTCCGCCCGAGAGCATCCCCACATCTGCCGATTCCACCGGCGCGTAGTCGAAACTGTCCGGGCGCGCTACGGGAGCCGTCTTTACGATGAGTGGTTCTTTGAGCATCCCCCCTTGCACCGCAGGAACGTGGACTTCGTAATTACCCGCCGAGATCGGGCCTCCCCGATTGAGGGTTTTTTCTAAAAGGTAGGGAACTTTAAGGCCGGCTTCGCAGTCGGTACCTTGCATCTCCATCTGAGGGGCAACTTCGAAAATAGAATTCTTCCGGTGCACACGTGCCCCTGTAATCCGGTGACACGAACTGGGAAGATAACCCTCGATGACGATCACGATGCGTCTGTCGTTGCTGTCGTAGCCTACTGGAACATAAACAGCGGAAGCATTCACGGTACGCGTGGAGGCGGCTTGCGACTGCAGTGCAAAGAGGCAAACTATCAAACTGAACTTACTATACATGCTCGATACCAAAAGCCCTGTGTATGGCGATGTCAAATCGGTAACGCGGTAACGCGGCGCGTGCTTCGATGAAATTGACCTCCCGTACTCCAGCAGGCAAAAGAAGGGTTCGGGGGTTGTGGGTGTCATCTGGGTTTTTGCATCTTGTTGTTGGTGTCTGCCTTCTATTTTCATTTTCCGCGCAAGCGAACTCGATCACTTTCACGGATCTCCAGACCATTGCGAATCAGCAAAGTAAGCGCGTCGATGCACGCCCTTTACCCACAGATCCTTTGGAGGTCCGCAGGCTGTACTCACGTCTAAAGGCTTATGCAGATCGCCAGCTGAAAAAGATCTTCCAGTACTCCCCAGAAGAAACCGACTTTGAGAACACCGTCGTTGCGGTTGATAGCATCATGCATGAGATCAACAAGGTGGAGAGCGTCCTCGGGCATCTTTGCTCGATAAAGAAGAATTCTGCGATAGGGAAGGAAGCGCGCAAGCAACTCAGGAAACTGACTGAATACTCAAATGCCTTGTTTCTAAACCACGAACTTTTTAAACGCGTAAAGTCGTTGAAAGGCCATGCAGGCCTGAATTCAGATCAGAAGCAATTAGTGGAGTTCACTCTTATCGAATTTACCTCGACCAGCAAGCGCCCCTCTATTGTCGTCCGGTCCTGGGAGTCGGCGGGGTTGTATGCAGAAATCGTGAAACAAGAAGCGCGGTTTCTGGAGAATATTGAAGTCAACTCTAAGTTGCAGTTTACGCCGTCGGAGTTGGCAGGAGCCGACCAATGGGCTCTGGACAAGCTCCCCTTCGATGGCACTCACTACACTTTGGATACGTCGGAGTGGTGGCAGCACGATCATTTTCTCGCGTACTGCACCGATTCGGAAACACGCCGCAAGATTTGGGAGAGAGCCTATGCGGGTGCAGTCCCTGAGAATCATGATCTAGTGAATCAATTGGCTGCTGCGCGAAAGCGGATAGCAGAATTGGAAGGCCATCCATCCTGGGCCGCGTATACCACTTTGGAATCCAGCATCTCTGCTGCTTCAGTGATGCGCAGTTTTAGCGCAATGGAAAAAGGATCGCGCGCAGCCTTTGCAAAGGAAAAGCGTGAAATGCGGCAGATATTGGGTCGCGCCGTTCAACCGTGGGATCATTCCTATATCTATCGCCTGAAACTGGAAACTTTTCCGATCGATCTCGAGAAGTCGAAAGAGTATTTCTCTTTCAACACGGTCTTGCAGGGTGCCATCCGTACCGCGGAATCAGTGTACAGCTTGGAGATTCGAGAAATCCTCGGCAAACCGTCGTGGGGACCTGACAATCAATCTTTTGCCGTTTTTGATGCACAGTCGGGAGAGTTACTCGGAACGTTTGATGTAGACCCCTATCCTCGAGACGAGAAAGTTTCTTGGTTTGCTGCAAATCCACTGCAATCCTCGCATCTGGGAACGGACGGCATTCGTGATTTGCCACACGGTGTGCTTCTTGGAAACTTTAATGGACCGGCAAACGGGCTACCGAGTCTCTTGAGTCATGAAGAAACCTGGACCGTGTTCCATGAGCTGGGCCACCTTCTGCACTATGCATTAAACACGCAACCCTACGCTTCGTTCTTCCCTGGGGGGCGCAATGAAGACCTGATTGAGTTTCCGTCGTCAGTGCTCGAGCGGTTTGCTTGGGATCCGGACGTGCTCTACTCCATTGCGGGACACTACCAAACCGGAGAGAAGCCGCCCAAAGAGTGGATGGATTCGTTAACGCAAGTACGGAAAATTTTCCCAGCACATTCTCTTCGGCGGCAGCTCGCAACGTCCGTCATTGACTTGAAGATCCACAGTGCCCGTGTTCCTGCGTTTCAAGGGCTCGAGGAAGCGGTTTTCAAGAAGTACTACTATCCACGGCCGAAGGGGATCTATATCACTCCGTCGTTTGGGCACTTCGTCGACTATGGGGCTCTGTATTGGGGTTATCTGTGGTCTGAAGCCCTGGCGGAGCACCAATTTAAGCGCTTCAAGAGGCTACCCGATGGCTCGTGGGATCCCTCGGAGGGTTTACGACTGCGCAAAGTTTTCATGGAAACCGGGGTGCGCTATCGGAGCGATGATTTGATACGGAAAACGATGGGTGGCAAATTCAGCTTCTGTTCGACGCTGTTAACACGAATTGGAAACTAGCGACTCAGTTGCATCCGGTGCGGCAGCAAACGGGCCACTCCAGATCGACTTAGGGGTACTTGAATAAGCTCGCCCTTCTGCCACATCTCTACCTGATCGATAAGATTGTTACTGCCGATCCATCCGTCCTGTCCCCCGAGAAGTAAGAAGTGATTGGAATCCGGACCGGCAAGATCGGTGATGTGTCGGGCTTGCGCGCCGTAACGCGTGTTGTGTCGCTTGTCGGTGATCCCATGCGCTGTCTTATTCACGGTCTCAATCGAGCCTGAGGCCGGTAGATTTGCAAAAACGAATTTGCCGCCAATCAGCGGTACATTGGAGAGAGGATGGGCGATTTGAAGTCGGTGAATATCTCCCCAAGCGGGGAGTGGGTCGGGAAGTTCCATTGCAGCAGCTTGAACGAGAGGTTGGAGTTCTAAACGGCGCGCTTTTAGTTCATTCGCCAGAAAATCCTGACCGCCTTCCGCTGATAAGAGAAATTCTATCAGCTTCTCACTGAGGTCTTTCTCAAACACTTTTCGCATGAGCGATGCCACCATAGTTTGGTAGGCCGCGGCTGCCTGAGAGTCTGTCTCGTAGGTCCCCTGCCACTGGGCGAGCAGCTTCTCGGTTTGTCGTACTCTGGGCTCGGGCGCGCCCTCCAAGAGGGAAACTAAAACTAGATTGAGTCGGACGCTTGCTTCGGAATGCACATCGAGTTGGACTTTTGAAAGCGCGCCCACATTCCACTTTGGCTTTTCGTTAATGAGTTTTGTCAGTCGAAGTGCCCGCTGCGGCGAGGAAAAAAAGCTTCCTAGCGCAGGCAAAGCCGGTGTGGGTGCGTTGTTAGCCGAAACGATGAGACCTGAAGAGGGGTTGGAAATCGGCTTGAAATCTAGCGGTCCTAGAAACGTACCCCAGGCCTGTTGTGGGTCTTGAGCGGATCGAACCCCTGAGGCAGATGAGGTAGGCGTTCGCGTCGGAACACGAACAGCATAGATCTGTCCAATATCGCCAGAGGTACTTGCATAGAGAATATTTTGTCCAGAAACTGAATAAGACGAAAAAGCGTCCTGAAGTTCCTTTGCCGAAGCAGCGCGATTGAGTTTGAGAAAGGCAGTGATTTCGTCGGAAGGACGATGGCCCACCCAATTTAGAGCAAGGGGGGTTTCTCCCAATGCCTTTTTGAGCAGGGGGATATCATTCAAAATAGGACCATACGCCGTGGTGCGGACTTGTACCGTGCTGTCGAACCACCACCGAACGGAAATCTTTTCATCACGCGTCTGAATGTCTTCGGCTTTAAGAGTCGAGACATCAAATAGGTCACTGCTTTGAGCGTGCATGTTGGTGCCGCCCCAGGCGAGATGTTTGTTGCGTCCCAAGGCAACGAACGGAAGCCCCGGAATCGACATGCCGACAGCTTCGATACTGGGACAGCGAATGCCGAGTATCAACCAGAGGTTAGGAACCAGAATTCCCAGGTGCGGATCGTTTGCGATCAGCGGTGCGCCGGACTCCGATCTTTCGGCCCCCATCACGAGCGAGTTGCTTCCGGATCGCGAGAAAAGCGAAAAGAGTTCCAACGCATCGAGCGCTGGCCCCTGAGCCACTGTCTCTGCTTTGCTCTTTTGGTATTTATCCCAAAACGTGTCGAACCCTTTTTCGTCTTTGAGTAAGAAGTAATTCAGAAGACGAAACCAACTCACATCGGCGCCCGCGAGTCGGGAGAGACGTAAGACATCAGCGACGGTCCACGGTTCGACCGATAGGCCGAGTGCACGAAACTCGTAGGGGAGCTCCTTGCTGCGAGCAACGTAAGTGTTAATCCCTTCGACAAAGCGCTCTATCCACTGGCGCGTGGTTGCCGGTAACTGCTTTTCCATTTCAGGAACCGCGGCTCCTAGATTGAGCACCCTAAGCGCATGGTCAATTTTGGTGGCAAAGGGTCCGGCCATTTCGGCGGCACGTCCCGCGGATAGCCGGCGCAAAAGCTCGAGTTGGCCCAATCGCAGATGGGCATGCACCATGCCGAGTGCAAAGGCTGCATCTGAATCGGTTTGCGCATCAATGAAGGGAATCTGGTAGTCGTTCCACGAAATTTGGACCGATTGTGAAACTGGCAAACCCTTCGTGGGAAAGGCGTTCAGCCGTTCTCGAAGGGGCGCTGCCTTGGGCAGTGGAGATAGAAGAGAACAACTCACAAGCAAGCTGAACATTAGGAAAAACCCGAGGGTCCTGCAGATCAAAGCAGCAAGCCCCAGCGTGATGTGCGGGGTGCGCAACTTGGTGCTACGGCTAGGGTTGCGCCAAAGGGCCCATCCTAAGAAAAGCACTGGCAGGTACAGAAAAGTGGCCGTTGCCGAAGTCAAAACGTGCCCCTGCTGGATGGGGGCGAGCGTAAACGCAACCGCCGTTTGGACCGCATCGCGTAAGACCTGAAGCGTGGCAACGACTGCCAAGTCGATGCCAATGGCTAAGCACATAATGACGACGTGAATTTGCTTCTGTCGACGTAAGAAAACGCCTGCGCAGAGTAGAAAGTAGGAAAAAGCCGCCACCCACATAAAGGGCGTAAGGCGATGGGCCGAGGCGGCCACTAGGCCGAGGCCAATGGCGCAGGCAAGCATCAGGGACTTATCGAGATAGCCACCCTTAGGGAAGACCATTCGGGTTCGGGGGGAGGGGTTTTGGCGATTCACTTCGCGTCAGATAAGAACACAAAAGGTGGCACTTTTCGAGGGTGTTGCTGACGTGGTAACTACCGCTCACGTGGATTCACTTACGGAACTCATAGAAAGATCGGGCTGGGGGTATCACATCCTGGGTTACCTGGGGCTTCTAGCGTCGCTAGCTGCCTCGGTTCACGTCATTTTGCGCAAGCGCGATTCCCGGTCTGCGATTGGTTGGATTGGCCTCATTTGGCTTTCCCCTTTTGTGGGGGCTTTTCTTTATGCCGTACTGGGCGTCAATCGGATCCGGCGTCGGGCAAAAGCCATTCGTCCTCGTCCCCTCGGTTATTCCGCCCGAGAAACCCTCGGTGAAAACATTAGCGTCGATTCGGCAGGCCTTCTGCGCCTTGGCGATTCCGTTACGGGTGTTCGCGCAAGTGGCGGTTGCTCAGTCGAAGTCTATTACAATGGGGAAGAGGCCTATCCCGCGATGCTTAAAGCCATCGATTCTGCCCGCTACTCCATTACCCTTGCGACTTATATTTTTGATGTCGATGTAGTGGGCAACCGGTTTGCGGATGCATTGGTAGCGGCTAAAGATCGGGGCGTTCAAGTGCGGGTCTTGATTGACGATGTCGGGGCGCGCTACAGCTGGAAGCGAATGCATCGGCGTCTTCGGAAACGGGGGATTCGAGTCGCCCGATTTCTCCCGGTTTACAGTTTTCGCTCGTTTATGTTCATCAATCTGCGACTGCATCGCAAGATCGTGGTGGTCGATGGAATGACTGCCTTCACCGGTGGGATGAACATTCGGTCAGCGCACGAAGTGATGCGAGGCCTTCCCGGTAGCGTGCGCGATACCCACTTCAGAGTGCGAGGGCCCGTTGTTGCGGACATTCAAAGAGTATTTGCAAACGATTGGGAATTCACCACTCGGGAAACTTTGAAGGGCGAGAACTGGTTTCCCCCGTTATCGGAGGAAGGAAGCGTGCTTGCACGCTGTGTGGATGACGGGCCGGATCAGCATTTTGAAAATGCTCGGTGGATCCTGCTGGGAGCTATTTCCAATTCGAAAAGTCACATACGCATTGCCACGCCTTACTTCGTACCTGATGCGGGCCTCATCACGGCGCTTAATACCGCGGCCCTGAGAGGTGTACGCGTTCAGATTGTTTTGCCCGAGAACAACAATCTTCCGTGGGTGCATTGGGCCTGCATGGGCACGATCCGACAGGTCTTGGAAAGGGGCTGTGAAATCTACCTTACACCCGGAGCCTTCGACCATTCCAAGTTGATGACGGTCGATGATCGGTGGACGTTTTTTGGTTCGATGAACTGGGACGCTCGCAGTCTCAGACTCAATTTCGAGATGAATGTAGAGGGGTTTGATACCGCGCTTGCGCACAAGGTGGGCAGCCATATCGATTTGCTCGTATCGAAAGCGCACCGATTCACGCTGGAAGATCTGGGGCGTCGTTCCTTTTGGGTTCGCCTTCGAGATGGAACCGCCCGCCTTTTTAGTCCGTATCTTTGAACTGCGACCGAAGGTTTAGGCTCAGTGGGACTTTTTTACTTGGCTCGCTCTATTCCAACTGGTCCTAAGACCAGTTGTTAGCTGCTTCGATGTGCTTATGCTCTTGCCGATGGTGGGCTGAGCAAAGGGTTGTTAGGTTGGTGGTAAAATTCTCCCCACCTAGCGCGACCGGTATCTGGTGATGCTTCTCAATCCATCGCCGACTCGTGCATCGACCGACTACCGGATGGACGAAAGTGCATTGTCCAGCATCTCGTCGGTTTACTGAATGCGCAACAGCGGCTGGCAAGCTGATACGTCTTCCCTTTTGCGGGGCAATAGCAGCGGCCTTCTTTGTCAGCTCGGCTTTCGAAGTAGATACCGCAATTTGCTTTTGTTCCACCCGCCGCGCCTTCATCACTGGGTCATGCTTTTCTACATATTCTTTTAGGCATGCCTTAATCACGTCACTTGCCGTTGTGTGTTTTCCTAGCTTCTGACTCTGGAGGTCCTGTACGCGCTCTAACAGCTTCTCGGTCTCTTCATCTAGAGCACATCGCAACTCGAAAAGATCCCTTGCCACGGGTTTCACACGCTCCACAATCTGAGTCCGCGGGGAAACAATCGCGACTTCACGCTCCAAGGCTTTGGTGGAAAGCGTCTTGGCTTTCTCCACCCACACCGCCTGGTTCTGCGGGGTGATTGCCGAAGCCATCTTCTTTACTTTGGAGATTGTAACTGCTCCTTCGGCAATGGCTTGCTTCACTTGAGGGGCTTTGACCGAAAGTCGAGCCACGCGAATGTAGGTATAAGCCTGTTCGTCGGAGAGTTTCAGTCTGTGGATACAGTAGGCGTGGGTACTGCCAAGCCCGAAGTAATCAAATACCTTTTCCCTATCGACTTGTATCAAAAGCTCTATCAACTCAACCTCAGAGCGTTTTAAATCTCCCGCTACTCGTAGGGCATTTTGATCAATCTGTTTCCAATCAACCGTCATCTGAAGATTCATCAAGCTAAACTCCTTCGCCAACTGGTCTCAGGACCAGTGAATACACATGTATGTAAATTGCGGCGATACGGCAAGCAGTTTATCGACTTAAAACGAGCATTCGGGTGCTTACGAATGCCGATATTTGGTGCGTCCATTCTGGATATACATATCGCATAACTTTCTCCCTTCCGTGGCGGCTGCGGCTTGCCTACGAAAAGCAGTGCTTGGCGGGGAGGAACCACCGGCAGCGGAAAAAAGAGGCGACGCGTTATATACGGGCGGCGCTTCCGTTGCGAATCTTTGGTTAATGGCCCACTACTACCTGTAGTGACGCGCTGCTCTTCGCTCTAACGCAAAACACACTTGCCAACTTTTCTGCTGAGCCCGTACAACTTCATCACGGGTTAATGGGGGGTTAATGCAGCAGAAAACAGGGTGGATAGGACTAGCTTCGTGCTGCGGTGTTCTATTTTGTTTGCTTCTCCAACCGTCTGAATCTCAAGCAAAAGTTCGTTATGTTTTAGACATCGACGGCACACTCGTCAACGACCACGGGGCGGATGCGGGGTGGCGAACGCTCTGGATTTTAAAGCGCGTCGAGCAGCGTCATACAACCTTGCAACCCAACCCTGAGTCGACTGTAGACGCAGACGGACAAAGGGTAGACGCCCCCGACCTTTTGGCAGTTTCGTACGGTGAGTATAAGGCCCTTTTGGGTTCTTGGGCGAAGGATGAGCGCATGCTCGGCGATCTTCGGCCCGTGGTTCTGAAAGCCGATCCCATCGATCGCCCTACTGCGTTGCGCATTATTCCGGGCATGTACCGAGTGAGCCCTGACATCACTTTTCGGAATTACCGTCCCGGAAAAGAGGGTCGCAGCCCCTTGAAAGATGATCTAGCGGCAGCAATAAAGCGCCAGGAGGTCTCTCGCGGTAAATTGCGCTGGCAGGGAATTGCATTTCCACTCTTGCAATACGGTCTTTCAAATCCGCACACGGTCGACAGCATTGTGATTTCCTCTTCTCGCTATCACTCGGAACAGGACACAGAAGATTTTCTCAGTGCTCTCCGGGAAAGTGGCTGGATTAAGCATATTACCGGGCAGTCAGCCGATGGCCGGCCACTGAAGGTGCGGACTCACTACCTACGCGATCCGGAAGCGCTCATCTTCGGAAAGTCGCTGGCAACCCAAAAGGCCAAGACTGCGATGGACGAAGCGACCCAGCTTCTCACCGGCATGCAAGAGTTACATCAAGAACTTGTTACAGACGAAGCACAGGCAAAAGCCGGAGTGACAGCTCAGCTACACACGTTGATTGTGGCAGAAGACGATCCTCGTTACGCCGGATCCGTTAGCGTCCAGCTCGAGATGCTTTCTTCCGATTTGCATTACTCGCAAAAGATGAAATTCGTCCTCTTGAATGCCGGAAGCGAAGACGATATCGCAGGTTCGCGATGGCCTTGGCGTTGGACCGTTTTCGATAACGGGTTCGGTCGCGAAGCCCTTTCTGAGGAAATCCAACTTTGGACGGGTCATTCATCACTGGAAAACTGTGCGGCGCTCCTTGCGGGAACACCGACACCACATCCTCGGAGGCGTTCACGGTGAGGTTTCTGTTTGCGGTTGTCGTCAGTGTTGGTTTCGCTGTTTCAATCGGAGCGAGCGCCGTCCCATCTCCGAAAACAGAGCACTTGTGCTCTGTGCTTCTGCTTCAGCAGGGGACTAACCTCGAAGTTACGCACTTCTGGAACGGCGAAGCCTTTGATGAAAAGAACCTCGCGGCAGACCTGAATGGGGTCCTTGTCTTCGAAGCGGCTGAGTTTGCAAAGAAGCACAAGCGGTGGCCCAATCCAATAGAATTTCAAAAAGCGTTGGGCAAGTATGGGGGACACAACCCGAAGATGGACAAAGCCATCGACAAGCTGCTCGTGAAATTTGAGGGGTACTACGTACGCAAGGGTGCTGCAAAAACGCCGGAGCACCTGCACCGTCTTGCGGCCCAAACTTTTCCGGGGCATTTCGCTGAGCTGCAATTAAAGGCGCGTAAAGAGATGATGGAATTCTTTAAGCGCCACCTGCGTTTTCCAAGCAGAGAAGAGCTTGCCACAGAAGCCAAGATGGATGTGGCTTTGCTCAATCAGATCGTTTGCCATCTCCCCTGTGGTTGGTCTCAAGCGAAGAGTGAGAACCCGACTCTCTTCATGCAGATTCAAGAAGTTCTGGGGAAGGCCTTCGTCCGAGCCGCCCGACAAGCCGATCGTCCCATGCATCTTCGCACTCAGAAGACAACGCCTTGCGCAGAAGAGATTTTTTATGCGCTGATTCGTCCCTCTAAAGGCCGCCACATTCTGGCTGGGCATCTCGAGAAAGAATTTTCAGTAGATCACGTCAAAGATCTATTGGGAATCCCTCGGGCAAACGGAGAAGCCCCTGTGAATCCCGTGCTTTTCGCAGGGGGAATCACGGAGTTGGAGGCCTATGCACGCGCCACTTCGCCGAGCGCCTTCCAAGGTTTTAAGTCCGATGTATCTTTTAACCTGGGTCGCATGGAAGAAGCGGCGCAAGCCATCACCGACAAAGGTGGTTTCTTGATCACTTCAGCCACGGCAGGAGTGCCCCTTGATGAAGGCCAATTGGCTTTGATGGTTAGAAGAGCTGAGGAGCTTGACTACCCGATCCTTCTCATGCCGGCCGGACAAGTGTTGGAGGGTTTAGATGATCGCCTGCTCAATCACCCTCGAATTTTCGTGGTTACCAATACGATAGAAAACCCAGCTTTGAAAATCTGGGCGATTCCCATTTTGCCTAAGAACCAGAATCCTTTTGCATCGCTCGATCAGCGTGGTCAGTTTGTTCCCGGACAAACGACCATCGTTGGCCACCCCCAATTGGCGCATCGGATTGTTCCTACGGGAAGCAATCAGTTTCGTGAAACTTCACAGTGGTCACCAGGTTCCTTGAGTCAGCCGTTTTATCCCTACCGACACGTGGCACAAGGTCGCACAAGCGCGCTTGCTGCTGGTTACCACAAAAATGGTTTCTTGATTGCGCAGAAGGCGGACAAAGCAGCGGGTTTAATGGGTGAGGGGGTCACGAATCACTGGCACATTCGCAACGTGGAATATGTGGATGATACCCCTAAAGGGGGAACTGCTGGATTTACTGATATGGGAACGCGGTATTCCGTCACCATCCTTGAAGATGGAGCAGAAATTTCGACAGAAAAAGTCGAACCAGAAGCGCTGATCGTTGCCGACCTACATGACTGGAAAGCCGATCAGCGTATGGTGCCGGTGTACGAAAGTATTCTACGGCGCTATCCATCGCTGCGAGACGTCTTTATTCACGACCCTATTGATGGGTATTCGCACAATCACCACGAAGCGGATCGCTTGTCTTTACTCATGTCTAAGTACAAGAAAGGCGAACTGGATTACTTCAAAGAGATGATGGGCCTTGTTCAAACGACGAACGCGCTGCTGAATGTGCGTTCCAATATCCGAGTCATTTTCCCAGATTCTAATCACAGCTATTGGGGACGGCAGCTTATAGACAAGCAGGTGCCTACTCAGTCTGTGGTGAATGGACAGTTCCTAGCGGAGCTGACCCATGCTCGGCGTGTGCTGGGGTTTGCTGATCCTCTCGAGTACGTTTTTCAGTATCGTAACCAGTATATCGACACGCTTCCTCCGGACGTCAGAATGGAGTTTGAAGAAGCCAGCGTCCGAGTTGCCGATCCGAGGCGGGTGAAGGTCATTCCCTTCGGTGTGCCGCATGTCATTGGGCCGGAGCATCGTCCTTTGCATTTGAATTTCCACGGCCACCAGGGTGCCAATGGCGCAAAAGCTTCGGTCCGTAGCCATGCTGCTGGAAACGCGAACACGATAGTGGGTGATTCCCATCAGTCCGGAATTTTGGGTGGTTTGATGGTAGTTGGAACGTCGTTGCCCAAGAAAGTCGGCTACAACGATGGTGGCTATAGTTCGTGGAACAATGCGTTTGCTATCGCGTACCCGGACGGAACCAAACAGTTGCTCACCTACTCATCGTTAACGGGGACGTTTGAACAACGTCCTGAGCACGGGTATCTGGTGGGTTCTGCTTTCTTCGGGGATGAACCACTTAAAGTGACTCCCACTGACAATGAGCGGCTGCCAAACACGGAGATCGTCGATCAGCACAGCATGTGGCTTGATATGATGGGTTCTCAGTTTCCCAAGAAACCGGATTAGGGACCGACCAACCAGGTCGCCCAAGCTCTACAAACGACTTCACCTGAAGCGTTCTTTATATTTACTTCAGTCAGCAGCTCCACCTTCTCCATTTTGGTAGAGACGGGGCTTTGAGCTTCGGCCGTCAGCGTTCCACGGGCCTTTTTCAGATACTCAATCCGAAAGCCCACCAGGATGCCTCTTAGGCCGTGGGGCAGTGAGCCCACTGTGGCCAAACCCGAAGTCAGTTCCGCCAGATTCATGAGCGCTACGGCATGTACGGAGTGCAAGTGATTGCGGACTCGCTTGCGGTCTTTGAGAATGACTCGTGCGCTGCCTGGCTGAAGCTCTTCGACGAAAGGGCAGATACTTCCTGTATAAGGAATGGTTTTTCCAAGTAGGTAGCTAAAAATCTTTTTTCCAAAAGGCAGTTTGGAATACTTCTGATGCTTTGCAACTAACTGCATACGTCTTCCTTTCGGTTTTCAAAACCCGCCCTAAGAAATAGAGGGTCTCGCTCCGTTTGTGGTACCGGATATTCACTATACGCGACTCGAGCGATGGCGCGGGCCAAAGGCTCGCATTCATGGCTCCAAAATTCTGAGAGTGCATCGACTGCCTCTTGAACCTCTTCCGATTTGGCACGGGCTCCTGCATTGTCGAGAAGCTTCAAAACCAGTGTCTCGAGAAAAATATTTGAACGGCCTCGGAAGTAATCAACCAGTAGGGCATTCCAACTGCTGGGCAGGCGTCGGAAACCGAATTCATAGGAGTAGGCTTTCTTGTCGAAAGTCTTACGTGGAATAGGGTGGCCGGCGAATTGGAGCAAACGCACCAGCGAGAAAAAGGCTTCTGCCGTGACGGACCGCGATCGAAAAGCCCCATGAAAGAGGTAGTCCGGAAAAACTTCGGGAGTGGTCGTGAAGCACAGAAACGTGTCGGTGCCTTGTTCACGTAGACCGATGAGGGGATAGCGGTAGCTAAACGCGGAGGCGACATTGAGCTTTGGCTTCTGTTCCTGAATATGTCGGACTTCCGCAAGGCAGGCATCTAGTTCGGAATCGCAAATCGACCAAGTCAGCTCTGTCGCGGCTTTTACGATTTTTCGCATCTTGCCCCCGCGGGCGCGGCGGTATTCGCCTAGCCGGCGGCGGAGGCTTTTGGCTTTTCCAACGTAAAGAACTTTCTGGTCGGCATCGCGGAACGAGTAAACACCCGGCGTGGCCGGGACGGAAAGAATGAACTGCTTTCCGAATTTCTTGTCGAAGAGTTTCAAGGAGCCTTGGGTTTAAGCAACTCCAACATCTTAAGGTAGATCACGCCCATATCCAACGCATCTGAGAGGGCGGTGTGTTCAGGCTCTTCACGAACACCAAAATACTTCATGATCTTGCTCGAAGACTCAGTGCCAGGGGGCATCTTGCCCGAATCCACAAGCGCGCGAGCGACGCAGGTCACATCCAGGGTGTGATGGTGAAAATGCTGCTTCATGAAGTCGTCGCCCAAAGTGCGTGTGAGCAGAGGAATATCCAAAGCGCTCATGCTCTTGCCCAAGAAAATAGGCCGGCTGTCGCCAAAAAACTTCTTCATTTCAGGAGTCGTCATGTACGCATGTACTTCTGTGATGAGCTGTGTGACCGGAACCCCTTTCGCGTGGGCATCGCGAATAAGGCCCTCGTTGTGTTCAACGACCCAGGAGTTCAAAGAAGGCTTCAGCTCTTCGAAGCTCGCGCACTGAACAAGCCACTCTTTTCCCATTTCGGTATGGACCTTGTTCGCCGTGGTATCTACGGGAACAAACGCTAGCTGGATCAAAACGCAATCCGGCGTTAAGCCCGTTGCTTCAGTGTCTACACTTAAATACTTCGCCATCGAAACTCCCTGTTTGCTTACTTCACTTTAGCGGATGGGCGAGACCAGATAAAGACCAATACCGCGAGTCCCACCGCATCCAGCGCGGCTTTGGCGCCTACTGGCAGTTTAGAAAACAGCGTGAGGCCCGCGAAACTGCCGACGATCATCGCAGTCGCCATCCACTTGGCCCGCAGGCGAATGATGCCGCCATCCTCCCAATCGCGAATGGGAGGGCCCAGCAAAATATGATCTCGCATCCACTGGTGCATGCGTTCGGACCCTTTGGAGAAACAAAATGCAGCAAGAATGACGAAGGGAGCAGTGGGAAGTACCGGCAGAAACGCTCCCAAGATTCCCAGCGCGAGCGCCAGATAGGCCACGGTCAGGTAGAGAACCCGCGCCACGGGATGAATAGGTTTTTTAACCACGACTCGCCATTTGCTCGAAGATAGCCTCTGCCGTCGGTAAACGCTTGATGCCATCGAACCAAGGCACTTTTCCGTACCGCGTTGCCATACTGGTCCATTGCTTGATTCGCCGAGCCAGAAGCTGCGAACGATCGGACCTTGCGCCGATGTGAGTGCCAAAGCGTTGAAAGAGCGGAAGCCAATCAAGCGGTTCAATCCCGAAAGGAGAGGATAGTTTGAAATCCCCGATTCCTAGCTCGGCAGCGGCATTCATCGGAAGCAGTGGGTCGACCAACGCACCACGGCCCAACATGAAATGTTCACACTGGGTGATTTCGCGACACCGGCGAAAATCTTCCATCGTCCAGATATCGCCGTTGGCCACCACTGGCAGAGGCGCCAGGCGCTTGCGCACTTCGCCAATGGGTTCCCAGAAAATCGGTGGTTGGTAACCCGCAACACGCGTTCGTCCATGAATAGTCAGCCAGGTTGCGCCGCCTTGCGCCGCCATTTCCGCATTCTCCAAAATGGAATCAATCGAGTCCCATCCCAGTCGGAGCTTGGCTGACACCGGAATTTCGCTGGGAACAGCGGCTCGCACTTTCGAAACAATCTCACGAATGCGATGCGGGTATTTCAGAAGAGTGGCACCGCCATCGTGGCGATTCACGGTGGGAGCGGGGCATCCAAAATTCAAATCAATCGCGCCCACTCCCAAGCGAACCGCGGTCTGGGCCGCTTCGGCCAGGGCGTCGGCTTGCCCACCCAAGAGCTGGATCTGAACGGGCACGCGGCTCGGTGTGCGGCAACCCTGCTTCAGTTCAGGAACATGCCGCAGGAAAACGTGCTCGGGAACCGACTGATGGCACACGCGCAAGAACTCAGACACACAAAAGGCAAAAGCACCCGCTTCGGTCTGCACGGCGCGCATGGGTGCATCCGTAATCCCCTCCATAGGGGCCAGAATAAGGGCGGGTTTGCCGGGTTCAAGGCGGGGGAAAGCTTGCATCCGGGCCAGATTAGAAGCCCCATCGAAAAAGGGCAAGTTACTGTAACTTCCGTCGAAATGGGTCTAAAATGGGGTCTTCTTAGGAGATTCGCTATGTTGTTGGGAAATCTTTGGGTCGCAGCATTCGTAACCCTCGCCATGAGCGCTCCTCCTCCCCATAAGAAGATGCCGGTCGTAGCCAAGGAATCCCCCTCGGCGAATGCCTCGTTAACTACTACCTGCAAGGGCGCTGGCGATGATGTGCGTGTCATTTTGAATGAGCGCACCAAGCATGATGCAGCTGCCGAAGCGGGCAGCGAAGCGGCTGAAGGTATGAGCTGCAATGTGCTTTACACAAAAAATGGCCAGACCCAATCCGTCGCCAGCGCGCAGTTAGAAACTGAATACTGCGATGGCGTCGCCGCCAAGATGCGCATTACCCTCGAAGGCGCTGGCTTTAAGTGTGATTAGAGCCAGTTTTCGCCCGCGGACTTCTCGAAGCCTCGGCTGATGTGCGAAAACTAACATGGCTGACGCGAAAACGTGCGCTTAGCGAATTCGGAGATATGCCTTCAATGCGAGTCTAACTTTCTCGCGTTCGTTCTCGAAAAGTGATCCGAGTTTCTTGAGGGGTTTAAAGAACTCGTCTGGCAGCGTGTAGATCTCATGACAAAGAATCTTGCAATTCTTGGTGACGAATCCACCGTATCCGTTCGGCAGTTCGACTTCAGTCATCGTTACCCGCTGTCCCCGATCTTGGAGAGGGCTACACGTGAACTTGTTTCTCATGTCGGGCGGCGCAATGAGCACATACGCCCGGTGCGTCTTTGAACTATCGGTCGGCTGAGGTGGAGCGGTTTTCTTGATCGCTTCCTGCTGAGGAACCCAGTAAATTTCCCAGATGGCTGCCATCGCTATTACTTGACCTGCGCTTTGGCCATCGAAGTGGGCAATGGCGCGGCTTCTTCCTTGTGGAGCTTTGAGTCTTCAACTAATTGATGCTCGAGAAGTTTCTCTAGGCCTGCCTCAACGACTTCCGATTGGGTTTTGAAATATCCCCGTGAAACGAACATTTCGATAATCTCGGCAGAGCGATTTTTGATCTCGGGTCGGAATACCTTGTTTTTGATTTCTAAGTTCCGCATTTCAGTTCTCCAAATGTAGTGTACACGAAACATGTACACGAATCAACACCTGGTTGAGCGGCAAACTGGCAAGCTGATGGTTATTTTATGTTAAATATTTATTATAATTGGATATTCAGCAAGAGCAGGTGTGCACGTGCACGGTGATCCATGCTCCGCTAACCCCTCATCCGGAGAGCTTTCATACCAAGGAACTATTTGTGAGTTTCGCCAGGTCGGATGGGAACACCAGAGATTGTTCCGCGTGATAGCTCATCGAGAGCCACTTTTACGTCTTTCAAAAGGGCTTCCCCGCCACTCTCCGCGCGGAGAGTTCCAAGCAGCCAACCCTGCTAGTTTTCGCACGGCGCCTCAGGTGCTAGAAGTCTGAAAGCGAAAACTTATCCTCCCGCACAAGGCGGAGACTTTCGATTGGTCTGGTACTGGACCCATTCTTCGGGAGTGTAGGTCTGAAGCGCAAGCGCGTGTACGCCGTTTTTCATTTCTTCTTCTAGTAAGCCGTAAACCATCCGGTGGCGCTCGACGAGCGTTTTACCCGCAAAGCCCTTGGTGACGAGTAGCAGCTTGAAATGGGTTTCGCGGCCCGGAGGCCCTTTGTGGTTGTCGCTTTCGTTCACCACTTCCACGTGCTGGGGGGTGAAGACCGACTTCACTTTTGCTTCTATTCGTTGCTTTACAGTCACGCGCCCTACTATAGAGAGTTCCGTATGGAATGGAAGGACGTCGATTGGAAGATTTTTCACAGCCTGCGAGCAGGCTTTCTCACCCGACCCAAGGCCGATTATTGGGACTCTGACCGAGTGCTCGAGCACTACGATCTAGCTATCGCACCTCGCATTGTCGATAAATGGCGCTCGGTTTGGGCGGATGTTCAGGCCTCCGGAAAGTGGCCCGCGCCAAGTGTGCTTTTGGATTGGGGCTGCGGCACGGGTGCGGCAACCCTTGAGTACATCCGAGTCTGGGGGAAGCCAGCAAAGGTTCTGCTCTGGGACCGTTCCCCGCGCGCGGTAGCTTTCGCAAAGAAAAAAGTGGAAGCGGTGGGGGTGCCTTGCGCCGCGTGGGACGAGAGTCGATTCGATGAACCTTTTGCTTTGATCGTGAGTCACGTCGTCAACGAAATGGACCCGGCGTCCAAGCAAAATCTCTTTTCGTTCTTACAGCAATCGCAGGCCTTTGCACGGGTGGAACCCGGAACGCCAGAAGCAGCCAAAGAGATCATTGAAACACGGGAGAGTGTGACGACGCATACTTGGATCGCACCGTGCCCCCATCAGGCCGCGTGTCCCCTGAAAGCGAGTCAGGAAGATTGGTGCCATTTTTTTGCAGAACCGCGACAGGAATATTTCACCAATGGCGATTGGGCGCGGTACGCCCGCGAAATGAAGATCGATTTGCGTTCGCTTCCTGTCAGCTACTTGATCGGCGTGAAGGGGCAAGACCAGGCGACGCATTCGAGAGGGCGGCTTATAGGGCGACCGAAAGTTCACAAGCGCGATGCGGAAGGTCTAATCTGTCGTGAATCCGGATGTGAGTGGGAGGCGATTGAACCCGAACAGGGCGAGCGTCTGAAGTCTCTGAAGGACAATCAGCTAGTACGAAGAGGAAAAACGCGGAGCCCGTGGGGGCCCCGCTGATTTTTCAAGTATTGTCGTGATCATCCACATGGTCAGCGTGCACGTGATGGTGATGACCATCGTGCTCGAAGTCCTGGTGGTCAGTATGTTTCACTGACTTGTGACCGCAATCTTTTCCATGCTTGTGGTTATGACCTGCATGTTTTTTACAAACATCGCCTTTGTGATCCTTGTCGTGATCATGGGCGAAGGATTGGATTCCAAAAACCAGACCGAGTGCGAGAACTAATGAGCTTAACAACTGCATGGCGTCTCCTTGATAGGTCGCTTGAACCTTCAAGCGATGTGACGAGAGTTTAAATCGATCTAGGGTTTGGGGCGCAGCGTAAACTAAGGGGTTTTCGTCGGATCCCAACAGGTGCGAAACCCGTCATTCAGCGCATCGAGCCGAGCCATTTCGGCTTCCCCTAAGTGAAAATCAAATACAGCCAGATTCTCAACGAGGCGCTCTTTTCGAGAGGTTTTGGGAATCACGGCGAGTCCGTGCTGCAGGCACCATCGGATGAGCACTTGGGCGACGGTCTTGCCACTGGATTTTGCGACGGATTGAAGCACTGCGTGATCGTGCCGGTGCCCGTGCATCAAGGGGCTGTAAGCTTCCAGGACAATTCCGTTACTCTCACAGAAGCTAAGTAACTCTTTCTGATAGAGAAAGGGATGAAACTCGACTTGATTCACAGCGGGACGAATTCCGGTGCGGTTAATCAGTTCCTCCAGGTGCCTGACGGTGTAGTTGCTGACTCCCAACGCTCGGCACTTACCGCTCGCCATGACTTCCTGAAGGGCCTTCCAGGTCTCAACGCGTTTACCCTGAACCGGGAAATGACTCAAAAAAAGATCGATGTAGCCAATATCGAGTCTAGTTAGGCTTGCTTCAAAAGCAGGCACCGCTTTCGCAGCGCTGTGGTCATCGGTCCATAGCTTCGATGCGACGAAAAGTGTCTTGCGAGGTAAGTCGCTCTGTTTGATGGCTTCGCCGACTTCCTTTTCATTGCCATAGATGGCCGCGGTGTCGATATGGCGATAGCCCACTTTGAGAGCGGTCGTCACCGTGGCGGCGGTCTGCGCAGCAGGGAGCTTCCAGACGCCCAGTCCCATGCGCGGCATACTCACTCCGCTGCGTAACCTGATGTTGGGTTCGAGTATCTTCATCGCTTCTTCAGGTAGATTGTCGTTCCAAGCCGGCTGTTGATACAATCGGAAAATGCAGCTGCGTATTCGAGGGTCCGCCCTTTGCGTCCAAGACGGGAAGCTTTTGGTGGTTTGGTTGAGGGATCCCGCGACCGGGACGCTGTACAAGCTTCCCCCGGGAGGCGCTGTGGAAAAACGCGAGTCCCCTTGGGAAGCAGCGCAGCGAGAGCTGCTCGAAGAGACGGGCTATCGCGCCAAGCTAGAAAAGAGTTCAGAAAAGGTAGTGGAGTATCCCTTTGTTTGGAATGGGCAGGTGCATGCCTGTCGTACCCATTTCTTCTTAGGCAAAATAGTGGGGGACGCCCGTCCCGTTTCGTGTTCCGAGAAAGAAGTCGAAGGGACAGAGTGGTTGCCTCTGTCGAAACTCGAGAAAGAGTGGGGGTTTCACAAACAGCTTTGTGCGGCACTCATGCCGATTGTTCTCGATGCTGATTCAAAAAAGCCAGCGCCTCTTCGAAAAAAAGCTTAGCCGCTTCTGCTAGCACCAAATGCCCGACCCCTGGAATGAGCTTCAGGGTACTGCCCTTGATGGCTCGGTGGACAACATCTGCAGCTTCCTCGGGTACCACTTGGTCTTCGGTTCCATGCACGATCAAAGTCGGTGCGCGGATGGAATGCAGTAATGCCGTGAAATCAAACACCCCAAGCGCTGCACGTTGTTGCTTGGCGCGTTCTCGCAAAACCGGATCGTGAAACGCTCTTGCTGTTTCCTTCACCAGTGAGCTAAAGAGCACCGGATTGCTCTCGGCAAACGCCTTAGAAAAATAGCGCTTCAAGTTTTCTTCCGCGGTCTTGGGGGCTTGCCCCGAAAGATTATTGTCGAGACCCAAAAAGAAAGACGAAGGGGTGGTCGATACAAGGACGAGCGCCAAGACACGAGCGGCGTGCTGGCTGCCGAGCAGCATGCTCAGGATGCCGCCATACGAAATGCCAAGCACTGCCGACCGAGCGATACCGAGAGAATCCCAAATCGCGACGACATCGCCGACCATGTCATTCACGGTAAAGCCAGGTGGGTTTGTCGTTTGTCCGCAGCCGCGATTGTCGATGCGAATGACGCGCCAGCCACGTTCCGATAGAAACTTGCTCATCGAACGAAAATCGCTCGACGTACGACTGTAGCCGTTCAACAGCGTCACGACAGGCTGGGAAGCTTCCCCTTCGATCTCATAAAACAGTTCTGCTTCACCGTTGCGGTGGGTAGGCATCAGTCCCACCCCGGATGGTTGTAAAGGTTGATGAGTGCTGCGCACAGCAGCTCTGCGTCGCGGCTTCCGGCCAGCTCACGAATCGAATGCATTGCAAACGTGGGGAGCCCCACATCAATCGTCTTTACTCCCAACACGCTGGCAGTAATGGGTCCGATGGTGCTGCCGCATCCCATATCGTTTCGGGACACAAACTCTTGCACGGGGACATCGGCCTGCTGACAACACTCTCTAAAAAGAGCCGCTGTCTCGGCAGAGGTGGCGTAGCGTTGGTTGGTGTTCGTTTTGATGACCGGCCCCTGATTCAAAATAGGCGCATGGTTGGAGTCGTGCTTCTCCGGATAGTTCGGGTGGATGCCATGGGCATTGTCGGTCGAAACCAGAACAGATCGCGAGATAGCCCGCGTGAGGCCCTCGTTGCTGCCGGTTAGTCGTTCTAATACCGACTTTAGAAAGGGGCCTTGCGCACCCACCGCCGAAGCACTCCCCACTTCCTCGTGATCCGAAGCGACGAATACGCTGGTCGACTTTCCAGAGGCCTTCAGCAACGCTTGCACACCCACAAAGCAGCTCAATAAGTTGTCGAGTCGGGAACTCGACAGGAATTCTCCGTGGAGTCCCACCGCCGCCGCCCCTTGCGTGTTATACAAGCACAGGTCGTGACTCAGAATGCTTTGCGCATCCTTCACGCCATCCTTGGCGAGCAAATCTAAGAGAGCCGCTTCCAACGGGTTTTCCTTTGAAGCTCCCTGACTGAAAAGCGCTGGCAACTCTTGCTGCTTCTGAATCGTGCGATTCTCATTCGCCGTGCGATTGAGGTGAATGGCAAGATTAGGAACCACAGCGACTGGCTTTACGAAGTTCACGAGCCTTCGCTGAGCGCCACTCTTGGTTCCGTAGAAAACCGTTCCCGCAATGGAGAGGTCACGATCGAACCAAGTGGATAACAGCACGCCTCCGTATACTTCCACCGCAAGGCGAGTGAAGTTTCGATCTATCAGTTCACTATTAGGTCGCAACCGCAAGCAGGGGCTGTCCGTGTGGGCGCCCACCATTCGAAAACCATTCGCTTCGACGTCTTCACCCATGTAAAAGGCGACGAGCGAAGACCCGTTTCGAGTTGTGAAATACTTTCCGCCGGCTTTAACTTTCCAAGCCTCTGACTCAGACAGAGCTGTATAGCCCTCGGCTTCTAGCATCTTCGTCATGCTATCGACGGCATGGTACGGCGTCGGTGATGCGTTGAGAAAATCAAAAAGTGGATTGTTCATAGGACTCCTTCAAACCCATACAATACTAGGACCAAATCTCGCCAGCCCACAATTCCTGTAGAAACTTGGAGTATGGGTAGATTTCAACGTTACGGATCTTGCGGTAGCGCTTATCTCGCGAAACTACGATCTGTCGCTTCATTCGGTGATCCTGTTCCAAGGAATAAAGGCCGCGCAAATGTTTTTCTGAAACAAGTCCGCTCGCTTTGACTTCAATTGCAATTTCTCCATCGAGAATGAAGTCCACTTCCCCTCCCGAATGAGCGGCCCAAAAAGATAAGACGCCATTCGGCTTGCGATAAGAGCGGTAGGCAGAAAGCTCCTGGAAGATAAAGTGCTCAAACGCACGGCCAAATGTCTCGCCAGATTCCGGCAAGGACTTTTGACGCAAGAGCGCGTTAACGACGCCTGTGTCGAAAAAGAAGAATTTGGCCTTCGATACGGCTTTGCGCGTGCTTTCTCGACTGGGTGCAAGAGGTTCAACAAAAGTTCCCATCAAGGTATCAACCAAAACCGAGTAGTATTCACGCACTGTGCGCGCTGGGACCTGCGCATCCGCCGCAAGGGATTCAAAGTTGAGTACTTCGGTGTTTGCACTCGCCGCTTGGAGCAAGAATCGCGAAAACCCTTCTAAGTTTCTGGACAAAGCTTCGGCCTGAATCTCCTCCTTTAGATATTCCCCTGCATAGCTAGACAGCTCGTCCCAGGGATCTTCGGAAAGCCAGACAGGGGGGAGGGACCCATAAGTAAGCCGACGTACTAGGTCGAAGTCCGGCAATTCGGCGTAGCAAAAAGGCATGAGATATCGAGTACGGGCTCGCCCAGCCATCAGTGAAGTATGCGTACGCCTCAGCTTTCGCGCGCTGCTTCCGGTTAGCAGAAACCGCACTCCGAATTCTTCGATCAACAAGTGGACTTCATCCATAAGGGAGGGAAGTTTCTGGATTTCGTCTACAACAATGAGGCTGCCACGTCGCGGCACGGACTCGCGTATCAGTGAGGGACGGACCGCGAGCTGGGAGAACGTATCGGCTTCAAGTAGGTTGAAGACGACTGGGGGCCTCACTTCATTCCGAATCAGGCTGCTCTTGCCAGTTCTGCGCGGACCCAGAAGTATCACGCTGTGTTTTTTGAGAGTTTCCTGGATGGAAAGTGCTCGCAGGATGTAATCCATCGTATTGAATTACAGCATCTCTGCTGCGGGATTTCCAGGAAAATCCGCAGTAACTCTACTTGTCACAAGACCCCCCACGTTCGGTTACGAGCATCTAGGATTTCAGTGCTGTTGCTAAAGTCATAGGCGCTCAAGCGTTCTTGAATGCAAGCTTGAAAAACGGACGCGATGGCGGGGTCGGCAGCCGTAAATACGACGGTGACATCCGGTGTAGGATTGCAGCTGTGGGTAAGCGTAACCACTGGTGCCGTCGTGGAAAGGCTTACGCCTTCCATAAAGGCACTAGTAAAAAGACCACTCGGGGCGCTACCAGATCTGATGTAAGTCGAACCGCTGTACTCGAACGCCTGGTCGAAAGCATAGCTTTGTGCGCCTGCATCCGTCGCAGTGACTTTCACTGCTCCACTTGCGATCGATAAACTAACGATGGAATTTCCGGCAAAGCGCAGGCGCGCGGAAAGCGTGTCGCGATATCCCGGGCCCTCGGCGACTCTCACGATCGAAAAAGTATCGTCGACTATCGAAAGGGCGCTGTCGTACCAAGCGCCAGAAGAAGAGAAGTGGCTCGTGAGCGTGCGAGCGAAAGCGGGATTAAACGCAAGGCCATCGGGCTTTCCAATCAGCAAGCCGCTGAGCGAGTGTCGGTAGTCGCCCCCGGCCCCCGTCCCTTCGGATTCGGCGGTGAACAATCCAGTGGTTCGGTTGACGGTCCAGATTTCTCGGTGGGAGGGAACGCCCGAGTCGCAAGTGGAAATTTCGACGCTGTAGTTCGCGGCTCCCAGCGCCTCAGCGCCGCGGACCGAAACAAAAACCTCTTGTTCGCCTGCTCCGAAGTTGCCTGTGACTTTGACGACTTTCTCAGTGGCGGCCTGCACGAAAATAGCTTCCTGATCCACGCCCCCAGTCGATACAGTTACTCCGGAAGTAGCCACGGGCAAACCTCGAAGCAAGCACCCGATGTGAACCGATTCAAGGTAACGCCCTATCGGTTCCGCGGCGGATTGAAGTGCAAGCGTGACTGGTAGCCCGGCTGCCGCATTGTTGTTGAGTCCCCAAAAGGCGGCCGAGTCATCGTACGTTGCGGGATTGCCGCCGACCAAGACAACCCCAAGTGCGCCTCCAAAAAGTCCGACATCCACAGCGGTGGTGTCGGTATAACTCGTGCCTAAAACGGGAGGTGAGGGAGTGAGTGTCGCCCCCCCGCTAAAGGCCGAATGCAGCGGCGGCAAGTTGTCCAGGCCCTGAAGGAGAGCTCCCAAGCCGCCGCCTTCCTGACTGCCGCAGGACGTAGCAAGAATGAGTGCAAGGAGCCAGCTTGCTTTCCTAAATCCCATCGTCTCCTACTTCGCGTCCGGGGTATTCTGCCCGGAGGTCACTTGATTCACCGCTGAAATCACAATATCTGGCGTGAGCAGCTGTGGCAAAATGCGCGGCTCACCTTCCGCGGGATACAGTACGTAAAGAGGAACGCCGTTGCGCTCGAAGCTCTCGAGTTTACGTGCAATCGTTTCATCTTGGTTGGTCCAATCCGCCTCGAAGAGCGCCACATTCTTTTCTTTGAAATGCGCTTTCACGGAACCCACATTGAGCGCCACTTTCTTATTTACCTGACAAGTGATGCACCAAGCGGCGGTGAAATCGACAAACACCGGCCGTCCCGTCTTTCGAGCTTCATCGACGGCAGCATCTGACCACACCGCCCAATCTCCGTTTGCGGCTTCAGATTTCGAAGCGGGCGCCGCACCGCTCACAGCGTTCCACGCCCAGGCGAGTGAGCCTAGGACGAAGCACAATGCGAGCACCGCCTGCACCCAGCGCTTTTTGGTTTTGAGTCCGTAGATCCAAAGACCTACTGAGAAGAAGATCAATGCCAGAAGAATGTGGAAAACAGTGCCGGTGTCTGACTGCAACGCCAGCACACTCATCAGCCACCAAGCAGTGAGCAGCAGCGGAAAAGCCATCGCTTGTTTGAAAATCACCATCCAAGCCCCGGGTCGAGGAAGGCGCTTGGTCATTCCGGGAAACAAGGAGAACACCACATAGGGAGCTGCGAGTCCCAGACCCAAAAAGGTAAACACGCCGACGGCGATTGCCGCAGGTTGCGCAAGTGCAAACCCCATAGCAGTGCCCATGAAAGGAGCGGTGCACGGAGTGGCAACGACCGTTGCGAGCACGCCTGAAAAGAAAGCCCCAGCCCAACCTTCTTTACCAGCCCATTTCTGCCCGACGCCCATCAGGGAATCGCCCATCTCAAAAACGCCGAAAAGATTTAACGAAAGACCGACGAGCAAAAAGCTCAGGGCTGCGATGAAAAGGGGAGATTGAAGTTGGAAGCCCCATCCCAAGGCTTGGCCGCCCGCTCGTAGTGCCAGCAAGGTTCCGACTAAAAGCCAGAACGAAACGACAATGCCCCCGGTGTATGCCAGGGCATGATGGAAAGCTTTCTTTTTAGCTGCCCCGCCCAGCTGCGCAAAGCTGAGTACTTTGAGACACAGGACGGGGAAGACACAGGGCATGAGGTTGAGAATCAGCCCTCCCAAGAACGCGAGCAGTAAAGCGTTCAAGATCTGCGGTGCGGTTGCCATCTCGCGCTGGGCTGAAAGCGTCGGTGCAATCTCGAGCGCCACTTTTTCGCTCCCGTTCAAAACAACCACTCCGGCCAGGTCTTCGAGTTTCGGTGGGCCTGGATCGGCAAACGGGCTTCTGGGGATCTCTAATTGAATCTCGCCCGGAGAAATCACGGGTGCTTGATTCGCGCTATGCTGGATCAACGTTTCCGAGAACGGAAAAAATTCTGCGCTCTTTAGTCCCTCGGTGGGGCCCCGAAGTATCAAGCGAATATTTTTATCATCGCTTGAAATTGAAGCCTTCCATTGGGGGGTGCTTGCGGGAATAGAAGCTCGGACCGCGTCGAGTTTGTCCCAATGCTTTGAAAGCTTCGGTTTTCCCGCTGTCCACGGAAGCGTGAGCGAAAGTGTTGTCTTGCCAGGGATACAAGTTTCCTTGCAAACCAGCCAAGCCACATTCGCGCGAAGCGTTGCGGATTTCGCGGCTTGCGGTTGAGGTCCGGCCAGGATCTCTGCCAGCAAAGTCAGCTCGCCTTCGTAGCCGAAGTTCACCAAAGGCGAAACGGGTATCCGACTGGGTGCCGGCCAAAGCAGGGCGCCGGGTAAAAAGCCCTCAGGTAGGATCCATTCGACTCGCGTCATTTCGCCGCTATCCCCTGGATTGCGCCAGTAGACGTGCCAACCCGGTTCGATCTTGAAGTGGACGCCTACCAGCAGCGTTTGCCCGGAGGCGACTTCGGCTACCGCGGAAACGAGTTCTGCTTGCAGGTGCGGAGTTTCATTCTTGCGGCCTTGTGCGGAGAAGCCGAAGACTAAAGCGACAGTGAGGCAAAGTATTTTCACCATGGTTGTTGTCACTGTATCTCGTCGATAGACCGCTGTCGCGACCTAGGTGTAACGCGATGCGCTTGGATATTTGCCGATAGCTAATCGCCGGCAAAGAAAATATAATCTAACCATCACTTGACAATAAGTCTCAAAACTTTGCCCCGACTCCTGGGCTTTCTCGAAGCATCAGCCCCAGAGGTTGCGGCACCCGTGTATGGTGCGCGTTTGTCACGTCACGACCATCACAACCTTGAGATCAAGGCCTGGGTAGAGCCGGCGAGCGCAGATTATGAAGCACAAATAGATGTCCTGCTATTCGTGCCGGGTTCCTTTCAGATTAGTCGATGGTCCAAACAAGATCTGACCGATGATTTCCGATCCCGCGTGCGCTTGGCACTCGCGAACCGATCGCTTGAACTCGACGGACCGAATCGGGCGGGAGAGATCCTAGAGCGTTGTCGCGACTTGCTTTCCCTAGCCCCCGATCTCTCAGGAGAGAACTACAAACAAGTGGGTGGTCTGGTGGGCGAGCTGCTCAAACACCGCGGCGCTACCCACCGGCGGCGCTTAGTGATGGCTCATTCGCTTTCCATTCCCGTGGAGCAGCGCGGTCTTGAACTGACTCGGCTGTTGAAAGACGTAACTCAGTCGGTAAGCCTGCTTCATACCGTGCGCGAAACATTGCAGCGGCACGCGCAAGATCCGGTCATTCCCTTGCTGGATGAATACCTCAGCAACTTCTTTGTGAAGTACTTGGGCAAACTTCGCGCTGCCATGACAGAAGTCAATCCTCTCGCCAAGGAAAAGGCCGATAGCGATTGCTACCGCCAGGCGTGGACGGAGTTCGAGCGCAAGCTTGTCATCTTCCAGAAGGAAGAAGCAGTCTATCGAGAGAAATTTTCGGAACGCCTAGAGAGGGCAACCTGTGCCGCTTCTCAGGAAGCTTCGGTGGTTCGTCTCGGACAGCTGAAGAAGTTCTTTCAGGCGCGCATGTTCGTAGAAGTGACCCGCCACTCTCCTTCGTCTCGCTTTTTGGAGGCTTCTGCGATTCTGGGAACCGCGCTTGCCGGAACTTGCTGGGCGGTTTGCCAGTTTTGGAATCGCCCTGATCTTGTGCAGACAACAAACCAGGGGTCCTTTGTCCTCGCCTTTGCGGTGGCAACCTATGTGGTGAGGGATCGCATTAAAGATCGCGCCAAAGTTTCCCTGCATAAGAGATTTAAGAAGTGGTTGCCCGATACGCATCAGCTGCTGCAGGCGGGCGGGCGTACCTACGGTTCCATTCGAGAATGGTTTCATGTTCACAAGAAAACTGCGCTTTCCCCTGATCTTCAGAGTTTGCGTCAGCGCGCTTGTCAGGGCGAGATGGATAGAGACTTGCCTGAAGACGTCTTGATGGTCCGAAAAGTGTTCACCGTGCACTCAGAAGCGGCGCACGAAGCGGGTTGGGCCTTGCAGGAAAACACGCGCATCAATATTGAACGGTACTTAAAGCACATGGACGATCCGTTTAAGGAACTCTCGATGCTCGACTCGAGCGGAGAGCTCACGCGCTTGCGGTCTCGCCGCGTGTACCATTTTCATCTTGCTGTGGAGCTGAAATCCCGCCCGCTCGGCACTTCCTGCGCGTTCTCCCAAAGGTCGAAGCAGCAGTTCTTCCGAGTGGTAATGGATAAATCGGGTATCGATCGCTTAGAGCGCATTGCTTAACCTAACGGCGATGTGGCTTGGGCGGAGGCGGTTTTGCGGTGAGTGGATCTTCCGGCCAAGCATGTCGCGGGTAAACCCTGGACAATTCTTTTCGTACCGTCGGGTAAGTGTTCTTCCAAAAACTCGCTAGGTCTTTCGTCACCTGAACGGCTCGATAGTTTGGTGCAAGTAGATGCAAAGTAAGTGGTAGCTTGCCATCTAGAATGTAGGGCCCTTGCTTCATTCCAAAAAAGTCCTGTAGCCGCGATTCAATCCAAGGTTCACGCCCCAGCGCGTACTGTACTTTCACTTTGCGCCCGCCCGGCAACTCTACTTGCGAGGGGAAAAGGCGTCCTCCATTGGGAAACCAAGCGCTTTCCCAATCGGCTTCTTCAATCTCTTTGAAGCTTGCCTTGCCGTACAGCACGGCTCTCAAGCTTTCCAAAACGGAGGGCAATTTGCCGGGATTCGCTTGTGCCATGAGTGCGCTGCGTGCAAACAAGCCTTCAAGTGTTTCTCTGTCTTTGACTCGCGTGAGTGCCTCTACCCACTCAGCCGGGGTGAATGCTTCTCGTCGTTCCGGAGGGATGCCCAGACCGTTGCGCAAAATCACTTCCATCGCCTGGTCCCAATCGCCGATAGATTCATCCCCTTCCGAAAGCGTCAGCGCGCCAAAACGTAGAAATGAAATCGCCTCTACTCGCTTTTTCTCTGCATTCCATTTCAGCTCCTGACCTTCGATTATTTGCGAGGGCTCGACTTCTAGGAGCCACTCCTCTTCAATAGCCACCAGCGAGGTGGCTCTCACCGTTGCTCGCATCTGACCAAACCCTTGGAACTCACGGGCCTCTAAAACGCAGAAGGTGCGGTGTTTTCCGAAAGCTTCGATACTGTCGACGCCCACGGAGCCACCCGAGGAAAGCACGAGCTCTTTCGCCTTTTCGCGCAGCTGACCTACGCGATCGGGGAAAGCAGCCAGTACGGCTTTGGCAAGAGATCCCGGCTCTTTTGTCGATCCATTTGGGACGTCGCGCGTTGCGCTTTGCAGTGCTCGCAAGATCCGATCGGACGGCGTGCTGTGTTTCATCGCTTCGAGTGCATCCAGGCCATCCAATGATCCATCCGACAGTAAAGCCGCTAGGCGCACGGCCGGCTCCTTCACTCCGCGTTGGCTGCCTTCCAAAATGAGTTTTGCCATGCGAGGGTGCAGAGGGAGAGACGCCATCTTCATTCCCAGCGGGGTCAATGCGGCAGTGGGACTTAAATCTTTCGAAGCGCCGAGGAGGTACAGAAGCCGCCCGGCTTCAGCGAGCGCTGAAGGAGAAGGGGGTTCGAACCAGGGCAAGGATCCATCGATACCGCGCAGACTGCGTAGCTCCAAGAGAGTTTGCGCAAGGTCTGCGCGCAACACTTCCGGCGTTTCTTCACTGGGCCGGTGGTCGTAGTCGCCTTGAGAATACAGACGCACACACAGTCCGGGGCCCGTGCGCGCAGCACGGCCGCCGCGCTGAATAGCGGAGGCTTTGCTAATGGCTTTCGTGCGAAGTGCGGGCATTCCCGACCATGACGAGGCGCTGGCTTGTCGGTGCAATCCAGAGTCTACAACAATGCGCACGCCCGGGATGGTGAGAGACGACTCGGCGACATTCGTCGACAAAATGACCTTTCGGGTTGGACCAGGGGTCACCGCGGCTTCTTGCTCCTCTTTGGAGAGATCTCCATGCAAGGCGTGGAGGGCGAGACGCTGTTCTCTAATCAGAGTTTGAAGTGCGTTCTCGGCACGACGAATATCAGCCATCCCCGGTAAAAAAACGAGAAAATCTCCTTGCGTCCAATGGGGATCGGTCACGAGCGCACGCATTTCGCGAACGAGCGTGTCTTCGAGGCGCGCTTTTTCGCGAGGGGCCCGGTATCGAATATCTAGGGGGTGATGCGCCACGGGGATATCCATCTCCACGGGAGCATTCAGAAATGCCGTCAGACGTCCTGTAGACAGGGTGGCTGACATCACGATAAGTCGCAGGTCGGGGCGCTTTTGCTGAAGTGCACGCAAAACGCCAAGGGCAATGTCGCCCTGCAAATGGCGTTCATGAAATTCGTCTAAAACCACGGCGGCAACGCGAGAAAGGGAAGGGTCGCTCATCATGTGGCGAAGCACCATGCCTTCTGTGAAAAAACGCAGTCGAGTTCTGGGCCCTCCGACTTTTTCAAATCGAAACTGGTACCCGACCGTTTCTCCAACGGACTCGCCGAGTTCTTCGGCCACACGTCGAGCCGCCATTTTTGCTGCTAATCGACGGGGCTCCAGTACCCAGATCTCTTTGTCGTTTGCGAAGTGCGCCTCTAGCAGTGCAGCGGGGACGCGTGTCGTTTTGCCTGTGCCCGGCGGAGCACGCAGCAGGAGGTCTTTGCCGGAGTTCACGGTTTGGACGATCTGTCCGATAAACGGGTCGATAGGCAGGGGAATGCGTGCGCTGGACATGAAGCGCTTGTTTTAGCTTACTCGGAGGCAGGACGCCATCGAAGCCCGAGGTTCACGATGCGCCAAAGCAGATCTGAGTAGGAAAGGCCTGCTTTCGCCGCGGATTGTGCAAAATCTTCTTCTTGCCCGATATGGGGATTCGGATTGGCCTCGATGACGTGCACTTTACCGTCGGGAGTCAAACGCAGATCCATGCGCGCATAGCCGTTGAGTCCTAGGAGCCGATAAACTTTGCGAGACGTTTCGCGAACTTTCGCGGTGAGCTCAGGTGACAGTGCCGTGGCGAGACCAGAGTGGATCCCATGCTTTTTCCGATAAGGCCAATTCCATTTCACATTGCGTGTGGCGATGGGCCAGTTCTGCGACTCGGGAAAGAAAAGCTCCCACGCGGGAAAAGTTTCCGCACGGGTATTTCCCAAAACGCCCACATACAATTCTCGTCCTTCAATGTAGCGCTCGACGATGGCATCCGTTCCCAAGTGCTCGTGTACAAAATGGACGCGTTCTTCAAGCTTTTCGGAATCGCTCACTATGGATGCTTGAGAGATGCCCAATGAGGACTCTTCATTAATGGATTTCACGATGTAGGGGTACTCGAGGCTTGCAGGGACTCGAACAGGTGCGCCTTTGGAGTAGACATCGAAGGGGGGTGTATCGATTCCGTGAAAGGATAGGATCTTTTTTGCGAGCGATTTATCACGCGCGATCATGAGGCCGCGGGGGTTACAGCCGGTGTAAGGAATTTTAAGCAGCTCTAAGTAGCTGACAATGTTTTGGTCGAATGACCCGACCCCATCAAATTCCTCGGTGAGATTGAAGGCGATGTGGGGTTTGAACTCATAGATGGCGCGTCGGACGGCACCCACATCTCCGGCGATACCAACCGACAGCACTTCATGTCCCATGCTCTTGAGCGTGGAGACCACATCCCATTCCGCCCGCCATTCTGCTTTGTCGAGCTCAGCGGGCGTCGCCGTGTCCGGCGGAACGAGGGTCGAATGCGTAAGGAGCAGCACTCGCAGTCTGCGGGTTCCGATGGCCATAAAGTGTGTGAGTCCTGACAGTGAAAGGGGTGAAACTGAGGTATGTCTCTATTTTACGCGCAAAGGCACGTTTGTTCGGCCTGCGGCGCGTCGGGACACAGTAGGCCCACGCACAGAGGTAGACCTCGGACACTTAAGACGACGCCGCGGTGTCTCTTAGGGGACTTATAGGAAAAGGCAGAGGACAAATGCGGCGTACAAAAGCGGTTCCAGGATTCTCACCCAGGCCGATCCTTCGCCTCGTCGCCAGTTCTGAAGACGCATACTCAAACCTCAGAAGAAAGACGCTAATGGCTTCTCCAAAAGGTGTCAAACACGAGCGGTTTGATTAGGATGAAGCTCATGGACAAGGTTTTAACTTGGATTCGACGGCTGCAGCAGTTCGCAGACCGACCTTGGTACTTCCCAGTATTGGGCTTGCTTGCCGGACTCGACCTTTTTATCTTACTTATTCCAACCGATGCTTTGCTCGTTTCCTCTGTCATGTTGAAGCCTAAGAAGTGGATAGGGGCGGGGGTTTGGGTTTCCTTAGGATCCGCTCTGGGCGCGGTTCTCTTGGCCTCTCTGATTCAGTGGAACCCCATTCTCGTGTTTGAACAGTGGTTCCCCCATGCGTTTGAAACGGCCGCGTGGCGATCCATGGATTGGTTCTTCGATGAGTACGGAGGGCGCGCGCTTTTTTTCATCGCTTTGAGTCCGCTGGTTCAGTTCCCCGCTGTAGCCATTGCTGCTCTATCGGGCATGTCGCTGACGAAGCTTTTCTTCGTGTACCTTCTCGGGCGCCTCATTAAGAGCCTACTCTTTAGCTACGGTGGGTCTCACGGCTCGAAGCTTCTTTTTCGCCTTCCCATGCTCCGCAAGGATCTTCAGGTTTTGGAGACGCCCACCGATCCGGCTGCCTAACGCGCCGTGTACATCCGTTACCACTTATCGCGGCCCCCGGGTTGCCGAGCTGGTCCGCAATTGCTAGCGTGGCCGTGGGTTCAATCTCTGGGGGTTAAAGAATGCGTCATTTCATCATCATTGCGGGTCTGCTCTGTCTTACGGTCAAGGCCGACGAAGGCATGTGGGTTTACACGAACCTTCCTAAAGCGCACCTGAAGAGCGCGTATGGCTTTGAGCCTACGCCCGAGTGGACCGAGCATCTGATGAAGTCTTCGGTGCGTTTCCCTCAGGGTTCCGGATCGTTCATTTCTGCAAATGGACTGGTTCTCACCAATCACCACGTTGCCATGGATTATCTTCACAAGATTTCGACCGCTTCGCGCAATATTGCGGAAGACGGCTTTCTCGCCACCAGCCAGGCCGCTGAGATTCCAATTACCGATTTGGAGCTTAATCAGCTGGAAAGCATTGAAGACGTGACCAAGCAGGTGGAAGGCTCCGTGCGAGCTGGCATGACAACCGATGAAGCTACGGCGGCACGTCGTTCCACCATTGCACTGATTGAGAAGGAATCGAAGGATCAGACCAAATTATTGAGCCAAGTGGTGACCTTGTATCAAGGCGGCCAGTATCACTTGTATCGCTACAAAGTTTACAAAGATGTACGGCTCGTCTTTGCGCCAGAATTTCGCATCGCCTTCTTTGGCGGCGACCCCGATAACTTTGAATTCCCGCGCTACAATTTAGATATGACCGTTGTGCGGGCTTATGAAAATGGCAAGCCGGCTGCAATCAAGCACTATCTGAAATGGTCGACCGAAGGCGCGAAGGCCGATGAATTGGTGTTTGTCTCTGGTCATCCTGGAAAAACGAACCGACTCTATACGGTCGATGCCCTTCGCTTCATGCGCGATGTACGCATTAAGTACGTTTTAGATCTGCTGCGTCGTCGAGAAATTGCGTTGTTGCTCTACGGTTCGACGGGTGCAGAAGCAAAACGCCACTCACAGGATGAACTTTTTGCCATTCAGAACTCCCGTAAAGTTTATCTGGGGCAGCTAAAAGGCTTGCAGAGCAATGAGATCTTTGCGCAGAAGCAATCAGAAGAATTGGAGCTACGTGCCCAAGTGGCGGCCGATGAGAATTTGCGGCACTTAGGGGACGCGTGGAGCGAAGTCTCTAAAGCCCAAAAGGCACATAATAAAATTCTGGTGAAGCGTGGCCTTTTGGAGCAAATGCATGCCTTCAATTCACAGTACTTCATGATGGCTCGCACCCTCGTTCGTCTTGCGGACGAGAAGCAAAAGCCTAATGGCGACCGACTCTTTGAGTATCAAGACGGTGGACGAGAGGTGTTGGAGTCGACGCTTTTTTCGCCGGCACCGATTTACGAGGATTTGGAAGTCGCAAAACTGAGCGAATCGTTGTCGTTGTTAGCTGAAACCTATGGTTACAACCATCCGCTCGTTCAGAAAGTCCTGAATGGAAAAGATCCGCAAACCGTCGCTGAGCAAGCCGTTGCCGGGACGAAGCTCGGCAGTGTCGCTATTCGCAAACTGCTGGCGGGATCGAGCCCAGCGGAGCTGCGTCAGAGCCACGACCCCTTTATTCAAATGGCGCTCGCTGTGGAGAAGCAGGCTCGCTCCGTGCGTGCGCAGTATGACGCCATTGTGGAAACGGAACTTCAGGCCTACTCGCGGATTTCCCAAGCGCTCTTTGCTGTGAAGGGCACCAGTGTCTATCCCGATGCGACTTTCACTTTGCGACTGGCCTATGGCTCAGTGAAGGGCTATCGGACGGGCGGCGCCGATGTTGCGCCAATGACGACACTCGGAGGGGCCTTCGACCATGAGAAAGCACATGGCGCAGTCGATCCGTGGTTATTACCGGAGAGCTGGCACAAAGCGAAAGCGAACTTGGATCTCACGGTTCCGTTCAACTTCGTTTCGACGGCGGACATCATTGGCGGCAACTCAGGCAGTCCCGTTGTGAATCGAGACGGCGAGCTAGTGGGCCTCATTTTCGACGGCAATATCCAGTCACTTACATCGAGCTACGTGTACGACGACGACGTCTCGCGATCCGTGTCGGTACATAGCGCTGGGATCATGGAAGTGCTGAAGAATGTTTATCACGCCGCTGACCTCGTGAAAGAGCTGGGTCAGTAACGAACTTTTTGCAAGGAGTCTCCGCTTTGCTTACTGAGCGGGGACTCCGAGCAGCGATAGTTGCACTTGCTCTAAGGGCTGTGAGAAGTAATCTTCCAAGGGTTCCACAATCAACGGCTTGGCTTCATTCGCGAGCTGCTTCCCCCGTCTTTCTGCTGCTGATAGAGCCTTCCACCCGAATGGCTTCAGCAAGCGATAGCCGAATCTGCCGAGATGGTAGGCGCGATTCAAGTTCTGGTTGTACTTCTGCTCATAGATGAAGGCGTAAACGCCGAGTTCACCTGCCAACGAGGTATCAAAACCCAGCACCGTGTGGACCATGTCGTGGATACGGATGTAGCGAGTCATTACAGGATTGCGATCCAGCAGGTCTTGATAATTTCCGGAGAAATTGAAAGGTGTGAGCCGGTTGCGGGTCAGAAATTCCCCGTACTCTCTCCCGAAGGTGCCAGCGGGGAGGGACATTAGTACTGCGGTCGATAGGGGTTTGAGGTTGTAAGCATTCAGGCGTCTGGTGGATTCAACGTAGGCGGGGTTCTCAGGGCTTTGAACCATGGCCGATTTCAGTGCGGCCGCATCCCCGATAAACTCCCCTTTGCGCAAAGTACGAATTGCTTCCCGGAGCATTTGGAATTTGGTCATGTCTCAATTCTATCGTAGAATTTTATGAATTTGGGGGTCTCATGTTTCTAGATTTAGGTTTGCTTCTTTTAAGAGTCGGTGCGGGCGGTATCATGTTGCTCGCACACGGAATGGGTAAACTCACCAACTACTCGGTGATGAGCGCTCAGTTTCCAGATCCCTTGGGGCTCGGCCCGACGTTTACTTTGCTGGTGGCCATCTTTGCCGAAGTGTTCTGCGCTTTTCTCGTCATCATTGGGCTTTCGACTCGGTGGGCAGCGCTTCCTATCGTGGGAACGATGCTGGCTGCAGGCTTTTTGCAGCATGCGCGAGATGCCTGGCAAGTAAAGGAGCTTGCGTTCGTCTATCTCATCGTTTTTGGCGCGATTGCTTTGACGGGGCCCGGAGCGTTCTCACTGGACGGCATGATTCGTATGCGTCGTTCGAGCCGACCTTAGTTCAGCGAATCGGCAAGGGTGATGGATTCGAGCATCAAGCGTTTGAGCGTGATGCCGACTTCGAAGAACCCCTCGGGATTCAAGGGAACGTGGCCGCCTGTCATCGCATGGGTCAGTCGATAGCCATCGGATTCAAACGTGAATGCTCCGCGAGAGCCGAGCCGTGCGGCCATACGTTCCATCAGGTAATAGGCACGGCTCTCCAAAAAGGCGAGGTAGAGTTCCATAGACACGAGATGGGGCATCCAATCACCGCTAAGGTGCGCCGCTCGCAACTCCTCCAATTCCTCAGTCGAAAACTCCTCGGCAAAACGGGGTTGGGATAGTTCTTCGAGGGAGACTGTCCGGGAGTAACGGGCGAACAAAGTGTTTGGTGCCTGGGTCCCCCGTCGCTTGAGTTTCAACTCTGCCGTTACCCAACGCGAAAAGAATACCGAATCGACATGGTGGAGTCCTTCATGCGCAGCCGTAAATAGACTCAGCGGAAGGGTACTATCTTGCTGGGCGCCTGTTCGAACGAAAATGATACTTGGCCCGAAGTCCCCTGCCTCCCCCAGCTTTTTAGCAAGTAAAGAGGCTGGCATTTTCTGCGGGCCATGGCGCAAATCCTCAAGCACATACTCTGGGTGGCTATTCACGCCACGGTAGATCCCCCGGGTGGATGAGTGAAGGTCTTGCTTCCAGCTTGCGACCGGATCCAGGACGCAAAGGAACAGGTCCTTTCTTTTATCGGCAAGCCGCATCCCTTCAAAAGCTTCTTTCAAGATAGGCTCCCTTGAGTCTTCGGCCCAGTTACTTGAAAGGAGTCGAGCAGCAGCTGTCTGGCCCGCGCGATCCAAAGCGTGATGGAGGGTCGAGGGTGAGGTGATGTAGACGGTTCCGCCCTCTACTACGTCGTTAATATGGTGGGTGAGCAGTTCGGAGCAGCGCCGATCCAACGCCGTTATGTCGGAAACGGTCGCTTCTTTCCCTATCGCCTCAAAGGCGAAGAACAGCGCGAGAAATTGGAAAAGCCAGCCCATCCTTTAGCTATATTTAAATGGCTGGCAGATAGCCAGGTGAAACTATTGAGTTACGCACTGATCCTGGGATCAGTGCGTGCCAGAAATCGATTACCAGACAAAATGGGTCGTGGTGCAGCTTCCGGTGTGGCCGTAAGCATCTTTAAGATTGAACTTCACTTCGTAGGTTCCCGAGAACGGGATCTTGAGTCCAGCGGTATCTGCATCTACCCAGTAACCATCGTACGTGGTGAAGAGGCTGCCGTTGCGTTTCAATTCAAGCGTTTCAACCCATTTCGCGCCTTGGCCACCCGAAATAGCTGCCGAAGCGAAGAACCATTCGTACTGGTACGACGGATTTAACGAAGTGGAACCGCTGCAAGTCAGCGGGGCAACGGGATTTGCCGCGATTTCAACCGTGTCGGAGAGCGCTGCGCCGTTATTGCACAAGGCCGATCCGCCGGCCGCCTTAGCGGTCATAAACACCGTCTTGATACCAGGGACGCTGTATTTCACCGTGCGAGAGCTGTTGGTTTGAGACTGAACCACTCCGTCACTATGAGTCGAGAAGAAAGTGATTTCGAGCGGCGTACCGTTGGTTGCTGTGACCGTGAAGGGCACGGCATCCGCGACATACAAAACGCCAGCTGGGTGCGTGATGTTACAAGCAAGGCTTGCAGGAGCAACAAAGCTCAGGCTCAACGTGTGCTGAGCTACTTGGCTTCCCGCAGTTGCGGTAACCACGACATCAAATGCGGATTGAGTGGTAGCTGATGTCACTTGAGCGACGTTTCCGCTCCAAGTGATGCTGACACCTCCGCGAGCGGTAGTGAAAGTATAAGTAGGCGCCGTCGAGAAACCATTGGGCGTTGCGGTCAGCGTGATCGTAGACCCTGCAATCACCGAAGTGGCGGGGCTAGCCACCATGACGACAGAAGCAGCAGCTGCCACGTTTACCTGCGTGGAGCAAACAATCTGGTGGGCAGCGTTGTCGTTTAAGACCATCGAAGCAGTCCGCAATCCGCTGCTGACATACTTTGCTGTGGCATTGGCCTGGCTACCCGCGAAAACGAGTGGCGATACGACGATGCCACCCGTTCCAGGCGTGTACTGGCTAAAAGTGTAGGGAGCCGTTCCACCGGAAGCGGTTGCCGTCATCGTGACGTTTTGGTCAACCAAGGCGTTGGAAGGCGATGCAACCATGTTACAAGCGAGGTTCGAAGGAGGAACCACGCCCGCTGGGTTCACAGAGACTAAGAAGTTGCACTGACTGACCAGTCCGATCGCATCCTTCACGGTGACCGTATCGACCACGAGGATGGGAGCGTTGGTGTCATTCGTATAAGTGCGAGCTAAAACCGTGGAAGCATCGAAAGTCAGCGCGGTATCTACGATTTGGTAAGGCGCTGTACCGTCTTTTGCGATGACGTTCACCGGAGTGGACTCACCCGAAATGGCGAAACCGCCCGTTTCCGGCGCGAGCGCGGCGGAGCAAGACATCAGTTTAATTTCGGGGAGCTTTACATCCGGGACCTCAACCTTTACCGCGCATGCTGAGAGAGCCAAAGCCATCGATGCTAGTACCAACTGATTCATGCGCAACATTCGAAACTCCTCCGAGAACCATCTAAAAAAAACCGCCGCTAATGGAGCGGACTGGTGTTGTGCGGAGAGAAATGCAAGCGTTGCGCCGCAGGCTTGAATACAGGCCGTATACTCAAAACCCTCAATTTCTTACTCATGGCCTAACAGAATACAGCCGGGCGATATCGACTAGGCAACTCGTCCACTCGCCGTGGACACTGTCTATCTTCAGATCTCCTTGAAAGGGGTCAGTCGCCTTTCAAGGAAACTTTCAAGGAAGGGGGTGTCATTTTGACGCCAAAAGTAGACGGGCACCTTTTAGGCGGCGATGGAGCGGTTGCGGCCGCGTTCTTTGGCTTTGTAGAGGGCTTTGTCGGCAGCGATGATGACATGCTCGGGGCGTTGGTTGGTGTCAGTGGGATCTGCCACACCGATACTCACCGTGACCTGCACTTTGGTGGCGCGTGCATCGCCGGTTTTACGGTCGTGCTTCGTGGTGCGTGTGCGTGCTTTATTCGAAGAGCGGATATAGAAGTCCTTGAGAGCGAGCTGCTCTCGCAACCCCTCGACGATTTGAAGCGCTTGAACGGCGTTGATGTCCTGAAAGATAATACAAAGCTCTTCACCGCCGTAGCGATAGACTTCTCCTTGGGGAACACGCGAGAAGTGTTTAGCAACAAAGCGCAAAACACTGTCGCCTTGTTCGTGCCCAAAGGCGTCGTTGAACTTTTTGAAGTGGTCGATATCAATCATCGCAACGGTGTAGTGGTGACGTAAAACACTCATGCGTTCGTTCAGCGCACGGCGATTAGGAATACCCGTCAATTCGTCGAGGTACACCTTCTGCCAGTAGAGGTAGAAATTTGCATAAACGAGCACGGCTGCCGACGAGATAAAGCTCAAAGACACTTCCAATTGATACGATTGCAGTGTGCGAAACCGCATCCCGGTGCGTTCAAACATGTAGTAGAGCGGCACCAGACTCACGGCCAGATAAAAGCGGAACACGCGCAAGTAGCGATCTTCGGTTTGATGTCCCAACGCACCGAAGAGCATCCCCAAAAAGATACCGAAGTTCGGCAAGTGCGCAAAGAAAACGCCTTCGGTCAGTCGCCCTTGAAAGAGCCATGACAATAGCGCGCTTTCGCCGAACAAGTGCGAAGCAAGCAGCGGGGAGAGTGCAAGCGCTAACCAACCCATCGCTTCGGATCCCCGCAAGCGCGCTTCACTCAGCGAGAATGAAATGAACAACATCGCAGGGAGAGCGATGCTTAAAATCTGGCCTTTCGCGGATCGAAGGTGGGGGCCCAAGAATTCTGGGAGTTCGAAACAGAGGTAAGCGCAGGCGACACCGATGACGATCGATGCGAACAGAATCCGACGTTGATTGAGCTTCTCACCCAAAAACCCTACGAGGATCAAAATCAAGTACGGCAACGTGAACGCGAGATCGTAAAGCGCGACGCGCTTGTTCTCTACAGACAACAAGACAAACGGCATCGTCGCTAAAAACAAGGTAATGAGCACACTAGGAAGCAGGCGACGTGACATATCCCTTTGTATTTCGGCACCTATTCACGTTTTGCCGAGGGGTTTATGCGGGTGACACGCTAGTGACAGTAAAAGCACAGTAACTACCGATAGTTAGGACGCAATGAGGCAGGGGTGTCAGGGTGTAAACAGAGCAAGAATACACCCGCCTAAACACAAAATTTCCGTGAATGGATACGCGCACTTAAACAGTCTTCACAATTGCTTATTGGCTCAGGCCCTGCAGTCTAAAGCCTTGATGAACTTTGTCCGCGCCATAACTCTATGCCTACTGGTCATGACCTCGGGTCATGCTGCGTTCGGCGAGTGCGGTCCAAACGGTTGCCGTACCGGGGGCGGGGCTTCTAGTTGGACGAATTTCACGCCGAGGTTGTCTTCGCCGACCCCGGCCGGCGGAGGCGGTATGCAGGGGCAGCCGGCTGTCGATTCAGCCGCGTTGGAAAAGACCGCAGCCGACACTGCTTTAGAGGCCAAAACAAAGGAGCGCAAGGAAGCTGAGGAGGAAAAGCCTCCCAACAAGGAAAAAATAGACCGACTGAAGAAGGAAGAAGAGATTGCAAATCAAAGGGTCCAAAATGCCAATGCCGCACTTAAACAAGCGCAGGATCGTCAGAGGGCTTTGACCGGCGACGATAGTGCTCCAAGCGACAATGCCTCCCATGGCGGCGATGAACCTAAAAAAGGCGGCGGCGATTCTCCACCGCCACCACCACCTCCTCCTCCTCCTCCTCCTCCTCCTCCTCCTCCTCCGGCAGAAAAGAAGGGCGACGAACAGCCGCCACCACAAACGCCGCCAGCTAAGAATGAACCTCAGGCAAAGACCGAGATTCCTGAGCCAAAAGCTGATCCGCGGCTTGAAGCCATTGAGAAAGAACTTGTTGATTTGAAAACAGCGACCCTGGCCGAATCGCAACAGTCGCCTGCTACCGACGCAGCCGCTGATCAGCTTGCCGCCATCGCGAAAAATAACGAAGCCCAAGTTGCGCAAGTGTTGAAAGACGTTCAAGCCGTGAGTGCCGTGCAGAGTGATCTCAATCGCTCAAGCGGGAATCAGGTCGCTTCGACTGGATCTTCAAGTGGCACTACCCGCGGAGGGATTGCAGCCGGGATGGGCGCTTCAGGTGGGACTACAACTGCTTCGAGCCAAGCAGGGCAAGTGGCCGGAACTTCAGTGCGAGACACGCTCGGTGTCCCCGGGTCCAGCGCACGCGCTTTCAAAGCGCCGGCTCAAACGCAAGGCGCTGGTGGAAGTAGCGCTATCGAATTGTCGGATTTATCGTCTTCGGAAAACGCTCTGGCCCCTAGGGCAGCGAGTGTGGGCGGAGTTCCCACTTATGGGCGAGGGATTGCCAGCGTAAGTACACGGTCGGTCAGTCGAGTTTCGGATCCGAATGCACCGGTTTTGCCTGGACCGCTTTCAGTGGTCATGAAGGGAAACAAAGTCGTTCTCGGTTCCACCCGCACTGAGGCCCAAGCCCGGGCACTAAAGAACTAGCAACTCAAGTTCAAGCCGCAGATTTCTACTTTCTGCTCAAGGATAATGCGATTCAAGAATCTCAGAGCATCTTCGTCATCGGTTCGGCAGTTGAAGTTGGTGTCTTTGATGTTCCCTTTCGAGTTAACCCCCAAAAGAAGAAGCTCACCGTTTACCTCAGAGAATGAAGGCCCTCCGGAATCGCCAAAGCAGAGTGCCGCGCCTGAGGGCTTGGTAGAGACAATGTCATAGCCGCTAAAGCCCGTGATGGTAGCAGCACCTGTTCGGAGAATGCCGTCATTGCCGCCCGTGCCCGGAGATTGGGTGCAGCCATAGCCAAAGAAAATCATGTCTTCGCCCACCACCGCTTTACCGCCGATAGAAAAAGGCTCTGCATCGACCAGTTCTTCCGTGGTTACCCCCACCGAGATGTCGTGGTCTTTGCCTTCGTAAAATCGGCTTTGCTCAAGAAGGGCTTCGTAGTCCTTTCCTTTGAATTTGAATTTTGCGGTGGTTCCCGTTTTCCCGCAATGGGCAGCCGTCAGGATGGTCCGAGGTCCGACGATGGTGGCGGTGCAACCACCCCCGTCTGTCTTGATCGAAACGATTTCCTCGAAAGTACCAGGTGCGACCGGAATGCCGTTGATGAGGGAGGGCTTTAGAACGCTGGCATTGGCTGCGAACGTACCTAGAGCAAGACACACTACGAGTAGCGTTTTCATAGGGCTCCTGTGTTTTGTAAAAATCGGGAGTTAGTTACAAGCTTTGGTGACGCCGCAGACGTCTATCTTGTTGTCGGAAGCGAACTTCTTGATGAATTTGAGACTGACGGCAGCATCCAAGCGGGTGCTGTAGGTCGTGTCTGAAATATTTGCTTTGGAGTTCACACCGATGATCGTGCGACCCTGCGCGCTCTCCATGAAAACAGGCCCACCCGAATCGCCGAAGCAGCCTGCGACTCCATCTTCCATCTTGAGGACCATTTCGTAATGGTCAAAATGTCGGATGAGTGAAGGCCCCGTGCGCAAAGTTCCGTCGTTGCCGCCCTCGCCAGTGACGGCTTGCGTGCATCCAAAACCTGCCATCACGACATTCTTGCCGATTTTAGCTTTTCCAGCGACAGACGTGGGCTCGGCGTCAGGGATAACTTTGCTGACTAACCCCATGGCAACATCGTGGTCATCGTCTTCATACAAATCGCTTTGGGTGATCTTGGCAGTGTAGGTTTTACCTTTGTGATCAAACGTGACGGTATCTCCGTTGGTGGCACAGTGAGAGGCCGTGATGATAGCCTGTGGGCCTACAATCGTTGCGGTGCACAAGCCTGTGGAAGATTCTATCCAAACGACGGAAGGAAAAGATGCTGCGTCAGTTTCTCGAGCGTTGATGAGCCACGGGCTACTCGCACTTAACGTTGAGGAGACGGACAACAATCCAATGGCAACTACGAGTGCTTGAAACCGCATTGCTTCTCCTTGGCGAACGTACTGCTTGTTGAAAACAGTATATGCCGTTGCCACGCAAAGAAGGGATCGGACTCTTGCCTTTGCGCAACTAGCGTTAACAGATCAGTGCAGGGCGGGCTTCTCCAGATTAGAAAGTCGAGAAACGATACTGAACGCGTCGAGTTTATCGACCAAGAACAAGCTGTTCTTTGAAGTGTAGCCTTCGATAGCAAGTGGCACATCGCCTGATAGACGCTTGGTGTAGGTTGCTTTGCGCGAGGCGGCGACCGGGTAGCTAAGTCCCTTGGACAACCCGTTTGTAAACACGGTCCACTCTTCTTTTGCCTGCCCTGTGCTGGCGCCTCCGAGCGCTTTTTTCCCCAGCGGCATCAAAACTTCCTGACTACCGTCGATAAAATTGATCAGAATCACCATCGGCGCTTTCATATCGGTGAAGCTGCTGTCTTTAGAAACGAGGGCCAGGCAAGCCGACTTCACACCGGTTTCCGGGAAGTAGTTGTCGCCACAGTGCGTGGGAGTAATTGTAAATTCACCCGCTGGAGGGGGAGCGGTTCCCTGTTCCACTTTGTAATCCGTGAAACAATTACCGGATGCTCCTGTCGCATTGCGTACAAAACCGGCGCCTGAGTAGTCGGCGGCTTGCAAGCGCGTCACCTGAATCGAGCCATTCGGAATCGACACGGAGTTGCCATCGATACTGGCATAGTTCGCATTGGTAGATTGCAGGCTGAGTGTAACGGGTTGTCCGACTTGTACCGTTTTTGGAATCGCGGTGAGTACGCAGCTCGGCGTGCTGGGAGGGGGAGGGTTGTTCATGACAGTGTAGTCTGCCCGGCACGTCGCCGATAGCCCTTGCGCATTCTTCACGGTCGCCACCGAACTTCCGGACGAAGTGGGTGTGATGCGTTTTTCCCCGTTAGGAACGTTTACGGGCGTGCCGTCGATGTCGGCACTCGTGGCATTGATGGCTGCGAGCATCAGGGACAAACCCTCGCCTTGTTTCACAGAGGAGGGGTTTGCAGTGAGTTGGCAGCTCGGGTCCGCCGGTGGAGGAGGGGTGCTTCCGCTGCAATCCGAATTGATTCCACAAATGGTAGTGCTGTTGGCTTGCGCGAAGTCTTTCATAAAGGAAATGGACTGAGGCAAATCCAGCCGCATGTACCAGCTGGTGTCGCTGATATTCCCCTTGGAGTTGATTCCCAGTAGCTTCACGCCCGCTTTGGTGAAAGCAGGCCCCCCTGAGTCGCCGTAGCAAAGAGCCGCTCCACCCGATAAACGGGAAACCATATCTGTTCCAGAGAAGTTCACTACCTTCGTATCGCCGATGCGCAAGATCCCGTCATTACCACCTGTGCCGCCCGGGTTGATGCAACCATAGCCGAGAACCGTGATGTCCAGCCCCGTCGAAGCGGTATCGCCTACGGTCATGGGCTTCACGTCTGGAATTTCTTTGTTCACGTAGCCCAAGCAGACATCGTGTTGCACGGTTGAGTTGTTGAAGAGCGGGCTGCGCGTCATCTTCGCGGTGTAGTTCTCGCCTTTGTATTTGAAGGAAACCGTATCGCCCGTCGTTGCGCAGTGGGCAGCCGTTGCGATCACTCGGGGACCAACGAGGGTTGCCGTGCAGGCTCCTCCGCTCGAGGTGATTCGAACCACTTCGGCCCAAGTCCCCGCGGGGACGGGCGTCCCATTGATAAGGGTGGGGACGGGACCTGATTCGCCATGGGACGGCGTGTAAAGGCATAGCGCTGCCAGCAGCGTAAGAAGGGATTTCATCCCAGTCTCCTTCCCCGTAAGCGTCGGGGGTGGGTGAGTTTTGGTGGTGATGGTGAAACTTGGAAAGGCCTACTTCTATAGTACCATCCCTTGAGACCGAAGACAGGCTTGGTTATGAAAGCACTTAGCAAGTGATACGAGCGACGCGAAAGCCATTTCTCTTTTTGCTATGTTCCGTAAAGAATTCGAGCGGTTCGACCGATTACCTTAGGATGCCGAAGTCTGCCCCCAAAGGAAGGGTCGCTACCTACCAAGAAAAGGCGAAAGCCTCAGCCCAGGCCTATTGGCAGCGCGTTCGGCAACCCGTCTTGCGAGTGGTGCTGACGCCGTGGTTTTGGTTCAAGAAAGTGTGCTTCACCATTGGCGCCTTTGTCGTCGTGGCGCTCTTCTTCACAGGGCTCTATGTCACGTGGTTCCTGCGCTCACTTCCAGACATTCAGAACATGAGTTTTCAAACGCTTCAAGAGATTGGCAAGAAGCGCGTCCACCAGAGGCTGGAAAACAAAAAGGCGCGTTATCGGTGGACTGAGATCAAAGACATCAACCGTGAGTTTCTCTATAGCGTCGTACTGAGCGAGGATTCCACTTTCTTCGAACACGAAGGCTTCAACTTCGAAATGATGGTTTCTTCATTCGCTGAGAATTTGAAAGAAGGACGCCGTGTTTACGGTGCCAGCACAATCAGTCAGCAGGTCGCCAAGAACCTCTTTCTCTCAAATGAAAAAACGTATGCTCGCAAAGTGCGAGAGTTCATTATTACGCAGCGCTTGGAGCGCAAGTTCACCAAAAACGAACTTTTAGAAATCTACTTGAACATTGCTGAATTTGGTCCGGACATTTATGGCGTGGAGCCCGCAGCGAAGCATTACTTCAATCGCGCTCCCTCAAGCATCAATGCAGCCGAAGGTGCGTTCATCGCTCTGATGCTGCCGTCGCCTAAGCGAAACTACTTTTCCATCTTCCAGAATCGCAACTTGCCTCGCACCAAAGTGCGCCGCGTGGAACGCGTTCTAAGAGACATGCTCTACGAGGAGTACTTGTCTGAAGCGCAGTACAGAAAATACGCGCGCTATCGCTATTTCTCGGACGCGATTCCGCGAGAAACCAGTTCCAAGATGCGCGATCGGTAAGCTTCTCCGCCCACACCAGCTTCAACCACCGGTGCGGCAGCTGGCCAGGCATTGTCGTTTTCCGCGAGCCTTGCAGCTGCTGGAGTAAATCCGCCCGGCAAAGGTCCGAGGCAGACGCCGACCATCTTTTTCAAAGTCTTATTTGAGCAACTCGAAGCGAGAAAGCCAGGTCCGTAGACCATTAACCCCTGAGGCTCTGGATTCGAAACGTTAGCTGTGCCCTTTAAGAGCGAAGCCATTGCGCCTCGTTGGGCTTTCACCGGACTCTCATCTGGGTCGATGATGATTTCCCCGGAACCGCCCGACGCACTTTCTCCTCCGCCCCCTGAACCTTCGCCTACCGCAAGCGAAGTGGTTGTGATGCCCGATGCCGTGTCCGAATAGGGTTCATTGCCGACCGAAGCCATAACGTCATCGCCGCCTGCGCCTCCGCCGCCCGCTCCTCCCATACCGCCGGCCATTCCTGGCATACCACCGCCCCCGCCCCCGGCAGGCATGCCGCCCCCTTGATTCAGGAAGGCGTTGGGATCTTGCGATATAGGACCGCCCGTTGTTGAAGCGCCCGTTAAAGTCGGTAAACCATTCTGTGCGATAGAGCGCGGATCAAAAGCCGGTGCGGCCCCCTGAGGCAATGAAAGCTGCGGAAGCTGAAAATTATTCTTGGGCATATCACCCAACATCATCCCGCGCCCTTCGTAAGGCTCTGAACCGGGAAGCGCCATCACAGGCGTTTCGCCCATGGGTTCTGGCAATTCAAACTGGGGTGCTTCGGAAAGCTTCGGCGGCTCCATGGGTTTCATACCCCCTGAGTCACCACCGCCACCTCCTCCACCACCACCGCTGCCGGATCCAGAGCCTGCGCCGGACTGGGGTTGCTGGGGCACTTGCGGGACGTTGTTGGCGATGTTGTCCCGAGCCTGTTCCAAATCTGCTTTCGCCGCTTCGAGATCACGAATCTCCTCGTCAGCACTCTTGACCGCAGCATCCATTTCCAGAACTTTGCGTGCTTCTGTTTCTATGATTTCGTGCAATTGCTGGGTTTCACCCAAGACGCTAAGAAATTGAGCGGCCGTATCAGAAGCCGCTTTATCTGCATGTGCGGAAAGTGCGCCGATCGTAATTGCAATGAGAAAAAGGCGACCCATTACGCATCTCCTCCGTGAACGGAAGCAACGCCCGATAATTGATCTACGGAAGGTGTCTGCGGAGCCGGTGCACTCTCTCTAGCAGGAACGAAACCACGAATAGTCTGAGCGAATCCGTTTATGCGTTCTTCCGCCTGTGCTCCGCGTTGCTTATATTTGCGGGCAGTATCGTTCTTTCCGAGGTTGAGAGTCAGGGCCTCCGGGATATTATCGGTACTAATTTTCGTACTCTTTTCGAGGCCTACCATTAGTTTCTGAGTTTCATCTTCGGTAGCCGTAACCAGTTTAGATGCCTCCCTTAAACCCGCGATACCTCTTTCAATGTCGGCGGCAGAGGTCCCAGGGAAGATAGCTCCGCTCGTGCCCTGAGATGCTAAGGCAAGGGAAGCTCGAAAGACGGCGATGAATCGTTCGACTTTCTCTGTGTTCTGCCTGTCTTGCGAAGACACCATTTTGTTGGCGGTGGCAGTGACAAGTTTTGTTGGAAGTTCAGGCAATTCCGACGCGGCCTGCTGATAAGCTTTTTGAAGTTCAGCGAGCTTTTTGCGACCAGCGCGAATGGCTCCAGCAACTTCTCGAATGCGCTCATTCATTTCCGCTACTTGTGCTGCGTGGGCGTTTTCCAACTCTGCGTTATGTGCCGCATTCTGATTGAACTGATTCTGGGCGGCTCCAGGATTGACGGGAGCTACGGGCGCAACGCCAGTCTCGCCGTTCGCAAGACCTGCGGTCAAAATGAGTGCTAAAAAGCTGTATTTACGTATCATCCTAATCCCCCCGGATAGGTCGGCCTTTGGTGCGCGAAACAAGAGCGCAGGTGAAGACCGTTTGTCTTTATTAAATGCAATCACAGGGCCCAAATTCCACGCACTCGGTGGCGGCAGAATACGCATAAAGCTTCAGGGGGGTGTCAAAGCGTTAGACAGGGGTCGTCTTTGCCCAGGGAAATCGTCTCTCGCGCGAGAGGTTGGTCCCGGCTTTTAGCTTTTTATCGTCGATAAAATCGTATTTTCAGCTTGCCAAACCGCACGGTACGAAATACATACATGTGTATTCATTTGAGACGTGCAAAATGCTAAAGGAAATGAGTGATAATGGGCTGATGGCAGGGATTGTAGAAGAGGTCGGAGTGGAGAAACGCTCTACCGCGCAGGTGCTGGAGTATTTGGTTGAGATAGATAGCCGTCGGCTTTGGCTCGTTGAGGGCTACTCCAGTCTGTATGACTTCTGCGTTCGCTTTTTGAACTACTCTGAAGGAGAAGCAGGTAGGCGCATCCAAGCCGCTCGTTGCTCAGCGCAGTTTAAGGAAGTGGCCCCACTCCTGGAGCGGAACGAACTATCGCTTTCAGGTGTGAGCCTGATTGCCCCCTACCTCACTCACCAAAACAGCTCGACGCTATTGCCTGAAGTTTGCAAGAAGTCGACGCGTGAGATTGAAACGATCTTGTGTCAGCACTTTCCTGAGGCGAGGCAAAAGGAAGAATTCTTCAAAGCTTCGCTGGATGAAGAGCTCAAAAGGCTCTTGGAGCAAGCGCACCGGGAAGTGTCCGAGAAGGACGAAACCGTCTTCTTGAAACGAGTTCTGAAGCAGTTTCTAGCGGCAAAACGCCCTCGCAATGTAAAACCTATTAAACACACGCGCTATGTTCCGAAGGCGCTCAGGCAGCAGGTTAAAGCGGCTTCACGTCACCGCTGCTCCTTCCGCTCCGCCTCGGGGGTTCAGTGTAACCAAACCGCTCATTTAGAGATAGATCACATTCGGCCGTGGGCAAAAGGTGGCAGCAGCCAAGACATTGAGAATCTCAGGGTGTTGTGCCGGGCCCACAATCAGCTTGCTGCCAAACAGGCTTTTCCCGATCGGCAGGGCCTACCGGAAAGGAAAAAGAATCAACCTCTCGCGCGAGAGGTTCGGGCAAACGGAGGAATCCATATCCCAAAGCAAAGACTCGGGTAGAATAAAAAACACCTATGCAACTTGCGCGTCGCTTCAAGGTTCCTCTTCTGTTCATTCTCCTGGCGAGTGCTCCTGCGCTTGCTGAAGATAAGGGGGGTGGTGCAGGCACCAAAGCAGATATTAAAAAGGCACACCGGTGGAGTTTGAGCGATTGGTTGGAGACGCGTGACCGGATGCGTCTGATGGATCTCTGGTTGGCGATGCATTCGCCGAGCCCCTACGAGTTCTTTGTCACGGGTGCGTATAAGTCGGGAACAGGGGGAGCGGGAGCCAACTACCAGGGTTGGGACTTTGCAGCAGCGGCGAACGCCTATTTGTTCGGAGTCGAGCTACAGCGGCAAATGTCGAATGCGGAAAGCGCCTGGTTGGGGATGGTGAATCTGCGCCTTTTTGGAATTTACAACCAAGCGACGAATTTAACGATTCAAGGGGGCGTGCGCGCCCAGGACTCCGCCGCTGGCCCTTTGTGGAATCCGTTTGTGGGAGCGCATGCGACGCTCTATTTCGCGAAGGCGTTTGGAACCACGCTGCTCTATCGCTACACGGTAGCAAATGGGATGGGGGTTCCTACGGGTTCTAGCCACTTTGAATGGGGCGCCTTTATCGACTTTCAGTTTGTTCGAGTATTCGGGGACTATTTCGCCCATTCGGGAGCCTCGGGATTTCATCTCGGAGCACGCGTTTATTTTTAAGCAATGGAAAGGACTTTACCCATGAAGCACCTGGCACTTGTTTTGGCACTCACTCTGACCACCCCTTCGCTGTTTGCGGCATCGATGCTCAAATATGAAGTGGAGCCCATCATTGGTTATGAACGCGTTCAGAAATTGGTTCCTACACCCCACACGCGCGACCGCCTCGTGTACGGTGTTCGAGTGACTGCGGGTGTATTGATGGTGTCCGGTGAAGCCGAGTACACGCGAGCAACCGATACTGAATCATTCCCCCTGACTTCCACATCGATTCAAGACACTGACGATAAAGCTCGTATCGGTTTGCGTTCCACTATCGGGATGGGAAGACTCTTAAACTTTGTCGTTCGAGCCGGAGCCCAAGCGAGACAAACCAAAAGCGAGACGACGGTTGCTGGATTCACTACCACTACCATCGCTCCTATCCGGTACAACCCCTACGCAGGGGCGGGCCTCAGGGCGAGACTTGCGGGCAACGTTTCTTTCACCGCAGATCTCACCGTCGTATTCACGGACTTTCCGAACATGAATCGGAACGAGTACATGACAACCGCAGGCTTTGCGGTTTCATTTCCGTAATGTCCGAAAAAATCCGACCTACTGTTTTGATTACCGGGGCCTCCGCTGGTATCGGTGCTGCACTTGCGCGTGAGTATGCACGCTACGGCTACCACCTCATCCTCGTTGCGCGCCGTTTAGAGCGATTGGAGCTGCTTGCGACCGAACTGCGCGCTCCGGATCGCAAGGTTCTCGTTTACAGCGCTGACGTGACCCGCCTTGAAGACATGAAGAACGTAGTCGAGTTGGCGCTCGCCCAACTGCCCAGTCTGGACATCGCCATCGCCAACGCCGGTTTCGGGGTCGCGGGAGAATTCGAAAAGCTTTCGAACGAGGACTACGCGCGACAGTTCGAAACCAATATTTACGGCGTGCTCAATACGCTTCGAGTCGCACTGCCCGCTTTGAAGAAAAGCCGAGGCCGGGTGGGCATCGTGGGGAGCGTGATGGGTTATCTCTCAGTCCCCGGAAATTCGCCTTACGCGATGAGCAAGTTCGCCATCCGGGCCTTCGCCGATTCAGTTCGCCACGAATTGAGATCCCAAGGTGTGTCAGTTACCCACATTAGTCCTGGCATTATTCGAACCGAAATCCGCAGGGTCAACAATGAGGGGCGCTTCCTGGAAGAGGCCCAAGATCCTGCTCCGGCCTGGATTTCAGCCAGCCCCGAGTATGCCGCCAGAGTCATCAGGCGAGCGCTACAATGGCGAGTTAGAGAGCGGTGCATCACTTTTCATGGCTGGCTCATCATTAGGCTGCTTCGGCATTTCCCCGGTGTTTCTCACTGGTTAATCAGCCACTTGGGCGTTCGGGCCCGGGCCGAACCGGGCTGATCCTTATGTCTATTCGCAACAGTCCGCTTCGGGGGTGTTGCAGAGCTCAGCAGAATCAGTTAATAGACTCCCCCGTTTGTGCCTGGCTTGTTGCTGGCACCCCGGTTGCAACCTGGACGGGCGCTAACCCGAACGAAAAGGAGTGAAGGATATGTTCCCTTCTGAAAACGAGATCAATCAAACAGTTCCAACGGCTATTCAACCGATGACCCCCGTGAAAAAGAGCACGAGAGGTTTTGCTTCGATGAACCCTGAGCGTCAGCGTGAGATCGCCCGCAAAGGCGGACGTGCCGCTCATCAAAAAGGCACGGCTCATGAATTTACACCTGAAGAAGCTCGCGTGGCCGGCCGTAAGGGCGGACAAGCAGTAAGCCGCGATCGCGCACACATGGCCTTGATTGGTCGTGAAGGTGGGCAGGCTCGTGGTGCAAAAGCCGCGCGTCAAGCGCAGCTCGCTTCTCAACAGAGCGTTCAACAAGCTTCCTAACTTTAGATTCGTTAGGTAGACTACGTCTTTCGAATTCATACATCCCGGGCAACGGTGCTCGGGATGTATGTTTTTTTCTTCCTCTGGAGATCAAGTAATGAAAGTCATCCTAAGTTCAGTCATCGCTCTTGCTTTCGCCTGGAACCTAAACGTGTTTGCAAACGAAGCAGAAGTAGAAGCCATTGCTCCTGTAACTGAAGAACATGCTGCTGATCACGCTGCAGAAACTTCGGAAGCTACGACGACGACCACTGAAACCAAGGTCGCTAAAAAAGCAAAAAAAGCAGCCAAAAAGCCTGCTACCAAGACTTCCAAAAAAACCACGACAACCAAAGAAGAGCATCACTAAGCTCTCCTTGGCTCGTTGTTATTTAAGTAGTTTGAAAAGGACTGGGGAAACCCGGTCCTTTTTTTTGGTGAGCCTAAACTTCGAATGCAGTGAGCGATTCGAGTGTTTCTCGGCGGCGAATAACTTTCGGGCGTCCCGCCTCAATAAGCACTTCCGGTGCGCGCGGTCGACTATTGTACTGAGAGGCCATGGCGGCCGAATAAGCACCCGTGACGCCGACCAAGACGAGGTCTCCCTCCTTGAGCGGCGGAAGTTTTCGGTTCAGAGCGAGAAAGTCACCCGTTTCACAGATGGGTCCCACGATATCGACGGTTTGAGCAGGGCCTTTGCGCGGCTCTACCGGCACGATGGGGTGATACGCTTCGTAGAGACTAGGACGAATCAAGTCGTTCATTGCCGCATCCACGATTACGAAGCGTTTCTTTGGAGTTTTCTTGGTTGCTATCACTCGGGTGAGAAGGGCTCCGCTCTCCGCAATGAGCCACCGCCCGGGTTCCAAGACCAGCTTCAAGCCATTCTTCTGCAAGGGCGATAAAACGGCTTTGGCGTAAGCGTCTACGGAAGGCGGTTTTTCATTGGAGTAGCGCACAGCGAGTCCTCCGCCCAAATCAAGGTACTGAAAGTCCGGATGGGTTTTGAGTGACTCGGTTAGACGCGAGAGTCGGCGTGCGGCCTGCTTGAAAACTTTTGCATCTTTGATCTGGCTGCCCAAGTGACAACCCAGTCCACGGAGTTTCAGCCCGGGGAGTGACAGCCCTAGGTGCACGGCTTCGTCCAACAAAGACTCAGCGATACCAAATTTGGTGGAGTAAAGTCCTGTGGCAATATACGGGTTGGTCTTCGCGTCGATGTTCGGGTTCACTCGAAGGAAAACACCGGCGGATTTTTTCTTACCCGTTGCAATCGCAGAGATGCGTTCTAGCTCGCTTAAACTTTCCGCGTTGAAAGCGAGAATGCCCCGATCGATCCCCAACTCGATTTCCCAGTCTTGTTTTCCCACCCCGGAAAATACGATTTGGTCGGCACGTGCACCTGCATTGAGCGCACGCTGCAGCTCTCCGCCAGACACCACATCCGCACCAATGCCTTTACGGAAGATTTTTTCCAGAAGGGCACGCGTGGTGTTTGCCTTTACGGCATAGCAAAACGTGGTGGGGTGACTGCTAAAGGCTTTCAACAGGGCTGTGCACTGGGCGTCGATTTTTTCGCCTGCATAAACGTAGCAGGGAGTGCCATGGGTGCGGGCAATTTGCGAAAGCAAGTCAGGGTGAAAATTACCAAACAACATCTAAATCAATCCTAGAAAACGATGGTCATACCACCTTGGAAGCGACTAGGCGTGCTGTATTGTGCGATGAGCTGAAGTTCCTTTGTGACGAAGACGCCGAGTCCCAGCGTGTGAGAAATAAACTCAGTGCCGGTTTCGTAGCTGGTCCGAAAATGCACGCCTGCAGAGTTGCCGAGTTCCAATTGCGCAGAGAGGGTGAAGAGGTAGTTCGACGTCAAAGCAGAGAAAGGGGGCAACAGCACATTGGCTTCCACATTGTATTGGCTGCTGCGGTTACCCACCCCGACGCCTAACCGGGTCACTCCACTGAGGTCGTAAAAGACGATCCCCAAGTCGATCACTTTCAACTCGACCACCATCCCCACATCCACGTTGGGAGAGAAATTGGAGGCCACATCGTACTCCCGAAGGCTCAACCCGACGTTGAAATTTGAAAAGTTTGCACCGAGGCCGGCAAATACGCCGTGAGCATCGCTTCCGCCGCCGGAGTTCATTTGATAGCCGGCATTAAAGCCCATGTTTCCCCCAGAATGTGCGACGGAGGCAAAGGCCTGATTGGTGCCTGATCCTCCGCCAGGAGAATAAGTGGCTTGAAGTGCCGTGCCCCGTCCTGCAGAGGGAAGCGCTGCGGCGTTGACGCCTCCCGCCACGTTAAAGCCAGGATAAACCAATGCAACGGGGTCCGGGTAAAAGCGCCCTGCTGGGAAGGCATTATTCACCTCAGCGTAGGCTGCCGTGGAAAGGACAAAGGCAGTGAGAAAAGCCGGAAACAAAGTTGAAGCAGTGCGACGCATGGATCCCCCTCCCGCAGATTCTATCGTAGGTGCAAAGGAAAGACAGCGTGCACGATTAGCGATATAATTCGATCCAGGCGCTTGCCGGTCGAAACCGTTTCTGGAGATCCCACCGTTGCGTTTTATTCTCACTACCATTTCTGCTCTAGCTTGCGCTTGGGCCACACTGCTGCAGGGCGCTAGTCCCGCGCGTGTTCTTCTGAATGAAAATCGGCTCGATGAAGCTACCGCAGTGTGCCGCCAGATTGAGCTGCTCTCGACGATTGATCCCGACAACTTTGCTGCCTGCGCCTGGGTAGGCTTTCGCACGGACAGAGACGATATCGGCGAGAAGTTTCTGGAGAAAGCTCGAAAAACGGGGGGCCCTGAGCTCCAGATGTTGCAGGCCTACTCCCAGATGAAGAAGAAGAATTATGAAGGGGCCAAGACCATCCTAACCGCACTTTCAGAGGGGAACCGTTCGGGCTCCATCGGCATGGCGATTCAGGAGCTCAACGCTGAAATGTACGAGATGATGGGGCAGCTCGACACCGCCGCCTTTATCTATAAACAGGTGGCGAGTGAAGATCCCTCGCGCGCGCGCGCCCATTGGAGCTTGGCTCGGTACTACTTGAGCAAATCGGAAATTCCCCGCGCAATCACCCATCTCGAACAAACCGCACGCCTTTGGCCGAAGCATTTAGGTAGCCGGTACAATTTAGGCGTTCTCAAAATCCAAGAAGGCGCTTTGCCGGAAGCTACCAAATGGCTGGCTGAGTCCTACAAACTCAATCGCTCCGATCCCGGCGTGCTCGAGCAACTCGGCCTTCTGTTTGAGAAAAAGGGCTCCCTTTCCGACGCTGTCCGCTATTGGCAAAAAGCGAGCTCGCTCGGCAAAGATGCCGTGATCGCTCGCGAGAAACTCTCGCACTATTTGATTCAGGCTGTAGATTCGCTCATTCAAAGCAACCAATTTGATAAGGCATTGGTCCAGCTTAACGCACACTCTCGCACCCTTAAAGACCCCAAGCTTATCTTCCGAAGAGCGGTGGTTTATAGAAACCTGGGCAGCTTCGATGCGGCTATCAAGGACTTGCGCGAATATAGGAATTTGGCCCCCGAAGACGGCGGAGCTGCACGAGAGCTTGGACTGTGCTACGTAAACTTGAAACTTATTGACCAGGCGGGCCAAAGCTTCATGAAAGCCATCGAGCTGGAGCCCGAAAACGGCCTGAATTACGCCTGGCTAGCCTACGTTTTTGAGAACAAGGGCAAGATGGCGGAGGCTCGGGAGGCTTGGAAGCGTTCGCTTCAATACCTGACTGAGCCCGATGAATTGGAACGGGCCCGACGACGGCTAGCCGCTGTCGAAAGACGAATGCCCGAGAAGAAGGAAACGAGTGTTGAGGAAAGCCCAGCAAAAGAAGAAGGCAGCTCCCAAGAAGGTGAAGCCAAAAAGCCAGCCTACGAAGACACTTCGAACGCGCGCGCGCAAGTCCCCCGTAACTAAGCGGGCCGTGCGCCCGAAGGCCGAAGCGCCTTCCTCGGGCTGGCACGAACTCCAGATTCGCGTCGCCCCACCCATGAAAGATGCCATTGTGCACCAGCTGTTCGAATGGGGTGCCAAGGGGGTCATCGAAGATGACGCCGAGGACGAATGCCTCATTCGAGCGTTTTTCGAAGAAGTCCGCCGTGAAGAAGTAGCAGAAGCGCTTCAACCTTTTCTCAATTCCATCGTCGGACACTTCCCGGGAACGGGCGCAACGACCGTGAGTTGGAGTGAAGTTGAAGATGAAGACTGGTCTCAGTTTCACAAGCAGTTTTATCCCGCTCAGAGTTTGACCCACTTGTTTTTCCTAAAGCCGGCTTGGGATGAGCAGACCGAAGTTCCCGACGGAATGGTCCCGTTGATTTTGGAACCGGGGCAGGCTTTTGGGACGGGCCTCCATGCCAGTACACGGCTTTGCATGCGCATGCTCGAATACTGTGTGGAGATGCATCCACGCCCCCATGAGATTCGCGCGCTGGATGTAGGGACCGGAACAGGCATCCTTGCCATGGCGCTTTCCAAGCTGGGAATTCACGAGGCGATCGCAACCGACCATGATCCGATTGCACTGGAAGTAGCGGCAGAAAATTTTGGAGCCAATGCGTGCAACAATATTGAGCTAACGGATTCCTCGCTCGATGAATTGGAGGGGGAGTTTGAGATTATCGTCTCGAATATTCTTCTGGAGACGCATCGCGAGCTCGCGACGCAGTATCGCCGTCTGATCGCTCCCCGCGGCCAGATTATTCTTTCAGGCTTACTAGTGAATCAGCGTTCCGAGATTGAAGAACTCATGGCCCAGGCCGGGTTCCAGGTAGAGGGTAGTGAAACTTCCCAGGAATGGTTGGCTTTGGCGTTTACCCCGATGGCAGATTTGCATTCCAGCTAGCCCTGGGCCAATGTGTCGCCCATGAAAGTTTGGTTCCTCTTTTCCCTGTTGGCGACGTCCCTTTCGGCGCAAGGTCCCCTCCACATTTATGCTTATGACTCCTTTGCGGGGACCGGTTCGCTGGGTGAGTGGATGAAGCGGTTTCCGGCAGCGAAAGTCGAATTCACGGTCTTTCCCACGGCGGGCGAAGCACTGAACCAAGTGGCTTTGGAGGGCAAGGCATCCAAAGCGGATATCGTGCTCGGAGTGGATCAAACTCTGCTTAAACGTGCGGACGAGATTGGTGGATTTGCTCCTTTCGATCCAGCGCTAGAGAAGGAATTGGAACCAGGGTTGGTTTTCGATAAGGCCAAACGCTGGCTCCCTTTCGATTATGGTTATCTAGCCGTGGTTTACGACGATAGAAGAAAAAAGGGCCCGCCCCCTGGCCTGACTTTTCAGCAGTTCGCGAAAGATCCGACTTTCCGCAAGCGCTTGGTCTTGGAAGATCCTCGCACATCGAGTTTGGGGCGCAGTCTTCTCACTTGGACTAAAATTCTTTATGGTGGCGAGGGCTTCCTACCCTTTTGGAAAGCACTTCTCGATCAGACGCTGACCATTGTTCCGGGTTGGTCGGCCGCCTATGGGCTCTTTCTGAAGGGTGAAGCAGACTTCGTCGTCTCCTATACCACTAGCCCCGCGTATCACATTGAGAATGAAAAAAATGACCATATAAAGGCGATTGCTTTTCCAGAAGGAAACTACCGCCAAGTGGAGGCCGTGGCGATTCGTGGAGCATCGCCTCGGGCAGCACTCGCAAAGACCTGGGTCAAATGGCTCCTTTCCAGTGAGGTGCAGACAGCCTTACCACTTCGCCAATGGATGTACCCTGCGCGAAAGCACACCGCTCTACCCGCAAGTTTCAAGCAGCTCGTGAAGATCGAGAAAGTCATCGATGATCCCGAAGTCGCAGCCACGGTGGATCGTGCCGAGTTAGCCGTTTGGACGCGACTCGCGTCTGAAAAGAAGTAGGGGCATGGCCAAGTTTTCTACCGCTCGATCGACTATCGCTTTCGCAGTAGGCGCAGGTGCATTGGCTCTCATGGGAGTGCTCTTTTTTTATCCGCTGGGAACCGTTTTACTCCGAGGCCTATCGGAAATCACGACGAGTGGTCTGTGGTCCGATCCCTACTATTTCCATGTCATTCGTTTCACTTACTATCAGGCCTTTTGGAGCACGGTATTAGCTAGCCTGGTGGGGACGATCGGGGCTTTGATTTTCTCGGAAAGTGTCTCTCGCTGGAGTCGAGTGTGGACTGCTCTAAGCCTTATTCCCTTCTCCCTACCGACCATTCTTGTGGTTCTGGCTCTGCTGCGTTTTTGGGGGAGACAAGGTTGGGCTGGGGCGTTGTGGGACGATTGGGCTGGCATTTACGGATGGCCCGGCATTCTGATAGCCCATGCGTTTTTCAACTTCCCCCTTTTCGTCCAGGGAGTCGGTTTGGCGTTGCGAGAAACCGATCGGACGCAAGAGCGAGTGGCACTTTCACTAGGCGCGTCCCGATTGACCTGCTGGCGCGAAATTACCTGGCCGTGCGTTCGCACTGCTTTTTGGAGTAGCTGTTTGCTTTGCTTCTTGTTCTGCGCTTCCAGCTTTCTTGTCGTGTTGTTATTGGGTGGGGGACCGCGATTCACCACACTCGAAGTGGCGATCTACCAAAGCTTGAAGTCAGATTTCGATTTGGCCCTAGCGGTTCGACTGGCACTGATTCAGGTCGGTGTAACCTGTGTTCTCTCTCTGTTTTTAGTGGGGCATCGGCCGACTGCAACTAGTCGGCAAGGACGGGCCCTAAGACTCTATACGCCGCGCAGTCCTCGGTTGAGATCGGCCTTGTCAGGTTTGTATTTTCTGCTGCTACTGGTGTGGGTGGCTCTGCCACTTCTGCTGCTTCTTTTAGAGGGCATTGCGCAATGGCACCGCCTTTCGGTGAGTGGGTGGTACGCAATAAGAAGGAGTCTCCAGCTGGCTTTTGCGGTGGGCTTCTTGTCGACGTTCCTCGCACTGCTTATCGAATATTCCGCTCGCCACATAGAAGGGCGTTGGGTGCGGCGATTGGCCTCAGTCGCGGTGACACTTCCACTGGGGGTATCAACACTCCTTCTACTTTTGGGTTGGCGCTTAGCCCAACCGGGATGGACACAAACTTCCGTGGGGGCTTGGTGTGGGGTGGTCTTCGTTCAAACGGTGCTTTCACTTCCTATCGTGTACCGATGTGTTCAAGCGGGTTTTTCGCGAATTGCTGAACCTTGGTATGCGCAGGCCCGGAGTCTGGGTGCGAGCCCGTTTCGCATTTTTCGGTGGGTCGAACTACCACTCTTGCAGAGTTCCCTATCGCTGGGGTTTTTGCTCGGTGCTTCCATCTCATTGGGAGAAGCCGGAGCGGTATTGCTGTTTCTGGATGAATCGACGATGAATCTCACGTTCCAGATTTACCAGAGCATGTCCCGCTATCGCTTTGATGAAGCCGCTGGCTTGTCTGCTGTTCTGATTGTGCTCACGGGCCTTATCGCGTTGGCGATGCTTCGTTTGGAACGCAAGGTGGCACGGTGAAGGGTCTGAGCGTTGAAAATCTGGTGGTGAGACGGGGCAGTTTTGTGGTCACGGTAGATAGGCTGGAAGTCCCCTCCGGGCAAGTCGTTGCGCTCGTCGGCAAAAGTGGTTCGGGAAAGTCTACGGTGCTGGAGTGTTTGGGCGGCTTTTTGCCCATGGAGCGCGGAAGTATCATCGTAGACGGTCGTACGCTCGAGAGCCAGCCTCCGGAGAAACGACGGATTGCTTTAGTGTTTCAGCGCAATGCGCTTTTTCCTCATCTGTCGGTAGGTGGAAACGTGGAGTTTGGTTTGCGGGTTCAGGGGATGGAAAAGAAAGCACGTCAAACGCTTGCGCGCGAGTGGCTGGGAAAAGTGGGGTTGCAGGGAATGGAAGATCGGCCGATTTCCGCAATCTCTGAAGGACAAGCGCAACGGGTGGCACTGGCTCGTGCTCTCGCCGTGGGTTTTCCCCTATTGTTGCTGGACGAACCTTTTTCAGCACTCGACGCCGATTCACGAAAGTCTGCCGGTGAGTTGCTCCGCAATCTGGTAGACGAGACTAAAGTAGCCGCCCTTTTTGTGTCCCACCATCGTGAAGATGTCTTGCAGGTGGCAGACCGCGTGGTTATGCAGGACTCAGGGAAGCTCGTCTGGAGCGGATCGGTGAAACAGTGGGGCGAGACGTCGGGCTCCCCGCAGGCGTGAGCGGTACGGCTCTATCAATTTCCCAATGCGTGGGAAAATCTCGCAGTGCTTTTAGCAGCGCCAAATGCATGGAGTGGCCACCCCGGAAACTGACCATTTCACCTTCAATCCAGCACCCAATCAGCGCCAAGTCCCCGATAGCATCCAGCAGCTTGTGTCGGACACATTCATCGGGGAAGCGAGCCCCTTCTGCGTTCACGATGCCCTCGTCGGAAAAGGCGAGGACATTTTCTACCGACGCGCCGAGCGCGAGGTTGTTGGCTCGAAGGCGTTCCACGTCTTTGAGAAAGCCGAAGGTGCGCGCACTGCAGACTTCCTCAATGAAAGCGCCCGGCGTGACTTCCAAAGCAAAAGTTTGAAGTCCGATGGAAGGATGCGGAAAATCCACGGAGGTGGTCAGGCGAAGGCGTTCTCGCGGAAGCAGTTCGCAAATGACCCCATCCTTAAAAACTTTGACTGGCTTGAGAATCCGCAAGATGGGATTTGAAAAGGGCTGAAAATCGATGCCGACGCTCAAGATGCCTTCAATAAAGGGATTCGCGCTTCCATCGAGAATGGGAATTTCCGGCCCGTGCACGACCGCTCGAACATTGGTGATGCCCAGCGCATAGAGTGCAGACATCAAGTGCTCTACGGTGCTCACGCGCGCTTCGGGCTGGTCCTTCATTCCCAAAGTGGTCGCCATAGAGGTGGCAACCACCGCGTCGCAATCCGCAAAAATCCGGACCGACTCATGAAGGTCAGGGCGTTCAAAAACGATCCCGTAATTTGGCTCGGCGGGGAGGAGCTCCAACCGTACTTTGAGGCCCGTGTGCAGACCAATGCCTTCCCATTCCACGCGACTCTTAATCGACTTCTGGATGCGGTAGGCTTGCGTTGACGAGAAATAGTCTTCCATGGACCTCATTGCTTAAGCAATTGGTGTACCAGAGGCTGGTGATTCCGAAAAGCCCGTCCATCGGGCATCTCCGAGTGACTCGGAGCATTGGAGAGGGTGGTAAAAACAACACTGGGTCGTCGGGACTGTGGGGATTGAAACACAGCTAAGGTCGGTGCTCGTGCCTTTTCAAGAGGCCCTGGGTTGGTTAGGATGACCCCTCATGCAAAAGGTAAGAAAAGTCGTTATTCCCGCAGCCGGACTTGGAACCCGCGGGTTGCCCTTCACTAAAGAAGTACCCAAGGAACTGATTCCCATCATCGATACGCCGGCGCTTCATTATATCGTAGAAGAGGCCGTGAATGCCGGTATCGAACAAGTGATCTTTGTAACGAGCAAGGGCAAATCGGCCATGGAGGATTACTTTGATCCCTCGCCAGCGCTGGAGGCTTGGCTTGAGAAAAAAGGGAAACTCGAGCTGCTTGAGAAAGTTCGCAAGATTGGAAAAATGGTCGACGTCTTGAGCGTGCGTCAGAAGGAGCCGCTTGGGCTTGGCCATGCAGTGCTTTGCGCCCGATCGTTTATCGGCAACGAACCCTTTGCAGTTTGTCTGGGTGATGAAATTTTCGCTCCCTGGGGCGGCCCGAAGAAAGCGGGCTTGGTCCGACTCGCAGAAGCGGCGGTCCAGCTGGAGTCCTCAGTGATTGGAGTGATGCATGTGCCCAGAGAAGAGACGAAGTCCTACGGTATAGTGGATCTTGAGAACGCTAAACCGGGCACCCAAGCGGTGAAGGTAAAGGGTACCGTCGAAAAGCCCCTGCCTGCCGATGCCCCGAGTGAGTACGCCATTATCGGCAGGTATGTGTTTCAACCCGAGATAATGGATGCTTTGGCGGATGTGAAGCCAGGCGTGAGTGGCGAGATTCAACTGACCGATGCGATGGATAGGCTTGCAGCCAAAGGCGGCCTTCACGCGATGGTGATGGACGATAACCGGTATGATGTGGGTAATCCCTTGTACTATGTCCTGGCCCAGGTGGATGCCGCGCTGGAGAGACCGGAGCTTGCAGAGCGGTTGTTACCTTTACTCAAGAAAAGGTTGGGAATGTAAATGAAGAAACTACTTCTCACCATGGGCCTCATGGGTGGCCTGCTTGCCCTACCTGCGAATGCTTTTGTTCCGCCTGTTTCTGAGTTGCTGCAAGATGTTTTTGCGGGGCGCAAAGCGGGAGAGGGGTTGGAGCTCGTTTTCCGACACTTGGTGCAAGTCAGAGAAGGGACTTTCGTAGAAGTGGTTGAGACCTTTACCGGTAATCGGCAAGGCGGGGTTATTCAGTGGCAGATTCCCGGGCAAGCCCCCGTCTATTCTGAGTGGAATACCCGCGAGTATAATTTCAAAGGCGGTAAATCCATTCCCTCTCGGACCAGCGCCTTCATCGATTACTTTTTGGATCAGGGTAGCAACGAGTATTTAGATAGGTTGCTACGAGAGCGTTTCATTCGGCGTGATCAGCTCATTCAGTTTAAACCCGGTTACAAACCAGAGGGGGATCCCAAAACTTGGGAGACCAAAGACAGCTATCTTCATCACGACGATATCTATCTATCGAAAGTGGGCAATGAGTTTACGGTTGCGGTGGTCGGCATGAAAGAGGGCGAGCAAAAACGGGCTTTCTATGTCAATCGTCAGGGGCGTGGCATTGCACGTATCGAATGGGGCGTGGGAACTGAAAAAGCGCTTTGGGATTTTTCGGCGTTCCAATCGGCAGGGTCCGCAGGACGCTTGCCACGGGTTTTCTCCCTCACGATTAATGGACTCGAGCGCGTTAAGTCCACGGTGGCAAGCGCGCAAGTGTTGAAGCGCGATCAGCTGGCAACGGCGCGCGCAGCAGCCAAACAGCCTTCTTCCACTGCGCCGAGTGACGCCCTAGAAGAAGCCGTTCGCCTGATTGTTCGTTACCGATGAACGAGATGCCGACGCCTTCAGGGCTGGTCGAACTGGCCATTCCTCTTCGAGTTGAGGGAAGTTTTCACTACCTTTTTGATCCGACGGCGGACCTACAAGTGGGCAGTGTCGTTGAAGTCAGTTTCAACCGTCGACCCACCCACGCTTTCGTTCTGGGTTTTCCCGAGTCGAGCGACATAGCGGAACATAAGCTCAAGCCCATTCAAACTGTGCTGGCCAAAGATCCCCTCTTTGATCCGGCGATGCTGAAGTTTCTCCGCTGGGTTGCCGAGTACTACTGCCATCCGTTGGGTGAAGTGCTCTCAGCTGCGATTCCGAAACAGCTTTGCATCGCGCCGTTGGAGAAAAAAGAAAAAGCGATTAACGCTAAGCCGTTGAAGTTCGTTGTCTCCGCTACGACCGATATTCCCGATCTCACGGCGGAACAATCGGCCGTGCTTGCTGAAATTGAAGCGGAGAACGAGAAGCCGGTCCTACTCCATGGGGTGACGGGGAGTGGAAAGACCGAAGTATACATCCGCGTTTTGGAGAGATTCGCTGCGCAAGGCAAAAGCGGGCTGATACTCGTTCCGGAGATCGCACTCACCCCTCAATTGCTTGGACGATTTGATTCCCGCTTTCCTGGAAAGGTGGCTGTGCTTCACAGCGATCTCACTCCCAAGGAGCGGATGGGACAATGGGAGCGTATCCGTCGAGGGCTGGCGACGGTCGTGATTGGTGCGCGTTCTGCGGTTTTTGCGCCCCTACAGAATTTGGGATTGATCGTTGTCGATGAAGAACATGAAACTTCGTTCAAACAAGAAGACTCGCTTCGTTACCACGCGCGCGATGTGGCTGTGGTCCGAGGGCGTTTTAGTGGGGCAAAAGTCCTTCTAGGATCTGCGACGCCTTCCCTGGAAAGCATTTCAAATGTCCGAAGTGGGCGCTACCGTCTTTGCCGCTTAAGCAAGCGAGTGATGGAACGCCCCATGCCGAAGGTCACGCTCGTGGACTTGCGTGACAAGCAAGAGTGGCATGCGCCAGAAACACCCTGGTTGAGCCGTCGCTTGGTGGGGCGAATTCGAGAAACCTTGGATAAGAAGCAGCAAGCGATGCTGTACTTGAATCGACTGGGATATGCACATTTCCTGTTCTGTCAGGACTGCGGTCACACCTGGAAATGCCGGCAGTGCGATGTCAGTCTTACCTACTACCGGCATCCGCCATCGCTTCAGTGCCACTATTGCGGCTCGGATCATAGTGTTCCCTCCAGTTGCGAGGCCTGCGCCGGCGCGAATTTGACGACGATGGGAGTGGGCACTGAGCAGGTGGAGAAAACGCTTCAGGGGATATTGCCCACTGCTCGTATTGCTCGGATGGACCGCAGCGTGATTAAGACACGTAAGGATTTGGAAAGCATTCTTACGACAGTTGCCAATCGCGAAGTCGACGTCATCATCGGCACGCAGATGTTGGCCAAGGGACACGACTTTCCCGGTATTTCGCTCGTCGGCATTCTGATGGCAGATGCTACTTTGAATATGCCTGACTTCCGTGCGGCGGAGCGGACTTTTCAAATTATTACCCAGGTTTCTGGTCGGGCAGGGCGCGGCGAAATTGCGGGTGAAGTCATTCTACAAAGTCTCAACCCCGACGCGCCGATTCTCCATCAGGCCATGGCGGGAGAGTATGAAAATTTTTACACAGAGGAATTGAAAGCGCGTGCCGCACTGGGGTTTCCTCCTTCAAAGCGCATGGCGATGTTGCGCTTTCAGCACAAGAATCAAGCGCGCGTGCAGGAAGTGGCAGATCGCGTCGTGCAGTTTCTGGTGTCTCGTGCGCTTCCGGGAGTGCAGATTTTAGGCCCCGCTGAAGCACCGCTTGCTAGAATCAAGAACTTCTATCGCTGGCATTGTTTGGCCAAATGCGATTCCGTTCGGCAAATGCAGACTCTAATTCATATGGCGATCGAGTATTCCGATCACCTAAAATCCGGCGTTCAAATGGCGGTCGACGTCGATCCCGTCAGCACGCTTTAGGGCTCTCCGCGCGGAGAGTTCATCTCGAAAATGCAGAACCGACTCAATTCTTGTTGCCAAACCTAACAAGGATACATAGGTATGTATCTATGAAAACCGAAGCACTTCATCAGAGGGCACTGACCGTCGTCAAAAGCTATCGCGCTGCTGAAGGGGCGCTTGTAAGCATCCTTCAAGAAATAGATCGCGATCATAGGTATCGAGAGTTGGGCTACCCAAGTCTATTTGTTTATGCGACGGGCGGACTGGGAATGATCGACGCAGAAGCATACCGTTTTATTACCGTTGCTAGAAAGTCAGTGGAGATTCCACTTCTGAAGGATGCTATCGACCAAGGGAGTCTGAATGTCTCGAAGGCATCGCGAATTGCTTCCGTAATTGTCCCTGCAAATCAGGAGCAATGGCTTGAGGCCGCGACGACCCTTCCGTATCGAGAGTTGGAAAAGGCTGTTGCCGCTGCTCATCCAGATGTGGAAGTGCGTGAACGCGTGCGCCCTATTTCTGGGGATCGTTCGGAGCTGCGGTGTGGTCTAAGTAGCACACTGGAAGCAAAGATTCAGCGGGCTCGAGATGTGCTCTCTCAAAAACGTCGCGGCAACTGTTCCTTGGAAGATGTTATCGATGTAGCCATTTCCCTTTTTCTCGAAAAGCAGGATCCAGTTCGGAAGGCCACCCGAGCTACTGAGTCGAAGTTTCCAAGTCGCCCCATTAACTTAGCAAGTCGCAACTCGGACGGGAGCAGGCGGGCGTTACCTGCAGCTGTAGCACATCAGGTGGTTTTGAGAGATCGGGGCCGTTGTACTTATGTAGGTTTGACCGGGGTGAGATGTTGCTCTGAAAGATGGATCGAGAAACACCACATTCAGCAGGTGGCTAAGGGAGGCAATCATTCCGACCGCAACCTCGCCACCCTATGCTTCGCTCATCATCAGCTTATTCATGAAAAGACTGGATGACTCTCCCCGCGGAGCGTCGACGTTAGGTCACGAAACCGATGAGGGCGCGGAAGAGATAGCCGACCGGTGCGCCGATCATTTGCAGTCCGCCCGTGAAAAGCAAGAGAAGCAGAATGAATCCAGCATAAGGCGTGATCTTGTACGCTTGATTCGCCCACTTCAGGGGCAAGACGGCTTGAATCACCATGAAGCCATCGAGTGGCGGCAGGGGCAAAAGGTTGAAAAGCGCTAGGAACAGGTTCACTTGGATTGTAATGACCGTCAGAATCTGCGCGGCTTCATTCACCGTGTAGCCCTCAAACTCTGGCAACGGCATTCGGACGATAGCACCCAGGACAAGCGCTGCGACGCCGGCGATGAGTAAGTTAGCAGCCGGTCCTGCTGCCGCAACCGCAGCCATCCCCCAGCGCTCATTCTTAAAATAGCGAGCATCGATAGGGACGGGCTTGGCCCATCCGAAGAAGGGTAAGCCGTAGAAAATACAGACACTCGGGATAATGAGAGTGCCCATCGTGTCCGCGTGAGCGAGCGGGTGCAAACTTAAGCGGCCTAGTGACCCAGGGGTGGGATCTCCCAAACGCGTGGCTACCCAAGCGTGCGCGTATTCATGGAGGCAGAGTGAGAATAGAAAAACGGGCACCAGAACTAGGACACCCATGAGGCCATGCGTCATGCGAGAAGCCTAGCAAACCGCGCGGGGGCTGTCGTGGTTGAAGAAACCGGGAGCCCATGTGAAAATGAATAGGTAGATTTCCCACCCCACTTCCAAGGACCGGTCATGCGACAACGCGTTGCGCTACTCGCGCTGTTACTTCTGCAAACATTCTGCGTGTCGGCTTGGTCGGATGACGACGGGCCCGAGATTGGTGGCTCTCAGAATAAGTACGAAAAGGAAATTCAAGCAGTCGTTCGCAATAAGCGCTTTTACAAATCTGGCAAAGTGGAACTGGCGATTTCCGCAGGCTTGCTCCCTTACGATTCTCTCTTTGACCACTATTTGCTCGGCGGTCGACTCGCGTGGCACATCAGCGATCACTACGGCTGGGAGATAGTAGATTTTCAGAAACCGTTCGGTTCCGTCACCAGCTTCACCACGAGCTTGGCGAGCAATCCCACAAAGAACATTGCGGTGTTGCAGGCCCTCCAACTGAACAACATGGTGGGAACCTCGTTCTTAGCTTCGCCGTTCTACGGAAAGATTCGCTTCTTTGGTGCGCAGGTTGTCTATCTCGATGTCTACCTGGCTCTGGGCTTGGGGATGGTGAACACGACGACCCACGAGTACAACCACACAGCATCGTCTACGACGTTTTCTCAAACGGTCGCCGCAACGGGCTGGGATCTGTCCCTGAACTATGGCGTGGGTTTCAAGTTCTTCCTGGGTAATGCGTTCTCGCTTTACTTCGATATGCGCAACTACATGAGCAACTCGGTGATGTACGGCAATCGCGCTCTGCGAAGCAACTTCACCGTGACAGGCGGCTTCTCCTTCTTCCTGCCAAACTTCGGTTGATCAGTGCTTCTTCCGCTTCTTCCCGGTCGGCACAGGGGCGAGCTTTGCTTGCCGCAATAGGTACCAGCCTGTTACCAGAGTTCCGACCAGCATCACGATAGAAAGCCACTGGCCCATCGTGAGTCCGAGAAGCAGGTAGCCCAGGTGCGCGTCCGGCTGCCGAAAAAACTCCACAATGAACCGTGCAAGCGTGTATCCCACTGCGAAAATCACCGAGAGAATTCCATCGGTCTTGATCCGGTCCTTCAGCACCCAGAGCACAATTCCGAGAATCACGCTTTCCAACATCAGCTCATAAAGCTGTGATGGGTGGCGAGGGAGAGGGCCCCCTCCGCGAAAGACCATGCCCCACGGTACATCCGTTACGCGGCCGTAGAGCTCTCCGTTGATAAAGTTTCCAATTCTTCCCATCCCCAAACCGGGAGTGGCGCACAAGCACATGGCGTCCGCCAGGTTCCACCACGGGATTCCTCGCTTCTTAGCGAAGATGTAGCCGGCGACCATCACTCCCAGGATGCCCCCGTGAAAAGAAAGGCCTCCTTGATAGACTTTGAAAAGGTAGAAAGGGTCTTGAATGAGGCTGATAGGATCGTAAACGAAGCAGTAGATGACGCGCGCGCCTATGACGGCTCCCAGGAGGCCCCAGACAATGAGTTGTTCAACATCCTCTTCGGTGAATTTGTAGCGCTCCTGACGCGCTAGGTGCCGCAGAATCATGCGTCCCACAAGAAATCCGCCGACATAAAGCAGCGAGTACCATCGGATAGCGATGGGTCCCCAGATGTGCAGGAGTACGGGATCGAAGTTCGGGTGCTGAAGGTACTGATTCATACGGTGATGCTATCTGTACAGTGGGATCGCGACAAATCAAAAAACCGAGTGGCGGATTCGAGCCGTTCGTCAAGTGGATTCACTCGGAGAAGCTTGTGCAACTTGCACTTGCAGGCAGCGAACCTTTACGGCAACTTCCTCATTTACGTTCGCAGTGCCGGAGGAAAAATGAACAAGAACGAATTAGTCGCACGTGTCGCTGAGGAAACGAAGCTGACGAAGGCCGACTGCCAGCGAGTCATCGAGGCGACACTGGAAGCTGCCCGAAAAACGGTTAAAAAAGGCGATGAACTTCGCCTGATCGGGTTTGGAACCTTTGTGCGTTCGAAACGAAGCGCACGCAAAGGACGCAATCCTCAAACCGGCGCGGAAATTTCTATTCCCGCCCAGTGGGTTGCTCGATTTCGTCCCGGAAAAGAATTTAAAGACTTTCTGAATTGAAACGCGTCGAACTCTTCCTCGCGAGGGGTGCGATCTGACACTTTTGCGCGTGGACACTCGGTCTACGCCCGTTTCTCCCGCATAGCGCGCTGGCACGACTGCTGCTTCGATGAGTAGGCAGAGGCTAGGCACAAGTGTTTCATCTTTCTCTCATTCTAAGTCTGTTCGTCGTTACACTGGTTTTGGCCGAGGAGCGCAGTCGTCCTCCCCTCATGCCAGAGCGGATGGTGGACTCCCATGCCGAAGTCCAGTCTTCCGTGAGTGCGCGCAAACCCATTCCGACGCGTTTAGGAATTCAAGGCGGTGGGATGGCTTTCGCCCAAGGCGCGGGTTCGCCTGTTTCCGCGGGGGAGCTCTTTGCGGGCGCGCGGCTTTTCTCGCGGCTTGCGATGGGTGAGCGTTGGTACTTCACTCCTTCGATTGGCTACTATCGTCTGATATCCGCTCCCACCCTTACGACGGTGAATCCGAATCTTTTGGAGTTGGGTGCAGGTTTTCACTATGCCTTTTTTAAACTGGGGCCCCTGGGCTTTTTAGGCGGAGTCTCTCAGCGGCTGGGTTGGCGTTTTACCGGCGAAACAGGGCAGCTCAAGGGACGCTGGTATTACCGTGTCGGTCCGGCGGCCACCGTAAATTTACGCGTGACAGGATCCCTCAGCGCGCTGGTTGGCGCCGAAGTGAATTTTCCGCTAGTAAATCCAATCACGCCCGAGTGGGTCGGGCATGCCGGTTTCTTGTTTGCTCTTTAGAAGGATTGAACGGCCCTATTAGTGGGCGATCGGGCTGCCGCTTTGTGTGGACTGAGCGAAACTTTCCTCGCGGCGCTCTTCTGCTTCCATCTCCGATTTGCAGTTGATGCAAAGGTCGGTTACGGGACGCGCCTGGAGGCGCTTCACGCCGATGGGTTCACTGCAAGAGACGCAGATCCCGTAAGAACCTTCCGCGATCTTTTTGAGCGCTTCATGCACCTTACCGATGAGCTTGCGTTCGCGGTCCTTGATACGGAGTTCAAAGCTGCGCTCGGTTTCAAAACTGGCCTGGTCATTGATATCGGCCAGAACGGGGGTCGGAGCGGACTGAGCTAGATTGCGAGCCATGTCGCTCTGCAAATCCTTCAGCTGTTTTTCCAACGCTTCCTTGAGCTTAGAGAGTTCCGCTTTTTTCATGTATTTCCCCACCTTGTTGCGACTGACAAACCTGAAAGGTAAAACCTTCATCAATCGGGTCGTTAAAGTCAACTTCCGACCACTAAGGCAGGGTTCTATAGCAAATTGGGTGGGGGCGCGCTAGGGAGTTTCGGAAAAATTAACGGGAGCAACCCCTCAGACAAGATATGTGCATTGGGGCCACATAAGGGGGAGGAGGCGAGTCCTTGAGGTTGCTCCCGTTTCCAAAGGCCGAACTTTCGCTTCTTGAGCGTTGTTCTCCTTTAAACTTTTAGTGCACCGACCGGGGGATGTCGTAACGCGTAGGCGTTCCGAGTACCGTCTGGTCGCTGTAATTGAAGATCGGTGCCTGTGTGGGGGTCGTAGGCCCCGTTGGGCACTGAACCACTCCACCGCAACCGCCCCAAGGAGGCGCTGTTGGGGGATAGCTCGGGTAATTCACCACAGGTCCCTGGTCCCAAGGATTGGGAAGCAAAGGATTGTAATTTGTCAGCGTGGTTGGGTACGTCGGATACGTTGGGAACTGAGGATTCTGCGAGCAGCTTGGCTGATAGCAGGTCGGGTACTGGAAGCAGTTCGACTGTCCGTAGTTCTGGTATCCGTAAAAAATCGGAAGCTCGATATTGATGTTGATGTCGTAGTCGTAGCCGCTCAAATAGCTGCCCGAATCCCAACCGCCATAGCAGCTGCCGCTCGAAGAGAAGCTGCCGCAAGATCCGCCCCAGTTATTTCCATAGAGGCTGCTGGAGTCGTAAAAACTACCGAGGTTGTACAAGTCGGTACCGAAGCCATAGAGGTTCGAACCCCCTGCGCCGTACATTCCGCCCCAAGCAGCATCATAGCCGTAGCTGCCGTAGCCACCGTAGCTGCTCGCTCCGTAACCGCCGTAGCTGCTACCGCCGTAACCACCGTAGCTGGAGTAGCCAAATTCGAATTCGGCATTCGCTTTAGAAGCGCCAAAGTGAGCAGAGATCAGGGCAAACATCCCGACCACTAGAAAGAGTTTTAAACGCGTCATCTTTATCTCCGCTGCTTTTCGCAACTACTATTCAACGCCCACACACGAAGGCGCAGCTTAAGGATGAGCAAGCCCTATGCCACGAGCGCCCGTCACAGGCCCGCGCTCGGAGGAGTCTGTATTCGAAAGGAATGGGCCGTAGACAGGCGGTTGTGGTTTTGTCCAAGAGATGCGACAAGAGTCGCGATAGGGCACTCCGCCTTTATTTTTAAGGATGTACGCTGTAAAGTTAGAGGACATTCGTTGACCGAAAAACGCCGCAAAAGCGGCTCTTCAGCCAAGGGCACCAATCATGAAAATCGGAAATGCTTTGCTAGGGTTTAGTTCCGCTCTTGTGTTCTGTTTGAATGCGGCAGCAAATACGACCGAATTTACCCCGGTGCAGCAACGCGCTCAAGGGCAGTCTCTTGCTGGCGCCAACCTACTTAACGACAGTTTATACTCCAATCCTGCTTCCAGCTCTTTCACACAGGCCTACTCAGTGGACGCGAGCTTTCAGTCAGTGAAGTCGTTTGCTGCATCGATTCTCGATACCAAGACCTCTGCCATCGGCGGAATCGCAGGCTATTACCGCATGCCTTTCAACATGGGGGACCAAAAAGTCGAAGGGGTGAAAGTAGGGGCGCTGGGCCGAATGAGCGAAAACTTTGGTGTGGGCATTTTAGGCAAGATGATTTGGGGGACTGACCTTGCCGGTGCCCCTGCGAGGTACACGGATGTGGATCTCGGCGCGATTTTGCACTTTGACTCTATTCAGTTTGGTCTAAGCACGCGCAATCTGCTCGGTGGAAGCGCGGCCATGGGCGACCGTCGCGAGTACTCGATTGGAACGCAGGCGAACTGGGAACAGACGGTGTTTTTGAATGCTGCGATGACGGGTGACGGCCAGAATCTACGCCCGCTTCAGTATGGCTTCGGTGCGGAGTATGTTTCGCCCTACCACTTCGCCCTTAAGGGCGGATACCGCATTCGCACCGCGTCGAATGAGTCCTTCTGGAGTGCGGGGGCCAGTATCCTCTCCCCGAAAGTCTCCGTGCACTACTCAGTTGAATTCCCCAATCAAACCGGCGGCTCAATGGAGCACATGGTCGGAACGACCGTGCTGTTCTAAGCAACGCGCGCCGCGGTTGAGTTTTTCCGTGCGAGTTCCGATGGGTTTGTCGGATGCACTTCTTCGGCAAAATCCTTGTCATCTTGTGCGTTGCATTATCGTTTATGGCGTTGGGGATAGACGCCCCGGCTCCTGAAACGGCTATTCTTCCGCCGCTCGCCGCCGAGGAGGACATCGAACCCTCCTCTACCTTTACGCTGATTCCCAAAGGCCGACTCTTTCCGCTGACTTTTGCTGACCCACGGGAGGTTCGCACGGCGGTGACTTTCTCTGGAAGTGCTCCCATTCAAGCGATGATCGGCAGCTATCTCTCCCTATTGGGTGTAACGGGTGCCGACAATGGCTGGAATTTTCACTTTGGATTAGAGGGCAGGGGCTACTTCACGATGCGTCAGGAAGGGGGGCGTTTTCCTCTGGAGACGGTCGATGGAACGTTGGGGATCTATTTTGAGTATGCAAGTGGTCCTTGGCACAGTCAGCTGCGCTACACGCACGTTTCCGCACATCTCGCCGATGGATTGACGGGTAGTAGCCCGATTCCCTATAGCCGAGAGACTTTGAGTTTGCGAGGCGGCTACTCCCCAAACAAACACTCTCAGATTTACCTAGGCATTCATCGACTGGTGAACACCGTTCCGAAAGTGCATCCGCTAGCGTTGCAATTGGGGGGCTCCTACTTCTTTCCGACAGGGCTGCAAACAACCCCGTATTTTGCGGCAGACTTGCGGTGGCAGGAAGAGACGAAGGTGAACCCTTCGTTTGCATTGCAGTTGGGATTTGCTCTACACCAGATTCCCGATCACCTGCGGTCGTTCAAACTCTACTACCAGTACTACACAGGTGCGGATGTGCGCGGTCAGTTCTATCTTGGCACGACCACTAGTCACTCTTTTGGTCTCGAATTGCCTCTCTAGTATTTCTCAGGGTCCCACCGGAACAGGCAGGCAAGCTTCGATGGCCTTGGTAATTTGACTCACGGTGGCGCCCTCCTTTTTAAAGACCACTTCACCCATCGTATCGACGACTACCGCGTTAGGGATGCCGGTTCCTGCGCCAAAAAAATCTCCTCCGCAGTGCCTGGGAGAACCCGCGACGACAAACTGAGCTTGTGCTTGGGCGAGACGGTGCTTAGTCGACCATTCGGTGAGAAAGGTCTGGTTCGGGGCCGCACCGTAATTCCAGCCTTCGCAGGAGAGACTGAAAAAGACGACATTCTTCTCTTTGAATTTCGCCATGTCGCTACCGATGGTGGCGAACTCGGAGTTACAAGGGCCGCACCAACCCGCGTTGAATAGCAAGACGCGCACCGCGAAGTCATGGGTTTTGTCCTCCAAGCAGACTTGCTGCCCGGCTACGTCCGTCCAGCAATAGTTCTTTGGTTTATCCCCTACCTCGGTGAGGGCAATGAGAGAGTGATTCGAGAAGAGGAAGATGAGCATTACGATGAGTCGAAGCGTCATAGGCAGTCCCCAACGAAAAAAGAAGCAACCTCACTGAGGTTGCTTCTCTTATTGTACTTCACCGTTGCTGGCGTTGGCTTAAGACTTAAGGCATTGAGGGCACGGGCGTCGGAAGCACCCGTTCTACTTCTCGGACAATGGCGTTCACACCCGGGTTGATCTCTTTGTAAGAAACCACTCCCGATGAATCGATCACGACGACATTGGGAATATAGACGCTCGAGAAGAAGTCGTTTCCGGCATTGCGAGGGGAGCTCGCGACCACGAAACTGGCTTGTGCGCTGTTCAATCGATGGCGCGTCGACCATTCTTTGAGAAAGCCGGTAGAAGCCCCGGCGCCTCGGCTCCAACCGTCGCTCGAAAGACTGATGAAGACGACGGGCTTGCCTTTGAACTTGTTGGTTGCTGATGCAATCGTCGAGAACTCAGTATTGCAGGGGCCACACCAACCTGCGTTGTAGAGAAGGACACGCACCGAATCTCTGTGTGCAGCATCTTCGAGACATACTTGCGCTTCGTTGGTGTCTTTCCAACAGTAGTTCTTGGGTTTGTCCCCCACCTCGGTGAGGCCAAAAGCAGAGGAAGCAAAGACGAAGGCGAAAGTGAGGATCGATTTTCTCATGGGGTTCTCCTAGTCCCTTATTATGGAAGGCTTTGCGAGATAGGCGAATTGCCGTTTTTCATCGATCCCAAGTCTTGTTAATAAAAGGTATGAGCGCTGTGTTATTTAACGACCTGTCCCTATTCCGACAGAAGAGCGGGGTTGGGCACTATGCGGCGCAGCTTCTTAAACACCTGCCTGGCGAAGCGTCTGATATTGAAATAGTGAGACTGAGTGCGTTAGGGGGTGTTCGATGGGTGGCCGGCGCTATGTCGCAGGTGACTCGCTCGGGTTCCCTTACAGAACGCGGGGGAAGCTCCTCTCCTGTACTGTCACTGAAGGTCTACCTACAAAGTGCTCTGGATAGGTATCTAGGATCAGCGACTCGACGGAGTGGGTGTGCCCTTTTCCATGAGCCGGATGCGATTGCGCTTCCATCACGACTTCCGACAATCGTTACCGTTCACGATCTTTCGGTGCTCCTTCACCCCCAGTGGCACCCCGCCATCCGGGTGAAGAAGTACGAAAGGTATTTTATGCGAAGTTTGAAGCAGGCCAAATGCTTCGTAGCGGTTTCACAAGCAACTGCCAACGACTTGATGGAACACCTGAAGGTAAAACCCGATCGGATTGTCGTGATTCCCGAGGCGCCGCGCTTCACGGAGACTTCCGAGCAAGCACTCCAATCCGTAAAATTGGCGCTGGGGCTTCCTGAGAATTATTTTCTATTTGTCGGAAACTTGGAGCCGCGCAAGAACGTTGCGGGACTCATGCGCGCTTACTCCAGGCTCCCCGCCTCGCTTCGGGCGCAGTACCCTCTTGTTCTGGTGGGAGGTTGGGGTTGGCGATCGAGTGTCGTGAAGGAAATGCTGGGTCGGCCGCCCTGGGATCAGAGTGTGAGGCATTTGGGGTATTTGCCGGATGAGTCCTTGAGTGCGGTCATGCAAGGCGCAACGGCTCTCGTCTATCCCAGCTTTTATGAGGGGTTTGGATTGCCCCCCTTGGAGGCGATGGGATTGGGCACGCCTGTCATCGCCACACATGCGGGTTCGCTTGCGGAGGTCCTCGGCGACGCTGCACTTGTGGTCGAGCCTGAGGATGAAACGGGGATGACTTCGAAGATGCGCGAAATTGCAGAGAGCACAGCGCTGCAGGAGAAACTTCGTCTCGCAGGCCTTGCCCAAGCCGCCAAGTTTAGCTGGCAGCGCACCGCCCGCGAAACCGCCGCCGTCTACCGCCGCCTCTTGTGCTAAACGTACATATCCGGAGAGCGCGGTGAAGACGCGTGATCGGCGTCGGCTTGCTGGTTTAAGAGCTTTCCTAAAAGTCCCAATAGCTCATTCTGAAACCGTGCTTTGCTGAAGAACTCTGCGCGCTCTCTGCAAGCCGTGGGAGAAAACTTCGGCAGCGACTCGAATCTTTCAATCGCCTTTGCCATGCCATCCACTGAAGCGTCGTGGAAGAAAACGCCCGTTACCCCGTCTACTACCGTCTCTGAGGCGCCCCCTTTACCGTAAGCGATGACGGGTGTTCCACTGGCCATGGCTTCCAACGGAACGATTCCGAAATCTTCGATTCCAGGGAAGAGCACCGCTTTTGCTCCGGCAAAAAGATCCGGCAGTTCTGCATCGGGCAAATTGCCCAAGAATCGGGTAGTGCTGCCGCCCAAGGACTTAAGGCGTGGGGCATCCTGCCCGTCGCCTACCACAATCAGCTGACGTCCCAGGCGTTCGCACGCCTGAACCGCCAGTTCAATACGCTTGTAAGGGGCAAAGGCAGATACAACGAGGTAGTAGTCGCCGCGTTCCCCTGCAACAGGAGCGAACCGCTGCAAGTCGACAAACGGGTAAATCACTTCGCTCTTGCGACGGTAGTACTTCTCAATGCGTTTCGAGATGAACTGGGAAATCGCTACAAAATGATCCACTCGGGCGCTGGAAGTAACATCCCACATTCTCAAGTAATGCAAAAAAGGCGCGACCAGTGTGCGTTTCCAGCCACTGCCAAAATATTGCTCCGATTGATCCCATGCGTACCGCATGGTCGTGTAGCAGTAGCTCACATGCAGCGCGCCTGGAGGCGGGATGACTCCCTTGGATACGCAATGGCTGGACGACAAGACGAGATCAAAATCCTTGAGTGACATCTGTTCGATAGCCAGAGGAAATAGGGGAAGCAGGTGCCGGTAAAATCGTTTCGCGAGCGGAAGGCGATTCAGAAAAGAAGTGTGAATCACGCGGTTTTCAATCTGCGGCGAATTCGTTCCCGGTTCGTGAAAGAGCGTGAAGATCTCTGCTTGCGGAAAAAGTTCACACAGCGCATTTAAAACACGCTCGCCCCCTCGGGCACTCACGAGCCAGTCATGAACAATCGCGACTTTCAATCGACTTAGATCAGTAGGCATGGCGATGCACGAATCCTTTTACCAATGTCAGGCACAGTATTTTGACGTCGAATAGGTGCGACCAGTGCCCGATGTAGTAAAGGTCGTGTTTGATCCGTTCATTCAGCGAAGTGCTCCCTCGCCACCCGTTGATTTGGGCCCATCCCGTAATCCCCGATTTCATCTTGTGCCGGAGCATGTATTTGGGAATCTCTTTTCGAAACTGCTCGACGAACTCGGGTCTCTCGGGGCGCGGCCCTACGAGACTCATATCCCCTTTTAAGACATTCCAGAATTGCGGCGTTTCATCGAGGCTAGTCCGTCTCAGCCAACTTCCCAGCTGAGTGGTACGAGGATCGTTCTTCACCGCCCAAACGGGGCCCGTTTCCTTCTCCGCATCGATGTGCATCGTACGAAACTTATAGATAGTGAAACGCGTACCATCTGCACCGACGCGCTCCTGGGCAAAAAATACCGGGCCTTTGGAAGTGAGTTTCACGGCAATCGCAAGGGCAGCAAACATTGGAGACCCCAAAAGCAGGATGGTAGCCGAACCGACAAAATCCAAAACACGTTTCAGGGCTCGGTCCGAATTTCCAACGGGGGTTTGATTAAACGAAAGCAGCGGAATCCCCCATTCGTCTTTGGCGGTGTAGGTGAACGTGCTGTACCGACCGAACTCCGGGAGCAGTTTTACTTCGACCAACTCCTCGGACAGCAACGCTAAGACCGAAGCATAAGAGCTGTTCGCGCTTTCAGGGTAGGACACCACCACTTGATCAGGGGCATGCGTGTCCAACATCGCTTGCAGCCCCGCTTCATCCCCAGCAGCCAAGTGCGCTACCCATTCAACGGGGTAGGGGCGACGCGTGTTGATTTGCCGAACGTACATTTGAAGCAAGTCGCCACTACCCACCAGCAAAACGCGTAGCGGCCGAACGCGGTGGCTGAGCCAGCGTTGCCAGGCGACGTGCATGACGGCGCGCTCCACGAGCAGGGCAACAGCTAGGAGTGACCCGTAGAGAATTAGAAACACGCGCGAGAAATCGCGCTCGCCCAAGAAATAACACGTTGCAACGAATACCAGTGTTCCTAGGAAAGCCCCTTGGACGACTTTTTGGGCGGCTCGAGCGCCGAACTGAATGCGTTCGGAGCGGTACGCGCCGGTGACATGCATCACCAAAACGATTACGCAAACTAGGGGTAGGGAGACACGCGAGTAAACGCTAAAATCCGGCAAGCCTTTAGGGGCAGGGATCCACGAACTATGGAAGCGCAGGTACCAGCAGCCGTACCAGACTGCGAGAGCCGTCAGCGCGTCCGCACATTTGATGAGCGCCGTGTAGAGAAACACCGATTGGCTATAGGTGAACACAGGTTTGCGAATATCACCGTTCCGCCTGTCTGGCGAGGTTGGTGCGAGGGGGCGAATTTACTTTGCCAAAGGCGCTGGAAAAGCTATCATTATGAAGTACTTACCAGTTATAAATTTCCCCCAGCGGAGGCTTCAAGTGACCAAATCGGAACTCATCGAAGTATTGGCGCGCAAAGCGAATCTCACTAAGAAGAAGTCAGAAGAACTGGTGAACACGATTTTCGATTCGTTCTTTCAGGCCATGGTGAAGGGCGATCGTATCGAAATTCGCGGATTTGGAAGCTGGTTTGTGAAGAACTACAAATCCTACGTAGGTCGCAATCCTAAAACCGGCGCAGATGTCTTCGTTCCTGAGAAAAAGCTACCTTTCTTCAAGGTCGGCAAGGAACTCAAGAAGCGTATCGACTCGTAAGTCGAACGCTTTCATTCCGCAACTGTTCCGGGAACATTTCAACCTCTTGCGCGAGATACGAAAGTCAGACCGAAAGTCCGACCTTGCTCGAAACTTTAATCAAGCCCCACATCGTTCCCATTCCAACGACTAACACACCAAGCACCGCCACTACCGAGATGCCGCCGAAGTGATTCGGGGCAATCATCGCAAAGAGCATAGGCCCGGAGAGATAGGTGTTTACGCGCGAGAACAACAAGGCGGTCTTTGGCCATTCGGGTTGCGGGGCTTGGCCCGACTGTAAAGCGCGGATGACCTTCTTCTGGTTCGGCCAGATGATGAACCAAACGTTGAACCACATGATGGTGCCCAGCGTGCCGCCAAACAAAATCCAAAGCGCCATCGGCGATAAATCGCCTTCAGGTCCCTGCCAAAGGTGCATGTGAGTGTATTTGTAGGCGAGGAGGAACCAGCCCACCACCATGGTTACCATGGCTGCCCACCGGAACCACCATAAGGCTCTCAGGAGCAGAGGCGGATTTACCTTCGCCTTAAACTCTTTTTCCAAAACGGCCTGGAAAGGAACGTTCACAAAATTAAAGAAGTACAGAAGGCCAATCCACGTGATGCCTGCAAGAATGTGTATCCAGCGAAGAAGAAATACGAGGTAGGGAAATACTGTAGATTCGCCCATGATGTGTGCTCCGTTTGTTTGAGCGAATATTTGAGCACTGACCTGGCAGGCTGTCACACGTTTTTTAAGTTGCATACGGCCTGAACACTTCTTCACCGCCGCGCCGCCCCTTTTGAGCCTACGGCTTTTGGCACCCTTAGTGCTTCTCCACAATATAGGGGGAATCGTGTTTCGAGGGGGCTCAAACCAAATCCAAGGGATGCTCGTGGGACTTGCGCTATGTGCGTCGGTGATTTCCCACGCAGAAGCTGGGCAAACGCTTGGCGCTGCTGCCGCCGTAATTGGTGCCGCTTCTCCCATGGTAACTGCCGGGATCAGCGCTGGCGCCGATGTCGCGATCAATGGAATGAACGCGGAAGTCGCCATGTACACCAATGACCGCCTCATTGAGACCAATGAGAAAATTGCGGCGATGTCCTCACAAACTTCACTTGCTTTAGCAGGGCTCCAGGCTTCGGTGGCTTTGAGCAATAATCAAGGCGTGACCAATCGTCTGGCTATGCAGTTGGCGGAACTTCGCGCTTCCAGTCAGCTCACGCGGCAAATGGATAGAGAAGCGCTTCTGAGTCAGTCGCGCTTGTATGACCGACAGCTTGCTTTAGAAGAAAAGACTCTTGCCTCTCAAACTGCGCTTACTCAGGCGTCGATGGGCTTGGGTTATGGAGCGAGTTTGGATTCGGGGGCGTCACTTGCGGTGACAAGCTATGGAATTGCTCGCCCAACAGCGAAAGCGCCCAGTGAGCGTTTGCTCAACAGCCTTGCGACTCCGGCAACGACGACAACGATTGCGCCCACGAGTTCACTGAGGCGAGTCAAAGCTTCGCGCGCACTCAAGGTTGCCAAGAACCTGGTCCGCATCGCATCATCCAATTTACCTTCTCGCTCGCTCGGCACCGTGCCGCGGGCAGCAGCAGCAGCAGCAGCACTGCTCAATCGCCATGGCGCACGCGCCGCGGCCTCTGCGCCTGCGGAAGCGGGCCATTCGCACGGTGGTCATGGCCACGGCGACGGCGTAGCTGCCGAGCCATCTACCGTCGTTAAACTCGCTAGATAATCTTCGTACTTTACGTATACAGCGATTCGAAAACCTTCATTGGATCCATCACTTAACGAGAATACGGGTGAGTGTCTAATCGGTATACACAGAATCATTATTAAAATCATAAACTTAGCTGTTTTCCCGCACCTGGGTGAATACTTGGTCAGTCCACCCCTTTGGTAGCCTCTCTGATCCTAATACTTTCAAGCGTTTACGTGGGTTCTCTCTACTGCGAACTTGGCAAGCCGTGTGCAATTCTAAGTCGTAGGACGAAAGACTATTAATGCAGCTTGGAACGCACATTTTGACGAGCACCTGGAAGCGCACCGCGACGGTGATCACGCTTATCAGCTTTGCCATCGCCCAACCGACGCAAGTCGAAGCGGCGTCTATGTCCAAACTCATGGGAATGCCTGCTTTCACCGGTTTAGTTTTAACCATTGCTCGCTTGAATCGTGCGATGCGCGATGCTGCCGAGAACCCAATGGACAAGTTCCGTCGAGAGAATGTGCAGACTGCGATGCGAGCGATGCCGCCTGCCATTACTGCTTTGGCGATGGAATTCAAAGCCGGCAAACTTCACAATGCGGATTTACCGCAAGTGCAAGCACTCTTGGGTGGTTTCATCGACGTTAACGCCGGTGATAACTACAAAAAGTTTATCCAGAATCCTTCAGCGGACTATATCCCAAAAGTCGGGAGCGAATTGCCAGCCCATTTGATGAATGTCCCGAGCCAATCTTCGGGAGTCGTTGCAGGTGGTTCAGGTGTTACGCGCTCTTTAGCTTACGACGACAACGCACCTAAAGTGGATACTTCGAATGAGATTGTTCCGAATAACTACTTGATTTCGCCCAATGCGAAGAACTGGAAGTTTGGCATTATCATGCACCAAGCGGAAGCGCTTCTCGTGCACAAAGCCCACGCTGGCGAGGATTGTAAAGACTGTAAAGGCGGCGGTGGTGGTGGCGGCGGCGGAGGCGGTGGCGACGCTGCCGGAGTTTTGATGGGGCTCGCTGCAATCATGGCGGCAGTTGCGCCGATGGTAGTGGCGGCGGAGCAAGCCAAAGCGGATAAAGAAATTGCCCGGACACAGTCTGAAGCTCAGAAGTACATGACCGATCGCACGGCGGAAAACTCGGAAAACTTAGCACAGTTGCAACAAGAGACGGCGTTGCAGCAAGCCAGCATCGCGGCCGGCGTTGCTACAGCGAATAACGAAGGGGTCACTCAGCGCTTGAACATGCAGCTCGCTGAATTGCGCACCGCCCGCGAAGACTCTGCCCAAGCGGAACGCGAACGAATTGCTTTAGAAGAGAAGTATAACGAGCGACGCATTGCTCTTGCTGAACAACAAGCCGCCCAAAACCTCGACCTCGCTCGAGCCACTTTGAGTGTCCAGCTGACTCAAGCGGGTCTCGGTGGAACCGGGGCAGCGGGTTCCGGTGGAGCTTTAGCTGTGAACGACCAAAGCTCAATGGCCGATGCTTCTTCTCGATCTGTTTCCCAAGCTCAGAGCGGAACGGTTCCCTCAGGCATTGGGGTGGCGGCTTCCAGAACGGGCACGAGCCCCATGGCTGCTAGCAGCGGGGGAAGCGTTTCAAGTAACTTGCTCTCTACGACCTCTAACCGCGGCATCATGGGTGGCCAACGGCTGCTCGCGAGCCTCTCGCCTACGACGACGAAGAAAGTTTCAGGTGGACTGGGCGATGAAGAAGGCGAAGAAGACGACGATGCGGATGATTCCAAAGCTTCTAAAAAGCGCACCACTGCAACGAAAGCACGTGGCGTCGCACCAAAAGCAGATAGCCGATTGCTGGCGGCTCTTCGCAGTCCCAAGCACGCAAGCGTGGTGGGCGGCAGCGCACGGGGTTTAAAAGCGCCGACAGCTGCAGCACGCGGTCTCGCAGGCAAGAGCGATATTACTAATTTTCTGAAGCGCAATAGAGCGGAAGATGGTTTTGCTAATTACCAACGTCACCAAGCGCGTGCCTTAGAAGTAGCCGCGGAACCGGTGGCAGCGAAAGGACACTCTGGTGCGTACAACTCACCAGACAGTCATTAGCATCGATTTCTCGGGGGGTGGTTTGAGACGGTAAGTCCAAACCATAAACGTCTGCGGGGGAGGCTCTAGAAGCCTCCCCCGTAACTTTTGCGTGGGGTGTATTCAAAGTGTGCACACCCAACCCAATCGTTTCAATGAGTTGCGTTTGGGGTGTCAGAATCGTTCCAGCGCTCGACGATTTTTGAGGCGCAGCCTAGCTATAATCTAAATAATATTAATTAGTTACTCGGTTTGCTTTGGCAGGCCTCCTGCAATACCTAGGGTCAGACGCTTAGGTAAAACATGGTAACCCTCGAACGAAAAAATACGTCCCGCTGGTTCCTGCCAGTTCTCCTTTGTCTGGCAGCGAACCACGCGTGGGCGGAAGACGCAGAGACGGCCTACGGGTTGAACAACCTGCTACAGGCTTCGCCGCAAATCGCGGGTTCCATTCATTCTGAGTCATCGATTTCAGACCGCGAACTCCTGACGCCTTCACGTCTTGCGCGTGTTCCTCAAAATGAGGCGGTGGAAGCTTCGGTCTCCGCAGTTCCCACCACGATTTCAAAAGAACTGAAAATCATCATGGCTGGTATGCCCCAACGTGAAGAAGCGGGTGAGGAAGCGAAAGAAGAGATGCTGAACAAGCCATCTGTTCGTAAACTTTCTCCACGGGATCGCCTTCTCATGGGTTTAAATTCCGCACCGGCGGCTGCTGCGCCTCGCACAGAACGATCCGTTCCGGGAGTCTCCGACATTGGGCGTATGCGGGCCGGTTTAATAGCTTCTGAAGTGATTGTTCCTGCCCGACGTGTCGAAGGCTACGTCCCCCAAGCCGACCGACATGACCGTGGCGCAGGCCGTCTCAATGCCGCCAAAGAACATGCTCAAGGCTACGCGAAACCATGACCTTTGCCGCGACCGCGGTTAGAATTCAGGGATGGCTCTCGTCACTATTGCACTCCCCGTTTACCAAGGCATTTCGTATCTCGAAGCCGCTGTTAGTTCTGTCCTTTCCCAAACGCTTACGGATTTTGAACTCTTGATCGGCGACGATGGTTCTACCGACGGAAGTCGGGAGTATCTGGCGACTCTGCGCGATCCCCGCGTGCGGCTTTTTACGCAACCCACGCGGCTTGGCCTGTTTGCCAATCTCAATCAGCTGGTGGCTGAGGCAAAAGCACCTCTCATTCGCGTGCTTTGTCAGGATGATGTGTTGGAAGCGAACTGCCTAGAAAGAGAACTTCAGTTTTTTGGTGAACATCCTGAAATAGCCCTTTCGATCGCAAAATATCAGGCTATCAATTCGGCGTCCCAGACCGTAGCCGTTCCGACATTGCACGATCTGCCTGCTGTTTTGCCCAGTGCCCTTGCCGTCCAGCATTTTTTCTATCACGGCTGCATTGCGGGCAATCTATCGACGGTTTGTGTGCGTCGGTCGGTGCTGCAGGAGCTAGGAAGTTTCGATACTTCCTTTTCCGTTTCGGGGGACTACGAGTTGTGGGCGCGTATCGCTCGTCACTACCCCATCGGGATGGTGCATGAACCGCTCTTGAAGGTGCGCACGCATTCGGGTCAGCTCAGTCGTGCGCGTACTTCGGCTCTGCCTTTTGTTCATGAGAATGCGCGGGTAAGAGATGCCTTGAGATCGGCGTTGCCTTCGCAGGTGAGTCGGGCGGCGCGCCGGTTTGAACGCAATCGGCACCATGTGCTTGATTTCCATCTGGCACTGCGTCGTTTGCTAGAAGGGAATGTACGAGAGGCTTGGGCAATCTATCGGCATCTGGGCGCTGCCAGCTCCTTGCGCGCCTTTGGAGCTTGGCTCGTGACGCTGAATAACCGCCGTCGCCCCCAAGCCCCTTGGGTGCATTCCTAAACGCAGCACGCTTCCTACTCCCCCTTTCATTCGCGCAGGCGCAGTGGCACCCCTTGGTGCATGCGTGTGGTGGTCCTACTTTTTCTTTTTCTGATGGGTAGCTTTAGCTGGCGCGCCTACGAACGATTCTGGCCAGGCACACTGAGGATCCTCTTTTTCGATGTGGGACAAGGCGACTCTATTTTGGTGCGATTTCCCAAGGGTGCGGTCTGGTTGATCGATGCGGGAGGTGGTTCAGCAAAGTGGAACTGGGGGAGGGAACTCTTCTTGGAACTCACGCGAATGGGCGTCTTAACTCTGGACGTGGCTCTACTCACTCACCCGGACCAGGACCATGCCCTTGGCTTTGTGGGACTCTTCGATCAGCTCACGGTGAGGGACTTTTGGTGGAACGGCCATCTCGCACCTGGGTCTGAGCCGCTTTTGGATCGGCTCAAGGCCCAGGCGAAAGATCGGGGGATTCGGTCGCTCCCTCAGGGCACCCCCCAGCAAAGGCAAGTCGAAGGTGTGCACGTGCACACTCTGCCACTGAGAAGGGGTACTTCTTCAAATGATCGCTCTTTGGCGGTTTCTATCGAATGGAGCGGGTGCCGCTTCTTGATGGCGGGGGATGCAGAAGCTGCGGGAGAAAAAGAGCTGCTGGCTCGAGGTATTGGGGCGCACCACGTTCTCAAGGTGAACCACCACGGAAGCAAGACTTCCTCACTGCCTGAGTTTATAGCGAAGGTTTCACCTCGGTGGGCGGTGTTTTCGGCGGGGGAGGGAAATCGCTATGGGCACCCGGCTCCTTCCATTGTTCACCGCTTCTCTGGGCGTCAGATACTGCGGACGGATTTTCATGGGTACGCCGAGTTTACAGTGCGCTCGGATCGGACTTTGAGCTGTCATTCGGCGCGAGGGCCTTGTGGAAAGGTGCGCTGTGAGTAGAAACGGAACATTATTGAGATTGCAAAAAGGTATAAAAAATATACCATGAAGAAGGCGGTCTTCGAATTCGACCCAACCCCGAAATGAAGAGAAGCGACTTTATGAAATCGAAAAAGAAGAAGATTAGCGCGGCTGAACTAGACAGGAAATTTGATCGTGGCGAGGATATCTCCGAGTATTTGAAGCTCTCTCAAGCGATAAAGAGGGTGAATGTTGATTTTCCCGTTTGGTCCATATCGGCACTTGATAGAGAAGCGGACAGGCTCGGCATCGCTCGACAAGCTCTTATCAAGATTTGGATTATCGAGAAGCTCGACCAACTGGGAAAAAGTAAGAAAAAAACAGGTTAGTGAGAAAATGACACTGATTGAAAAGCCCGCATCCCGGCCCACTTCCCGGTAACACGAATATGAGGCATCCAGCCATAACTCACATTTTCATAAGTAGCAGAATTTATGAGCGGATTTCCTCATTGAAGACCGTTACTAGGACGCGGTGGGTAAAGCGGTAGTGGTTCACGCTGCGTCTTTCTCATCGGTTAGTGGTTTGGAAGCTTGATAGAAGGCTTTGAGTTTTTTGTGTTGTTCCTTTCTCAG
>JBGTAN010000027.1:0-187517 GCA_041749855.1 Bdellovibrionota bacterium
ATGATCTCCCGAAGAGCCTTCGGGTTCAGAAACTTTCAAAACTATCGAAACCGGGTGCTTGCCCACTGCGGTTGGGACGGGGTATTCGCTATCAGAAATTAACCACCCAGGGACCATGCCCCCTCGGATGGAGTAGAGCCGGCTTAGGGCGATGAAAATCCCAACATTTCTATACATTCTGCCATTTTAACAACAGAATATGGCCGAATTATGTGGGGTAAGCGGGTCGAATTGCTTCGTAATAAAGGTACCTTAGACGATGTGCGTTACAGCCCGAATAGCGGAAAGAGTGGGCCCACCAGGACTTGAACCTGGGACCTATCGGTTATGAGCCGACTGCTCTAACCAACTGAGCTATGGGCCCTTTGAACAGGTTGCTAGTTTCATCTTGAATGCCCCGCAAGTTCAAGCGAAAGCCAACGGTTGTTAGGCACTGATCCTAGGGACAGTGCCTAGATTTCAGATACGACTTGCTCCAGAGGCAATCGGAATCAAGGGATAAGCTACTCCCTAAGCGCCCTATCGATCATCCGATTAAATCGCAGCTGCCAAGGACCGCCGCGACGATGGACAGAACGAGGAGCTCCGGCGTTCAGTTCCACCCCAAGCTTTCTTCCCGCCACTCGAATCAGGGTGAGTCGCCGCTGCAGTTGCTCGTCAGAAGCTCCCGAGGCTTGGAGAGCAGTATACCCCTGCGCTAGACGCTCCATGTACCGGCCTACGCGGCTACGGTAATTGAACCCAACGCCCAACTCGCTTGCCAATCGCTCAAAGCGCCGTCGCTCAACAGAGGTGCGAAAAACCTCAATCACTCGGAGATCCATTTGAGAAACCTGCTCGTGACTGGAATGGATTGCGTAAGGAGCCAGCCGTCGATTGATTCGAGCCAATTGTTTTTTTATCGGCGCTGCGTCTTCCATGCCTAGGATGCCCCTCGAGCAGGGAGAAGCCCCCCACGCAGGAAGTAGCAGGCCGTGAGCCAAAAAGAGTAAGCAGACTGTAGGATTGAATCGAACCAAGGGGACCTCGTGTAGGTTGAGCCGCTCTGCTTAGCACTTGCGGCAAACGCGGGCAACTCGGGAGCGGTTGCTCCCTATCCGCGGGCTTGCTACAATTTCGCCAGTATGCAAGATAAACAGCTCACTGCATCTCCGACTCTCACCCTACTCTGGATGGCATTTTTGATGACGCAGATCCTGTTTTGCCTGGTGCCCTGGGTGGCGGCCATGAATCAGCAGCCGGTGCAAACGCCACCATGGGCTATGGTGCTTCCGCTGATCGCACTAATGGACCTGGCGCTAGGGTCGGTGCTGTCTCGTGTATTGCTCACCAGAGCAGGGCAAGCGCTTCGCACTCAGTCAGGAACTACTCGTCCCTCGGACACGGATGTCTTGCGCGCGGGATTTACTGCCTTACTCATTCGCTGGGCGCTTTTCGAATTCGTCACTTTGATTGGAATGTTCCACGCGTTGCTGGCGATGCAACCGCTGATCGTGGTTCCCTACGCGGCTGCTGCCACGCTGGGGATTCTGATCTCCGTCCCAAGAGCAGCCTCCTTGCGAAGCGCTATGGGAATCGATTGACTCTCACTCGCTTTGCCTGAGGCATAGACGCCAGAGGGGAACTGAAGTAACTGTATAAGCCATGTCAACGCCGCCGCCGAGTCTTGAAGCACAGTACCAGGCACTTGCAGATCTCAGAGAAATAGATGAGCGCACTTTTCGTGTGGAACGCGATTCGGAGCGCATTCCTGACGAAATCCAGAAACAGGACAGTGCCCTAGCGCAGAAGCGGGTCGCTCTTGATGCTGCCAAAGCGCAGGCTGCCGAGTGCGAAAAGAAACTGCGCGCTGCCGAACGCGACCTCAAAGAAAAGGAAGAATTCCTCTTTAAGGCCGAAGGCAAAATGATGGAAGTCAAAACCAACCAGGAATACCAGGCAGCCCTTAAAGAGAATCAGAACCAGAAATCGACCAAAGGGGTTCTCGAAGAAAAAGTCCTTTTGCTATTGAATGAAGTAGAAGCACAGAAACAAGCGCTCGTCGGAATCGAGGACGAATTTAAGGTCCACGAACAGAGCATTCTTCAGGAAAAAAAGAAGCTTAACGACGAACAAGCAGAGTTGATGGCTGTCCTGGAAAAACTCCTCCGGCAAAGGCAAAGCCTCGTTACTCACTTAGATTCGAACACAGCCGCCACGTACCAGAAAATTCTGGCAGGCGGCAAAAACGTACCGGTTGCCGTCGCAGAAAAAGGCCGCTGCTTGGCCTGCAATCTCCAGGTGCGCCCCCAAATTTACAATGAAGTTCTCGGCTATAAAGCCATTCACCGCTGCCCTAGTTGCGGTCGCATCTTGATTGTTACCTCACGGGCTACGCCTGCTGAGGGAGAACCGACGCTCGGCGCAAAATGAGTCGGAAGCTGGTGCTGTATTGTGATGGGGCAAGCCGCGGAAATCCCGGCCCCGGCTCCTACGGCTTCGTCATTCTGGAAGAGGGCGTGCCCATTGTAAAAGTCGGCAAGCTGCTAGGCACAGTGACGAACAACGAAGCAGAATATCAGGGAGTTATCCAAGGGCTCGCAAAGTGCAAAGAGCTGGGCGCCTCCGAAGTAACCGTTAAAAGCGACTCCCAGCTTCTCGTCCGTCAGCTCAACGGACAATACAAGGTCAAAGCTCCCCATCTTCAGCTCAGGGTGAAAGAGGCGCGAGCCTTGCTGGAATCCTTCCAAACCACGCACTTCGTGCACGTTCCGCGCGAAGAGAATAAGGAAGCGGACAAGCTCGCCAATTTAGCGCTGGACGGCAAACTCTAGAACCTCCCAAAAGGTGACGGGCACTAAACAGGCCGAAAGTAGACGGGCACTTTTCGGGGGAGTTTTGGTATAACCCTCTCGTCGAGGGGGTTCCCATTCGTATCGCCGAGAAGCCGCTGGCCCGTCTGAGTGCGAGCCTCCTCGCGGTTGGACTCGCTGTCCTGCTTCTCACCTTTCCCTTCCACACACTCAATGGACTTATCGTCGACAGCTTTTTCAGACTTCAGGGAACTCGAAACCCCAACCCCGACATCGTTCTGATCGCATTTGACGCTTCAACCACCCACGGTGGGGAAGCGAGTGTGTCTACCGATCGGCTTGCCGACCTGGTTCGTCGACTCAACACGCAAAAGCCTCGTGCGATCGGAATTTTAGCTGATCTCAATGAGCGCTTTTATTCGGTAGCGGATCTGGATCGGCTGGTGAAAAGCGTCGACAGCGCTGTTCCTATCTTTATTGGGTTCACAGATGAAACCTCCCTGGGTCGGCCGGTCCCTGAAGTTTTTGGCGATCGTGTTTTTTATTCACCCGGTTTAGTTTCCCGCGATTCTTATAATTACGGAGCAGACTCGGTCAGTCGTCGGGTAATGGTCGACATCGATCGCACACCCTCCTTTTTTGCACGCATGGCAACTTACTTGCGAGGCACCACGCCCACACGAATCGAAGAGCTCAGCGCTTCCCGACATGCCTATATCGATTGGCAAGGACCCTCGGGGACTTACCCACTGCTCTCCGCTTGGTCCTTTTTATCGTCGGGAAAGCCTCGGGTGGATGTCGCCGGGAAGATCGTTCTTATTGGTCACGCGAGACGATCTCGCATCACGCAGGACTACGTTCTCACTCCTTACTCGCGCAAAATCGGCGACACACCACTGCTCGAAGGCGCAGCACACAGTTTGGTTACCTTGCTGGAAGATCGAGGGTTGAAGCGCGCGCCCGGTTGGATCATTGCTTTGCTGACGCTTTCTGTAGCGCTACTCACCGTGAATCTGGTTTCTATTTTCTCGCCTGCTAAAGGCATTGTCTTCATGGTTCTTCTTATCGCGGGTCTTTGGGGCGTCGGTTGGGGCGCGCTCCATTTCGGTGGGTGGTGGCTGGACTTGGCTCATCCCGTGGTGATGGCCGTTGCTGGATACTATCTCGTAGTGCCGTTTCGCTTGGGGATGGAGTACCGGCGGCGCTGGCACTACCAACAAAAGACCGAACTCATGTCGCAAATCGAGCGGATGAAGAGCAACTTTCTTTCGCTTATTTCCCATGACCTGAAAACCCCCATTGCGCGCATTCAGGGAAATGCAGAGCTACTCCTTCGCGAAAATCCTGCAGAGAAGCAAAGGAAGGGTCTCTCGACCATCGTTTCAACTACAGAGGAAATGAGCGACTACGTGGAGTCTGTATTGGATCTGACGCGCATCGAAAGTGCGAGTATGCCGCTCCAACTTGTCAGCCGAGACATCAATGAGACCGTTCATGAGGTGGTAGAGGAGAAGCGCTTTCTGGCTGCCGAAAAGGGAATCGTCATTCAGGAGGACTTAGAACCTCTGTTTTCTGTGCGCTACGACGTCCGGCTCATGCGAAGAGTCATAGGAAACTTGGTGGAAAACGCAATCAAGTACTCTCCGGAACATTCAATAATTACAGTCGCTTCCAGAGAGGAGAGAGGCGAAGTCTGCCTGGCCATAAGCGACCAGGGCTACGGCATTGCTGATGACGAGCTGGAAAAGATCTTTGGGAAGTTTTACCGTGGCCAAAGCGCAACGGTCTCGACTACAAAGGGGACGGGGCTCGGACTCTACCTGGTTAAGTATTTTGTGGAGTTGCATAAAGGGGTAGTCCGGTTGCAAAGCAGGGTCGGAACGGGCAGCACATTCACCGTGCGGCTGCCAGTGTGACCCCCACATGAGGATGGACATGACTACGTATCAGGTTCTCGTGGTTGAAGATGATGCCGAGTTGAGAAGCACCATTCGTGAGGCTCTCGCCCTAAGCCATTTTGTCGTGCGCGAGGCTTGCGACGGTGTAGAAGCGCTCGATCTCATTCAAAAGCAACGGCCGGATCTCGTTTTGCTCGATGTCAACATGCCTCGCCTCGATGGCATGGAGTGCCTACACCGAATCAAAGAATACGACCCCTCGATTGTTGCGATCATCATGACCGCCTACAGCACCATTGAAGACGCCGTGCGAGCGATCAAAGAGGGCGCCTACAACTATCTCGCCAAACCCATCAAGCACCAGGCGATTGTGGAAATGGTTGAGCGTGCGCTAGCCGCCAACCAAATGATTCAGAACATGGCGTTTTCTGCTCCCATCGTGAAGCTGGATACGGGCGAATTTGTCGGTACCTCGAGCGAGATGCGCCGCATTTTCAATATTATCTATAAGCTCGCCAAAGTAGACACTTCGGTTTTGATTCGCGGCGAAAGCGGCACGGGCAAAGAACTTGTGGCACGGGCTATTCATTACAACTCGTCTCGTAAGGACGAAAAACTCGTAGCGATCAATTGCAGCTCCATTCCGGAAACGCTTTTCGAAAGTGAGCTCTTCGGGCACGAGCGCGGTGCGTTCACCGGTGCAGACCAACGCAAGATCGGCCGCTTTCAATATGCAGCGGGTGGCACTGTTTTTCTGGATGAAATCGGCGATCTTTCGTTACCCATGCAAGTCAAACTCTTGCGCGTGCTCCAGGAGCGTAAGTTCACGCCTGTAGGCTCCAATCGAGAAATCGATATGAGCGCGCGTATCATTGCGGCAACGAATCGTAACCTGGAAGAACTCATACAGAAAGGCAGCTTCCGAGAGGACCTCTTCTACCGCCTGAATGTAATTCCGATTTTCCTGCCTCCGCTTCGAGAGCGAAAAGATGATATCGAAAAGCTCACGTGGCATTTCGTAGCGAAGTTCAGCAAGTTGCACGGAAAAGAAGTTCGCGGGATTCTGCCAGCATCCATGCAGACCCTATTGCAACACAACTGGCCAGGTAACATTCGCGAGCTGGAGAATGTCGTCGAACACGCGCTGGTCATTGAAAATAGTGACCAAATTAGTCCGGCCTCTTTGCCGGGTTACCTTCGAGGAGATGACTTTTTTGGAACTCGCTTGGCCAATCCGCTAGTCGCTCTTGAACTCGATGAAACAGATCGGGTGGGCACCGTCGGCGAATTTCTCAACTACAAAAGCCACAAAGAGCAGTTCGAACGCGAGTTCATTATCAAAGCGCTCAAAACATTCAAAGGCAGAATAAATCAAACTGCGTTGCATGCCCAAATCCCCAAAAAAACGCTTTTGCGAAAACTTCAGAAATACAACATTCGCGCTGAGGACTTCAGGATCTGAAACAACGCCCGCGCATGCTAGAATAAGAACGTGCGCGCCCCTTCTCCTCCTCTCTTCAAGAAGGTTTTTTCTCTAGTCATCGTTTTCCTATTGGTCGGCGAAGTGATGCTTTTCAGCGCCACAGGGGTTTTGGGGTTAGAGCGCTACGGTTCCGAATGGCACTACTTCATTCGCCACTCCGCGGCAGTGCTTTTTGGCGTTGCACTCATGCTCGTGGTCTCTCGTATTCGTTACCAGTTTTGGGCAAAGCTCTATCGCCCCATACTTTTCATTCAGATAGCCTTGATCGGCGCTACGCTCTTCTCTGTTTTTGGGCACACCGCTCAAGGCGCGAGCCGTTGGATTCGCACCCCTTTTCTCGCTTTCCAACCTAGTGAGCTCGCCAAGATTTCGGTTAGCCTCTATCTGGCAAGGCTACTGACCCGCCCTAAAGACCTCTCACCGAGCGGATGGGTGATGAACCTAGCTCCCATTGGCGTTCTACTCTGTCTCATCTTGATGCAGCCCGACATGGGAACGACTATTTTGCTGTCGGCGATGATGCTCGGCATGCTCTTTATTTCCGGAATACGCCCCGCCTATTTCTACTCGCTCATTGGGGGAGCGGTCTCGGTACTCGCCTTTACCTTGATGCAGTCGGAGTATCGCCGAAAGCGGGTTTTTGCTTTTCTAAACCCCTGGGAAGATCCTCAAGGTTCGGGCTTTCAAACTATTCAGTCTTTTGTTTCCTTTCACTGGGGGCAACTCATGGGAGTTGGCCTGGGGAACGGAAACAGCAAACTCTTCTTCTTGCCCGAAGTGCACACCGATTTCATCTTCGCTCTCATTGGTGAGGAGCTTGGTTTCTTGGGCGCCATGGCTCTGCTGGTCCTCTTCGCTGGTTTCGGATACTTGCTCTTCAAAGGCGCTTTGGGCGCTCCCGATATGTTGGGGCGCCTGCTCGGATTTGGAATTGCTCTTTCCCTTGTCTGCCAGATTGCCGTAAACCTCGGCGGTGTGACGGGGCTTCTGCCCCTCAAAGGCTTACCGCTGCCCTTTATTTCCTGGGGCCGTTCCGCGCTGCTCGTGAACCTCTTCGCTATGGGAATCCTATTGAACATCATTCGACAATCAGGGATTCTTGCCCCACGCCCATGAAAATAGTTATTACCGGTGGTGGCACCGGCGGCCACGTCTTTCCCGCTCTCGCTATCGCTGAAGAATTGCGATCGCGCGGTCACGAACTGCTCTACATAGGCTCTGACCGTGGCCTGGAAGCCCGACTCGCCCCAGAAAAGAACATTCGTTTCATTCCTGTTCGCACCGGGCCGGTAAAAAACCAAAGTCTGCTGCGAAAAATTAAAACGGTCTTCCAACTCGTTTCAGCAACCCTGTGGAGCTACCGTCTCTTACGTCGTGAGCGCATTGGCGCAGTCGTGGGAGTGGGTGGATACATTTCAGTCCCCGTTGCCCTTGCGGGATTCTTGCTGCGCATTCCCGTATTCTTGCAGGAACAAAACGTCTCAGTGGGAATCGCCAACCGGTTCCTGGGTCGAATCAGTAGGCGCATCTTTTTGGGCTTCCCAGAAGCGGCCAAATATTTCCCGGCCGATAAATGCGTCTTTACAGGCAATCCGATTCGAAAAGAATTTTTCAAACCGCTTCCTTCTTACAATCCGGAAGCGAAGACGCTGTTAATCCTCGGCGGTAGCCAGGGCGCCAAGGCGATCAACCAAGTGATCACCCAGTCCCTTTCCCGTATCCCATCGGATTGGAAAATAATCCACCAAACGGGCGTCAGTGATGCGGACGCTGTACGCGCCACCTATGAGAAATCTTTCAAGGGAACGTTCACAGTGAAACCCTTTATCGAGAACATGGTCGACACCATGGCGAGTGCGAGTGTGGTGGTGTCACGATCGGGCGCAGTTACCGTTTCTGAGTTAGTGCAAATCGGCCGACCCGTGATTTTCGTGCCCTTTCCCCGTCGAGGTCAGAACGACCAAACCGATAATGCACGCTGGGTAGAGAGCCATGGCGGCGCTCTCGTTGTGGAGCAGGGTGAGCAGTTTTCAGAGCGGTTTTGGAGTGCGTGGGACTCTATTTTTGAGAATCACAGGCTGGGCGCCATGGCGGCGAGCTTTTCCACATTGCGGCGACCTTCCGCAATTGCTACCATCGGCGACCGAATTGAGGCTGAGCTTGGAACCGCCTCGAATTCCATACCCGGTTAGGTCCGGGGGTTAGCAGTAGATGTACAATAAAATTAAACACATTCACCTGATTGGTATCGGCGGAATCGGAATGAGCGGGCTTGCACAGCTGCTCGTCCAAAACGGCTACCATGTCTCGGGCTCGGATCTGGGTCGCGGCGAATCAGTAAAGCTCCTGGAATCGCAGGGCGTGCAGGTTTTTCAAGGGCACGATCGCTCCAATATCGAAGGCGCTGAGTTAGTGGTCTATTCCTCCGCAGTTTCTGCCGAAAACCCCGAACTTTCCGAAGCCCGCAAACGCGAGATTCTCTGCATCACCCGGGGTGAGATGTTGGCGGAACTGATGCGTTTCAAGCATGGCATTGCCGTCGCCGGCGCACACGGCAAAACCACCACTACTTCCATGACCGGTGTTTTATTTGTTCACGCAGGATGGGATCCAACCGTGGTCGTTGGTGGCCGAGTCGACAACTTCGGCGGCACCAACTTACGTTTTGGGGGTGGGGACTTTTTGATTGCTGAAGCAGATGAAAGCGATGGATCTTTCAGTCGGTTAAGCCCCTCGATAGCCGTTATCACGAATTTGGATCGCGAGCACATTGAGCATTATGGATCTCTTGAGAAACTTGAAGAAGCGTTCATCGCGTTTGCAAACAAAGTTCCTTTTTATGGGCTAACCGTTTACTGCGGAGACGATCCGGCGCTTTCCCGCCTCGCTCCACTGATTCTACGGCGCAAACGGAGCTACGGTTTCGGTTCGCATTGCAACTTCGCCATCTCAGACTATAGCTGCTCGGAAAAGGGTTCCCAGTTTACGGTAAAGAATGGAAACGAAACTTTCTCGGTCGTCTTAAAAGTTCCGGGTCGCCACAACGCCCTTAATGCAGTAGCTGCACTCGCGGTCGCAGACGAAGTGGGAATTCCCAGAACCCAAGCAATTGCCGCTCTTGCTGAGTATAGAGGCGTTGCCAGGCGCTTTCAGTCTCGAGGAGAAATCAAAGGGGTTCGCTTCTTCGACGACTATGCGCACCACCCCACGGAGATCCGCGCAACTTTGGCAGCGGCCCGAGAACGGTTTCCTCTATCCCGCGTCAGAGTCGTCTTTCAACCGCATCGCTACACGCGTCTGGCAGACCTCTGGTCCGGCTTTGTAGAGTGTTTCGATGCCTGTGACGGCGTCGCGGTCACGGATGTCTATGCGGCTGGAGAGTCTCCCATCGAAGGCATTTCGGCGGAACATTTCGCCGCAAGTCTGCTCAAGCACCGAACCGTACCCGTTCAGAAAATTGCGAGAGCAATGGATGGCATTGACCTTTGGCTCTCGGATGCGCAGCCGGGCGATGTCGTTTTGACTTTGGGAGCTGGAGACCTACCGAATGTCTACCAAAAGCTCTTTTGAGGCGCGCGCCGGCATCGGCACAATGACGCCGCACATTCGGCAAGCCTTGTCTAAGCACTTCGGCTCGCATGTTCTGTTCGATGAACCACTCGCGCCCTATCTTGCTTACAAAATCGGCGGCCCGGCGGATGCCCTGATTTTCCCGCGGTCTGGCGAGGACCTCGTCTGGCTTTCGGCGCTCTGCTCTACACACGATCTACCGGTCACCATCGTCGGGACGGGAACCAACCTGTTGGTAGTCGATGAGGGAATTCGCGGTATCGTCCTGTCTTTGTCCAGAGCGTTTCAACGGGTTGAGCTTTTGGAGGACACTGTTTCGGTGAGATGCGGCGGGGGCGTACAAAAGGCCGCGCTTCTGGAATGGTCCATTGGAAAGAATTTGGCGGGCTTAGAGTTTAGCGCCGGTGTTCCTGGCACGCTCGGCGGCGGCATCTACATGAATGCGGGAACGAAGTACGGTTGCTACGCCGACATCCTTACAGAGCTTGTGCTTTTCGACTTCAAAAGTGGCCTGCGCACTTTGCATCGAAGGGACCTCTACTTCGGTTACCGCGAACAAACCGCGGTAGGCGATTCTCTCGTGGTTTCGATGGTGTTCCAGCTAAAACCCAGCGACGGCGCTGTGGTCCGAGCAGAGGTGGACCGAATCATTGCGGAGCGCGCAGCCAAGCAGCCACTCGACTATCCGAGTTGTGGCTCTACCTTTAAAAACCCTCCCGAGGGTCTATCTGCGGGAAGACTCATTGAACGCGCCGGTTTAAAGGGAACCACCTGCGGAGGAGCGGAGATTTCCTTAAAGCACGCCAATTTCATCCTGAATAAAGGAAATGCTAAAGCGCGGGACATTTTGACGCTCATAGGTATCATTAAGAAGACAGTCTACGAACAATTCAATGTGCAGCTCGAATGTGAAGTGATCATCTTGGGAGACCATCAGAGTGAGCGCCCGAAACCGATTCAAAACCCGACTTGAGTTTACCCGGACGGGCCTCGTCTGCAGTGGTGGCGCAACGAAAGCCGCCGCTTTCCACATAGGGGTTTGCCTAGCCCTTCGGGACAAGGGCTTTTCGTTCGTTGGGGGCAAGCTAGAAAACCCGCTGCCCATTAATGCGCTACCCTTTCCCCGCCCCGTGTATGACCCGCACCAAATCGCAACCTATGTGGGCTCAAGTGCGGGTGCTTTAATTGTCTCGATGCTCGCCGCGGGCGTTAGCATTGAGTCCATCATCAACTCTTTTGCCAAAGATACCGACTTCAAAGTCCCTGGCACTTTCCCTGAAATTCCGATGATCACTTATCGGGATGTACTTTCAATCCACTGGATGCGCCCCGCCCACTTTCTAAAAAGCCTTCGTGTACAACCTGTTCTGAGCCGAACCATTGAATCCTTCTTCCTAAAGAACTTGCGCCTGCCGGGTTTTTTCTCCACCAAGGGACTTGCGACCTATCTGAAAAAGCATGTGCTTCCCACAGATCGCTTCCATGAGTTGAAGCCGGATCTCTTTGTCGTGGGAACGCAGCTCGACCACTCTCGCAAAATGATCTTTGGGCGCTATGGGACCGACAAAGTGTTTGATAACTACTCACAGTACTCTTCAGGCGCGAGCATATCCGACGCGGTGGGCGCCTCCATGTCCTTGCCTCCCATTTTCGCGCCCTACCCAATCACCCACCCAGGGGGGAAACGGCGCTACTACATCGATGGTGAAATTCGAGAGACGCTCTCGACGCATGTGGCGAAGGAGAACGGTTGCGATTTGATGATCTGTTCGTACACGCACCAGCCCTATCACTACAAAGAGGAAACGGGCTCACTTTTCAACTATGGTATCTCCGCGATTCTGATTCAAACGGTGTATCAAGCTATCGAACAGAAAGTGTTTGGTGCACGCAAATCGCACGAGAATAAGATGGCAGCCCTTGCGACTATTAAGGAGTTCTTCAAAGAACACGAGTACCCCGTAGAGCATTTGAAGGAACTCTCTAAACGCTTGGAAGAGCGCCTCGACTTCAAAGAGTCACTGCACTACCTCTTCATTCACCCAGAGCCAAAGGACCGAAAAATGTTCTTTGGAGACCACTTTACTCTCGATGCGAAGACGCTCCAGGAAGTCGTCACGATCGGCTACCGCCGAGCCATGTCGGAGCTTCGCCGCTACGATTTCGTTCCCATCTCCGCCGCAAAATAGGCCCCATTCACAGGTGTCCACTCGTGGCATGCACCTTGCTCATTGAGGGCCCGAGGCCGTTCTGGCTGCGCTTTTAGCGTGAAGCCAAGGACGGTAATGGGCCCAAAGTGACGTTTTTCGTCACCCTCGAGCGGAAGAGTGGATCCCCTTGAAAAAGCGGCGAGAGACAACTGAATCTAGAATGCCCCGTTTGCGAGTTCCCTTTAGCCGCAAACTTGCGTTTTTTGTGCGCCTGCCGCGGGCCGCCTTTTACTTCGTCGTCGTTTGCCTGTTTATCGTCGCAGTGAATTGGGCCGTGAAAGAAGCAACGTGGCTACCTGTCTCCCAGGATGACGCGCAGACACTGCCCCTTCAAACCAGTCAGGCAGAGCGCCCGGCTGTCGAAACGGTCATGGAAACTGTGGGCACGGGAAGCCCTCACAAGACCGATACGACCCATGGTTGGGAATTTTTTCACGCCGGCTGGCGCGAGACTCCAGACTTGAATCTATTGGGAAGTCCGAATTTGCATCCAGACTCCTGGACTGTCTCTGAGTCCTCGCTCCGACATTTTGTTCGCGACCCGCGACGCCGCCTTGAGGCTGACTTCCAGGTCGCCCCTGAAATGCAGGAGCGCGTGCTGTTCTGGATGCGCATTCACACTCAATACAACAGTTACACCCGCGTGCTTCACGACAGGAACAATCCATCGATTATTTATGGGGTGGCCGATTTTACGCCCCTATTTAGAAAGAGCGACTCGAAGAACAATGCGCTTTTGCGCATGTACCATTACGAGCGCCAGATCCTAAAGGAACTGAAAGCGCGCTTGAGCGAGGCGGCCGGACTGGCTACTACGGCCGATTTAACACCCTGGGAGCGCAATGAGTTGCGCATGCTACTCTCGCGCGCCGGAGCGCTCGGCGCCAACGAGGCTTTCAACAAGATTCATTCGATCCGATCGCAAACAGGGCAGCGCGATGAGTTCATTCAAGCCCTGTCTCGTTCAGAAGAACTCCTCCCCTACATTGAGGCCACGTTCAAAAGTTTCAATCTGCCCGTGGCGTTAGCCCGAATTCCTTTTGTTGAAAGTTCCTTCAACCCGCGTGCTTACTCCAAAGTGGGTGCTACAGGTATGTGGCAGTTCATGCCGTTTACGGCTCGCCAAATGATCAGCCGCTACAATCCAGAGCTTTGGTCTGATCCCTTACTGCAAACTCGTGCGGCTGCCCGCATGCTGCTCATCAATCGCGCGATTCTGCCTGATTGGGGAACTGCCGTGACAGCTTATAATTCAGGCGCTGGAAGACTCAGTCGGCTGGTACGAAAATATCGCACTAACGCCTTGCCTCGTATTCTCGAAGCGAACGACCCAACTGGATTAGGGTTTGCGGGGAAGAACTTCTATGCGCAGTTTCTATCTGCGAACTTATCCGAGGCATATAAGCGCGAGATCTTCCCACTGCGTAAACGCGAAGAAGACTATAGCCATCTGGCTTTTGAAAAGCCGCGCGCTTTTAGCCGGCGCTTTCGATCAGTTCACTGAGATTGAATCTCGGCCCATTCCAATGTGGAGGATTCGTGCACCTAGGGCGGTGCCGCTACTATCTTTCCACTTCAGGAGATACTCGGAGGGAGGAAGATTGAAGTAAGTTACACCCGGCTTCTCTTTAGTTAAGCAAAGCTCGTCACCACTCGCGTCCTGCAAAAATCCGAAAGGCCCGTGACCTGGATTTACAATTCTGCCGCTCTCCAATGACCACAATTCCGCAGTCAAGCACTCCGAGGTTTGTTCAAACAATGAACCGTAGGCGCCCGCAATGAGATTTCCGGTTTGCTCTGAACGCTCTGCTTTGAGCGGGTTGGGGCCCACGTTTGCCGATTGTGAAGCCGCAAGACTTTGATCGATAAAGCGATCTTGAAGTACAAACAGTTCTTTCTCAAAACCAGCGTACCGAATATCCCACGGCAAAGTGTGCCAACTGGTCGGGTAGTGGGGAGCGGCTATTTCCACTGCAACGACGCCTGATGGAAAGTCGATTCCTGGTATTTCAAATCTTCCCTGTTCGTCCGTCTGGGTTTCAAAGTTGGAATCGCCCACCAAGCGAACACTGGCTGCTGCCACCGGACCCAGGTTTGGATCGGTAACCTTTCCTTTTAGCGCTTTCACCCCACCACGTCCCAACTCCAAGTAGTAGCCCGCCGCTGATCGAACGGGAAACCGGAACGTGCGCGCCTCCTCAGACGATCGCTTCAAATAACGAAACGCAGGAGCGACATTGTAGAAGCTCAAAAACCCCGTCACGCTGGTAGTGAGCTTCTCCCCGAAGAAAGAGAAGTACGAGCCTAGTTCCTCTGAATGGTCTACCAACTCGACCACTTCATTCTTCAATGGGTTGCGTGTTTTGGGATCGAACACGCGACCCATCACGACCGACAGAACACCGCTTTGCTTCTTGCCAAGCAACGTACGAACAATCTCTTTCACGCGCGGCTTCGAGACCATGTAAATGGGCTGATGAACGTCGGCTCCGAAAATGGGGACGGTTCGGTACGTTCTCAAAAAGTCTTTGGCGCGCACTTCAAAAACGATCTGGGAGTGGTTCGGCAACGCGGAGACAAGCAGATTCCCATCCGCATCCGACTTCAAAGTGCCATACTCAGGAAAGCCGATGACCCGAACTTCTGCATTTCTTATCTTCTCCGGTGTGGTGTGCTCGGGTGAAGCGCCTTCGAAGAAAGTGAGGGAGACATTGGCATGGCGACGACCCGCATTCGCGGCAAAGTGTGTTCCCTTGAGGTCTTTTGTATCGAGGAAAAACTTCAAATGAGACCGTGCCGTGTCGGGAGCAATTTCTTCGGGGTAGAAAATTTCCGCGATGGGGCCGTCCACGGATTGCGGGGTGAAAATCCCCGCCACCAACTGATAGCGCCCCTTCAAAGAGTCCGCCTTCTTGGCAAAATCATACTGAGGGTATTCGAAAGTCAGATAGTGAATGCCCTGCGGGTCGCGGGTCCCAACGGGCAAAAGGTACAGCTCAACATGCCCTTTATTTTCAGTCAGCCACTTGTCTAGGGCAGGCGACATTTCCATGCGACCCATGAGATCGTCTTCATAGGGGCGCCCGTCGAGGCTACTCACAGGCTGACCGCTGGATATTCGAGATAGTGCGGAGGAAGGCAGCGCGGAAGATGGTGCGGAGGAGGGCAGTGCGGAGGCGACGATCACTGCGGTCGCTGCGGTCGTGGCCGAACGCGCAAGAGATCTCCCCACTTCGGAAACCACATTTCCTACGACCGCTTTCGCAGACCCAAGCAAATCACCCGACTCTGAACTTCTCTCCGCCACGCCATCAACAGCTTCATATTCCGTCGACAGAACCGGAGGAGCAACTGGAACAGCAGCGACCTGGGGAGCGGCGGTGGCTTTTGCCAAAGCAGGTTTGTTCGTTCTACGAGACACGCTCTTCGACTTAACCGGCGCCACCGAAGCACGCACAAGCTGCGGTTCGGTTTCCTTAGGAGACCGCCACTGAGTGTATTGCTCGTCCTTCAATGTCTCGAAAGTCTGCCGCAGCGTTTGAAAATCTTCACGCTGGTAGATTCCAACGATTTCAGCAACCGGGTGCTCTATCGGATAAGTGGTTCCAATGGCCAGCTCCACATCCACTTGAGCCGCTGAGATGTTGCGGTCCGTGTAGTCTGCGCTGTCTAAAGAATCTTCTTCCAAGCCTTGGTCCGCCAACTGGGCTTCCGGCTGCCAGCCATTGAGCGCCAACGAGTCATCTACTTCCAACTCGGTTCGCAACTCCTGCTCTATGAGCTCCGATCGATAAAATAGCTCTCGGCTTCGCACCGAGCGCTGAGCCATATGACGTGTTTTGCTCCAGTTTCGATTTAAGGAGACCTTACGGGCTTTTGGAGCTCGCTTCTTGGCAACCCGGGCTGCCTTCTTCGGCGTCATTGCAGAGACGTGCATTGCGGGTGCAGCGGGCTTGGTTGCGACACGAACGGGCTGAACAGGCAGTGCGACGCGCGGAAGTTCCGGTGCGGGCGCCCGGAGGCCCCCCATCGTTCCCAATGTGACAGCCGCAAAGATCGCAATGCCGCCTGGGCTGACTAGCGCGCGTAAGGCTGAATTGATGAAGTTTCTTTTCACGGTCGATTTACGCTATTTCTCGAGTAAGAGACGGATGGGAAGGGGTTTCTCTCACTATGAAAGATCGGAAAAAGCATTACAACTCTTAAGTACAAATAACTGCTTGAAAATACTGAGTATTCCGACTATCCTCTGACTACTCATGGCTCCTCCGACGAATACCTTGCAAGACAGTGTCTCCGCTTGGCTTGCCGGCTGGCTAACCAAAGCGAGACTACCCACGCGGTTTCAAGTCATGCCCCTTGCGGGTGATGGATCGCCTCGTCCGTTCTATCGAATCAAAGCTTCCGACAAGACCTTCGTCTTACTTTTTGAGCCGTCATGGACATTAAGCAGGGACTACCCCGCCCATCAAGCCTATTTGAAAAGTCGAAAAATCCCCGTCCCCGAGTTTTTAGCGGTCGATCCTTCACTGGGAGTCCTGCTCATGGAGGACCTAGGAGATGAGCTGCTCCAAACGCGCATTCTCGCCGAGCCGCAGAATCGCCTCACGTGGCTGACGGCGTCCATTGAGCTCTTGGCAGATCTTCATGGGAGCACTTTTCCTGTGCCTGTCGATTTGCCCGTCGCCACGCGACGTTTTGATTCGGCAAAGTATGAGCAGGAGATGGACTTCCTTTTTGAACACTTGCACGTCGGCTTACTAAAACTACCCCCGCCCGGGGCTGAGATTCGCAAAGAGGTGGAAGGTTTTTGCAAGACCCTGGAGCAATTCCGGCCCAGCCTCTTTTGCCACCGCGACTACCACACCCGCAATTTATTGGTTCATGCGGGCACGCTAAGGCTCATTGATTTTCAAGACGCACGCCTCGGTCCTGCTGAATATGATTTGGCGAGTCTGTTTTACGACGCTTACGTGCCGGTGACCGATGCAGACCGAACACAGCTCCTCGAAGCCTATCGCTTGAGGCTCAAGCGCTATGCGCTTTACGACGCAATGGATTGGAAGGAGCTGGATCGCCGCTTGAACCTGGTGGCCTATCAGCGGGTGCTGAAAGCGGCAGGATCGTTTGCCTCGTTCTACACGCGTTATGGCAAGAAAACGCATCTGCCCTATTTAGAGCCTGCACTCCGAATGGCACTGGCTTTGAAATCCAAAATCGGCGAGGCCGCCCCTTCCGTGCCCATAGAACGGTGGCTTAGCAAACTCTCCGAGGTCCCGCGTTGAAAAAGAAGAGTGAAGGCATACGCAAAGGAATGTTGCTCGCGGCCGGCCTGGGTACAAGGCTGCTCCCCATCACTGAAAAACTTCCTAAGCCTCTGGTTCCCGTTCTGAATGTAGCGAACGTTCTCTACGGCCTTTTTCTCTTCAAGCGCAGCGGGATAGACGAAGTGATTCTCAATCTGCATCACTTACCCGACTGCCTCCAGAACTACTTGGGGGACGGGAAAGCTTGGGGAATGAAACTCGAGTACTCGAAAGAGCAGCTGCTGCTCGGAACCGGAGGAGGTCTCAAAAAAGCGGAGTCCTTTTTCGAGGGCGAACCGCTGGTGCTAATCAATTGTGATTTCATCACGAACGTCGACTTAAGGCCTTTTGTCGAGAAGCACCGGACAAACAAGGCGCTTTGCTCGATGTTGCTTTGGGAAAATGCACAGGCACAGGCTTTCTACTCAAAGGTAGGAATCGATGGGGCAGGGCATCTGTGCTCTCTTCCACTTCTGACCACTCAGCCTCCGGTGCGAACTGGAATCTTCACGGGCATTCACATTCTTGAGAACGAAGTCTTCAACTACCTCGAGGAAGTTCCCAGCGGAATCAACCAGGTCCTGTATCCGACTCTGATGAAAGACAAACCCGACAAGGTATTCGGCTACTTCATGGAGAACGCTTACTGGTACGACACCGGCGAACTGCAAACACTCTGGTCCACGTCGATAAAGTTGCTCAAGGCGCTGGAAACCGGGGAAGGGCCACTAAGAGAGTTTCTTAAGACGTTCGGCAAATATGAGGAAAAGAAGCCGGGCGTTTGGGCTCCGCAATCCGTTTCGCTGCCGGCCAACGTGACGTTTAATGGCCCCGTTATCGTCGGCAAAGACTGCAAAATTGCGCCGGGCGCGGTTATGGGACCGTACGCGGTCATTGGCGATGACAGCGAAGTCGCAGAGGAAGCAAACGTCTCTCGATTCGTTGCCCTTCCGGGCGCCCGCATCGCCGCTCACCAAGTCTCAGCGAGCACGCTTCAAATCGAAGAACGCTCCATCCCTATGGACAAGCTGGTAAAATAAAACGGCGTCTGCTCCGCGAAGATGCAAACGCCGTCAATAAAGAGAACTCAATCTGTTATCGACCTAATCGCGCTTTAAGCGAAGAGGAGATCTGAGCGCGTGCTCCAGGAGCGACAGCTAACTGCGAAGCTCCGTTTTTGCCGCTAAGAGACGTTGCCGTCTGACCGCGACTTAACGCGGAAGCACCGGTTCCTCGAAGCGAAGACAACCCTCCAGCCGACAACCGAGCACCGACTGTACCTACCTGCTGCTGACCGTTCATCAGCGGGTTGTACGCGCCCATGCCTTGTTGCCCTTGCTGCATGCGCATCATGTTCAACAGGCTTTGCTGCGCCTGCATTGCGCTCATCTGGGGTGTAATCGTTGTCGTAATCGTCGGCTTTCTCGCCGGTTCGTCATCATTAAATTTCGATTCAGCCAAAAACAAGGGGTTCGGCTGATAGGGCTGCTGCTGTGGCTGGCCGAACATACCTGGGTACATCGGCATCATCGGAGCCTGATCCTGAGGGTAGTCCTGAGGAAACGGCTGCTGCTGCCCACCGCCACCGCTGCCCGCACTAATCTGTGGAGGCGATATAGGCGCAGGAGCGGCCGGAGGTGTTACCACCGGTGCTTCGTTGTTACCCTGGCCGAGCGCTTTCAACGCTTCTGCCAAAACCTGATCGTCGTTCTGATTCTGAGCCAGCAACGCTTGATTCTGTTGATTCAAAAGATCCTGCAAGCGGCGATCGAAATCATCACGCGCGGCTTGAAGGACATCATCAAAATTGTTCTGGCCGAGCTGTGCGAGCAAGTTGGGATCGATGGCCTGGCCAGATTCCGTGATCACGTCCTCGCCGCCTCCGGCACCTTGCTCACCGCCTGCGTCATCATCGCCCGTAGGAGCATGGGGGCCCTTTGTGATCTGTCCGCCGGCACCGCCGCCAGAACTACCTCGCGGGCTACCGCCTTCGGCTACGACGAAGGAGCAATGCTCTCCTTCACTCAACTCTTCGAACGCTTTCAAAGAAGCTGCTACCTTTTCTTTCAAAGCTTTAGCATCTTCGTTGTTCTGGAATCGGGCGTGGTTAGGCCACTGAGCCAAGCGACTCTCGTCAAACAGGACTTTCAGTGTCTTTTCTACCAGCTCAATAATCTCAGCGTCTTCTTTGCGGTTCGCAGCAGAAATACGGGCTTCGATCACCTTCTTGATTTGCGATCCGTACATCACAAGCTTCTGTTCGGAAGCTTCCTTCTTCGGGTTTGGCGTCTTGGCGACACCGGCCGCTTCAGGCTTGCCAAAGAGCGCCCACTTCACTTCTTTATTAAAACTTTCCAAAAGCCCTTTGAGCTCAACTGCGCTGGGATCTTTCGTGCCGCAGGAGTTCAGCTCCACGCTGTACTTGCGGAAAATCTTGGTCCAATTCTCCATCTTCGTCAGGTCTTCGGACTTGATCTCTTTGGTATCGCTATCTTTGTCCAATTCGATCTGGCGAATGGTGATGCTCTTCCCTGCGTTTTCGACCAAAGCGGCAAGCGCTTCGTCGTAAACCGCGACTCCCGGGTCTCCCTCTTCAGAGGTAGCCGGACGAGAGATTGCCGGGGAAGCTGCCTTGTTATGGTCTGCTTCAGCCGATGCGCTAGCAGCCACTTCTGCAAAACTCGTATGGGAAATTCCCAGAACCAGAACCCCGATAAGTGTAGTCAATCTCACGTTCATCTCGCGTTTCATCTTCAACCCCTGCATCCACAACCCCCGACTTCGAGGGAATAGAACTCTTCAAGTAGGGGTATTCTGCAATGGACGGACCAAAGGCCGAGCTAGCCTCGTGACGTTTTGCTGCGGAGTGTTTAGGACCCGTACACTTTCTGATCTCAGTGTTAGAGGGCTCGACAGAGTTGGTGGGCTTTCAGGTTACCGAGCTGAGATCACAGAGGAAATTTTCGAACCAAGCGCATAAAATAAGGGTGTCAGTCCGCTGTACAGGGAAGTGACGTTTCCGGTATACGGCGAAAAACCCAAGGAAAACAAGCATGAGACTTTGCATTCAACGCGTTGCGCGTGCACAGGCTACGGAAACAAGTGCTCCAAACGAGAACATTGCAGCGATCGAAAAGGGGCTGTCGTCAACGATGGGCCAGTCACCATTTGGCTCGGGTAGCGCCGAAGTGCTATGAGAGGCTATGGCCGAAAAGCTCGAGCGCTACGAAGATAACGTCCCCGGACGCTGGTATGTAGACAAGAAGTGTATCCTTTGCAGCGTTTGCTCAGAGGCAGCGCCCTTGAACTTTCGAGAGGCCGACACGAACGACCACGACATCTGCTTTAAACAACCCGAGAATGAGGCCGAAGAGGCCCAATGCCTTGAAGCCATGGAAGCTTGCCCCGTGGAGGCCATCGGCAATGATGGCCCCTAAGAGCGGTCTAAATCCGTATACTCCCTGAATTCAGCGCGCGGGAAGGAAAAGGGCCCCCAACGGCTCACTTGAAGACCAAGCCAACCGCTGGGGTCAAAAAGACCTATTCCGGAATACCGGTCAGCTCGTTCGCGTATTTCAGTGCGGCCGAGGTACTCATATTGCCGCCCGAACTGCTGTATGCAAAACCGAATGCTTTCTTGTGTGCCGCCAAACGTTCCTTGGCCCCACGCAACGCCATGAGTTTTTCGACAAACTGGGCAGCATTCGTACTCGTCTGACCTAGCCCGGCATTCGAGTAAGCATAGCTTGCCGCGTCTTTCGCGACTGCAACGTCTTCGACAAGCATTCTCGGCGCAAGTTTCTTCGCAAATGCAAGCGCAGCACTCTGAGTCAGATTCAGGCCAGAGCCAGAGTAAGCAATCTTGTAGAGCGCCTCGTGCATTTCGATCTGCCCTTCCATCGTGGCCACATCTTCAGCCAACAGCGCTTCGAAAGCGCGAACAATTTCGTCGCTTGTCACATCAACAAATCGGCCCCCTGTTGTCTCAATTTCGACTGCCCGCGATTCGATTCCGAACGCACCACCAACCGCCAGGTGCGCGACCATCAACAATAATCCTAAACTGTGCTTCATTTCTCTCTCCCCTAAATTTTAAGAAACGGAAATCGTTTCTCGAACAAGGGAGATTGCAGAGGATGTGCCAGAAAACTCAGGCTAGTGGATCGCCGTCATACGGTTCGTTTGACAGAGTTGTCAGTTATGCAATGACGAAGCTGTCGAAACTAATCTTGAGAGACAGGAGCATTCGAATCTTGGATTTGCGGTAGAACGGCTGCGGTTTTTTCTCCCGCAACAAACCCTTCACCACGCGGGTCACTCACGGCTCGCAAATGACCAGATTCGAAGGCGACCGCTTGTACCTTGCAACCTATCTCGCCTGTCTTGACGTCGTGGCCCAGCTTTTTCAAGTCCGCTTCCAACCCGGCAGGCAGTCCCGGAGCTTCGACCAGTAACTGATCGGGAAGGTACTGGTGGTGGTATCGCAAAGCAGTAACAGCCTCGAACAAAGGCATCTTGTAGGTCAGGTAGTTCATGGTCGTCAGGGCCACGCAGGTAATGATTTGTGAACCCGAGGGACTTCCTAGGGCCAAGATGGGTTGCGACCCTTGGAGAACAATCGTAGGAGACATGCTGCTGAGAGGGCGTTTGCCGGGAGCAATCGCATTTTCTTTGCCGCCTACCAACCCAAATTTATTGGCTACGCCTGGTTTCGCGGAAAAATCATCCATCTCATTATTCAAAACCATCCCCGTACCGGGGACCACCACCCCAGAGCCAAACCAGCCATTGATGGTTTGAGTAGAACTCACCACATTGCCGTCTTTGTCGGCGATGGTGAAATGCGTCGTTTCCTTGGATTCGGGCTTACGCGGATCGGGAGTAGAAAGCGCGTCAGACTTCTTAGCCGCCGCTTTGTCGATGGTCGCTCGCAATTTCAAAGCGTACGCATCGCTGGTCAAATTCTTGAGGGGCACCTTAACGAAGTCGGAATCTCCGAGATACTTGGCGCGGTCACGATAGGCCAGCTGCATCGCAGACGCCGTCATGTGCAGGGTTTCAGCGGAGTAAGCGCCTGCTTGCGCAAGCGGAAGGCCTTCGAGAATATTGAGAATCTGGACAACGTGCACCCCACCCGAACTGGGTGGGGGCATTGAAACAATTTGATAGGGGCCGTAGTCATCCGTTACAGGCACGCGGAATTTCACAGGATAGGTGTTCAAGTCGGCTTGCGTGATTAAGCCTCCCTGCTTCTTGGTCTCTGCTAGAAAGGCTTCTGCCACCCAACCCTTGTAGAACCCGTCCTTTCCTTTTTCGGCAATCGCACTAAGCACTTTCGCAAGGTCTGGCTGCTTTAGAACGTCTCCCACTTTCAAGGGCTGACCTTCCGCCCTAAAGAAAATCGGACGGGCTGCTTCGCTCTTCCAAAGCACGTCCTTTTGCTTTTCCAAAGCCGCAGCTAAGTGGGGATAGACCACGACTCCTTTTTCAGCGAGCTCGATCGCGGGGGCCAGCACTTGCGCGCGAGAAAGGCGCCCGTACTTTTTTTGAATCTCCAATACACCGGCCACCATGCCGGGTACGCCAACCGCAAAGATCCCTTCCGTCGACTTTCCGGGAATCACTTCTCCCTTGGAGTTCTGATACATTTTCTCGGTGGCTTTCGCGGGCGCTCGCTCGCGAAAGTCGACCGCCACTGCCTTGCCCTTCGGGGTGTAGGCCAGAAGGAATCCACCGCCCGCAATGCCCGTCGATTGAGGGCGCTCCACGGCAATAGTGAAAGAAGCGGCTGCGGCCGCATCAAACACGTTACCTCCGAGTTCAAACATCTTCTTCGCTGCCAGCGTCGTTGCTTCGCCTTGAGAGGCGATCATGAACTCATCACTGGTCGTTTCATAGTTCGCTCGCTGACGATCAGGAAAGTCGGCGATGGGGGAAGAGCCCTTGATTACGGTGGTCGATGAACAAGCGGAAAGAACGAACCAAAGTGACAGCAAGCCTAGTTTTCGCATGGGCAGGGAATACACGTGCGCGGCAGAGGGTTCAAGCGGACTGATCGACGATTCTAAAGCACGAGGCTGCGATTAAAATTTGAAAGAAAATGGCGGAGATAGCTTTCCTTCACTTCATCCATCGAAGGGCACCCCCCGCGCAACTCTACGGACAGTGACGTCATGACTTCACTGGGGAACCCGCACGGTCTGATGCGAGCAAACCCACTCAGATCATTGCAAACATTGAGCGCCGAGCCGTGGTAGGTGACCCACGAAGACACGGCGACACCGATGCTTGCGATTTTCTTCTCGACCCCTTTTAGCCAGACGCCCGTGGCACCCGGACGACGCTCTGCCTTCAAACCAAAGTCCCCTAGCACATCGATCAGCACTTGCTCCAAAGTGCGAAGGTACAGGTGCAAGTCGCGCTCTTTGTCTGCGAGACGCAAGATGGGGTACGCGACCAATTGCCCGGGACTATGGAAAGTGACTTGCCCTCCGCGTTCCACAGAAACGGTGGGGAACGCGACATTCACTTCCTGCGCCGAAGAACGACGTCCCAGCGTATAGACTTCCGGATGCTCCACAAAAAGCAGGCGCTCAAACGCAGACGGATTTTCCTTCACCTTCTGAACAGTAGTTTGCTGAAGGCGATAGACCTCGTTGTAGTCCCGAATGCCTAGGTCCTCGAGCAGCAGCGCGCGCCCGCGCGTTCGCTCAAGCTCGGGCGGAAGGTGCGCCTGTAGGCCGACCATGGCTTGCTCCTGCTGCCGGAGCTTTGTAGATATGGATCGGCTGGAAAACCGCCGCCTCTACTGCTTCCGGGAATGCCTCCGGCAAAGTCGGATGCGTGTGAATCGTTCTGATGATGTCTTCGGCACAAGCGCCCATTTCCACAGCTAGCGTTGCTTCCGCAATGAGATTGGAAACCTCGGGCCCAACCATATGGACACCCAAAATGGTTTCCGTTCCTTCTGCCACAATCACCTTCATAAAGCCTTCGCTCTCATTGGTGGAGAGCGCTCGGCCATTGGCTGCAAACGGAAACTTGCCCACACGGAATTTGATGCCTTTTTCTTGGCAGTCCTTCTCTGTCAATCCTGTCACTGCAATTTCAGGATCGCAGAAAACCGCCCAGGGAATCGTCTTATAGTCCTTAAACGATTTGTCTCCCGCAATAGAAGCGGCCACCAGCTGCCCATCCATCATCGCTCGGTGCGCAAGTTGCGGAGCACCCGCCACGTCGCCAATCGCGTAAATTCCAGCAACGTTGGTTTTGCTTTCATTGTTAGTCAGAATATTCCCACGGGGATCCATCTTCACGCCCGTTTTCTCGATTCCAAGGTTATCTGAGTTAGGTTTGCGGCCCACCGATACCAGAATATGTGTCGCCTCTAAGAACTCGCGCTTTTTATCTGCCCCTTCCACTTCGAGGTGGAGCTTTGCAGACTTGGCGGGATCGGTTTCCTTTAAACCAATGGCCTTCGTATTGACCAGAATCTTGATGCCGAGTTTTCGTGCTTTGCGCTCAACCACTCCAACCAACTCAGGGTCGATACTGGCGAGCACTTGCGGCATGCCCTCGACAATAGTGACTTCGCTACCGAGCTTGGCGTAGGCGGTGCCAATTTCGACGCCTATGAAACCTCCGCCAATCACTACAAGCTTCGGTGGGATACTTTGAAATTCTAGCGCTCCGGTCGAGTCGACCACGTTCTTGCCGTTGTATTTGAGAATCGGAATTTCCAGGGGGCGTGAGCCCGTTGCAATAACAATCGCCGGAGCCGTGAGGGTTTCCTTGCCGTTTTCAGTCGTAACTTCGAGGGTCTTGGCGTCTTTGAACACCGCGGAGCCTTTGAAGGCATCCACTTTGTTGGACTTAAACAGGCCACCGATTCCGCCCGTCAGCTTCTTAACCACTCCAGTTTTCCATTCCTGGAGCTTCTTCCCGTCGACAGAAACGCCCTTAGTAACCAAGCCCATTTCCGCAAACTCGTGCTGCGCTTTATGGTGCTGGTTCGCGGCGTAAATCAAGGCCTTCGACGGAATGCAGCCGACATTCAGGCAGACGCCGCCCCAGTATTCCTTATCGATGACAGCGGTTTTTTTTCCCAGCTGCGCCAGACGAATGGCACAAACATATCCGCCGGGGCCCGCTCCAATGACAATTGCATCGTAGTTCTTCATGCGAACACCAACCTTGAAGGATCAGAGAGGAAATAAATCAAACGGTTCATGAAGCGTGCGGCATCCGCACCGTCCACCACCCGGTGATCCACAGACATCGATAAGAACATCATGTCCCGAATGACGATTTGATCGTCCACCACCATGGGTCTCTTACGAATCGCGTTGACCCCCAGAATGGCGACTTCCGGATAGTTGATAACCGGAGTGGTAAAAACTCCGCCGATGGAACCCGCATTCGTCAGCGTAAAAGTTCCGCCTTTGAGATCTTCCATCTGACTTTTGCCGTTCTTCGCGCGCTCAGAGAGCTCCGTGATTTCAGCCGCCAGTTCCCAAATGCTCTTACTATCGACGGATTTAATCACCGGCACCATAAGCCCGTTGGGCGTATCCGTCGCAATCCCGAAATTGTAGTCCCCCTTAAGGACGATTTCCTGATGCTCTTCATCCAACGATGAATTCAAGTAAGGGAACTCTTTAAGAGCAGGGATGAGCGCCTTAATAATGAAGGGCAAGAAAGTCAGTTTTACGCCGCGCTTTTCGGCTTCCGCGGCAGCTGCTTTGCGCATACTGACAACTTCTGTCATGTCGACTTCTTCGACGTAAGTGAAGTGCGCGGCTTTATGTTTTGAAAGCGTCATGCTCTCGGCAATCTTCTTGCGAATGCCTCGAAGCGGAATCTTCTGAAGTGCTCCGCGCTGAACCGTAATCTGTGCTGGCTTCGCAGAAGAGCTACGTACTTCAGTTGATACAGGGTGCGAAGTGCGTGGCTGCGCGGCAGAGCGTCCTTCATAGACCATCTGCACATCCGCCTTGGTCACGCGTCCGTGAGGTCCTGATCCCTGGACTTCTCCTAGCTTCACACTAAGATCGCGAGCGAGCTTTCGTGTCGCGGGGGTTGCCAAAACATTGAAGGGGACATCAGGCTCAGACTGTGGACGAGAGGCTTGAGCGGCCGGCGCTACCGTTTTGGGCGCGGGGGCCGGGGTTGCCTTGCCAGCAGCGGAGGCACCTGCGGGAGCCGGCTTTTCGGCTTCTGGCTTTTTAGCAGCCGTACCGCCTTCACTGATTCTCAAGATCACTTTGCCTACCGGGACCGTTTCGCCTTCTTTGGCATAAACGCCTTCGATAGTGCCTGCGATGGGCGCCGGGATTTCCACAGTCGCCTTATCCGTCATCACTTCGACCATGGGTTGATCCAGGGTTACCTTTTGTCCTGGCTGAACCAGCCACTTGGTGATTTCCCCTTCGTGTACGCCTTCACCTATGTCAGGTAGTTTGAAATCCATTTTTACACCTTCTACTTCGAGCATCAGAAATTCTTAACTTTGCCTACCGCCAGCGCCACTCGCTCGGGATCAGGCATATAGACGTGCTCCAACGTGTAAGGGAAGGGCGTATCAAAACCCGTCACTCGCACAATAGGAGCTTCCAAATATTCAATCGCTTCTTCTGCGATGATGGCCGAGAGTTCCGCGCCATAACCGCAGGTCTTGGGTGCCTCTTGAACAATCACGACTCGACCCGTCTTCTTTACCGACTCCAGAATCGTACTTTCGTCGAGGGGCACCAAAGTTCGTAAATCAATCACTTCGCAGTCGGCTCCGCGTGGGGCAGAGAGTTCTGCCGCTGCGATGCAAACAGGAACCATTGCACCCCAAGCGAGCAGCGTGACGTCTTTGCCCTCGCGCACGGTATTGCACTTACCCAATTCGACAGTGTAGGCCTCTTCAGGCACCTCACCTTTGACCGAACGATAAAGCTTTTTGGGCTCCATGAACAACACGGGATCTTCATCGCGAATGGAAGCGATCAGAAGGCCTTTCGTGTCATAGGGGTTTGAAGGGATGACTACTTTCAATCCGGGCGTATGACAGAAGTAGGCTTCCGCACTTTGCGAGTGATAATGGCCGCCCCGAATGCCACCTCCATAGGGTGTTCGAATGACCATGGGGCAGGTGAACCCACCACCCGAGCGGTAACGAATTTTCGCCACTTCGCTCACAATTTCATCGAACGCGGGGTAGATGAAATCCATAAACTGGATTTCGGGAACGGGTCGAAGCCCATTCACCGCCATGCCCATTGCCATTCCGATGATGCCGCTTTCATTAAGAGGCGTGTCCATTACCCGCTCGCCACCATATTGCGTTTGCAACCCTTCAGTAGCGCGGAAAACACCGCCGTTAAATCCGACGTCTTCGCCCATCAAAACGACACGCTCGTCCAAACCCATTTCGGTGAACAATGCATTCTGTACTGCTTGAACTAAAGTAAGATTCGCCATCTTATTCCTCTAAAGGGGAAAGGCCTCGCTCGTATTTTCGAACTTGCCGCGTAGTTCGCCTTCGCGCACCAGCGCATCCATCTGTCTTTTAAGCTGAGGGGTCATTTCAGAAAACACGTCCTGAAAAACCGATTCTAGCCCCGGGGGGGGCACTGGCTCCGCCTTCGCAATCGATGCTAGAATTTCCTCTTTCAAAGTTTCTTGAAGGCTCGTTTCCTTCGTGTCGTCCCAAAGTCCCTTGTCTTCCAACACCTGGCGGAAGCGGACTATGGGATCGCGTTTTTTCCAAGCTTCATATTCCTTTTCGTCGCGATAGCGCGTCGGATCATCTGACGAAGAGTGGGGGCCCATCCGCAAGGTGACACACTCGATAAAACTGGGGCCCTCGCCTGCGCGTGCTCGATCGACTGCTTGCTTGGCGGCCGAATAAACGGCCAAAATATCGTTACCGTCTACGGCAACACCAGGGATCCCGTACCCCGCTGCTTTGTCGACAAGTCGTGGCGTGGCACACTGCTTAGATAGCGGAACGGAAATAGCATATTTATTGTTCGTGCAGATGAATACTGTGGGGGCTTGATAAACGCCCGCGAACGTCATCCCCGTATGAAAGTCATTTTCTGAAGTTCCCCCATCACCAAAGTAGGTGATGGCAACTTCCTTTGTCTTTTGAATCTTGGAAGCAACCGCTGCGCCCACCGCCTGAATGACCTGCGTCGCAATAGGACTGGAAACGCTAAATAGGCGCTGTTCCGGAAAACTGTAGTGCACGGGCATCTGCCGTCCCTTGGCTTCATCTTCAGAGTTGCCCCAGAGATTGCAAAGCATCTTGAACATGCTGGCACCACGATACAGAAAAACTCCTGGCTCACGATAGCTGGGGAACACCCAATCCTTTTCTTCAAGCGCGGCCGCGGTTCCCGTTTGAATCGCCTCTTGGCCGGTGGAGGGAACGTAAAACCCGATGCGGCCCTGACGCTGAAGCATCATGCCGCGTTCGTCGAACGCTCGCGTGAGCGCCATGTTGCGATACATTTTCAGAAGCAGCTCTTTAGAAAGTTTGGGCTCCTTCGATTTGTCGATGGAGTTGTCTTCGTTCATCACCGTATAGCAATCTTCCCGCAGGACGGAGGAACGAGCGGCTTTCAGTTTTGGAGCGGTACCCGCATTTTTCTTATTCAAAGCATCCCCTGTAGTTGGCGCATCAAACATGTGTCTCTTTCTTTCGCAGCAAACCCTCGAGAAACTTCTCTCCCGCACGGTAACTGCTGCGGACCAAAGGTCCCGACGGCACACTCAAAAAGCCCTTTTCCAATCCGAGCTGTTCGTACTCCTTGAAGACATCCGGGTGAACGAAATCATCAACAGGCAGGTGCCAATTCGTGGGGCGCAAGTACTGCCCAATGGTGAGAATCTCCACTCCTGCGGCACGCAAATCGTCCATGGCGATCGCCATCTCTTCGCGCGTCTCACCGAGGCCTACCATGATCGAGGATTTCGTAATGACGCTGGGACGCACGCGTTTGGCGTGTTCGAGCGTGGCAATGGATTGCCGGTAGTCGCAACGGCCATCGCGCACCTTGCTCGTCAATCGCTCAACGGTTTCAATGTTGTGAGCATAGACATCACAGCCCGATTGGACCGCACGCTCCACACCCTTCATGTCCCCTGCAAAATCACCCACCAAAATCTCGACCAAAGTTTCTGGGCGCAGCAGCTTAATCGACTCCACCGTTTGGCCAATGTGGTCGGCGCCACCATCTGGAAGGTCATCGCGATCGACCGTGGTCAAAACCACGTAGGTAAGCCCCATTTTCGACAGAGCGGTGGCCACATTTCGAGGCTCATTCGCATCGATAAGACCTCGGGGATTGCCGCTTTTTACATGGCAAAACTTGCAACCCCGCGTACAGGTATCGCCCAAAAGCATGACGGTAGCTGTCCCACCAGACCAGCACTCAGCCACATTAGGACAGGCTGCCTCTTCACATACGGTATGGAGTTTTAGCTCACGTAGTAAGCCCTTGATCTTCAAATAGTTCTCTCCGCCGGGGGGGCGGATTTTGAGCCATTCGGGCTTTGGTGAACCTGCGGGCAAAGACATCGCAACACGGTAGTAGAAAAAGGGGGGGTCGGCAACAGGGGCCCGGGCCCCACAAGCCAGGCTCAACAGAAGCTAAACACCTCGAGTTTTTTCACCCCAAAGCTCCTTGTGAAGCTGCATCTGAAACGTGGCCGGCGCGCCCGATTCTAGCACCCACTCAGCGAGCTCCAGCGGCTTCACTTTGCCGTGAACCGGAGAAAACAGGACAGGGCACTTGTCGAAAAGTTTGCGTGTTTCACAAACCCCCAAAGACCAGTCAAAATCCGCGCGGGAGGAAACCACGAACTTAAACTGGTCGTGCGGTTGCACCAGGTCGCAGTTCTCCCATACCATTGCGTCGGATTCGTCACTGTCAGGGCATTTCAGATCGATCACCTTGATAACTTCGGCCGGCACTTTATCGACGATAAAACTGCCGTTTGTCTCCAGGGACACGGTGTAGCCTGACTTCAAAAGTAGCCCCATCAGGGGGTAAATTCCTTGCTGCCCGAGCGGCTCGCCACCTGTGAGGCACACGTATTTTGTTTTGTTTTTCCGCACCTCGGTCAGGATGTCTTCGACTTCCATGACCTTGCCTTCTCGAAACGAATAGCGTGAGTCGCAGAAGCCACATCGCAAGTTGCAGGCGGTAGTACGCACAAAAGTCGTGGGTTTGCCTGCCAGCAGGCTCTCGCCCTGAATACTGTAGAAGATCTCGTTGATTTTGAGATGGGTCACCATCTGAAAGGAATTAGTGGCTGGCCTGCTGGCGGACCAAGGCGCGCTCTAGCTTTAGGCGCTGTTTGCGCAAGTCTGCTTCAGTAAGGACTCCATTGAGGGCCAATTCAGCGCGTTTCTGAGCTTCCTTCGCACGACTCAAATCAATCTCTGCGCTTTCCTCACAGGTCTCAGCGAGCACGATGACCTTGTCCTTGCGGACAATGGAAAAGCCGTAGCTGACGGCAAATTTGCGTGCCTCGCTGGTTCCTGGAAAGCTCAAAACTCCCGTGGAAAGAAGCGTAACCAACTCGGTGTGGCCAGGAAGCACAGTGATATCCCCGCTCGCAGTAGGCAAGGTGACCTTGTCGACCTTCAAGCCTTCGATAATACGGCGAGAGGGCGTTACGATATCCACTTCTATCATGCGACACCTCGCAGCTTTTCAGCCTGCGCAATCGCCTCCTCGATCGTTCCCACCATGTAAAACGCCTGCTCGGGAAGATCGTCGTGCTTACCTTCACAGATTTCCTTGAAAGCCCGGACGGTGTCTGCGACTTCCACATACTTACCAGGATTCCCCGTGAATTTTTCTGCCACAAAGAAGGGCTGTGACAGGAAGCGTTCGAGACGACGAGCACGGGCAACCGTGATTTTGTCGTCTTCGGAAAGTTCGTCCATTCCGAGAATCGCGATGATGTCTTGCAGGTCCTTGTAGCGCTGCAAAAGACGCTGAACTTCACGAGCCACTTTGTAATGCTCTTCGCCCACCACTTCGGGAGTGAGCAAGCGTGAAGTCGAAGCAAGCGGATCCACCGCCGGGTAAATCCCTTTTTCTGAAATCGCGCGAGACAAGTTGGTTGTCGCATCCAAGTGGGCAAACGCGGTGGCAGGTGCGGGATCCGTATAATCATCCGCGGGTACGTAAATCGCTTGCACGGATGTAATCGAGCCCTTTTTTGTCGACGTAATGCGCTCCTGCAAAGAACCCATTTCCGTGGCGAGGGTAGGTTGGTAACCCACTGCCGAAGGAATTCGGCCCAAGAGCGCCGACACTTCAGAACCAGCCTGAGTGAAACGGAAGATGTTATCCACAAACATCAAAACGTCCTGGCCTTCTTCGTCGCGGAAGTATTCGGCTGCCGTCAGAGCAGAGAGCGCCACACGCAAGCGCGCACCAGGCGGCTCATTCATCTGCCCGTAAACCATCGCGGTCTTGCTGATAACGCCCGACTCCTTCATTTCATCCCAGAGATCGTTCCCTTCACGAGTACGTTCTCCCACACCAGCGAATACGGAAAGACCCCCGTGCTGGTTCGCGATGTTGTTGATGAGCTCCATAATCAAAACGGTTTTACCCACGCCGGCGCCGCCGAATAGACCGATTTTTCCGCCCTTTGCGTAGGGAGCGAGAAGATCCACAACCTTAATGCCCGTCACGAGCATTTCGACCTGAGTGCTTTGGTCTTCAAACGGGGGCGGCTTACGGTGAATCGGCATTTTCTTAGCCGAATTAATGGGGCCCGCTTCGTCTACGGGTTCTCCGATGACGTTCAAAATACGCCCGAGGGTTTCGCGCCCCACCGGCATCATGATGGGGTTCTTCGTATCACGAACCTTCATTCCGCGAGTTAAGCCGTCGGTAGAATCCATTGCAATGCAACGAACGATTCCGTCACCCAAGTGGGCCGCCACTTCCAAGGTAAGGTTGTCCTTCGAGTCGCTGATGCTCGGGTTGGAAACCTTCAAAGCGTTGAAGATGGCCGGTAAGCCTTCGGTATCGAACGAAACGTCCACCGCGGGGCCGACGACCTGAGTGATTTCACCTAAATGTTCCATGGTTCTTCCTCTTAAGCTCTTTTATTTCATGGCCTCAACGCCACCGATGATTTCCAGCAACTCTTTCGTGATGCCGGCCTGGCGGGCCTTGTTATAGTCCAAAGTTAAAGCGTCAATCATTTCCGAAGCGTTCGTGGTCGCGTTTTCCATCGCGGCCATGCGCGCCCCATGTTCACTCGCTACCGATTCTAAAACGGCCCGAAAAAACTGGGTCTTAAAATGCCGAGGCACCAGCTCGTTTAAGAGCGCTTCCTTCGAAGGCTCAAACAGAGCTTTTCTAAAACGTTCTTCCTCGGTGACGGTCAAAATTCCCGCTACTCCTTCAGGAACGTCTGTCGATACGGGAATGAGCCGCTCGACAATCACGCGCTGCTGAATAGCAGATTTGAATTCGTTATAGACAAGATAAACCGCGTCGAAGTCTTTAGCAGCGAAGTCCGCCAAAATTCCTTCGGCTACCGCGCTCGTATTCAAGTAGCTTGCTTTGCCAAGCAAGCCTTCATAGTTGGTTCCGAACCCTGGGTTGCGTTTGAACGTATCGTTGGCTTTTCGGCCAATGGTATCTACGACGACTTCCACGCCTTCTGCTTGTTTCGTTTTTAGAAAGCGTGTGGCCTCTTTGAAAACCGAAGAGTTGAAAGAGCCGCAAAGGCCGCGATCGCCTGCGAGAACGACCATACGAACCCGCTTTTCTGGACGACGTACCAGCCACGGGTGCTTCACATCCGGCATGGAAGCCAGCGACATCAAAACCGAATAGATGCGATACGCGTAGGCGCGGGCATTTACGATAGCTTCCTGCGCTCGACGGAGCTTAGCCGCCGAAACCATCTTCATCGCGCGCGTCGTCTGGCGAGTATTCTTCGTACTGACAATGCGCTTTTTAATGTCCTTTTGACTAGCCACTGAACTCTCTTATGCGAACGTTGCTGCGTACTGATCGATCACTTTATTGAGCGTCGCTCTCAACGCATCATCGAGTGTTTTCTTTTCTTTGATGGCCGCCAGCACTTCGCCATGTTTCGAATCGATGAACTCGAGCAATCCCTTTTCAAAGTCGGCAATGCGATCCGTTGGAATCTTGTCGAGCTTGCCGGTTGTACCAGCAAAGATGATGACGATCTGACGTTCCACCGGAAGCGGGGCGTATTGGCCCTGTTTCAACACAGCCACCATCCGCTCGCCACGCGAAAGCATGTTTTGCGTCGCTTTGTCCAAATCCGATCCGAACTGCGCAAACGCAGCCATTTCCCGGTACTGCGCGAGGTTCAATCGCAGCGAACCTGCAATCTGTCGCATCGCTTTAACCTGCGCCGAACCGCCCACACGAGATACGCTCTGGCCCACGTTAATTGCTGGTCGCACGCCCGAGTAAAACAAATCGGTGTCGAGGAAGATCTGCCCGTCGGTAATCGAAATCACGTTCGTCGGAATGTACGCGGAAATATCGCCAGCTTGCGTTTCAATGATTGGCAACGCAGTTAAGCTACCGCCGCCTCGTTCTTTCGAATGCTTCGCGGCACGCTCCAGCAAGCGACTGTGCAAGTAGAACACATCGCCCGGATACGCTTCGCGACCCGGAGGACGCCGAAGCAGCAACGAGAGCTGTCGATAAGCTTGCGCTTGTTTAGTCAAATCGTCGTAAATGATCAAGGCGTGGCGTTTCGTATCTCGGAAGTGTTCCGCCATCGTGACGCCCGTATAAGGTGCAATGTACTGCAAAGGCGCTTGGTCACTGGCGGTCGCGCAAATAACCGTCGTGTATTCCATCGCGCCCGAGCTGCGCAGCTTCTCCACTACCTGAGCAACGGTCGAAGCCTTCTGCCCGATGGCGACGTAAAAGCAATAAACATCCAAGCCTTTTTGGTTGATGATGGTATCCACCGCGATCGCGGTTTTACCCGTCTGGCGATCGCCAATGATCAACTCGCGCTGACCTCGACCAATCGGCACCATCGCATCAATCGCCTTGATGCCCGTTTGTAAGGGTTCGCTCACGGATTGGCGGTCAACAATTCCCGGAGCTTTGATTTCAACGTTACGATAGTCCTTAGACTTGATTGGTCCTTTACCGTCGATGGGTTCACCGAGCGCGTTCACCACGCGACCGATCAACGCTTCGCCGACTGGCACTTGGAGGATCTTGCCAGTACGTTTTACGGTGTCGCCTTCTTTAACGCCGGTGACTTCTCCGAAAACGGCAACCCCGACACTGTCTTCTTCGAGGTTCAGGACCAAGCCATTCATACCGCCGGGAAATTCAACCATCTCTCCGGACATGGCTTCTTGAAGGCCATAGATTTTGGCAACGCCATCGCCCACACTCAAGATGGTGCCCGTCTCGGCAACCTGAATCTCTTTATCGAATTCCTCGATGCGTTTTCGAATAATCGTGCTTATCTCGTCAGCGCGAATTTCCATCTATGCTTCTCCTTCAACCAATCTGTCTTTAAGCGTATCGAGCCAACCCGATACTGTTCCATCAAAGGTTCGGCCACCGGCCGACACTTTTAAACCGCCCACCAAGCTAGGTCGCGCAGCGTAGGCTGCATCGACTTCCTTGCCGAGTAGTTTGGCAAATCTGTCTTCCACTAATTTCTTTTCATCGGCACCCAAGGGTTCCGCCGTCCAAACTTGGATGGGCTGGATACTCTCGTTCTCAAGCACTTTCACGCGTAACCGGGAAACTATTCCGCCAATTTGATCCAGGCGACCCAGCTTGCAAATCGCGGTAAGGATTTCAACGCTCTCTTGGGACGCTTTCATTTTGGCTGTGACATCCTTGATGATGTCGACACGCTGCTGGGTACTGAAAGTAGGGGCGTGAACAATGAGCGCCAGCTCTTTGTGCTCGGCAATGAGTTTTGCGAAGGCTTCGAGTTCGGGCAACACTTTGTCGGCCTTCTTTGAGTCTTTGAGACTCAAGAAAATCGCCTTGGAATAACGGCTGATGACTTTACCCTGAGTGGCCATGAGAGACCCTTTCCAGGTTGTCGGTGAGCAGCTTTCCGCCGTCCTTTTTGTCCATGTGAGAAGTCATATACTGACGCGCCTGCTCGATGCTTTCCAGACCCAGTTGCCGGCGTAGACTTCGCTTGGCCCCCGCCTGCTCAGCCGCAATCATCAGAGTCGATTCTTCAGAAATCCGTTTCGTTTCCGAATGGGCCCGGGTCAGAGCGAGTTCACGGCTTTTTGCCATCGTGGTGCGCGTATCCTCAAACTGACGATGAATTTCCTCGGAAGCCCCACGCATCTTGCGGTCCCACTCCTGCATGTCTCGGTGTGCCCCACCAGAAACACGACGCGCCTCGTCCACTTCGGTGCCTATGGTACGGCTTCGAGTCTGAAAAAACTCAGAAATGGGTTTACGGCCCGCGTAGTACAGAATGCCGGCAACAACGGTAAAATTGAGCAGGGTGGAGATAGCTTCAAGGCTCATGTAGGCACCGCGTCTTCCGCATCGATTTTCAGAGCTGCCTGGGAACTGGAAACCTGAATCTTCCGTCCCAACATCTTTGACACAATGGCACTAGAGAATTCGTTTACGCTGCTCTGCAGCTTCTGGAAGGCTTTGGCTTTTTCTTCTTCAAGGACGACGCGGGCGACCTCGTTGGACTTGGCGGCCTGGTCCCGTGCCGTTTGGATCCGAGCACGTTCTTCGTCCTGAATCTTCTTACGTTCCTCGTCCTGCCAGGTCGCAATCTTCTTCCGCTCAGCTTTCATGAAGGTTTCGTATTCGACTTTCAATTTCTCGGCTAGCTCTCGGTCGCGTTCGGCCGATTGACGTAAACCCACGGTTTGCTCACGGCGGGCTTTCAAAAGGGCGAGGTACGGCTTGAAGACAAGCGCGTTTAAAACGAAGTAACTCGCAAAGAAGATCCCCATTTGGATGAACAGGGTCAGATCGGGAACTAGAACTGGCTCGTGGTGCATCGTGTTTCTTTGTTAGAGGCGCGCAAGTTTGCTAACACGCTAGCAAAAAGGGTGTCAAGGCAGGCGGGGCAAGCTTTCAGAGCGTTTGTAGTCTTACTTCTCGGAAGGAACGTCTTTGGAACTTCGGGCATTGGGCAGTGGACCTAGCATCTTGGTCTTGCCCTCAAAAACCGCCCCTTCATCTACCTGAAGGATCGCACTTTGGATGGTTCCACGAACCACAGCAGGAGCCTGAATCTCGACTCTTTGAGTCGCAAAGATGTCGCCGGTGAACTGGCCGGAAATGACCACAACATCGGCTTCGATTTGGCCGGTGACCTGTGCTTCATCCCCGATAATAAGAATATCGGGTGTGAAAATCTCTCCCTTGAAGTGTCCGTCGATGCGAGCCGTTCCCTCAAACTGCAGGCGGCCTTCGAGCTGACACCCCTTTTGGAGTACGACTGTGATGTCGTGACTCACTGAGGGAAGATCAAACGGATCCGATCGGCGGAGGAACGACATTTTGCCCCTTCATGACATCGACCAAACGCATTAAATCATCGCGGTTGGAATAGGATACCTGGATGAACCCATGGGTCTCGGTTCCTACCAAGCGAACCGGCGCACCAAAGTGACGTCGCAGATCGTCTTCGAGCGCTTTGAAATTGGCATCAGGGATCTTTTCTTCCCCGGGTGGCCGATTCTTCGCCCTTAAGATCTCATTTACTCGCCGCTCGGTGTCGCGAACGGAAAGCTTCTTTTTCAAAATCATTTCCCGCACGGACATTTGATCGTCCATGTTGTCCAGAGCGAGAATGGCTCGCGCATGACCCATCGTGATCTTTCCGCCTGTTATATCTTCCCGGATAGCCGAGGGTAGCTTGAGTAGCCGAAGAGTATTCGCGATAGTCGCGCGGTTCTTACCGACGCGCGTGGCAATATCTTCCTGAGACAACTGGAACTCGTCGACTAGCTGCTGGTAGGCGATAGCTTCTTCAATACAGTTCAGTTCTTCGCGCTGAACGTTCTCGATGATCGCCATCTCTAGGGACGGTGCGTCACCTGTAATGTCTTTGACGACGACAGGAACCTGCTTCAATCCGGCTTTTTGCGCGGCGCGCCATCGACGCTCCCCGGCGATGAGTTCGTAGTGGCCGTCTCTTTGACGCACCACGAGGGGTTGAATGATGCCGTGCACCTTAATGGACTCGGCGAGTTCTTCGAGCGCCTCTTTCTGAAAAATCTTTCGGGGCTGGTAGGTGTTCGGAACGATCTTTTCGATGTCGCAGAAAAAAAACCCCTTCTTCGCAGGATCGGAGGTTACCCGGGCCCCCGGAACATCAGGGATGAGTGACGCGAGCCCGCGGCCCAACACGCTTTTTTTCTTATCGGTTTCAAGAGATGCCATGTTCCGCTCCTTGCGTTTCGGCGCTGACTGACGTCACGACTGGAGAAATCTCCGTGGCACCGTCTGCGGTCACTTCACTTATTTCTTCTTTTAGCTCGAGCCGCTGAATCACTTCCTGCGCAAGCGCGAGGTAAGATTGCGAACCCGTGGAACTAATGTCGTACAGAATGACGGGCTTTCCGTGGCTCGGACTCTCGCTCAGCTTCACGTTGCGCGGAACCACGGTTTCAAAAACCGAACCTTTGAAATGTTCCTGCACTTCGCTGAGCACTTGCCGCGACAGATTGTTACGCGAGTCGTACATCGTGAGCAAAATGCCGAGCTGTTTTAATTCGCGGTTCAAACCCTTACGCACCAGTTCTGCCGTGCGAAGAATCTGACTTAAGCCTTCCATGGCGTAGTACTCGCACTGGAGAGGGATGATGTAGTAGTCGGCTGCCGTCAGTGAGTTGAGGGTCAATAGCCCCAAGGAAGGCGGACAATCGATAATGACGTAGTCAAAACCATTTGGCCCTAAGCCTTCCAGGTCTTCAAAAGCACTTTTCAGTCGGTTTTCGCGGGCAATGGCCTGCACGAGTTCGACTTCCGCTCCGCTCAAGTTGTTGTCTGAAGGACAGACCTTGAGAAACTTCATTTCGGTTGAATAGATAGCTTCTCGAATGGGGAGCTCATCAATAAGGACGTGATAAATATTTTTCTCGGTGAAAAACGACTTATCGAGGCCCAAACCACTCGAAGCGTTTCCCTGAGGATCGAGGTCTACCACCAGCACTCGCCGTTCTGCTGCCGCTAGGCAGGCTGCCAGATTCACAGCTGTAGTGGTTTTCCCGACGCCCCCTTTTTGGTTAGCAATCGCGATAATCTTTGGCATCTGTTAGCCCCGAGCCCAATGTTGGTAAGTCTTAGAAAGAGACGCGCCCTATTTTTATCACAGCGACTGCCCCCTCAACAAACGAAAATCATAATCTCTTCAATTAGTTCCGCTGCGCAACGCAACAAAATGGTTTTTGCTGGAGTCGCCTTGAAAAAAGTTCTACGACTGCCCGCCACTAGACCTTTAAGGGGATCATTCAATGCAGTTCCACGTGGAACAAGTAACGCGCGCTTTTGTTTCACGTGGAACGAGCACGCTACTTTCCATCTTCTTCTTTCTTTGGCTTCTAGGCACACCGCCGTTAGCTGCCACTGACTCTTTTGCATGGCCCAAGAGCTGCGCCGACTGGCTCATTGACGTCGAAAGCCACGCGCTCGACGATGCTATGCGAAACCTAGGGAAAAACTATACGGACGTCGGCACGTGCGAAGCCGCGTCCGTATTGGTGCCTAAACAGTGTGGCACGTTGGGCGTGGGCCCTTGTATTGCGGTTGGCATTCTCGATCTTGAAAACCGAACAGCACACCTCTACCACTCGCCCTCTAACCCCGAGTGGAACGCCTTCTTCATCGCCAGCGCATTGAAAGGTACCGACCCTCAGAAGGTCCGCGCGATTCTGGTCGGGGGCGTTGACGCGTATGAGTATGGGACAATGGACCACTTCCGCAAAGCGGTAGAGCAGCTGCGGGCGTTCGGACTGCCCGATGATCAGATTGTCGGCCGCTTCGCGTTTCAGCGAACAGACGACGGATGCTACTCCCTGCTGCTCGATCCAGAAACAGGTCGGGTCTATATCGATTTTTGGGCAGTCGATGAGGACGAAGAATAAGTTCCACGTGGAACAAGTAACGCGTGAATATGTTTCACGTGGAACGTTCGAACAAAACGGCTTTTCGGGTGCCCGCCTCTCCCGGAAGGTCGTAGGAAATCGCTTTCGCGCGCTCGAATCCCTTCGGAGTGCGGTTCCAGTCTGAAACTCCGCCGAGTGAAACGATAATCCCGCCCGGGACCTGAAGCATGCGCTTCATGAAAGCCAGTAACTCGTCGGGCGCCAGAACCGCGCGTGCAGTGAAAAGATCCTTCGATCTATCGGCGAGGGCTCCTTCCACTGTGACATTCTTCAAACTGAGCTTCGCCTTGATGTCTTCCAGAAAAATCCGGCGCTTCTGAAGCTTCTCAAAGAACGTGACCTTCACCTGTGGGTAGCGGATAGCGAATATGAGGCCGGGAAAGCCGGCCCCCGTGCCCAAGTCACTATAGCTACGGCCATTGAGCTGTTCAGAGATGAACTGCGAGAGGTGAAGGCTATCGGCGATATGGTACTCGAAGCTTGAGTCGATAGACTTACGGGAGACGAGATTGATCTTCTCGTTCCATTCTTTCAGAAGCGTGAAATAGGCGTCGTACTGCTCGATTTCCTGTGGCTGAACACTGGGAAGGGCATCCGCGTAAGCTTCAAACTTCCCCTTAAGCGACACGAGCACCTCCGCGCTGACGGATATGGAATAGAACGGCAGTCATAGCTGCAGGAGTAACCCCTGGAATGCTGGAAATGTCCGCCAAAGTAGCGGGCTTTTGCCTAATGAGCTTTTCTTTCAGCTCAAACGACAGACCTGCGATTTCCCGGTAATCCATAGTCTCGGGTATCGCTAAGCGGGACATTTTGGCGAGTCGGGCGATTTCCTGCCTCTGCAACTCAATATAGCCAGCGTACTTCACTTCGATTTCGAGGGTTTCAGCGGTATCCGGGTCAAGATCTCCTAGAAAACCGGGGGGCGCAACGGTGAGCAGGTCCGAAAGCCCCACTTCCGGGCGTCGTAAGAGCTGAGCATAGAAAGTAGGCTGAGCGAGCGCCAAAGCGCCATTAGCCACAAGAACGGCATCAATCGCAGGCGAGGGCTTGCAGACCGTAGCGGCTAAAGTCTCTTTTCCCCGGGCAATGAGTTCCTGACGGCGCTCGAACCGGGCCATTTCAGCATCCCCAATCAGACCCAGCACCCTTCCATAAGGGGTCAAACGCAAGTCGGCATTGTCCTCCCTCAGACTCAATCTAAATTCGGCCCGCGAAGTGAACATGCGATAGGGCTCAACGAGCTCCATCGAAGTCAGGTCGTCGACCAAGACCCCCAGATAGGACTCCGCCCGCGAGACGGTGAAGGGCGGTTCCCCTTTGACCTTGAGTGCGGCGTTGATGCCCGCAAGAAGTCCCTGAATCGCGGCTTCTTCATATCCGGAAGTCCCGTTGACCTGGCCGGCCAGAAAAAGCCCGGGCACGTGCTTCGCCTCGAAGGTGTGGGAGAGCTGCCGGGGGTCAATGCAGTCGTATTCGACGGCATACCCATAGCGGGCGAAGCGGACATTCTGGCAACCGGGTAGGGTCTTTACAAAGGCTTCCTGCACATCGGCTGGCAGGCTTGTGGAGATTCCATTGGGATAGATCCAATCCGAATCAAGTCCCTCTGGCTCGAAGAACAGCACATGCCGGGGCTTATCGGGGAACTTAACTACTTTGTCCTCAATAGACGGGCAGTAGCGCGGTCCTATTCCTCGAATCTCACCGCTATACAGAGGAGAACGGTGGAGGTCCTTTCGAATGGCGTCGTGGGTCTCCTGGTTCGAATAGGTCAGCCAGCAATCCACTTGGGGCAGTTTGATCTCGGTGTTCCAGAAACTAAACAGACGAGGTGGGTCGTCGCCCGGATGGACTGTCATTTGACTGAAGTCGATCGAGCCGGCCAATAACCGTGGCGGGGTGCCGGTTTTCAGTCTTTGGATCGTAAAGCCCAACTCTCTCAACGAATCAGACAGTCCTACCGATGCTTTTTCTCCGAACCGGCCGCCCGCGCTCTTGTCGTTCCCACAATGCATGAGGGCTTTCATGAAAGTGCCGGAAGTGACCACCACCGCTCGCGTGGGCAGCGTCCGCCACTCGCTCTCTCCCTTGACGGCTACCCGAATGCCCGAGATCTGACCTGACGTAGTCAGGATGGCCTTTACTTCGGCTTCTAGAACCTCAAGGTGCGGTTGGGCTGCGATAGTCGACTGCATGTAGCGGGCATAAAGCTTTTTGTCGGATTGGCAACGCGACGACTGGACGGCGCTCCCCTTTTTCGAGTTCAGACGTTTGAACTGAATCCCAGTGGCGTCGGCCGCCCGTCCCATCTCACCACCCAGGGCGTCGAGCTCTTTGACGAGCTGTCCTTTGCCGACACCGCCGATGGAGGGGTTGCAGGACATCTCGCCAATCTTCAACGCATCGAGCGTGATAAGGGTGGTCGACAGCCCCATGCGAGCAGAAGCAAGGGAGGCCTCTATGCCTGCGTGTCCGCCTCCAATCACCACAACATCCGGGTTTTGTTTCACGTGGAACAATTCTTCACTTTCCGATGCAAAATTCTGAGAAAACGCGGTCTAGCACATCATCGACACTGACTTCGCCGACGATAGATTCCAGCTTTCGCAAAATCATACGATTGCATTCCCCTAACACTTCCGGTGGAACACCCATCGATAAGTCTCTGGCAATGGCTTCTAGCAAATCGGCCGACTCCATCAAGAGCTTTGCCTGAACGGAGGTCGGCAAGACACTCGGCCTCTGATTCGAGGGAATCGCTTGCTCTTTTAAGACCGCTACAAACTCTCTTATCGAATCTCCGGTGAGGGCGGACACGGCGACCACCGCTTCTCCAGACAAACCCACCGGCGGCTGAAAGCCCTGAAGATCTTTTTTATTCCAGACGGTGAGGTGCGGTTTTGACCCATGGCGCTGCAAAAGCGCCCGCTCGGTGTCACTAATCCCTTTCGTACCGTCGACAACCAAAATCCAAAACCCGGCGGTCTTCAGAAAGGATTCGCCCAACTTCAATCCCGTTCTCTCTACTTCCGATTCGCCGTCTCGAACGCCGGCGGTGTCGACCAACTTCCAACGTCGTCCCCCGAGCTCGATGTCTTCTTCAATGGCATCGCGCGTTGTTCCAGCTGCCTCGTGGACAATGGCGCGGTAACGACAAAGCAGGGCATTGAATAGGGAGGATTTTCCGGCGTTCGGGCTGCCAGCCAGCACAAGCCGCGGAACACCGGCGTTGTTTCGAAAGGCCGCGTATCGCTCCGCAAGCTCACGGGATTGGGTCAGTGCGGCTTGAAGGGGCTGGTGCGAGGCAGAAACAACGTTGGCGTACTCTTCGGAAAAGTCGACAGCGGTATCTAGAATGGCCTGAAGGCGAATCAGTTCGGCGCGAATCTGCGTAATTTCCCGAACGAGCGAAGTTTCTTTGCGCATCTCCAGGCGCTCCAAGTCCCAACTATCTTGGGCGTGGAACAAATCACCCAAGTGTTCCAGCGACTGAGAACTCATTCGGCCGTTGAGCAGGGCCCTATAGGAAAACTCGCCAGCATGTGCCGGTCGCATGCCTTTATCGACAAAAAGTCTCTCCAACCGCGTCACGATTGCTGACGCACCGTGGCATTGAATTTCGACGACATTCTGTCCGGTAAAGGAATGCGGTGCGACGAAGGTCAGGGCCACGACACTATCGATACGCTGGCCCTGCTCATCACAGATGTCACCGTAGGCCATTCCACGAGCGGCCATCCATTTTCCGTTCTGTGGAACAAAATGCTGTCGCATGAAGTCAAAGGAGGCATCGCCAGAAAGGCGTAGGATCGCAACTGCCGAGGGCAAGGGGCCGCTCGCCAACGCAAAAAGCGTATCCGACGTATTGAGGTTTTTACGATCGATCAATCAAGTCCGCCTATTTCCCTTGGGTGGGAGCGGCGACGAGCTTCTCATTCGGCCCCTGCTCCCGGTTCATCATGACCTGCTGCAGGATTCCAAGAAGAGTGCTCACGAAGATGTAAATGGTCAGCCCTGATGGCAGGCTTGCCATGATGAACGTAAAAATAACCGGCATGAGGAGCAGGATCTTCTGCTGCATGGGGTCCATTCCGGCAGCCGGCGTCATTTTCTGTTGAACGAACATCGCAATGCCCATCAACACCGGGAAAATGTAATACGGGTCTTTGGACGATAAGTCCTGGATCCATCCAAAAAACGGCGCATGGAAAAGCTCAATCGAGTTTTGCAGAACCGCATACAGCGCGATGAATACGGGCAATTGCACCAGCATCGGTAGGCAACCCCCCGCCGGATTCACCTTGTGCTCGCGAAACAGTGCCATCTGCGCCTGACCAAAGGCCTGCTGATCGGCTTTGTGCTTTTCCTTAAGTGCCGCAATATGCGGCTGCAACTTCTGCATCTGCTTCATCGATCGGAAGCTCTTCAAAGAAAGAGGGTAGAAAAGCAGGCGGACCAAGATGGTCAGCAGAATGATCGCCCATCCATAATTGTGGGTGAACCGGTAGAAAAATCGCAGCAGCTCCAGCAAGGGGTAGGCAAAGAACGAGAACATGCCGTAATCGATCAACTGGCGCATGCCTGCGACACGAGCCAATTCGCTCACTTCTTTAGGCCCAGAAAAGAGTCGCAGCTTTAGCACAACGTCATTGAGATCTTTGCTGGCCAGCGGATACTTCAGAAAAACGCCGGTGAAATCCCCGCTCTTTTCAAAGACCACATCTGGATTTATCGTCGACTCATTGATAACTGCAGAGGAGAAATAGCGGTTTCCAAAAGCAATCCACTGGGTGGTTCCCTGCAAAGGGGCAGAACCACTTTCAATGCTGTCGATGGTGTGCCTCTTGATGGACTCGTTTTGGTAGGAAATCGCTTCCCAGGCCTGCAGCGGGTCCTCGGCGTTGTATTTCAGATCAAAGCCGCCCAATGGAATCAGAAGGGCACCTGGGTTTTTCATTCCCGGTGCAAATTGGACACGCACATCGAGATTCAAAAAGTAGTCACCTTCTGTCGGTGAATACGTTTTCGTGACCGTCACACCGTCGGTGGTTTTTTGAAAGACGACCTTTCCGTCGACCACGCGCTTGCTGTACTCGCCAAAACCGAGCTCAGCGAGCTTGGGCTCGGTGAAGAGCGTTGCCATGGAGAGCGGCATTTTGAGCGGGCTGATACTTAAGATTTTCGGCGCATCGGCTTTTAGCGATTCCGCGTAATCCAGAAGGCGCACTTCGGAGATTTTACCGCCAGCGTCACTGAGGACAACTTCTCTAGCGGCAGAGGCGAGCTTCTCTGACTCCGCAAGAACAGGGCGGGCCGCAAAGGGTGTCGTCGGAACAGACCCCGCGACCGGTATGCCCGAACCAGCGCTCAGCGTGGGCGTTGATTGCGAAGCGCCCGGGTTGACGGCTTCGACGGCTACTTGGGCAGGGGTCGGAGCGGGCGGCATCGGCGCAAACCAACGCATGTAAACAAACCACACTAAACAAGAAAGAACGACTGCAAGCCAAGTACGGGCGGCCATGAATACCTCTTAAGGTGCGGGAACCGGATCGAATCCGGAAGTTCCCCACGGGTGACAACGCACAATGCGTTTTGCGGCTAGAAAAGTAGCTTTGAAAAAACCATGCGTCCGATAAGCACGAGACACGTAGTGAGAACAGGAGGGCGTGAACCGGCAACAGGGTTCGTTGCCCGTCAGCGCGTGCGTGACTCGACTAAAAAGGCTGACGACAAAATGGATGAGTGCGTTTAACAAGCGCCGGTCTGGAGTTTGGTTTTCCACTGAGTGAATTCTTTCTCTACTTGAGCTCGTTTGAGTCCCATCCAGTCGGCTTTTAGCTCTTCACGACCGATGACATGCACATCCACTTCAGAAATTTCCTGAAGAGAGTGCCTGAAAACCTCTCGCAGCAGACGGCGGACGCGGTTCCGCGCCACAGAGTGCTTCAGCACCTTCTTAGAGAGGGAAACCCCGAGTCGGCCGCCTCCCTCCGGAGTATAGAAGAAGCGAAAGTGTTCTGTTTGAAAACGCCGACAAGGCTGCAAAAAGAACTCGCTTCGCTTCAAAAGGCGGGCAGACTTCGGGAATGTTTTCGTCCCAGAAACGCTCATTTAGTTCCGGTCGTTACCACCAGGCGCTTACGCCCTTTGCGGCGACGGCGGGACAAAACTAAGCGACCATCTTTTTTCTTCATGCGATGTCGGAACCCGTGTTTACGTTTCCGTTTCACGCGGCTCGGCTGATACGTTCTTTTCATAAAATCACCTTCAAAGTTAGACCGTGGGACCATAGTGCCTGACCCCCGCGTAGTCAATTGGGGAACCTGCCGCTGCGCGAGACTTTGGTTCGTTGCCAAAGGTGGGGGGCCTTGGTACGAAATCGGATCTTTAGCAACGGGTTATTTTTCAGTTCTAGTTTGGCAACATGGAAGACGCGCTTTGGGATCGGGTTAGGGGAAAGTTAAAAACTCATCTGCCGCCCCACGTATATCACTCGCTCGTGGAGAGCACCCCATTCGAGGGAACCACCCCGGATAGGCTTGAGCTACGCTTTCAGGATGGCTTTTCTAAGGAAAGCTTTGAACTGAAATGCCTGCCGGCTCTGACCGAAGTCCTCAAAGGCCTCCAACTCGACCCACGCATTGAACTCTCCATTGAAAACACCGAAGCCGCTAAAAGCGACGCGGTCACGGTGGATAGAGAAAATGCCAACCGGTTTGCCCGGCAGTACTCGTTTTCCACTTTCGTCATCGGCACTTCCAATCAGTTTGCCCATGCGGCTTGCCAGGCAGTCGCGAAACAGCCCGGCTTAACCTACAACCCCCTTTTCATTTTCGGTGGGGCAGGGTTGGGCAAGACGCACTTACTTCGCGCTATTGGCCACGAAATTTTCACGGCCAACCCCGATGCGCGCATCCTCTTTCTTACGAGCGAGAGCTTCACCAACGAGCTGATTCAAGCCATTCGTCTCGATAAGATGAAAGACTTCCGCGAGAAGTACCGCAACAAATGCGACGTGCTCTTGCTCGATGACATTCACTTTTTGGCCGGCAAAGAACGAACTCAAGAAGAGTTTTTTTACACCTTCAACTACCTTCACGAAGCGCGGAAGCAAATCGTGATCACTTCCGATCGCTATCCAAAGGACATTGAGGGCCTTGAGAATCGTCTACAAACCCGTTTTGAATGGGGTTTAGTGGCAGATGTGCAGCCCCCTGAAATCGAAACGCGTATCGCGATTTTAAAGAACAAGGCGGAAAAGGAAGGCATTGATCTCCCCGATGTGGTGGCGGCTTACATTGCGACCCACATCACTTCCAACATTCGAGAGTTGGAAGGTTCTCTGCACCGACTGCAGGCCTATGCCACACTTACGGGCGTTCCAATTTCTGAGGAACTGGCCCGACAAACGCTCAAGGATATTTCCCCCAAGATCAAACATGAGCTTACGCCCGACGCGATTTTGAAACTGGTGGCCTTGCACTTTAGTTTAACCACCAACGACATTCGCTCTGATAAGCGCAGCCGCAAACTTTCCGTTCCCAGGCAGATCTGCATGTACCTCATGCGCCGCTACCTCGTGATGTCGTATCCAGAAATTGGAAAGTTCATGGGCGGAAAAGATCACAGCACCGTCATGCACGGGGTAAATCGGGTAGGTGAGCTCATGCGAACCGACGCCGAGATCTTGAAGGCCACCACCGCTATCGAAAGTTCATTCCGCTAAGCTAGCGCCACGCACTGATCCTGGGATCAGTGCGTGCACGGGCAGCCGTTCGAAACCTTAGAAAATACAGGGTTGGGATTCCAAGATCCCTGCGTCAAAAGAACCAAGACAACTCGCGTCAAGTCAACCAATCCCCCCTAACGCCCCGCTCCATCCTAACGCTATGCGTCAGAGTTATTAACAATGGCGCATATGACACACTGTAAGATTTTCCAACTACCTGTAGTTTTTACACTGCATTTTGGATCAAATGAGTGGTCGGTGCGTCATGTTTGTATGCTATGGCAGAAAAAACACACGTCTATCGACGATATTCACGCCACAACGTGTTGTTGATAACTTTGTTGAAAACTCTGTTAATTGAGTGTTGAAACAGTGTTGATAACTTGTTGATAACTACTTATCCACAGATCGGGAAAAGTTATCCACAGGGTTATCCACAGGTTTATCCACAGGATAAGTTCAATGATTTCGGTAGGTTGATCGAGTTATTAACATTTCAACAACGCTAATTACTACTACTATCTATAGATCTATCTAGATCTCTAAGAAGAAATACTCTTTTCAGACTTTTTCGGGTACTCCAGAAGACCATGAAGTTTTCTATCTCAAAGTCGCAAATGTTGGTGGGACTCCAGCGAGTACAAAACGTCGTCGAACGCAGGACGACCATGCCGATACTTTCTAACGCTCTCCTAAAAACAGAAGCGAAGTTTCTCTCTCTTTCGGCAACAGATTTGGAAGTTGGGATACAGAGTTTGCTTCCCTGTGAAGTAGGGGAAGAGGGAGCTATTACCGTTCGAGCCAGAAGTTTGTTGGACATTGTTCGGGAGTTGCCAGAGACAAGTGTTCAGTTTCAAACCAAAGAGAACAATCGACTAGAAATTCGGGCGGGGAAGTCGCTTTTCAACATCGTGGGATTGCCGGCTGAAGACTTTCCGGAGATGCCGACTTTTACCTCTGAAGACACACAACCTTTCGTTCGAATGAACGGAACCGCGGTCGTTGCCATGCTCGATAAAACTTTATACGCAGCGTCTACTGACGAGGCGCGTTATCATCTCAATGGGGTTTACTTCGAAACGCGCGATGAGAGCGAAAAGCGCGTCTTTCGCATGGTAGCCACCGATGCGCACCGACTTTCGTTGGTCGACAACGTCGAGGCTCTTTTCGATGAATCCGCGTGGAGTTTGTTCAAAGAAGGCGTCATCGTGCCTCGAAAGGGGCTCAATGAACTGCGCCGACTTCTTTCTGAAGGCAAAGAAGACTTCTTCGTTACGATTAAGGGGAGGATGCTCTTTGTTAAGCGAGAGAATATCTTTCTATCAATGCGGTTAATCGAGGGGAAGTATGCCGATTACCGACGGATTATCCCGGACAGAGCCTCCCAATCGGTGTCTCTGGACAGGGAGAGCTTTCTAGCTTCGCTGAAGCGAATCTCTTTGATGTCTTCTGACAAATCTCGTAGTGTTACCCTCTGTTTAACGCCGGGCAATCTACAGCTCACTAGCCAAAGTCCGGAGCTCGGCGACGCCAAAGAGGAAATCAGCGTCGATTACGAAGGAGAGGAATTGAAGATCGGTTTCAATTCCCGTTACCTGATTGATGCCGTCTCGACGATCGAGGGAGAGAAAGTTCTGCTGGAGCTCAAGGGGAAGCAAAATCCGGGTGTCATCCGCTCTCTTCACGGAGCCAATCACACCAGTGTGGTCATGCCCATGCGCATCTGAGTAGTTTAGAAGTTCATGCCCAACGACAAGGAACCTACAAGCCGCTCTTACGGAGCGGAATCCATTCAAGTTTTAGAAGGGCTAGAGGCTGTCCGCAAACGCCCAGGGATGTATATTGGCGATACCGCCGTACGTGGGCTCCATCACCTGATCTGGGAAGTCGTTGATAACTCGATCGATGAGGCGATGGCAGGGCATTGCAAAGATATCTCCATTACGATCCATCTCGATAACTCGGTGACAGTCGAAGATGATGGCCGAGGTATTCCGACTGACATTCACCCAACCGAAAAGATTTCGGCACTTGAAGTAGTACTCACCAAACTTCACGCAGGCGGAAAGTTCGACAACTCCAGTTACAAAGTTTCCGGCGGTCTACACGGCGTGGGTGTTTCTGTTGTCAATGCGATGTCTGAAACTCTGACCGTAGAGGTTCGGCGCCAGGGCAAAGTGTTCGTTCAAAAGTACAAAGCGGGAAACCCACAAGGGGATGTAGAGGAAACTGGCAAGACCGATCGGACCGGCACGCGCATTAGCTTTAAGCCTGACTCCAGCCTTTTCGAAGTTTTGGAATTTAATTACGAGACGGTCGCAAACCGTGTTCGTGAATTGACGTTCCTCAACACAGGCGTGCGCATCAAACTCTCGGATGAACGCTCGGAAAAGTCGCAGGAGTTTTTTGCTGAAGGCGGATTGAAGTCCTTTGTCGAGTACATGAACAAAGCCAAGACGAAGCTTCACAAAGACGTAATCTACGTTTTCGCCGAAGCGCGAGGCATTATTCTCGAAGTGGCGATGCAGTGGAATGACGGTTACAAAGAAACAATTTCCACCTTTGCCAACAACATCAACACGATTGAAGGCGGCACGCATTTGGCGGGTCTCAAAGCTGCCCTGACGAAGTGCATGAATAAGTACATCGAGGGGAACAATCTCAATCGTGAACTGAAGGAGAGTCTGACCGGCGAAGATATTCGTGAAGGTTTGACCGCTGTGATCAGCGTAAAAATTCCTCAACCCCAGTTTGAAGGTCAGACGAAAACTAAACTCGGGAACTCGGAAGTGAAGGGGATGGTGGAAAACCTTCTCAACGAGCGCCTGACTATTTTCCTTGAAGAGAATCCTGGCGAAGCCAAAAAGATCGCCATGAAAGGAATCGAGGGCGCAAGAGCACGCATTGCGGCCCGCAAAGCGCGCGATCTCACACGTCGCAAGTCCGCACTCGAATTCAGCGGTCTTCCGGGAAAAATGGCCGACTGCCAAGAACGCGATCCCGCCCTTTGCGAATTATTTCTAGTCGAAGGGGATTCTGCAGGCGGCTCTGCGAAACAGGCGCGCGATCGTAAGAATCAAGCCATCCTTCCGCTGAAGGGTAAAATCCTCAACGTTGAGAAAGCCCGTTTCGATAAAATGTTGGAGTTTGCCGAAATACGCACACTCATCACTGCGCTCGGCACTGGCATTGGCCAGGGCGAATATGACATCGCCAAGCTTCGGTACCACAAAGTCGTCATTATGACGGATGCGGACGTTGATGGAGCGCACATCCGGACTTTACTCTTAACCTTCTTTTATCGCCAAATGCCCGAGATGATCGAGAAGGGTTACCTGTTTATCGCCCAGCCGCCGCTCTACAAAGTAAAGCGCGGGAAGCAGGAGCGGTACCTGCAAAATGACGCCATGTTTGAAGAGTTCATTTTGAACCAGGGACTTGAGGATCACGAGATCATCGGCCCAACCGGCAAAATGGATAAGGCGACCGCTCGCAATTTGTTCCGCAAGATTACCCAGTTTAATAAACTGATATCAACCCTCGCGCGTCGAGCGGATAAAGGGTTGATTCAGGCGATTGCGCTTTCTGAAGATTTTACGGTGGAAACTTTGAAAGACTCCAAAGTGCTTTCAAAGTTTCTCGATACCTATGCCGAGGGATTCAAGGGTAAAAAAGACGGCACGAGCTTTACTTACACCGTTAAGGAAGATCCTGAGCACAACGGCTTCTGGGCTGAGTGCATCACCACCCGGAGCAATTTGAAGGCGAGCACCAAGGTTACTTACGAATTCCTTGCTTCAAGTCAACTCGAAGAAATGCGTAAGGTTGCTCAGAATTTTATCAAGTATCGCAAAGGTCCTTTCACCGTTCAGGCTGAAGAGGAAAAAATGACCTTCGTGGATATCGATGGTCTCAAAAAATTTATCGAAGAGCGCGCGAATAAAGGCGTTCTGATCCAGCGTTACAAGGGCTTGGGCGAAATGAACCCCGAGCAGCTGTGGGAAACCACGATGGATCCGAAAGTTCGCTCCATGCTTCAAGTTCAAATCGAAGATGCGGTTGAAGCGGACAGCATTTTCTCAACGTTGATGGGCGATCAAGTTAAACCGCGTCGCGACTTTATCGAAGCGAACGCGCTTAAAGTGAGAAGTTTGGATATTTAGATGGACCAGGAAATCACACGGCCCTCTGCGCTTACGGTAGTAAGCATCGAAGAGCAGATGAAGGATGCGTACCTCGAGTACGCAATGAGCGTTATCATCGGTCGCGCACTTCCTGATGCGCGTGATGGAATGAAGCCCGTGCATCGTCGCGTTTTGTACGCGATGTATGATCTGGCAAACACGTACGACAAGCCCTATAAGAAGTCGGCTCGTGTGGTCGGGGACGTCATCGGTAAATACCACCCACACGGCGACATGCCAGTGTATGAGACTGCCGTTCGCATGGCGCAAGACTTTAGCCTTCGCTACCCGCTGATCGATGGCCAGGGAAATTTTGGATCGGTGGATGGGGATAGCGCCGCGGCAATGCGCTACACAGAAATTCGTCTAGCGAAAATCGCCAACGAAGTTTTGGCGGATCTCGACAAAGAGACAGTCGACTTCACACCTAACTACGACAACTCACTCAAAGAGCCAGCTGTACTCCCTACGCGGATTCCCAATTTGCTCGTCAACGGTTCGACGGGGATCGCGGTGGGCATGGCGACGAACATTCCGCCGCACAACTTAGGTGAAGTGATCGATGCACTCAAGGCACTCATCGCCAATCCTGCGCTGACGCCTAAAGACCTGATGAAGTATGTGCTGGGTCCAGATTTTCCGACGTCGGGTTTTATCTATGGACGGCGAGGGCTAGTCGAAGCCTATACCACCGGTCGTGGTACGGTCAGTTTGCGCGCGAAAGCCGAAGTCGAGCAGATGAAGGGCGACAAGGAGCGCATTGTCGTCACTGAGATTCCGTACCAGGTAAACAAAGCCAAGTTGATTGAAAACGTTGCGGACCTGGTGCGCGAAAAGAAAATCGAAGGCATTAGCGATTTGCGCGATGAATCGGATCGCAAAGGCATGCGGATCGTGTTCGAGCTGAAAAAGGGGGAAGACAGCCGAGTCATTCTCAATCAGCTTTACAAGAACACGCAGATGGAAACTTCGTTTGGGATCAGCATGCTGGCGATTGATCAGCAGCAACCCAAGACGATGAACTTGAAAGAGCTGCTGCTTGCGTTTTTCAACCACCGCAAAGAAGTGGTCATTCGCCGCACCGTCTACGAACTGAAAAAGGCGGAAGAAAAAGCGCACATCCTTGAAGCGCTCAAAAAAGCGGTCGAGAATCTCGACGATGTGGTTAGCACCATCCGCAATGCGGCGAATCCGGCCGAAGCGCAAGAAAAGCTCATAGCGAAATATAGTTTCACCACCATCCAAGCTAAAGCCATTTTGGAAATGCGCTTACAGCGTCTGACTGGACTCGAGCGCGACAAGATCGTGGAAGAGTACAACCAGACGATGGCGATCATCACCGACTTAAAGGGCATCCTCGCAGATGACGGAAAAGTCGTGCAGATCATTTCCAAAGAGCTGGACGAAGTCCGAAAGAACTTCGCAGACCCACGCCGTACTCAGTTCATCGAAGAACAGGACGAGATCACGGTCGAGGATCTGATCACGGATGAAGAGACGGTCGTCACCGTGACCTACTCCGGGTACATTAAACGGCTGCCACTCGATACTTACCGCGCGCAGAAGCGTGGAGGTAAGGGCGTTGTCGGTGCGGGCACGCGGGAAGAAGACTTTATCTGGGATATCTTCGTGGCGAGCACCCACGATCAGATTCTATGTTTCACCGATCAGGGGCGCCTGTATTGGCTGAAGATACACAAGATTCCCGAGGCTGGCCGTACGGCGCGCGGTAAACCCATTGTTAATCTCCTCAATCTATCGACGAATGAGCGGGTTCAGGCCGTGCTGCCCATCAAAGATTTCAAAGAAGACATGTACGTTTTCATGACCACCAGCCAGGGTGTGGTGAAGAAAACGCCCCTCATGGCCTTCGCGCGCCCCATGAAAAAGGGCATCATCGCACTAACCTTCGATCAAGGGGACAACCTGGTCGACGCGAAGATTACTACGGGCAAGCACCAGGTGATCTTGGTGAGCCGGCTAGGACATGCGATCCGATTCGATGAAGGCGATGTTCGCGCGATGGGTCGCACGGCTCGTGGTGTGGCAGGCATGCGGTTGGATGAAGGCGATCGGCTGATTGGCATGGCCACCATTGATCCTGCAGACCCCAAACAGAGTCAGATTCTCACCGTCACCGAAAAAGGGTTCGGCAAACGCACACTGCTTGAAGAGTATCGCATTCAAGGGCGCGGCGGCTCCGGCGTCATGACCATGAAGATTACGGACAAGAACGGCCCAGTAGTTGCTGTGCGTCAAGTGCACGACGAAGACGAACTCATTATTGCGTCGAGTCAGGGAAAAGTGATTCGGACCCGTGTCAGTGAGATCTCCGAAGTAGGTCGCGTGGCTCAAGGCGTCCGCTTGATCAATCTCGACGACGGTGAGTCCGTGGGAGCCGTTGCCAAGATCGTCGAAAAAGACGACGATGTGGTGGATGACAGCTCGAAATCCACGCCGGAACCCGAAGGCGGCGGTAACGCATAGCTTCCTTTTTCTTCTTTTCATGATCTGCGGATGCGCAGAAAGACGCCAAGCGCGTCTTCTTGAAGAAGCAGACGGAAAAATCAGTTCGAACGCTTATTCAGAAGCCGCTGAAATCCTCAAGAAGGCCGTTAGCTTGCATCCGGAAAGTCGGACGGCGGTCAAGGCCCTCTACAAACTTGGATTCATCCAGGAGACGTATTTAAGAGATTTTGAGGGAGCTCTGTTGAACTACAACGAGTTCATTCGGCTCGGCGCGGATCCGGTAGCGACTTACGAAGTTCAGAAAAAGGTCGCGGGCCTATATTTTGAGCAGACCAACGATCCCGACAAAGCCGCGGAGGCGTACCGAAAACTTTTGGGAATGACCGCGGACACACTCGAAGGCGATCTTTTCCAGTTTCGAATCGGGCAGGCTTTTTTTCGTTTGAACGAGTTCGAAAAGGCCCGAGAAGAGTACCAGCTGTTGCTGGACCGCTACCCGAAGAGCCAATTCGTTGCTCGAACGCGCTTTGAAATTGGCAATACGTACTACATGGAAGGGAAGTACGAAATCGCGCTGGAAGCCTTAAAGCAAGTTTTACGACACAATCCGTCGAGCGACTATCAGATCGAGTCGCAGTTCTTGATGGCCCAGTGTCTGGAACACTTGGATCGATTCCCTGCCGCGTTACAAACCTATGAGAGCATTCGGGATCGATACAGTCCCGTACAAGTTGTCGAAATGCGAATCGCCGAAGTAAACAAACGCATCAAAAAGGTGAAGAATGTCCGATAGAGCCGCCTATCGGTATTACGCGCGAATGAGTAGCGCGGTTCTTCTCAAAGTCCTTCTTGCCGCCGGCGGATACTTTTTGGGCACCTATCTAGATGCCCTGTGGGGCACGAGTCCGTTCATCATGTTTCTTTGCTTCCTCACTGGAGTGTCTATCGGACTGTGGTGGGTCATCCGCAACGCATCGCGTCCCTAATTGGCATTCGTTGTGCACTGGGATCTCCACAAGGAGATCTTTCATGAAGAAAATCAGAATTACGCAAGTAGCCGCAGTTGCTTTGGCAGTATTTGCCTTAAATTGTCGGACCAGTTTGGCAGGGTATATCGGAATTCAAGGGGGCATTGGTACTTCCGATCTAGCCCCCACGAACGGCTATTCCACGGACGCCATCGAAGGGTGGGCGGTCGGGCTTGGCGTCGATGTTCCGATCGGTCCCCAGATTTCTATTGGCCCGGAAGCCATTCTAGTTCGCCGAGGAGCTGATCTCAGTGGGGGATTAGGTGTCGTTTCATCGCGCTATACCGTGCTGGAAGTCCCTGTTTATCTGAAAGTCGGTTTTGGCTCGAAGGTCCGTCCCGTGCTCTTTGCCGGCCCCAACCTATCGTGGATGATCTCTCGGTCGTTGGAGGTTCAGCCGGGGTCGAGTCTAGGTTCGCTGACGTTGGATGATAAGACGTTCGACTTAGGTTTGAGTTTAGGTGCAGGCCTTGAAGCCGGCCCTTTCATGGCGAGCCTTCGGTACCAGCTTGGACTGCTTGCGGTCGACCGCAATTCTGCCAGCTGGCAGTCGCGTGGTTTCCTACTGATGGTCGGTTTAAAGCTCTAGCAAAAGGTTGAATTCCGGGTTTCCCAGGGTTAAGAACTCTGGGTCAAACCTATGGAACACACCGGTCCCTCTACATGGCTGCAGATGCTCCCGCTACTGCCAAGTGACGATCACTCGCTACACATCAATGGAGCGATTGTCGTTTTTGGGATTATCACGGTGATCGCGATCCTGGCGAATCGGGCCATCAAAAAACAGTTCGACAAGCAACTGGTGCCAGATGCGCGCTTCAGTCTGATCAACACCATGGATGCGGCCATCGATGCTTTGCGTGGCATGGTGGTAGGGACCATCGGAGAAACGGGAGAGAAATACTTTCCCTTCATTGCGACGCTATTTATTTTCATTTTCCTGAGCAACTTTCTTGGATTGCTGCCGTTTTCCTCTGCTCCCACGGCGAACGTGAACACTACGTTTGCTTTGGGAATCGCCGCCTTCGTTTATTACAACATCATGGGCGTGCGCGAGCATGGCTTCATTGGTTACCTGAAACACTTCCTGATGGGACTTGGACCCGCGGGCATTTTGGTCGCCATCCTTGAAATGGTTTCGCAGCTGGTCCGGCCGCTTTCGCTCGGGATTCGTCTTTACGTGAACATGCACGTGGATCACACGGTGGTCATGTCGTTCCAAAATCTTTTTGCCTGGCTTCTGCCCGTGCCACTCTTGCTTTTCGGGGTGGTGGTTTGTACGATTCAGGCCTTTGTCTTCGCAATTCTGACGGCGGTTTATGTACAAATGGCCACGGAACACGAACACGAAGAACATCACTAAGAATTTTTTTAAGGAGGATAGTTACTCATGCGTCTCATCAATAAATTCAGGTTTCCGGTTTTAGCAATGTTGGCCCCGATGATCGCTATGGCGGAAGAGCACGGCGCAGCCGCTTCCAGCGGTAGCGCTGGTTGGGTCGGTCTTGCAGCTGCTATCGCCGTGGCACTTGCTGCTTTCGGTGGCGCGTTGGGACAGGGCAAAATTGCTGCTGCTTACATGGAAGGCGCATCACGCAATCCACAAGCCGTTAACGTCATGAAAACGCAGCTCATCCTGAGCTTGATCTTCGTTGAAACGTTGGTCTTGTTCTCGTTGCTCATCGCGCTCATGCTCGCAGGAAAAGTCTAAGAGCAAAAGCCCAATAGCATTCTTTAAGAAGGCGCCTGGCTGGAAACAGCCGGGTGTTTTTTTCGTGTTTCTGGAGAGCAGCGCGCCTCTATAGCAGTTTCCTGAGGAAACGGCCGGTCTCGGACTTCTCGCACTTCGCGAGGCCTTCGGGCGTGCCTTCGTAAATGAGGTAGCCGCCTGCTTCGCCGCCGTCGGGGCCTAAGTCGATCACATGGTCGGCTTGTTTGATCACATCCAGATTGTGTTCGATCACAATGACGGAGTTGCCTTGATCGACGAGTGATTGCAGGATGTGCAAAAGTTTTCGTACATCATCAAAATGCAAACCGGTGGTGGGTTCATCGAGAATGTAAATCGTTTTGCCAGTGGCGCGCTTAGTGAGCTCTTTAGAAAGCTTGATGCGCTGGGCTTCTCCGCCGGAAAGGGTTGTGGCGCTCTGACCGACAGTGACGTACCCCAATCCGACATCTCGCAAAGTTTGAAACTTGGTTCGCAAGGTGGGAACCCGTTCGAAGAATGTAGCGGCTTCTTCAATGGGCATGTTCAGCACATCGGCAATGCTCTTGCCCCGATACAATACTTCCATGGTTTCTCGGTTGTAGCGAAGGCCTCTGCACACTTCGCACTCGACATAGACGTCGGGTAGAAAGTGCATGGTCACGCCCAGCATGCCCTCGCCGGTGCAAGCTTCACAGCGGCCACCAGGAACGTTGAAGGAAAAACGACTGAGCGAATAGCCCCGCGCGCGTGCTTCCGGAAGTGACGCAAAGAGCGTTCGAATATCCGTAAAAAGTCCGGTGTAGGTCGCAGGGTTTGAGCGCGGGCTTCGACCAATGGGACTTTGATCGACGTAAATCACTTTATCCAGCAGCTCGACGCCATGAATGTTGCGCGCCAAAGCCTGCGATAACCCTCGGCGAGAAAGTAGCGCCTGCAGCCCTGTAAGCATCGTATCGATGACGAGCGTGCTTTTTCCAGACCCCGAAACGCCGGTGACACAAACAAAAAGCCCGAGCGGAATCGTTAGGGTGAGGTCTTTGAGATTGTTCTTCGAAGCGCCGACCACTTTGAGCATTTTATCGGGGTGGGCAAGACGGCGCTCTTTGGGAACGGGGATGCTCATCTTACCGGTCATGTACTGACCCGTAAGACTGCGATCACTTTTCACAATGTCTTTTGGCGAGCCTTGAAAAACAATTTCTCCACCGAGCGTGCCAGCTCCAGGGCCGAGATCGACGACAAAGTCAGCGGCTTCAATTGTGTCTTGATCATGCTCGACCACGATCACGGAGTTGCCCTGATCCCGTAGAGCGAGCAGTGTTCCAATGAGCTTTTCATTGTCGCGCTGATGCAACCCAATGCTCGGTTCATCAAGTACGTAGAGGACGCCGACCATACTCGAACCAATCTGGGTTCCAAGGCGAATGCGCTGGGCCTCTCCTCCAGAGAGCGTTGCAGCGGAGCGCGAAAGCGTCAGGTACGACAACCCCACATTCTGCATAAACTCCAGGCGAGCGATGATCTCTTTGAAGATGGGCTCGGATATGGGTGTTTGATGCGCCGGCAATTCCACGGACTGAAAAAACTTCAAGCACGCATCGAGTGCCAAGGAGCTAACTTGATGGATATTCTTCCCACCGACGGTTACCCCTAACGCTTCGGGCTTCAGTCGGCTTCCATGACAGTCTGGGCAGTCTTTGTGACTCACAAAGGCGTTGAGCTCCTCTTCATCGAAACGGGTGCCGCCCTTTTTTAGGCGCTCTTCGAGTTGCGGAATCACTCCCTCGAAAGTTTGTCGGAAAGTGTGGAAAGTCGCTTTTCCGGACGCCCCGAAATCCAACTCCACTTTTCCCGACCCGTAGAGAATGACGAGCTTCGCGGTGTCGGGAAGCTGATCCCACGGAACATCCAGTTTAAATTTGAACTTGTCGGCCAAAGCGTCGAATACCTTCTCCTGCCACGACTTGGATTTATCGGCCCACGCGGCGATGGCGCCTTCGCGCAAGGAAAGGGTGGGATTGGGAATAATCAGATCGGGGTCAAACGCGGGGAGGAAACCCAACCCGTTGCACTTCGGGCAAGCGCCCTGGGGGTTGTTGAAAGAAAATCCGCGAGGTTCGATTTCCGCCAAGCTCGAACCGCAATTGACACAGGCAAGCTTCGTCGAGAACAGCCGCAGCTTTTTCTCTGCACCCTCTTCGATTTCAGTAAGTCCTTCGGCGAGACCGGCTGCGGTTTCCAAAGCTTCAGCGAGCCGAGGTTCAATACCTGGCTTCAGAATGAGTCGGTCGATATAAATCGAAATGTCGTGCTTGTAGGTTTTTTTAAGTTTGATGGGCTCGGCGAGGCTCACTTCCTGCCCATCGATACGGGCCCGAACGAAGCCCTTGCTTCGGTACTCCATTAGCTCACGTTGGTACTCACCCTTCTTTCCGCGGGCGATGGGCGCCAGAACCGAAAAGCGAGTTCCATCGGGGAGCTTCATGATGTGGTCGACAATTTGCTGAATCGTTTGCGTTTGAATGGGGCTTCCGCATTGAAAGCAATGGGGTGAGCCAACGCGCGCAAAAAGCAGGCGCAGGTAATCGTAGATCTCCGTCACGGTACCAACGGTAGACCGAGGATTGCGACTGATGTTCTTTTGCTCGATTGAGATAGCGGGAGAAAGCCCGTCGATGGCGTCGACATCGGGCTTCTTCATCTGCTCCATAAACTGTCGGGCATAAGCCGAAAGGGATTCCAGATAGCGGCGCTGACCCTCCGCGTAGATCGTATCGAAAGCGAGGGAGGATTTTCCTGACCCGCTTAAGCCGGTGAAGACGACAAATCGATTGCGCGGAATGGTGACCGAGACATTCTTGAGATTATGCTCTCGGGCTCCCTTAACTGCTATTTCAGTGGCCACTCGTTTAGTTACCGGGGGAGTTCGGCTTTAACCACTTCTTCAATGGTCGCTCTGATTTCATCCAGCCGCTTCTGGGAGACTGCTTCGAAGCGGTAAACGAGTACGGGTTGGGTATTGGAGGCCCTGACCAAACCCCAGCCGTCACCAAATTCGACGCGAGCGCCATCAATGCCGTTTACCTTTAGCCCGAGCGATTCCAACTTTGAGCGAGAGCGAGCCACGACATCGAACTTCACTTCATCCGGGCAATCGACCCGAAGTTCTTCAGTGGAGAAAGACGGCGGGAGGTCTGAAAGCAATTCCATCGGAGTTTTGCGATGTTCCGCAAGAATCTCGAACAGGCGACAGGCGGCATAAATGGCATCGTCAAAGCCGTAATAGCGATCTTTGAAGAACATATGGCCGCTCATTTCGCCCGCGAGCAGCGCCCGTTCTTCTTTCATTTTGGCTTTGATCAGGCTGTGGCCCGTCTTCCACAAAATCGGCCGCCCACCGTGCTTCGCAATATCGGCGAATAGCCGATGCGATGCTTTGACGTCTGAAATAACGGTCGCGCCCGGATTCTCCTTAAGGACCTGACGGGCGAAAAGAGCGAGCAGCTCGTCACCGAAAATCATTCTGCCAGAGGGGTCGACGGCGCCGATTCGATCGGCATCGCCATCAAAGCCAATCCCCACTTGCGCTCCACTACGCTTGGTCTCTTTGATGAGGTCTTTGAGATTGGCCGAAACCGTTGGATCAGGGTGGTGGTTCGGGAAACGACCGTCGGGCTCCGAGAAAAGCTCGATCACCTCGCAGCCAAGTTTTCGGAACAGCTCGGGTGCCACGATGCCCCCCATTCCATTGCCGCTATCAACGACAACCTTGATAGGAAGGGGATGGCGAATGCTTGAGAGGGTTTTTGCGAAATACAGATCTTTGACAGACTGTTCTTCCATGGAGCCTTCGCCGGTAGCGAAGTCTTGGCTCTCTAAAATTTTCCGGATCGACTGAATCTGTTCGCCGTAAAGGGTTCCAGAGCCTAATCCAATTTTGAAGCCATTGTATTCGGGAGGATTATGACTCCCCGTCACCATAATGCCGCCATCGGTGCGGAGCTCGGCGATCGCAAAATAGAGCAGCGGAGTAGGAACGAGCCCCACGTCGATAACCCGAAGGCCCGTCGATACCAAGCCCCTCTTCAACTCGGATTGAATGCGCGGAGAGGATACCCGGCAGTCCCGCCCCACAGCGACAACCCGGGCCGCGCCTTGTTTACGCAAGAAAGTGCCGATGGCACGTCCCAGCGAAAAGACATTGTCATTGGTGAAGTCGGTGTCTGCGACACCGCGAATGTCATATTCTCGAAATGCTTTTGAAGAGAGGGGCATTTAATTCCTTCTATATCGCGCCGGACTGTACGATGTGAGCATCGTTGCGTTTGCGTTCCAACCAGAGCGTCATCTTCTTTTCCAGCTCTTGCGACATGAGCTGATTGCGAAGCTCGGTTTTTCGGTCTTCTGGCAAATCTGCGAACGACAGCGCTTCGCTCTTATTTACCTTCACAATGTGAAGGCCCCCAGGGGACTTAACCACTTTCCCATAAACCTTCCCAGGCGCTGTTTTCTTCGCAGCCTCTTGGAAATCCTTCGACATGGCATCCGTCGATAGCAGCCCGAGATCCCCGCCGCTTTCCGCAGTGGCCGCATCGTCCGAGGTGTTTTTGGCGAGCTCAGCAAACCCTTCCGGTTTCGCTAGCGCTTCGGCAAGCACCTTTTCGGCGCGCTTTTGTCCTGCGGGACCGGGCGTGGTGATGAGAATGTGGGCCAGCTGGTATCGAGTCCCTGTGGCCGCTTCCCCGTTGCGCATCATGAAATGACGGAGCTCCTCATCGGAAACTTCCATCATCGGTTTGATCTCGCGCTCGACAAGGTTGCGACGCTCCAATTGGCGTCGGATGCCTTCTTGGTATTCCTGAAAGGTGGTGTTGAGGTCTTTGAGTCGGGCTGTGAGCTGTTTCTGCGTGATCTGGTTGCGCTCAAGAATGGTTCGAATATGTCGCTCGACTTCTTGCTCCGAAGCCGTGAGTTCCAGCTTTTTCACTTGTTGGTCGATCAGCTTTTCTTCGATCAACAACTGGAGAACGGCATCTCGACTTTCGAGTTTTTTAGGGTCTAGTCCGCCAAAGAGTTCCTGGAAATTCTTGGACTTAGCCTTTGCTCTGAAGCTTTCGATGTCGGACGCTAGAATGATGTCATCATTCACGGTCACGACACTGCGATCCAGGACGATGCGTTTGGCGTGCGCGTGGTTGGAAAAGGCAAAACTGCAGAGCAGGATCAGGCACGGAACTAGGCTTCTAACTGGCACTCGAGAACAAAGGTTCATTTCGGTAAATCTCGCCGTCCTTGAGCAGCTTTGTCACCCACTCTTTATAGACGGTGACTTCCTTCGACTTTTTCAGGGCCTTCACAATGTCGTCCTTAGCTTCCGGAAACGCGAGTTTCTTAGGCGGCTGCTTCTCGACGACCTTCAATAGGTGAATACCATAGGGGCTCTGAATCGGCGCGGAAATGTCGCCCACGGTCAGGGCGAAGGCCCTATTAAAGGCCGCAATCTTCTCGTTTTTGGAAAAGAAGCCGAGGTCGCCACCTTTGGCCGCATCGGGGCTCAGCGAGTATTTACGCGCAGCGGATTCAAAAGTGATTTGGCCACCGACCACTTCCTGTCGAATTTTTTCTGCCTCTTCGAGGGTAGGCACCACGATTTGCAAAGCGTGAATGCGAACGGGCCGGAAAAACTCATCTTGGTGGGCTTTGTAGTAGGACTGCATTTCTTCGTCAGAAACCATTGTTTCCATGCCGAAGAGAGTCTCCGTTAGTTTTTCGACTAGGAGCTGGTCGGAAATACGCTTTCTCAAAAAATCTTCAGTCGTATTTTGTTTCCGCAGCATTTCTTCAAAGCCGCCAGGAGGATAGCCATCTTTCCACGCAGACAAACGCCCTTCGACTTCTTCTTTGGCGATGCGGAGCTGCTTTTTTGCCGCTTCTTGTCGCAAAAGCGCCAAAATCAGCGCCTCATTGAGGGCGCGTGTTTTGAGTTGGGCAATCAGCTTGGGATTGCTCTTGGAAATTTCATCTTGCTGGGCCTTGAGCTGGTTCAGGCTGACTTGAAACTCCGCGAGGTAGACGGGTTCGCCATTGATCTTGGCTAACACTTGGTCAGAAGCCGTGGAGGCGCCGCGATTACACGCGCTTAAAATCGAAAGCGCAAAAAGGGGAACCAGGCAGAAGGAAAAAGCGCTTTTCAGCATTCGTAAAGGTTACCGGATTGGGCTGGGAGCGGCAAGCGCAGGGAGACAGGGACCCCCAGGGTGTTCTAAAATAGGGTGATGCACTTCAGCGTAGTCGTTTTACTAGCACTCTCGACGGTTTGTGCCTCTGCTTCCGAGGCGCGCACTCAGCAGTCGAAGGGCCCGCTCCTGTTTTACGCGACCGGCGATCGGCGTGGTGAAGTAGAGCCTTGCAGCTGCCCAGGTGTTCAGCTGGGGGGTCTCCAGCGCCTGGTGCGAATGCAGGCGCAAACCGGCGGAGGCCTTTACTTCGATGCGGGGAACACGTTCTTTTCATTGCCTGAACTACCGGAGTCACGAAAAGCCCAAGGCAAAGCGAAGGCCGAGTTAATCGCGCAAGCCTATCGACTTATCGGAATGAAAGTGTTGGTTCCGGGTAGCCGCGATGCTGCATTGGGAATCGAAGTATTGCGTGATCTCGCCAGAAAAGCCGGTGTGAAACTTATCTCATCCAACTTCCAGCTTGCCTCCGGAGAAGCAGCATTCGACGCGCACTTTATTTTTGAAAGTGACGGTATCCGGGTTGGCGTGGCTGGGTTCTCGCTTCCGGATTCTGCCTTTCTGGGTGGCACTGCTTTGCCTGTCGAGTCTGTCGCTCCCTCCGTGCGCGACGCGCTTATTCGAGCGGGTGTGCAAGTAACCGTAGCTGTCGTCGCTGCGGGGGCGCCGGCCCCCGAGGGGTTCGACGTGGTTCTGTCGCCAGAACAGGAGGAAGGGAAATCCGTCGTGAAGCTGAGTTGGGATAAGGTGCTGCGAGCTTCGCAACGCGAAGTCATCGAACTCACTCCCCAGTGGAACGGACCCAACGCCTTAAAGAAGTCGTACGAGAAATACCTCTCTGACCTTCACAAGGGAGCCTTAGATCGAGCGCCTTCCAAGGCTGTGACGCGGAAAGTGGGGTTCGTTGCGGAAGCGGGTAAATGCCGTTCGTGCCATCAGAAGCAGTATGACTTCTGGGCATCCACGAAACACGCATCGGCCTACCTCGTCTTGTTCGCCAAGAATCAGAACTTTGATCCTGAGTGCATCACCTGCCACTCCGTGGGCTTTCAAAAACAGGGCGGGTTTGACGATATTACCGCTCCTATTCGACTGGTTGGCCAGCCACCCCGAAAGAAGGGAGAAACACCTTTTGTTGAAACGTTTATGAGTGAGGTCTTTGTAGGCGACCCGAAGTCCCCATTGGATTCTCGCAAGGAGCCGGCGCGGTATGCAGCGTTGAAGAAACGCTACCACGAAAAGCTAGACGTTCTGCGCGCGGCCGGAAAAATCGAATCGTTGCATATGGGTGTGCAATGCGAACATTGCCACGGCAGTCGTGTGGGACACCCTTCTCCTCGCTTCAAAAAGGTGGGCAAAGTGGCAGCGGCAAGTTGCACCCAGTGCCACCACACGCCTCATGATCTCGATTTCCGATTCAAGCACGATGTGGCTAAAGTGGGCTGCCCGACACAGTGAGTCACGCGGTCCCCTGTCCAAATGAATCTTCTGATGCAATAATCTTCCTTCATCAATGAAGGTTCTGCTTCTCAATCAAACCTACTATCCGGATCAAGCGGCAACGGCCCAGCAGCTTCGGGATCTAGCTAGGCACCTGCTTGCCGAGGGCTGCGAAGTCACGGTGATGACTTGTCGTCGATCCTACTCCGACCCCAAGCGAGTTTATCCCGCTGAAGAGGTCATAGAAGGCGTTCGTGTTATTCGGGTCGGCTCTACAGGATTCGGACGCCGTAGCTTCTTTCACCGTTTCGTTGACGGCGTAACTTTCGAGATCATGCTGCTCCTTCGGCTCATGTTCTTGCGTCGACAAGATGTCACCATTGCCTTTACCTCGCCGCCGCTGATCGGTTTTGTAGCGTTGCTCTTTGCCGCGCTCAGAGGCGGCAAGTGTGTTCAATGGGTGATGGATCTCAATCCCGACATTGCATACGCCGTAGGCTATTTGAAACGAACCTCATTGCGAGGGCGGATCTTGACCGCGGCGTTGAGGTTTTCGGTACGCCAGAGCGATCATGTCGTTGTCCTCGATAGATGGATGCGGCAGCGCCTACTCGCCCATGGCGTCCAGGCAGAGCGGGTCATTGTCGTACCTCCTTGGCCAGTCAATGCACTCAGTCCTGCAGACTTCGATGGCGGTAAGCGCTTCCGATTGAGGAACGGAATCTCTGAGAAGTTTGTGATTCTCTATTCGGGAAATCATTCCGTTGCGCACCCATTGGACACGCTGCTTCGTACGGCTCTTGAGATGCGTGACAACCCCGACGTACTTTTTCTGTTTATCGGAGGCGGGTTGCGAGAAGCGGACGTCACGCGATTTCGGCTGGCGCACGGTCTCACCAATATTCGGCAGCTCCCGCATCAGCCGCGTGAGGTTTTGCATGAGTCGCTCTCGTGCGCTGATCTACACGTTGTAGTGATGGGTGAGGCAATGTCGGGGCTCGTGCACGTTTCAAAGATTTATGGGGTACTCGCAACGGGTGCGCCTTATGTTTTTGTGGGACCGCGCGCGAGCCATGCGACCGATCTCATTTCGGATTGTCGCTACGGGTATCAAGTCGACCACGGAGATACTCAGGCGCTCAAGAGCGTCATCGCCAATGCTGCTGCCCTAACCGCCGAGCAGAAACAGGCCTTGTTTGAGAACAATACGGCGTTTGCTCGGGATAACTGCTCGGTCACGCGCTCTCTGGCCGGGTTTCTGTCTCAGGTCATTGCGGTGCCCGAAGGCCCCTCCAGAGCCTACGCGCCTTCGCGAGCGTAGTTACGATTCCAGGACGGGATTTCTACGGTGATGTTGCTCGCTCCGCTGGGGACGCACTGACAGGACAAGCGAGAATTTGGCTTTAAATCCGGAGCCATATCCAACATATCGTTCTCAGATTCATCAGGTGGAGCACACGAGTCTGCCCCCTCTTTGACGTAAACATGGCAAGTGGCGCAGGCACAAACGCCCCCACACGCATGGTCGATTTCGATACCAGCATTGAGCAAAATATCAAGCAAACTGCCAGGTTGACCGGTGTCTCCGTACGGAACCTTGGAAGGGTCGACTTCGATAACTTTGTCCGTATTTTCCAGCCGGACGGTAAAGGTGTTTGTCGTTTTCTTCACTTCGGGTTCTCGAATGTCAGGGTTGGTGTTACCCACGTGTATTTCCTCGCTCATGGACCGTGGTAACCTAGCTGATATGCGTCACCTTTGGAAGGTCTGGATTTTACTCTTTGCCGGTTCGCTGCTTGCCGTCCCAGTAAAAAAGCTGAAGACGGACAAGTTACTGGAATTCCAAAAGGAAGACTGCACCCTGGTCCACCCTTGGGCAACCTGGTGCACCCTATGTATCCAAGAGATGCCTGCTTTGCTGGAAAAGGCGGCTCGCTGGAAGGGGGGCCGCGTTGTGATTTTGGATGTGAGCAGCGGTTTTCAACAGGAGCACTTTTCTAAAAAGTGGCTCGCCGGCCTCAAAGGACAGCTTGTCACCTATATGAAACCCAGCGAAGCGGACGTCGCCCGTTACCAATCGGCCATCGATCCCCAGTGGAAAGGGGAGATGCCCTACACGGTTCTTTATCGACGCGGGAAGATTCTGGAGCGCTGGAAGGGAAGCACCGCATTTGACGCACTGGCGCGGGGCGCGGAAAAGCTTTGCCGCTAAGCGCTTTAGCTTCGGCAGCACTCGGCATATAATAGTGGTAGTAGTCTAGTCTTCTCATTCCCACTGTTTTTCTACGTTCAATCCAAATCGAGGAAAATCCCATGACCCAATGGAGAGTCGTTGCGACCGTATTGTTCATTTCTTTTGTATCCACTTCCAGTTTCGCGCGCGGTGGCGGAAACATCTTGCGCGGCGGAATGGGTTTCTTGTTTCCGGATCACAATAGCTTTGTGAATCCCGGACAATTTGCGGCAACCAATGGTCTCGCCGTAGAGGCGCTCTACTCTAGCTCGAATGTTCCAGGAGCGACCCAGGGGGCGCGTCCCTCTTTGGTCTATGGGAATGGTTCGTTTGGCGTAGGGGCAAACTGGACTCGCTCGGGCGCAAACTTGGCCACAGGTACCGACACCCTCAGTGCGGGCTTGGGATTTTCTCTGATCAAGGATCGAGCGACCGTGGGAGTTGGGTACGATCGTGTACTCGGCGCGGGCGCCGGCAACGGAGATCTCAATATTACACTCACTTTTAATCCCGCAAATCGTCGGGGAGCTGCGTTCGGATTGGGCTATAGAACGGCGCTTGGCAGTGGTGTCCACGGTTTGACCGCCGGTCTCGGATTTTCGTTCATGAGCAACAATAACTTCGAAGTCGATGCAACCTGGGCGAATATTTCCACCCTAGACGTATTCAATGCCTCCGCATTGTTTACCACCATGAAACGGTTCTTCTACTTGGGTGGCGGTTACACGCTTTCGAACGCGGGTAGCATGGTGCACGGAATTACGGGACGATTGGGGTTCGTGATTGGGACCTCCATTGATCTATCGGGCATGGCAACCAAGTATTTCATCAGCGGTAGCAATTCTTTCGCTTACGGCGGCAGTCTGCGCGCCAGCTTCTAAATCTTCTGTTCCCGTTTAGCTGACTCGATTCAATCATGAGCATTCGCACAAAAATCATAGGCTGTTTCGTCTTCATACTCGTGCTGTTCAGCGCGGTGTCGTTTTACCACTACCTGCGGTCCGAGAAGACGAATCGGCGCCTCATCTCTGTTAATGGGCTCTTCCTCCCGTTGTCGAGGCACGTGGCTCAATTACAAAGCGGTGTACAGGGGTTCGCGGAAGACGTTCGGCGTTTTTATTTTAGTGCAGGGCCTACAGCAGAAGAAAGCACGCTTGCTCGAATGGTGCGCGACCTTTACCCCTACTTGGTGCGCAAGAATTTTGCCGCAGCGGAAGAGCTTTTGCAGAAGTCCGGGGGCTTTCCACATCGCGATGCTGGAATGGAGATGCTGAAGATTCTAGATTCCGCTTCGAAGGCTTTTACCGTGCTTGCAGTGGAGCGCAATCGAGACGCCTTCGAGAAGACCTATACAGAACTACGCCTCCAACTTGATGCGCTGGCAGCGAAGGTCGACGACGAATGCCAGAAAATAACCCTGGCAGCGCAAACGGACGGTAGGGAAACGCTTCTCACGGGCTTAGTGCTTTCCTTTCTGTTGGTGACTCTGGGAATCGTCACTTTGTTGCTATCCCATCGGGCCCTGCGCTCACTTCCGCTGCTGATTCAAAATCTGAAGCAAATGGCCGAAGGTGACTTTCAGCAATGCTTAAAGGTGAAGACGGGTGACGAAAAGGAGATCGCGGAACTCGTGCGGCAGTACAACCGCATGCTCAGCGCTTTAGCGGAACGAGATGGAAAAATTCGGGAGCAGCAGAACGACCTACTTCAGGCAGAACGCTTGGCCGCGGTCGGACAACTCTCTGCCGAAATTGTTCACGAGATTCGCAACCCGCTGAACTCCATCAATCTCAACATCGATTGGCTGGATACCGAACTGACGGGTGTGAGCGATGAGGTGAGGCGTACGCTTTCTAGTATCTCGCGGGAAGTAGAGCGGCTGCACCAAATCACGGAGAACCATCTTGTGCGAGCGCGTATCCCCTCCAAAACGACGATGCGTGCCCCGGTGAACAATCTCATCAAAGAAATCGTCGAGTTTTGCAGGGAGGAAGATCGCTTGCGCAACATCGACGTTCATCTTGAGCTTTGGCCCGAAGAACTATTTGTTCAGACCGAACCTTCGCGTCTGAAGCAGGCGTTCTTGAACGTTCTGAGGAACGCGAAAGACGCGATGCCTCGCGGTGGGCGAATATTGATTGCCACCGATGTTCAAAACAATGTTTTCCGAATTCGAGTTTCAGACAACGGCTGTGGCATGAACGATGCTACACGCCGGCAAACCTTCCAGCCGTTCTTTACTACGAAGACCGACGGGACGGGTTTGGGCTTGATGGTCACCAAGTCTGTTGTAGAAGAGGCACACGGCTCTATCCATTGCGAAAGCAGTATTGGGCAGGGCACTACGGTGCACTTTCAGTTTCCCGCCTAGAGATAAGGAATCCCCATGCAGAACTACAGAATTGTCATTGTGGACGACGAAGTTGCGAACCTGGAGTCGTTAGAACGAATCCTCAAGTCCGATGGTGCTGAGGTGACGGTTTGCCAGAGCGCAGAAGAGGGCCTTCGGTGTTTGCAGAAGGGCTCAGTGGACGTGCTCATGACTGACCTTCGAATGCGCTCCATGAACGGCATTGAGCTACTAGAAGCGGCAAAGAAATGTGATTCAAGTGTGGAAGTCATCCTGCTCACTGCCTTTGGAACCGTAGAACTTGCGGTCGAAGCCATGCGCAAAGGCGCTTATGACTTTATTACGAAACCCATGCAGCGCGTGCAGGTGCTTCGGACCGTGCACCGTGCGCTTGAAAAGCGAAAATTGGTTACCGAGAATCAGTCCTTGCGCGATGAGCTCAATCAACACATGGGGACCGAGGGGCGCGAGGTATTGGGTAAGTCGGAAGCCATGAAAGAACTCATGGGTGTGGTCAATCAAGCGGCTCGCAGTCGAGCCAACGTCTTGATCCACGGCGAGAGCGGGACGGGAAAAGGGCTTATCGCAGAGTACATCCACCGCGTTTCTGGGCCAGGCAACGGGCTGTTCGTGAAGATCAACTGTGCGGCCATTCCGGAAAATCTCTTGGAAGCCGAGCTTTTTGGCTACGAGCAGGGGGCCTTCACGGGGGCCAATCGTCGCAAAAAAGGCAGGGTCGAGCTGGCAGACAAAGGAACACTCTTCCTTGATGAAATTGGAATTGCACCGCTTTCCTTCCAAACGAAACTTTTGCGGTTCTTGCAAGAGGGAGAGTTCGAAAGACTAGGAAGTAACGAAACCTTGCGAGTTCAGACCCGGGTGATTAGCGCAACCAACAGCGACCTTTCCGCATCTATACGAAGTGGCGTGTTTCGAGAAGACCTGTATTACAGACTCAACGTGGTCAACATACGCGTCCCGCCGCTGAGAGAACGCAAAGAGGATGTGCCGTTGCTCGCTCAGAAGTTTATCGAGGAGTCCGCCAAAAAGAATCAGCGCGAGATTCCTCTCATCCATTCGGAGGCCATTCAATGCCTGCTGGGATACGGATGGCCGGGCAATATTCGAGAATTACAGAATCTGATGGAGCGAGTGGTTGTGCTCAATCGAACGGGCGTGGTCGACTCGGCGGATTTGCCGAAGGACATCGGCGGAACGGGGGGGCCCCAGACGGTTACGATTCCACTCGGCGTTTCCCTTCGACAGGTGGAACACATTTTGATGGATGAAACGTTGCGAGTCACTCATGGCGACAAGAAGCAAGCAGCCAAGATGCTGGGAGTGCATCCGCGGACCATTCATCGGTACCTTGAAAGTGCCGAGCCCGAGGCCGAAAGCACACCTGCGGTGGATCCAGGTCCGGTCGAGACGGACGCTTTTTAAGGTGCAAGAACCAGGTCCCTTCGGTAGAACGCGGGGCGATGGTGGATTTAGAGAGTATTATCTGGATACTGTTCGTAGTTGCGGTGGTGATCAGCGTCGTCGGTCTAAGCTTGGGAGCTTGGTTTTTCGCCAAATCCAGACCCGGAGTCAAGAAACCCGCTCCGCTCTCGCCGTCTGCGAAAGTGGCCGAGCAAGCAAGGTCACTGGAAAGCGCACTGACACGAACTCGAGGCCGCTGGTGGGAGGGGCTTACCCAGCTCAGGGGGCGAAACCCGAAAGAGTTCGGTTCAGCCGAATGGGAGATGCTCGAAGAGACCCTGCTTTCGGCGGATGTTTCGCTGAAAACCTCAGAGCGCCTGATTGGTTCTGCAAAAGAGTTATCGCAAGCCGGAAACACCGATTTCGACGGCTTGATGCGGTTTCAAATTGAATCGATTTTTTCCGGGGTGGATTCGAGTTGGTCTTTGCCGGAGGGACCGCGTCCTTATGTCGTAAGTATCGTCGGAGTCAACGGCGTGGGTAAAACCACGACAGTTGGAAAGTTGGCGCACCGATTTACGAAAGAAGGGAAGACGGTTCTTGTGGGGGCCTGCGATTCGTTCCGTGCAGCAGCCATTGATCAGCTGCGCGTCTGGGCCGATCGGGCCGGTTGCCAGATAGTAGCCGGACGAGAGGGAGCCGACCCGGGTGCCACGGCCTTCGATGCATTGTCGGCAGGCCAATCAAGGGGAGCGGACGTTGTTTTGCTGGACACGGCAGGACGATTGCACACCAAAACCCATTTGATGGACGAACTAAAGAGAGTCCACAAAGTGATGAAAAAGGTGATTCCCGAAGCGCCGCACGAAATCTGGATGGTGATCGACGGCACACTGGGGCAGAACTCGCTGGCTCAAGCAAAGCAGTTTCACGAGTCTCTAGGGCTATCTGGATTTGTGATTACTAAGCTGGATGGAACAGCCAAGGGGGGCGCAGTGCTCTCCATTGTGAATGACCTGCAGTTGCCTATTCGTTTCGTTGGAATTGGGGAATCGGCGGAAGACCTCATCGTTTTTAAGTCTTCTGAGTTTGCTGAAGCATTACTCCGACGTCCCAGCTCCGTTTCGTAATTTTGGATTTTTACGCATTTCAATCAGGTTTGGGGGAAGCATGCGTTCCGAGCTGCTCCAGTTTCTGGGTGGTTCGACCTTATTGATTTATTCAATCGGTGAGCTGTCGAAAAGTATCCAGATGCTAGCCGGGTCGAATTTTCGAACCTGGCTTAATCAGTCTACACGCGATCGATTCCGGGGAATGCTCCTGGGCGGAGTCCTTGCAGCGCTGCTTTGCAGTAGTGGTGCGGTTACCGCAATGCTCGTTGGCTTGGCCAATTCTCGTCTATTAAGTCTTTCCCAGACCTTTGCTGTTTCCTTGGGGGCAGGAATCGGTTCCACTTTGATGGTTCAGATTCTGGCTTTTAAGATCTCGGAATACGGCCTAGGGATTCTTGCAGCTGGGTTCGTCCTTCAGTCCATCGGTGCTCAGCCCTGGATGAAGCGCGTAGGCACGCTCTTTCTATTTGTCGGAATGGTCTTTTTCTCTTTGGATTTGCTTAAGACCGCAGGGGAAGCGCTCCGCGAAGAAGCGGCCTTTCAGACTTTCTTGGGATACTTTCGCGACCGCCCGGGTCTTTGCCTCCTGTTCGCTGCCGCCTTTGCCGCGCTCACGCAGAGCAGTGCTGCCACTGTAGCCTTTGCGATGTCGATTTGCGTCGCGCAGCGAAGTCCGCTGATCGAAGCGCTCCCTTGGGTTTTAGGCGCAAACCTGGGGACGACCGCCACGGCCTACTTCGCAAGCTGGGGCTCGGACATCCCTGGTAAGCAAGCTGCGATGGGGAGCCTTTTGACGAAAGTAGCCGGCGTGATTTTGTTCTGGCCTTTCCTTGCTCCGTTCGCGAGCAGTCTTGAGTGGCTAGGCACAGGTTTGTATCGCGAGATCGCGATGGCCCATACACTTTTCAATGTGGCGATTGCGCTGATCTTCCTTCCTCTTTTGCCGTGGGGTGTGAAGCTCGTGATGTTGCTCATTCCGGCCAAAGAGGATGAAGGGCCGTTTACCTATCAGTTTCTCGACAACAACTCGCTTGAGAGTCCCGAACTTGCGCTAGCGCAGGCGCAGCGGGAGCTATTACGGCTTTCGGATGCGGTTGAGCGCTTGTTGTCTCAGTGCTTGCGCTTTTTCCAGCGCGGAGACAGCCAAGCCGTCGAAGAGTTTAGAGCCAACGACAAAGTGATCGATTTCCTCAACAAAGGAATCCGGCGGTTTCTTACGAGTCTTTCGCAGCAGGCAATGACGGCCGATCAAGTGAAGCGAGAGTTCGAGATTTTGATACGGACCAACGACATGGAAAACATCGGAGATATCGTTGCCAATAGTATCATTTCCCTCGTCTATAAATGCCGCAACAAAGGGTACGAGTTTTCAGATGAGGGTTGGCAGGAAATCCAGCTTTTTCATGGCAAGGTCATAGACTGCCTCCGCTTGTCTACGGCCTACTTTAGTGTGCGTACCGGTGGGTTGGACAAACAACTTGAAGAGCGCTTTCAGGAAATTGAACGCCTGAGTCTCGAACTGACAGAGCGACACTTGCGTCGTTTGCACGACGGGATTAAGCGCAGCCAGGACTCTAGCTCGGTGCATCTCGATCTATTGGGACACCTGATGCGGATCGCCTCTTTGAGTATGAATATTCTGCGAGTACGTGGCACTCGCGTCTCTAGCCATCAAGCAACGGGGTAAGTTTTGCCAAGGACGCGTTACAAAATTCGCAACCGATTGCTTGAGCCGGTCGGGGAGTACTCTGCGAAAGAGATCCTTGCTCGCATCGTGAAGGGACGATTCACGGGCGAAGAGGAAGTCTCGGCGCCGCCGTATGAGCGTTGGCAGAAGTTAGCCGCGCACCCCGCTTTTTACGATGCTTTCATTAAGCGAATCTATTCTGAAGGGTACCAATCGCCCGATGGCGAACCCGATATCGACGACTCCTCCCTCGTCGATAAGAAAAAGGCGAAAGCGGGCAAGACAAAGCATGGCGTTGCGGAGGACTCGAGTTCGCCGGAGCCTGCGGATAGCGGTAAAACACACCAGGTAGTCAACCCAGGAACGATTCACCAAAGCGAAATAGACGAACTTTTCAGTGCGCCTTCGGAAATGCCGGCGGGCACTCAGATGAACGTCATAGGCAAGACTTCGGTACTTGCGCTGGACAAACCGCCGGAACAGCCGATTGAGTTGCAGCCTATTGAGGCGCCGCTTGCTGGGGCAACGCCAGCCTCGCCATCGGTGCCGGAAGAGGCGGCCCTTCTGCTTAAGCGTGCTCGAAAGAAGAAAGTTATCTACGGTGCAGTCGCAGCCCTTGTTCTTTTGTATCTATTCAGCTCGGACACACCACGCTCGGACATCACTTCAGGGGTCGATCCAAAGGCTGCCGTCGGACTGCTCGGTAGCTCCGCTAGCCCTGAAGAGCGCGCGCTCACTTTAAGTGACGAAGCTGCCGCGCTCATGATTCAAGACACGCTTTTGTTTTATCAAGGCGCCTACGATGTTCTGCGAGAAGCATTGGATCTGGATCAGAACAACACTAGCGCCCTGAGTCGTATCGCCATTGCGTCGGCCCGGATGGCGGTCACCCCTGAAGAAGCGAAGACAAGAAAAGCAGAAATTGGACAGGTCTTGCGCCGTGCCAGATCCACCGATCCGCATTCTAGTGAACTGTATCGGGCGGAAGCGATTCTGGCGCAGGCAGAGCAGAAAACGGAGGAAGCCAAGACCTTTGCGTTAAAGGCCGCGGAATCCGACCCTGTTTCGGCTGAGAACCTTCTGCTGATTGGGGAACTGCACCTCGCCAATGGAAACGTGGCCGAAGCACGTAGTGCGTTGCAGGAAGCCGTTGCGGCAGACCCCAAGCGAGTGCGAGCTCGCTACTTCCTAGCGCGAGCCCACTGGGAGGCGGGCGACATCACTGCGGCTCACCAAGAAGCTATCGAGTCGCTAAAGCTCAACCCATTGCACCCTCCGACCTACCTCATTCTTGCGGAAGTCGCGGCACGACAAAATCAGTTCAAAGAAGCGCGCGGCCTATTTGAAACGTGCGGGCGTTTAGCCCGTTTTACGACGCCCGATGTATCGGGACAGGCATTCTATCGCCTGGCGGAATTGCATGAACTCGCCGGAAATACCGCGGAGGCGAATAACAGCTACCAGCTCGCGTATTACTATTTGAAGGGTGGCGATGCCGCCCTAGCTGCGAAAGTCGGAAAACTCGATGTATCGAAAGACAATCTGAAAAAAATGGCCGCGCAGGCGGAGTACCAATCTGCCTACTTCCGCGAGCAGGGCACGGGTTTGTTGACTCAAGGCAAGACAGAAGAGGCCGTTCGGTTCTTCCAAGCCGCCCATTTGCTCTCTCCGAAAGATGGCCTCGCGCTGATTCAATTGGGTGAGGTCATGGAGAAAACCGCGTCGTCCTATGAGGATTTTCGGCGGGTGATGAGCTATTACCAGCGGGCCATTGACCGAGATCCCACAGAAGCGATGGGCTATATCAAGCTCGGTCTTTTGGAATCCGAGCAATACAACTTTGATCGGGGCTACAAATTGCTGATGCAAGCGGTAGCTCTGGCACCAGAAAGTGAGAAACCGTACGTTGCACTGGGCAAGCATTTTTACAAACGCCAGGACTACAATGAGGCTCTCAACCAGTTCCTGAAGGCAGCTAAGATCAATTACGGGGATTCTGAAATTCTCTATTACGCCGGCAAGCTCCGTCTCGTGTACAAAAAAGATGGAGCCCGAGATGCTGTGAAGTTCTTCTCTCAGGCATACACGGTGGATCCACGAAATTACGATGCGCTGGTCGAGTGGCTAAAGCTAAAGGTAGTGAACTACGAAAAAAACTTTGCTGTGAAGATGGTGAATAACCTTATTGCTGCGGAGCCGAACAATCCGATGCTGTATTGGGTTCTAGGTGAGGTCTATGCGGAGAATAAGGAGTATCAACGGGCGATTACCCACTATCACAAGTCTCTCGACCTCGATAACCGACAGAGCAAGGTGCGCATGTCGCTTGCCAAATCCCTTGAGTCGGTCGGCGAGCTCGATAAGGCCGTAGCAGAGTTTCGCCTCTCGTCTTTGCTCGATCGCCGCAACAGTGAGGGGTTCTATCGTGCTGCCGACTTGCTCTTTCAGATGAAAAGTTACCAGCAGGCGGAAGAGGTTTTGAAGTTTCTGGTTAGCGTCACTCCGAACTACCCTGGCACGCACCGTTACCTGTCTAAAATCTACGCCCTGAGAGATCAAAAAGATGCAGCGGTCGAGGCGATGCAAAAGGAAGTCGCGAACAACCCCCAGAACTATAAGTTTGTGCTCGAGCTGGCGGAGTTATTGCTCGATTATGAACGCTTCGATGCCGCTATTGCGGAGCTGAAAAAAGTAACGAATTTACCGTCTGCAGAGCAGGCGCCCGAGTTCAAAGCCGAGAAGATTCGAGCCTACTTACTTCTCTCCCGCTGTTACCGTGCAAAAAGTCAGTTCGAGAATGCCGAAGCGGCCGTTCGTTTGGCGATTACCCAAGACGCAAATGACCCTGAGTTGCATCGTGAACTGGGGTATGTGTACTATTCGATGCAGCGGGACGTGGAAGGTGTAAAAGCCTTTGAGTTCTACCTCGAACGAAATCCAGCAGCGAGGGATGCTCCGGCTATCCGGAACCTGATCAAGAAGATGGTGATAGAACAGTAGGTAATTGAAGTGCTCGATCTTAGGACCCTCGTCGCAAACCCAGCCGAAGTTGAGAAGGCGCTCGATAAACGAGGGATGACCGCCGCAAAAGCCTTTGTGAAAGAAGTCATTGCCCTCGATGCGGAGCGCCGAACCCTGCTTCAATCGGTCGAAACCCTGAAAGCGCGACGCAACTCTGCGTCCCAAGAAATCGCCAACCTCAAAAAGAACAAACAAGATGCCACTGCGCTGATGGACGAGATGAAACTCGTTTCACAGCAGATCAAAGATCAGGACGCCGAAGTAGCGCCGATTGAAGAAAAACTACGCTCGGTGCTGATGGAGCTTCCTAACTCCCCCGACGCCTCCGTTCCCACGGGCAAGGATCCTAGCGACAACAAAGAAATTCGCAAATGGGGAAAAATTCCCGAGTTTGCATTCAAGCCACTTTCTCACGATGAAATCGGTGAGAAGATGGGGATGATCAATTTCAAGAAAGCCGGTGAAGTGACCGGTGCGCGATTTGCTTATTTAACCGGGCAAGTCGCTCGCGTGGAACGCGCGCTGGCGCAGTTTATGCTCGATACGCATGGCAAGGCGGGCTACACGGAAATGGAGCCGCCCTACCTCGTCAATCGCAGTGCGCTGGTGGGAACGGGCCAGTTACCCAAGTTTGAAGAGGACGTCTTTCGCATCGAAAAGTTTGACTACTTCTTGATCCCCACCGCAGAGGTCCCGGTTACCAATTACCATCGCGATGAAATTCTCGACGAGAAACAGCTGCCGATTAAATATTGTGCGTTCAGTCCCTGTTTTCGATCCGAAGCGGGAAGCTATGGAAAAGATACGAAGGGCCTGAAGCGCCAGCACCAGTTTCACAAAGTGGAGCTCGTGAAATTCACCACTCCCGAAACAGGGTTTCAGGAATTGGATAGCCTGACAGCGGATGCCGAGAAAATTCTCCAGCTACTGGGACTTCCCTATCGCACGATGCTGCTTTGTTCGGGCGATATGGGGTTTGGTTCGGCGAAAACGTATGACCTAGAAGTGTGGTCCCCCGGAACGAACAGCTACATGGAGATTTCTTCCTGCAGCTGCTTCACGGACTATCAAGCCCGCCGTGCAAACGTTCGGTATCGCTCGGAAGCGGATCGCAAAGTTAGTTTCGCTTACACACTCAATGGCTCTGGCCTCGCAGTCGGACGCACGCTCATGGCGGTGATGGAGAACTACCAAACCGCTGATGGCGGATTCAATATCCCCGAAGTTTTGAAGCCCTATCTTCGCTAAATTCTGAAGAAACCTTACCTCGAACCTCTCGCGGGAGAGATTGAAGTGTTGGCGCATATGGCAAACGCACCTGCAAAGATATCCCAGCGAATTGTATAGACCTTCGATAGGGTCTTTCCTATCCCAAGTCGGTTCATTTGTGAGGCATCAACGTTTCAATACTGAGGCACGTAATACTGCGCCACGCTGAACCGCTATCGGCACGGTACTTGCTGTACAAGTGTTTGGGATTGATGCGGAGGACCTGAATGAGTTTTGATAAGTACAAATGGGCAGTAATAGTAGCGATCGTTGCGTTGGCGGGTTGCGGTAGGGGGCAATCGCCCCAAACCCAGGCAGCTGATCCGGTCACACTCGTTCCCACAACAGAACCTGCAGTTGAAGAACCGCACCAACCAATCAAAGATTCGCTCAACCAAAGTAGTACCGAAGCAGAGGCGCTTTCGAAGCAGGAGAAGAGAGAGGCCTTCAATCGGCTGACACCAGAGGAAAAGAAAATTGGGAAATGGGTGGGTGCTAGTTACTACGAAGCTACGATTTTCGGACTACTTGTTCGAGTATTGGATGTGATCCAATTCAACGAAAACAGTGCGACGATTCGCCGGGAATGCGCCTGGGTAGGCGACGACAAAAAGACTGAATACTCGAGAGTGAAGGTGACGGGTGCGTTTGCGTTGAAACCGGGAGAGTTGGGCCTGAAGTTTGTTGAGCAGCATTCGACGACTGCAGATTTGTTTTTCGTTGGTGGTCCTGTGAAAGTGGAGGGCGTTGAACATCCTTGCGATTTTGAGAATCTTTCGGGCATGGAACATCAGCTGAACTATGACGAGACAGGAGAAACCTTGTATATGGAGCTTTTGAATCCGGATGGAGTGAGAGTCAAAAGATTGCCCAAGAGGCTCTTTAAACTGGATTAGAGGTCCATAAGTGGCTTAGTTCGTCGTCGCTTCCTTGGCGTCTTTGATCGTCTGTGCCTCAGTGGTTGAAGCGGGAGCAGGGGTTGCCTTGGGCAACTCATTCAGCGCGAGCTGACAAGCCGTCTTCAGGGTTTGAGAATTCTTTTCAGACAGGCATTCGCCAAAAAGTTCGCGTGTCCGATCGGGAAGGAGTGCGGCTTGTTTTCCTAAGGTCAGAGCCGCCGCAATACGAGTGGCCTCCTCAGACTGATCATTCTTAAAAACTTTCTGCAGCATTTTTACCGTCTCTTCACTTTGATCGCCACAGACACCCAGTGCCAGAACAGCCTTTTCCTGCACGTCGGGATCTTCGGCATCTTCAATCAACTCAACCAAGCGATGGCTGACGACGGGGTTTTTCGTCTCTGGTAAAGCATTGATGACATCGAGCGTAGCGAGCAAAACATCCGGGTCGCTACTGAGAATAGTTTTCTGCACGGCCGCCCACGCACGTTCGTCTTTCTTTGCCTGCGTCTGCAAACCACCTAGGCAAACCAGGGCCAGGGGCGTGTCTCTTTCCTGTGCGCACTTGGCGAGAAGTTCAATCACCTTGTCTTGACCTTTTGCCTTGGCATCTAGCACTCGCACGATGGCTCGGCGCACTTTGATGTTGGAGCGCTTTTCGTAGAGATCAACCAGGCGATCCGCAAGTTCGGCATTGGGAGCGTCAAAGGATTGGAAGTAGGAAAGCAGCACCAGCGTTTCCTCGGTATCCTCCGTCTTAAATAGGGAGTCTAAAAGCAGCTTCTGTACGGAGGGGTGCACATCTTTGCGGCTGATGAAGACTCGCACAATCGTGTTTTTCAAAACCGACTCAGCGCCATACTGACTCATCAGCACTTCGCGAACCTTCTCTTCTTGTGAAGCGGAGCGTACGCCCCCCAGTGCCTTCGTGCACAAAACCTTGATTTGGACGTCGGAGTCGGTGGTGCAAGTGATAAGCGTGGAAACCACTTTGGTTTGAAAGATGGGCTGAGAGAACTGGCTCAATTTAAAGGCAGCGACTTTGCGCGCTTCAGCATCCTTGCTCTCATCAATCGTGCGCGACCACAAAATGACGGGGTGCGTGGGCAGGGGCCCTCGGTAGGCGCGCTTACGTCGCGCTTCGGCAGTATTTTCGAAAGCGGCGAAGCTGACGATGACTAGGGCGAGACAGGCGCACAGGAGTGAATTTCGCATGACCAAAGCCTATCCCATTTTGGGGAATAAAAAAACGCGGCCGGTGGGGCTTCCACCGGCCGCGTCCTTTGGGAGTACTAGAAACGATTACAAACCAGACAGATCTAAGCGGCCGCCCGTCACCGTTTTCCCCTGAAGTGCGGAAACCGGCTTCGTTGCACCAAGAACCGAGTTGATGACCTGTTGGTAGTCCATGTTTGGGTTATCCGACCAAGCCAAGGCCAGTGCGCCTGCAACGTGAGGCGTTGCCATCGACGTGCCGTCCCAATGGGCCGTGATTCCCAAGAAGCCCAAGTCGATTACGGTGTCTTGATACCGATCGCCTGGAACCGTCGAGAGGATCTTCACGCCCGGGGCGCCGAGCTGTACAGAACGCGCTCCCCAGTTCGAGAAAACACCCAGCTGTTCGTTCACGTCGATTGCAGCGACGGAAACGATGTTAGCGATGCCTAAAGTGGCTGGGACCATGGGTTTGGCATCGTTATCGTTGTCAAAGCCCTCAGCCGCCGTACCAGCTGCGTTGGCACGTCCGTTACCGGCAGCTGCGCAGAAGATGACGCCAGCGCGTTCGGCTCGTTCAATGGCTTCGACGAGCGCCGAGTCATCTTCCGTGCCTTTTTCACCACCCCAGCTTGCGTTGATGATTCGGGCACCATTTGCCACTGCGTAGTCGATGGCTTGGATGGCGCTTTCCGTCGTGCCCTGGCCCTTTTCGGTGATGAACCGAAGTGCCATAATTTGGGCATTAGGAGCAACGCCCGCAATACCGACACCATTTCCTAGCTTGGCTGCGATGACTCCAGCTACGTGTGTTCCGTGACCGGGGTTACCACCGCCGAACATGAGCGAGAAGAGGTCGACGGTCATGTCGTAGGGCTTGTTGTCATTGACCGCAAAGTCCCAACCGACGATATCGTCGACATAGCCGTTGCCGTCGTTGTCGATGCCGTCGCCGTCTACTTCACCCGGATTGCGCCACATGTTGGCGATCAAGTCTTGGTGGTTATAGTCGACGCCCGTGTCTGTCACGGCCACGATAATGCCCGCGCCGCTGCCCGAACGTGTCCAGGCGCTCGGCGCTCCAATTTGATTGATGCCCCACTCGTTGGCGAGCATCGGATCCGTTCCACTGCTTTGCGAAGGGGCCGGTTTGATATCGGGGTTGTCGGAATAGCCTCCGCCGAAATCGAACGCGTCCAACGGCATGTTTTTCATGGCATGCATGATGGCAGCGCGGTTCGCTTCGATGGAGGGGTTGTTGAACAAGCGAATCGTGAAGTTTGGCTGAACGTAGGCAACCGACGCATCCCAGGTTGCGACCTGCATGGCGGCGTTCTCTGCCTGCGCGGTCGTCCACTTGAACAAGCGGCCTTCTTTGCTCACTAGGGACAATTTGCCGCCCTGGCGAGCCAAGAAACGATCTTGTTCCTTGCCGATTTTGTTGAACTTGACCAAGTAGTCAGCGGCATTTGCCGCACTTGCAACTAACGAAATGCAAAGCAAAGACATCTGGAAAAGATTTCGCATAGTAATCTCCCAAAGGGGGCGGTGAGGCCCGTTTTTTTACTCAACTGATTGAAATTGGAGCGTAAGACCAGAACGTGGTGAATCTGAAAACGGTGAAACAGTGAATCTGAATCAAGAAGCTAAACGTAATCGTATTCTTGCACGGACCCATCACAACAACAAAGGTTTTCGCGCTAACAGAAAGCTAACAAATGTCTGCACCCTCCAAACTGTGAAGCCTTTCGACAAAATTTCCGATACCTATAAAGAGGAGCGTTCTTTACTCCTGGAGGTTTACTCGGCGTGGCAAAAAAGAAGACAGTTCTGATCTTCTCAAAACGGCAGGCGAAGAAAGCGCGCGATGCTGCGGATAGGCTTGCGCAGTGGCTGGCAAAGGCAGGGTATGCGACGCTGGATGTCACCGATGGCGAAGGGCCGGTCACGCCGAAAGAAGTAGCGGACGTGGTGCTGGGCGTCGTGATTGGCGGCGACGGAACTTTTTTGACCCTGGTGCGTCGCCTGGAAGACAAGTCGAAGTTTCCGCTGCTGGGCATCAACTTGGGAACGCTTGGCTTTATTACCGAGGTTCTGCCCGAGGACATGTTGTCTTCTGTAGAGGACGCGCTAAAGGGAAAATGCATCGAGGAAGAGAGAAGTCTTCTGCAGGTGGAGATCTGTCGTAAGGACGTTTGTCGTGTTTCGGGTACCGTATTTAACGACGTAGTCGTTTCCAAGGATGCGCGCACGCCCATGCTCAAATTTGATGTGCACGTAGGGGATGAGTTTTTGAGTTATGTAAGAGCCGACGGCTACATTGTGGCAACGGCGACCGGCTCTACAGCTTATGGACTGTCTGCCGGAGGCCCGCTGGTGCACCCTTGCGTCAACGGCCTCGTGTTAATGCCGATTTGTCCTCATTCGCTTTCGGCTCGTCCGGTGGTCACGCCCTTGAAGATGCCCGTAGTGATTACTCCCAAGGAATTTCGAGGTTCCGTTTATCTCGTTTTGGACGGTCAAATCAGTCACGAGATCGACGAGAAAGACTATGTTCGAATCCGAGCCGCCGACACCTTCCTCAAGCTCGTGCGTTCTCCCAACAAAGACTGGTCGGAAACCATCCGTACCAAATTGGACATGGCCTAATTCTCCTCACTCTGAGGTAGAATGCGTTCGTGCCCCTCTCATTAGAAAGTATTGCCGACCGAATTCGACAACACCCGAAGCTTGTTATTGCCGACGATTTTGAAATCGGAGTGCAACACACGGCCAGCAACGGCGTTCGTTATCATAATGGGGAGCTGCGCCAGCAGTCCGAAGGGGATCGCCTTTGGGTGAGCTTACGTATTCACCACCGAAAACGGGGAGGTCGATCGGTTTGCTTTAATCAGTCGATAGAATCGATTCAAGGCTTGGTGGATGCTGCCTTTGAAGGAGCCAATCGAGCGGCGGTGGATCCCTGGTTTCGTTTTCCCATCTGGAAGAGTCTGCCCAAAGCGGCTCCCGAACCGGAAGCGCCCGCCAACCTTTACGGAAGTCTCTTTAACAACGCTCCGCGTGAGTGCTCCGCATTCGATGAAGCTTATGACGTACTCACCACGCGAACACTTTTGCGACGCAAAACCGAGCGAATCGAATTGAGGCACACCCTTCACTCTCACCTAGCAAGCTTCTCTGTCATTGCTCGGGCGGGAAACGAAGTGATCTATTTGCGTGAGGAACGCGGCCAGAGCGGCTCGCTGCGTGATCGGCAAAGCTATTTGGAGTCCTTGACTACAGCTATCGCAGGGCGAGCAAAGCGACCTGCTAAGCCTTGTGGTCGAGGGCGTCGCCGAGCCCTTTTTGCTCCCCGTGTTGCTGCCAGTTTTTTGCGCGTGATGGCCCCCTGGTTCTCTGCGCAGAGTATCCAGGCCGGTCGCAGTCCGCTGACCGGGTTGATGGGCACGATGGCTTTTTCCGAGGCACTTACGCTTTGGGATGATGGCAACCACCCAGGATCGCCTTGGTCCGCCCCTTTTGACCTCGAGGGGACTGCGTCGCAGAAAACGTGTCTGGTTCAAAAGGGCGTGGCGAAGACGAACTTATTTGATGTGTATTGTGCAACGCGTGAGAATCGTTTGAGCACGGGCAACTTTTTGAGAGCTCCGGCAGACGCCTATCCTTCCATTCAAGCCTCCACGCTTTATTTGGAGCCGGGAGAGAGGAACCTGAGTGGGCTGCTCAACGACATGGGGAATGGCATTTACCTTGATTGCCTGGATTCCATCGAGCTCAGCGCCGAATCGCCGTCGAAAGCAGCTTTCAACGGCAGCGGATGGCGCGTCGCGTTTGGGGAGTGCGCCGAACCTCTGCAGGGCATTACGGGCGAAATCGATTTGCTGGAGCTTTTTCGCCGCGCGTCAGGGGTAGGCAGCGACATAAGTTTTTTTGCAGGTGTCGGTTCTCCCTCGATTTTGTTCGAAAATGTACCGTTAGGTAACTAAGGGACCCTCAATGAAAATCATTGGCTACGCGCTTACCGACATCGGCTTGAAGCGACGCATCAATCAGGACTCGTTTCTGAAAGATGATGCGGCTCAGCTCTACATTGTCGCTGATGGAATGGGTGGGCACCGCGGGGGCGAAGTCGCAAGCCAGCTCGCGGTCGATGTCATCCAGAAGTTCTGCTTGGAAAACGCCACGCTTCCACCACGGGAACGCCTTGATAAGGCGATCAATCTTTCCTGCCGCGAGATCTACGATCAGAGCAAAAAGAACCCGGACCTTCAGGGGATGGGCACGACGATAGTGGCAATCCTCTTTGTAGAAGGCGTCGCTTACATCGGCCAAGTCGGCGACAGCCGTGCCTACTTGATCAACAGTGGCGGCATCTGGCAGGTCACCGAAGATCACTCGCTCGTGAACGAAGAAATTCGGGCGGGTCGTTTGGCCGCAGGACAAGAGTCGACTTACCAATTTAGAAACGTAATCACTCGATCAGTGGGATACGAAGACCACGTCAATGTAGACGTCTATCGACGACAAGCAGCCATTGGGGATACTTTTCTACTCTGTACCGATGGCTTGTCTGGAATGGTGAATGTAACCGAGATTCGCGACGGCGTTCTGAAACACGGACCGGAAATGGGACTGAAAAGTTTGATTGGATTGGCAAATGCGCGTGGCGGAGACGACAATATAACCGCGCTCATTGTCGAGGTACGTTGACTTAAGTTTTCAGGAAGTGGTTCACTCGATCTATACTGAGCAAATGCTAATAGACAGAACAAAGCGTTGGTGGCGAGAGCGATTCGTCACCTTGATGGTCATTCCAGAGCGCACACGCCGTGTGCACAAAGTTATTCTGCCGTTCTTCGTGTTGAAGCTTGGGATCGTTCTCTTCTCTCTGTGTGCCGTGTTCATGATTTTGATCGGCATCGACTACATCCACGTACTGGGCCGCCTTGCGGAAAACAAGCGATTGAAAGGTGAGAACTTTCGATTGCGTCAGGATCTGCAATTGATCCGCAACAAAGTCGATTCGATGGAAGCAACGATTGAGCGAGTTCGAAACTATGCGAAGAAGCTCCAGATTCTTACTGGCCAGGGCGACCGAAGCAGTGCTCTCGACGTCAAACCGGGAGATGACACGGACTTTTTGCGCGAACCCGCAGGAAAGTCTCCGCCTGAGAAACCCGGAAAATCTTCCAAGCTAATGCTGCCCCTAGAACGAGAGGGCGGTGGCTTCACCAATGCCGCTCATAGTTTGCCCGACCGAGTGGAAGACCTTCGCGAAATGGGCATTGTCACCGAGTCCGCCCTTTCCCAGTTGCAAGTGTTCTTCTTGGCACAAACCGCTTTGATTGCGGCTACACCCTCTTTGATCCCCATCAATGGGTGGGTTTCTTCAAACTTCGGCTACCGTCGACACCCCTACGATGGGTCCTACCGCCTGCATGCGGGAGTGGATCTCGTCGCTGAGAATGGAACCCCTGTGCGCGCCCCCGCGGATGGGACGATCGTTTTCTCAGGCAATCGGTCCGGCTACGGCAAGGTTGCAGTGATTGACCACGGCTACGGAATCAGAACGCTTTTTGCTCACACTTCGAAGCTTTTCGTGAATCCCGGCACCAAAGTGAAACGCGGGCAAAAGATTGCGGAAGTAGGCTCCACTGGAAAATCGACAGGCCCGCACCTGCACTACGAAATCCGAAAGAACGGATTACCCGTCAATCCCGCTGCTTTCTTCTCCCAAGCTCGATTCTAAAGCAAGCGTTAGCCCCCTCCCGCCTTGACAAGGTCAATCGCCGGTTCCTATATTTTTATGCGCAAAGCTCTTTCTTTTCTGAGGTAAATAAAATGATCGAGGTCAAGAACCTGACCAAAGTCTATGGCGACCGAGTCGCTGTCGGAAATATTTCTTTCACGGTGAATAAGGGCGAAGTGCTTGGCTTTCTCGGGCAAAACGGCGCGGGCAAGACCACGACGATGAAAATGCTCACGTGTTTCATCCCTCCCACCGAGGGCACGGCGAAAATCGCGGGCTTCGATATCTTCGAGCAGCCCCTTGAAGTGAAAAGACGCATTGGCTACCTTCCAGAAACACCGCCGATATACAAAGAGCTGCTGGTCCAAGAGTACTTGGATTTTGTGGTGGAGCTGCGGGGCGTTCCCAAAAAGAGTCGCAAACAGAAGGTGGATGCGGCTTTAGACAAATGCAACTTGGGTGATGTGCGCGGAAGACTCATTGGAAACCTATCTAAGGGATACCGCCAACGCGTGGGTATTGCCCAGGCGCTCGTGCACGATCCCGATGTCTTGATTTTGGATGAGCCCACTGTGGGATTGGATCCGAAACAGGTTTCAGAGGCGCGCGGATTGATTCGATCCCTCAAGTCAGAACATACGGTCATTTACAGCACTCACATTCTTTCCGAAGTTCAGGCTTCCTGCGATCGCATCATCATCATCGATCGGGGCAAGATCGTTGCCCAAGAAACCATCGGCGACGTTGGTAGCTCGAAGATAGCAAAAACCGAGATCGTCATTCAGCGAACGAATAAGAGTGTCGCCGATGCTTTGAGGCGGGTGGCTGGCGTTAAGGATGTGAAAGAGCATTCGAACGGTTCCCATCGACTGATTATTGAGTCCGAGCCTCGGAGTGATGTGATGGCGGAGATATCAAAGACCGTGGTGAACGAGAATGTGGGGTTGGTGAGGATGTCACCGGTGCAACTGGGCCTTGAAGAGTACTACCTCAACCTGATTGGCGGGAGGACGGCGGAATGAGTGCAACAACAGCCATTATTAAGAAGGAAGTTCGCACGTACTTCTACTCGCCGGTTGCTTATGTGCTGATCGGTTTGTTCCTGCTCATCATGGGGATTATTTTCTCCCGCTTCGTTGCGATTTATCAGCAAGTCAATGCGGCACAGCGCATGGGACAAGCGCAGGGTGTGACGCTCGATAAACTGGCGGTCTACTACTATCAGAATATGGCGTTCTACTTGTGTCTACTGACGCCGTTCTTGACGATGAAACTTTATGCAGAAGAGCGATCTCAGAACACGCTAGAGCTTTTGATGACGGCTCCGATTCGGACGAGCCAGCTTGTCTTTGGGAAGTTCCTGGGAGCGTTGTCACTCATGTCTATCATGGTGGCTATTACCTTCGTCTATGTGTCGTTCATGATTATGTGGGGCAACCCGGATCTCAGAATCATCGCTGCGACCTATCTGGGGTTGTTCTTGTGCATGGCTTGTTACATTTCTCTGGGCGGCCTCATTTCGGCAATGGTGTCGTCGCAAGCTATTGCGGCCATCTTGGCCTTTGTGGTTTTGTTTGCCCTGTATCTGATGCAGATGCTCAGCCAAGGCGTGACTTCAACCTGGATGGGAATACAGATCGGCCCAACGCTGGCCTATCTGTCACCTTTAGGTCACTTCAACAGTATTAATGAAGGGCTCATCCAAGTGAAGGATGTGGTCTATTTCGTTTCGTTTACGGGACTGATGCTTTTCCTTACTCACCGAGTAGTGGAAAGCAATCGCTGGAGGTAGAGATGCCATCGAATCAAACTAAAGCTATTCTCCAAATTACCGCCTTTTTAGGCCTTCTTGCAGCGGGCCTATCCGCCTACTTAGTGGAAAGCTCGCTCGCCTGGCAAATTTGTCTGGGTATTGCGGTTCTTTCTTTTGGAGCCGCTCTCTGGCTAGGCCGGGGAGAAGTTAAACAGAGTCTGTCGAAACGAACCGTCCGGTACGGACTGAATTCGCTTTTCATGTCGGCAATCGTGGTCGCGATTGTTGTCGTGCTTAACCTGATTGCGACGAATCACGATCAAAAGATCGATCTGACAAAGAATCAAGCGCACTCGCTCTCCGAACAAACGGTTAAAATTCTCAAGGGCCTCACCCGAGATGTCACCTTCAAAGCCTTCGTTTCACCTATGCAGATTGCGAGTCTGAAGGCGCTTTTCGACAAGTACAGCTACCATTCGAAGCATATCAAAACCGAATTTGTCGACGTGGATAGAAATCCGCTTGCAGCGCAGGAAAACAATATCAAGGAAACCGGCACAGTCATCATCGAAAGCAATGGGCGTACAGCCCGAGTAGACCGGTTGGGTGGCTCAGATGATCCTAAGGCAGAAGAAAAGCTAACCAACGCAATCATCCAAGTGGAGAAGGGCGACAAGCGAAAGATCTACTTTGTGGGTGGACATGGCGAGAAAACCATTTCAGATAGGACACGCGGTGGTTACTCAAATATGCGCGATACGCTTTCCTATGGTCGCTTTAACGTCGAAGAGTTGAACCTTCTCGAGAAAGACAAGATCCCCGCAGACGCCGAGATTTTGATTTTTGGTGGACCGAAGAAAGACTTTTTCCCGAAAGAGCTCGCCCAAGTGGATGAGTACATCCGCAAAGGCGGGAAAGTGCTCTTCATGGTGGAACCCGACTCCACAAAAGAGTTAGCACCGTTCTTGGCAAAGTATGGGATCAAATGGGCTCCCAAGAAAACAGTTCTCGAGCGCGACAGAAGGCGGCAGCTTATGGGCGATCCCTTAAGCCCTTTGGTTGCCAACTACGATCAGGGGCATGACATCTCGCGCGATATTCGAGAAGCAAGTATTTACAAGATCGCAACACCCGTTGAGAAGACGGAAGCCGCGCCCGAGGGCATGAAGGTTTCCCCACTCTTTAGTACGAGCGATAACAGTCAGGAGCTGGAAGTCCAGGGTGATCGCGCGGTTCCCAAGCCAGGAGATCGCAAGGGCCCCTTGAATTTAGGGATGGCTGTAAGCGGTAAGGCCGTTCAGGCAGCACCGGCAAAGGATGCCAAGAATCCGCCCGCTGAGGGCGCCCCGGCTGGAGCAGAGTTTCGCGTAGTAGTGATTGGGGATTCTGATTTTGCCGTGAATGCCTACAAGGACTTTGGAGCCAACTCCGACATTTTCCAGAACATCCTAAGCTGGTTGGTGAAAGAAGAAGAACTCATCGCGATTCGTCCCAAACCCACCGACCAGAGCGAGTTCGATATCACCGAGCAGCGGTACCGCGTGATCACGGTCGCGAGCGTGTTTGTACTTCCGTTCATGATGCTGCTCTCCGGAATTCTTGTCTGGGCCGTTCGCCGAAAGAAGTAGACTGGATCTAGGTAAATTTGGCGCCGAAGTACTCAGGGGAGGCGGAAATGAGATCCGCCTTTTCCGAGATCGTCTTTCGGCTCTCGGCGTTTAGGAAGTGTGCTCCCAAATACTTCGCTTGTAACCCAAAGTAGATCCCCTCCAATTCAGGTTTATCCACGAGCCGTAGCGAGCCCTGGGTGTACGTGGTCTCGATTTTCTGTGAAGTGCGCCCGAGTCGCGGCCGCGTGCATTCAAATTGAGTGACTAGGAATCGGTCACGGGTGAGTTGAGTGACAACGTCGAGCTGCTCCGGAGGCAAACGCACCTCAGCAAGATAGGCCAACGCGCGGATCTCATGGCCATCGAGGACTTCAATGGGACGCGGGTGAGCCAACGCGAAAGCTTTGAGGGCTGAGTAGGCCACGCGCAATCCGGTGAACGATCCGGGGCCATTGCAGGTGAAGAACCTTTCAACGCAAGAGAGGACTAAGCCATGGGCCTTCAGGAGCCGCTCAATCTCGGGTAAGAGGTTTTCAGAGTGCTGTCCTCGAGCCAGGGTGCCCTGTTCCAGGAGCTCGCCACCAGGGCGCAGCAGCGCCACCGTGCCGACCGCACCTGACAAATCCATGGCGAGCCATACTGGGTTATCGAGCATCGCGTAGGCTTAATCGCTTTGAGGGTAGGGATCAAGGAAGGGAAAAAGGGAGGGCGGCAAGATCCTTTAGTGGACCGGTCAGTGAGGGGGCACCGACCTGATTGCTTGTTTCGGGGGTTGTCCGTCTTTCGAATGCTTGCCGCCCCGTTCATAGAGCTTTTACCCGGCGACGCAGAACGCCGCCGTGAAACACCCTACGAATTCATCAAAAATTCCATAAATATCTGAAAATACTAGTGCTTTTCCCCAGAAGTTCTTATGCATTCATTATAACGCTCTGCGGCAGGCCCAGCAATATCCAGTGTGTATACAGGTCGAGAGGCATCGACTAAAATAATTAAAATCAAACACTTAGCCCTGTTTTAGAATGATGGAGTTTTCCGCAAGGCTGCTTGCTTGCATTAGCCTGCGATTCGATGAAAGATGTTGAGGCATGCGAGCCATCGGTTATTCCCTTTCAGCTTTGGGTTCCCGCGAAGAAAACCAAGACGCGTTTCTCGTCGATAATGAGCGCGGGCTATTTGCCGTCGCCGACGGAATTGGGGGCGGGGAGAGAGGGGACGTGGCTTCATTGATGGCCGTTACGGGAGTGGGTGCGCATCCGGATGACTGCGAACTCAATGAGACGTTTCAGACCATTCAGGAAGCGGTGCTGAAAGAAGCGATTGAATCGCTCGGCGATGCCCGCATGGGTACAACGCTCACAGCGGTTTGGTTCAAGAACGACAACACGGTGAAGCTTTGCCACGTCGGAGATTCGCGCTGTTACAAGTTTTCGCAGGGCACGCTTCAGCTTCTAACGACCGATCACGAAACCTTCGATGAAAACTATGGCGGCCCGGTGCTGTCTTCCTACATGGGAATTCCCACCGATCTTTTTCCGCTTCAGATTCAAGAAGAGACGATTCCGGTTGCGCCGGGCGATCGTCTACTGATTTGTTCCGACGGTCTTTACAAGCAAGTTCCTGAGAACGATCTAGTCAACGCCATCGTTGAACACGCGGGTGATCCCAATGCAATGTTGCAGGCGCTCATTGCGCAAGCTTCTGCCGCGCACCACTCTGACAACATTACTATCGTCTTTATCCAAGTAGAACCGTGAGCCCATCCGGTCGAGTCCTCGTGATAGGGGATGGATGGCAGGGGGCAGTGGTTGCGCATGCACTTAAGGGTAGAGGCATGGATCCCATTCTTTACCTCGCGGCACCCTCAACCTACCCGATGACAGATCCCGTCGTTCTTTATGTCGGTAACGGCGAGACGCGCGAGAAAGCTGAATTGATATTTGGTGAATCGGTTGCTCGAGACTTGTGGGAAATATCGGAAGCGAACTGGACTCGTGCGCTAGACCTGTTGCGCATTTGCGATGTTCCGCACGAAACAAAAGGGCTTGTTCGCTTTCCCCAACAGACGATTGAAAGGGGCGCGAGTTTTTCGGGAGATGCACTGGAACACGCATTGCTGGAGGATCTCTCGATCGCAGGACGCTTCCGGCGACTAAAGGGGCTTAGCTGTGACCCAGATTTGGTTGCCCACGTCCGGCTCGACACATTCGAGGTCAGTGCACCTTTCGTTATTTTGGTCAGCGAGCACTTTGAATCCAGTGCGGTCGCAGCGCTAGCAGGAATCCGCATCCCCATAACCCTTAGTTCATTTACTTATAGGATACAGCCGCCGTTCTCCGGTTCGGTCGCCGTTTTTAACGACGGCGCCGACTTCGCGGTAGGAGGCGGCGACACCTGGAGACTGGGGAGCTTCCGCAATCTCTTCCAGGATCGGGGCGTGGGTTTGCATGACAAGCCCGACGAAATAGCCTCGCAGAACCTTGCAGCCTATTTCACCAAGCTAAATTGGATCCCTTCAGGAGCACGAGGCGATGCAGGGATGAGTTATGAATCTATCTCTTGCGATGGATTGCCGATCGTCGGCACATTCTCGGCACTCCCTAGCGTTGTTTTTGTGACGGGCTTTGCCGCGCGATCGGCGTGCTTTCTCTTTGAATTAGCCGAGCGACTCGCCACGCAAGTGACAACGGGCGAAGCTTCTCGTTTAGGCGTTTTCTCGCCCAGGCGAATGCTGTAACCCTCTTGCGCGAAGCATAGAGGCCACGAGAAGCCCCAACAAAAGAAGGACCCCCAAGGGTTTGAGCGCGTGATCGTAAATCCATCGGTAGATCGGACGAGGCGTGAGGTCTGAATAAAAAATCGAAATCAGCAGATAGGCACTGACAACAACGCAGCCCCAAGCGCGTGGGCCCATTTTTAGATAGCGAGCAAATACCCACACCGCTGGAAGCAGCGGCGTGTAGATAAGGTAAGCGTTGGATTGGCTCAACGGCCCAAACAGAACCGTGAAGGCACTCCCCATTCCAAAGGCGGCAAGCAACGCAAGCGGTGTCTTTTCATTGTTAGGGAGGCGGCAGGTGCGCACCCACCAGAGCAGGAAGCAAGCAAACACCAAGCCCACGCAGAGTGAGATAGAACTCGCAACCGCATACGACGGAGTGCCTCCCAGGCAAACCAACGAGAATCTATAGACGTGTTGAAAAACCGGTGCGAGCCAGGCGTCCTTGGAGAACAGGGCTAAAGTCCGGATCCACGCGGTGTGAAGCTGGACGTAGAACTCCCAGTCAAAAAAAGGAAGGGCCATCGCCAAAACGGCTGCGATGCAAGCACTGAGCTTCAGAGGAAATTTCCAGTTTCGGTCTTGGATCAGAAGCACCAGCGCCACCAGCCCCGCAATCGGAAGAGGCTGAAACTTCCAGGCGATCCCAATGCCGAGAAGCAGGGCTGCCCACCAAGGGCTGCGCTTTTCTAAGAGCGTTGCTAGCGCCAGGAGGTTCAGCGCTGTAAGTGTGATCTCCAGTTTGGTTGCCAGCATGGAACCGACCAGTTCGGAGCTGAACATAATCCAAAAAAGATTGCGCCAGGGTGCCACGTAGATATCGAAACCCAAACTTTTCTTCAATGTTGCTAGGAGGCGAAACAAGCAGTAGCCGAAAAAAACCGCTTCGATCGAGACGTAGAGGGCTTGCCCGACGAGCGGCGGGAAAAAGGCGAATAGAGAGAAAAAATATACCAGGCTGCTCGGTGCGTAATGGTATTGACCACCAGGATACTGGACCCCATACGGGTTCAACCCCTTCCATAGATCGACCACAGGCAGAGTGAAAGACAGGTAGTGGTGTTGAACGGGGCGAAGTGAGAGCGCGACGACCGTGAGCACGACACTGATGAGCGCCACCCAAAAGCCCCAAGGCATTCGACGCATGAGCGGGAAGCTAACTCACACGGGTTGCGTTTGTCGCCGAAAACCGGCACTCTCTTAAAAAAGGGAGCTTTATGCGCCAAGTTTTTTTTCTATCCTTTGTTCTCGCCGCGTTGACTCAGGTGGGTTGCACTAAAAAAGGCGGACAAGGGAATCAGGCCGGAGGTTCAGGAAACATGATGGTGATTGAGACCGATCACGGAACAATTGAAATCGATTTTTATCCGCAGGACGCACCCGTTACGGTGGCGCGTATCAAGGAACTCGTTGGCAAAGGCTTTTACGACGGACTGGCCTTCCATCGTGTCGTTCCCGGTTTTGTCATCCAAGGCGGAGATCCTAAGGGTGATGGGACGGGCGGCTCCGACCAGAAGCTCAAGGCGGAATTCAATTCTCGCAAACACGTCGAAGGTACGGTCGCTATGGCCCGTTCTCAGGACAAGGATTCAGCGAGCAGCCAGTTTTATATTTCTCTCGGAACGCACCCCCATCTGGACGGTGGCTACACCGTTTTCGGACAGGTGGTAAAAGGGATGGACGCCGTGAAGAAAGTGAAAATGGGCGACAAGATGAAGAAGGTAACTCTGAAGTAGAGCTTACGCGCTGCGTCCTCGCGGCGCGATAAAGCCGCCCCGCATCATTGCCGATATTACTTCCGAAGCTGCAAAAGACAGCCAACCTTACGAAGTACGCTTTATTTCCAACCAATGGAGAGTCCAGTTATGTCCAAGAAACTATACGTCGGAAACCTGCACCATGAAGTCACTGATAGTGACCTCTCGCAGGTATTCGGACAGTGCGGCCAGGTGGCCAGCGCCAGCATCGTGAAAGACCGCAGTAGCGGGCAGTCTAAGGGTTTTGGTTTTGTTGAAATGCCCAACGATGACGAAGCACGTCATGCCGTTGACCGTTTGCAAGGCTACGAGTTCAAGGGCCGTCCTTTGACCGTTGATTTCGCCAAAGACAAACCAGAAGGTGCAGTGAAAGCTGCAACCGACTTTGACAACCCGCGTCGTGGTGGTGGTGGATCGGGTGGTCGACAAGGTGGCGGCGGCGGACAGCACCGCAGATAAGGTCTGCCGCTAGTGAAGTCCCAACTTGGGAAGCGCGGCTAGGACGATTTCCAGAAGAATCAGCATCACAATCAAGGTTTCAAGAATCGTGTTCTTCTGGGTCGATGCCAGATCGGCAATGATCTCGATATTGTCCTGAAGCAAGGAAAGTTTTCGGTCGAGACTGCGAAAGCGGATCTCCAGATCGAAGTTTTGGTGAAGCTCGCGATAGAGTTTCTCTAGCTCTTTGCTTTTCCAGGCTTCTGCTGGTGGGTCGAGAATTGCCAAATTCGTGAGGATGTTCTGTCGCGTGCTCGCGGTTGATCCGATCGTTTTGAGCAGTCGCTTATTACTAAAGGGCAGCCGTCCGCGCTTTGCTAAATCGTCGATAAGCACCGCGGTGTCGGCCAGCATGGAATCCGCTTTGTTCTCGAAATATTCGAGTCCCGCGGATTGCCCAAGGCATCCTGCGACGAGGCGAGTGATATCCGCGTTTAGCTTCTTCACTTCTAAAAACTCGAACTCCACGCGTGGAGATTCGCCCACGATGATTTCGTACGTCTCCGATGTCGGGAGCTCGAGCGTCCCGCCGACCATCGTTTTCATCTTCATGATCTCCGTTTCTATTTCCTCAGCGCGCATGTTGAAAAACACGAGCGAGCCAAAGGGATAGACGTAGAGGTATTTGTTGTCTCCATACTGGAACTGGAGTTCCTGGGGGGAGCTATTGATTAAATTGCCACCCAGCAGCGCACGCAGGCCCTTCATATTCAATTGGCCGAACAAATGGATAGCTTGTGCTGTGTAGGTTACGGGCATGTTTTTACCGAAAGCTTAGTGGGTAGGCTACTCCTCCGCTCGATCGAAGACAAACGAGCCAAAAGACACGTCGTTCCAATCCAACCGGCGCGAGATCGAATAGAATAGTAAACATGCATCCCATTCGAATCGCCCTGTTCGCCCTGCTCATGGGTATGTCGGGGTCTGCCCACGCTTTTGAAATCTTCGCAAAAGGTTCGGCATCCAAGAGTTATCTCGCGGCCGACAGTTACGTCGTGAGCATCAGTGGAGCGACGGGCCTCGCCATTAACCTGCTTCCCCGTGTCCGGTTGGAAGGCCGCTATACAAACTCCAGCTCGTTGCAGAACCGCATGGACATTAGTAGCGGATCTCTGAGCGGGAGTCTGTATGACGTGATCAACCAGTCTTCCATTTACAGCGTCGGGGTCGATTTGGACCTGCTGGGGCCGCAAGCCGAGTTTCAGCCCTTTATTTATGTCGGGGTAGGTTACGTTGAGATCAAGCGAAGCTACTACTTCCTGGAGAGCGGAGCGCCGACTTCTGTTTACTGGCAGGAGAACCCGCGTCGGGGAGTCTCTGCAAACGGCGGGATTGGATTTCGCCTTCGTTTGGCGAAGTCGTTTGCATTTGAAGCGGAAGCTTTTGGCTACGCCATTGATATCGATAAGCCTGATCCGCTCATCAACATGATGGGTTCCATCGGCGTGCGCATCTTCATGTAACCCAAAAGGTGCCCGTCTACTTTTGGGAAGCTATTCCTTCCCGCGCTCTTTTAGAAACTCGTTCAATTTCTTTTCGGATCCGTTGTTAGACGGGCGATAGAACCGCTTCTCTTTAATCGCATCAGGCAGGTACTGCGCTTTCGCTACGGCTCCGGGGTGGTCATGGGGATAATCGTACCCTTTGCCGTAGCCCCATTCCTTCATAGCCGCTGTGGGCGCATTTCGAACGGAGTAGGGAATCTCCAGGTTCCCTTGCTTTCGGACCACCTCGAGCGCTTCTTCAATGGCAACGTAGCTGCGGTTGCTCTTTTCGCTGCACGCTAAATACGTCGTCGCCTGGGCGAGAATAATTCTTCCCTCCGGCATTCCAATCGCATGTACCGCTGTGAAGGCATTGTTCGCCACGCTCAGCGCCGCGGGATTCGCATTTCCGATATCTTCGGCAGCTAGAATGATCAGCCGGCGCGCAATAAAAAGAGGGTCTTCGCCACCCTCAATCATCCGAGCGAGGTAGTAGATGGCGGCGTCGGGGTCACTTCCTCGGACGCTCTTAATGAAGGCCGAAACGGTATCGTAATGGTCATCGGACTTCTTGTCGTAGTAGACCGACTGCGAATGCGCGAGCGCTTCCCAATCCGCAACCTCCACTTTTCTATCGTGATCCAAGCTCAGAAAGAGATGCTCCAGAAGCGTCAGCGCCCGTCGAGCGTCTCCATTGGAGCTTTGGGCTATCCGGCTTAAGACTTCTTCCGAAATCTGCTTTCCGGGTGGTACGGCCCGCTGGACCACCTTAAGCAGATCCTCAGGACTCAAAGCCTTAAAGTGAAACACAGTCGACCGTGAGGCGATCGCGTTGTTGATCTCAAAAGAGGGATTTTCCGTAGTGGCGCCAATGAAGCGAATGCTGCCTTCTTCAAGATAGGGGAGCAGAATGTCTTGTTGGGCCTTGTTCAGGCGGTGGACTTCATCGATGAAAAGGATCCAAGCGGGTCGCCCGCCACGGTGATCTCTGCGGGAAAGCTCCAAAAGCTCGCGAATGTCCTTCACCCCTGAGGTGACTGCCGAAAGCGTGTGAAACGGGCGTTGGGTGATCTGGGCCACCACATTCGCCAAAGTCGTCTTTCCACAGCCCGGGGGCCCCCAAAAGATAAGGCCTGTCCAGCTGTCCGAGGCAAGTAGCTGCCGGAATCGACTATTGAGGAAGTGTGCTTGTCCCTCGATGCCATCCAAGTTTCCGGGGCGCATCCGGTGCGCCAGTGGCGCGTCTAGGGACTTCGGGCTGTCAAACAGCGTTTCTTGCTCCATGCCCTCTTATCAACCGGGTAACTGGCGAAATCAACCTGCGCCGGCGAAGTTGATTCTGCCAATCAACGCGTTGATAATCGGATTTCATGTCAGCCACCGACGCTTCCGAAAAACGCCCCCTGTTCTCCTGGTACCTCACCAAGTATCTGAGCCAAGAAGTGCTCTTGAGTTTCATCACCGGCACCACGTTCTTTTTGCTCATCCTTTTGATGTTTCAGGCCGTGCGTTTGATGGAGTTTGTCGTAATGCACCAGGTTTCGCTATCGGATGTAGGCCGGCTCTGCCTTTACCTAGTGACCTCTTTCTTGCCGCTGGCCATTCCCATCGCGTTTTTGTTCGCCGTTCTCATGGGAATCTCACGCGCCAACTCGGAAGGGGAGATTCTCGCCTTCCAAGTGAACAGTATTTCTTTGCGACAGATTTTTGCGCCGATCGCGGTTTTTTCAGCGGTCCTTTCGATCTTCGTTCTTTACCTGTCGCTCTATACCGTCCCCCAAGGCAATCGCGCTTTCGAACTGCTGTACACGCGTCTGGCCAACGAGCGCATCATCGCGGCACTAAAGCCTGGCGTTTTTATCGATGGGTTCTATGGACTGGTGCTTTACGCTGAGCAGATCATTCCGCTCAAAAGCGAGATGAAAAAAGTATTCATCTATGACCGACGAGAAGAAACTCACCCTCTCTCGATCACCGCCCAAGCCGGAGTGCTACGACAGCAGGGAGACAAGGGTTTCTTAACCTTGCGACTATCCAATGGTGCAATTCATTTTGAGAACACGGAAGAAGAGGGCGTCCAACAGAAAATCGATTTCGATGTCTACGACATCAATCTCGACATCGCGGTGCAAGGGGAGACGTGGCGTGTTTACAGTCCGCCGTCGTACAACTTTGGTCAGTTGCGACAGCGGATTGCGGAGACCGTGCACGATGTGCCGCAACACCGGCAGTTACTGGTCGAGTTCCATCGCCGCTTTTCCATGGCCTTTTCATGCATGGTGTTCGCCGCATTGGGTTTTTGCATCGGGATCTTGAGCCAGAAGGGCATCAGAAGTTCCGCGATCGTTTTGTGCCTTTGTGTCGCTTTGGGTTGGTGGATTGCTTACTTAGTTGCAAATGCGATGGCAGTAAGCGGCTGGGCCCCCGCTTGGTTCGCCATTTGGCTCCCCAACTTCATTTTCCTCGGGGTCGCCTATTACCTCTATAGAAGGTACGTCGGCGCCTGACGGGGCTTCCAAGTGCACCCCCTTTTGTGTTAAACCCTCGCACCTTCGAAGGGTGCGAATGAAAAATATTGTGTCAGTAATTCTAGCTATTTACGTAGGAATGGCTCACGGTCAGGCACTCGACCTCAAAGCTGAGGCCGCCCTCTTTGAGCGCTTGGCGAAATCCCATTTCGAAACGCTACTCGAGCAGTATGGTCAGTCTCGTATCCTGGCCTTAGGTGAAACCAATCATTCGCAGTTTGGAATCTATGAGGACCTGGCAGAGCTGCTTGAGAGAGTCGGGAGCGATCCAGATCTCAAGTTCATCGTTTTCGAGCGACCGGAGCATCACGCGAAGTTTTACGAAGCGCTTTCCACTGAGCCGTTGGAGGCGGTTATTGAGAGAGGTGATTACGCAAACAACATGCAGTTTCGAGGAGAGCTCTGTTTTGCATTTGCGGCGGCGCCCTATTCGGTGCGCCGACTATTTCCACTCATTCGCAAAATCAACACGTTGCGGGACAAGGCAAACCCGCTGATCGTGACTTCGATTGACGGAGAAGGGGCAGCGGCCGCCACGGACAAGCAGCCTGAGAATGCGACAGAAGGGACCTGCTCGTTGAAAAATGTCAGCGCCGATTATGCAGCTTCTGTAAATAGGGAGAAGCGAACGGCGAGGAATTTCGAAGACAGAATCTGGAGCCAAACCGGCAAGACTGGAAAAGTTATCGTCGTATATCATGCCATGCATCTCGTTCGAAACTTTGAAAGCTGTTTGTATGAGCGAGAAGAGAGTGGAAGTTGGAAGATGAATTGGTCGAAACAATGGCTATCTATTTTTCTAGAGGAGCACAAAGTTGCCGATTCGCTCACTCGTATTGTCGCCTTTGACGAAAAGGAATCGCAGTACGCTCCAGACGGAACATTTACCTTCGCTAAGCGACAACGCGAGAGAAATGCCAGGGATTTTGGTGTGGCACTGGAGCCGTTCAAAGGTGTTTCCGTAGAAAGAGGCTTAAATTTATTTGTGGAAGGAAGCATCGTTACTAGGCCCGCCGGGTTCCAGGAGGGCCAAAGCCGGGCTTTGGGAAGTCTTCCGCAATTGATCGATGCCTTGATTTGGACTGAAGAAGCAACGAAACGTTATTCTCTGGCAGAATCTGAAGCCTACTTGCCCGAACTTTGTAGTTTTGAATGATGCGCAGCTTGTGCGGATAGGGCCAACTGGTCTTAGGACCAGTAATCTCCCAAAAGTAGACGGCCGTGCAGGCCCCTTCAGGGTGGCCGTAGGCGGGCACCTTTTGGGATCCAGTTGTACCTCCCTCGAGGGAGGTAAATGCGGTTGCCGCACACACCTTGTAGTCAGCTGACTGCAACCTAGGCATGGAAACACCCATAACTATCTGTTTTCACTAGCCAAAACATGGCCCCCTCATTGCATTTCTAGGGGGTAGGGGGATGTGTGCCTGGGCAGGCACCAAAGCCAGTTTGAAGACTTTTTCAAAAATCCTGATGTTTCTAGGCCTCACGGCTTTCGCGACGGCGTCGCTGGCGGCGCCGAAGTTTATTAAACCGAAATTGGATTTTGTGGATGCGGAACCTGTTTGGTCCGATCCCAATTACAAAGACGGCGAAGGTCTCGGAGCGGGAATGGGCAACGGGAAATCGGGCGCAAAGAAGACCGGCCTTGGAACTGGAACTGAATTCACAAAACCGGGCGGCGGCGCTAACGGCGGTGCCTCCGGTGCCCCACAAGCCAAAGGCAGTGGCCCAGGCGATGGCGGCGCTAGCGGAAGCGCTTCACGTCCCGGCGGTAGCATTACCGTGCATGAACTTTGGTGGCCTATCTGCGCTTTCGTCGGCGCCGGTGTTGATGAAAAGACAGCAAACGATGCTCTCAAAGGTGTTGTTGAAATGGCGAACCGCTGCCGGGTGAATGTGGTTATTTGGCCGAAGACGGTAAAAGAAAGCTCTTGGTACAACGATCCCGACTTCATCAACAATCAGTCGCGACAGAAGTGCAATCTTCCGCCTGAACTAGCTACTGCAGGATCGGCAACGTCACTTGTAAGTCAGTGGGATGATACTGCGGGCCACATGTGTGGCGTTAAGGAAGATAAGGACGGAGACGGAATTAAAGAATCTTGGGATACCAACACTGCAGGGTGCGCTGAAATGGCCAGCGGTGCCAAAGATCTAGATCCTACCAAGGCGCAGCAGATGCAGGCGAGTGGTCATGGTGGCTCCAAGGCGAAAGGAAGCGTTGCCGCTTCGATCGAAGTTCCCAAAGGGCACACAGCAAGTGTCGTTGCGCACGAAGCTCAGGGACATAGCCAGTTTGGAAAACCCAATGGATCAAAGTACGGTAACGGCATCGGCGATGACGAATCCAAAGAGCAAGGCACTGGTGGTGATGATTGGAACGAAGTGGGTTGCGCTCAGATGCGTGCGACTGCACTCCCCAACGACCGCCGCTTCAGCTTCGATCCTGCGCGTGTAACGTATTACGTGAAACCTAAAAACCCCGAAGCGTTTTACGATATCGCAAACGATCCGCCGATTTTTAAAGGCGCACCGCAAGTCGCAAGCGGCAGCAAAACGCCACCGCTCACGACTCCGCCGGGAACGACAACCGTTCTGGTGGATACACCTAAAGCGCAGAATCCCAGTACGCCTCCGCCTTTAGCAGGAACTAAAACGGCGACGAACGAAGATCCGAAAGACGACATTCGGCATCGCAAACTCGGAATGGCCCGGAAACTCCTTGCTGGAGTACGTGCGGGCGAAACGAGTGAGGAAACACTCGAAGATGATTTGAAGCCGGTGACGGATAAACCGTCACCCCCCTCTGCTGGTAACCCCGTCAAAGCGGGACCCACCACGGAGTACGACGACAGTGCTCCTAAAGGCCGACTAGGAAGTGGTTCCGGCGGAAGTGCGGGTTCCGATGCGCCTCCGACGATTACAAATTATGGAGGCGACGATGCGCCTGCCAGTACGGCTGCATTGGAGAGCGCGGCAAATAGCGATTCGGCTCGCTACATTTCGCAACCGGGAAGTCTGGTTTTGGGAGCAGCAGGTGGTAACACCACGCTTTATGATGATTCTGCTCCTAAGGGAGGCGCTAGTATTGGCAGTCCTTCACGCAATCCCGCATCGGGAGACGGTTTAGTCGGAGCGGCGGGTCGCGCTGAAACCATTCAACGTCCGCCTTCCAGTGGTCCTAGCCTCGGTGAGCAAGATGCCTTCTTCGATGAAGTGGGCGAAGACGGCTTTGTGGAAAAGAAATCGAAGCGAGACGCCTTTAGAGGTCAGAGGGGGGGACGCCTTCAAACGGCACTTCCCGGAGCTTCGGACGCAGGTCAGGCCGCCCGAAGTCGAAGGACGCCTGGAAGCAGACGTTAAATCCGAGTGCATCGGGAAAGCGCTGTCCCCAAACCGTTCGATTAATGCCTGCTTCTAGTCGCATCGTCTTCGTCAATAGAACGCCAAAGACCAGACCTGTTGAAATGCCGGTAGGACTTGCAGCGAGTCGTAAATAACTTCCCGCGGCGCCTGCAGCATCTTGAGTCACGACGTTTCCCGTGAGCGACTGGCTGCTAAAAGAGAAGATGGAGTTGATGAAAAACTTCATGTACGCCCGGTAGATGAAAAGCTGCATGGCCGTGTCTGCGGTGAACGCAGAGGAATAGCCACCCGAGCGAAACAAAAACCCTGGAGAGCCCGAGACAAAAAAGTCACCGAGCTTGACGCCGTAGTGGGCTTTGACGCCGACATCGAGATTGCCGTCACCCGGCACGATTTCATCGATGGCTGCGGGAGTGGCGATGCCAGTGGGAACTTTTATAAATGTTTCCAAGGTCCAAAGCGGAGTACGGGAGAGGCGCCACTTCGTTCCTACTCGGATATCGCCGAATCCTCCGCCGCCCGCCGTGACCGTGCCCGTCGAGTCGGAAGTGAACGAAGCGTCGTTCAGAGCAAGCCGCAGCGTCGCCGACCAATCTTTCGCGATGCCATATTCAGAATCCACCCAGAAACTTTTGTCGGCGAAGTTACCTGTTTGGCCGGAGAACTGAATCGGATCGACGAAGCTATCATCCCCGAAGTTAGCTTTGGAGGTGTTGTAGTTGAAGCCCCCGCGGACCAGCATCTCGTTGTATTCGGCTATCCAGGCGTAATCGGCGAAGGCTCCCGTTGGGAGCAAGAGTAAAGAAATCAAAACAGATCGAAGCACGCGCATGGTTGAAAGATCTTTTGAGGTCTAGTGCGAAGCGTACTGACTATCGGGCGCCACGACCTGACCGATGTAGTCATATTCCATCGCGCTTTCCAATTTGACCAGCGCCATTTTTCCGCGGGCCACTTCCCCGCCGCGAATGAGGACGTGTCCGTCAATATCCGGCGCCTGCCCTTGATGGCGACCGCGCCAGAGATGCTCTGACTCTTCGCTCGGCTCTTCGATGAGCACGCGCAAGGTATCACCCACTCGACTTTGCAACCGGCGAGCCGATACTTCTTGTTGCACGGAAAGCAAGTTGGCTTGGCGAGCGAGTTTCAGTTTCTCAGGTAACTGTTCCGGCAAAGCATACGACTTTGTGTTTTCTTCGTGCGAATAGGCAAAAACACCCAAGTGATCGAATTCCGCTTCTTTCACAAAGGCGACCAGCTGTTCGTACTCGGCTTCTGTCTCGCCGGGGTAGCCCACAATCACGGTACTGCGAATGTAAACGCCAGGAATGCGCTCACGCAAAAGCTTCAAGCGGCTGCGAATGAGCTCTCCCGTCACTTTGCGATTCATCAAAGCGAGCATCCGGTCGTTGATGTGCTGCACGGGGGTATCAATGTACTTACAAATCTTAGGTTCCGTCGCGATGACTTCCAGAAGCTCGTCAGAGAGTTCATCGGGATAAACGTAAAGCAAACGCACCCATTGCAAACCTTCTACCTTCACCAAGGCGCGCAGCAGGCCGGCGAGGTTGGTGCCATCGCGCAAATCCCGTCCATAATCGGTGAGATCTTGCGCAATTAAATTGAGCTCCATCACCCCTTGGCCGACTAAGCGAGTCGCTTCTTCGATAAGGGAAGGAATGGTGCGGCTGCGCAGCGTGCCGCGAATTTTTGGGATAATGCAAAAAGCGCAGGCTTTGATGCAGCCTTCGGATACCTTCAAATACGCGCGATAACCCGGCTGTGAGTTGATGCGGGGTGTGTGTTCATTGTGAATGTACTTTGGATGTTTGAAACCGAAGTCTTCTTCTTTCTTGCCAGCGATAAAATCGAGCAATTGCCCGTACTGTCCCGTTCCGACGAAAGCATCGACTTCGGGAAACGAAACTTTGAGATCCGCTTTGTAGCGCTGAGGAAGGCAACCCGTGACGATCAAGCGCTCGCACTGTCCCGACTTCTTTTGTTCGGCAGCGGAAAGAATGGCATCAATGGACTCCCGCTTGGAGTCGTTGATAAAGCTACAGGTGTTGACGACAATAACGTTGGCAGTTTCCGGCTCGGCAACCACGCGGAAGCCATCACCCACGGAAATACCCAGCATGACTTCCGTGTCGACGAGATTTTTAGGGCAGCCCAAGCTGTGAAAAAAAATCTTCTTATCTGTGATGGGCTTGGGGGCATCCAAAGGCGACATAGTTAATCCCGGAAATTGGTAAATTCGAAGTCCAGCCCTAAGTCCGCCTGTCGAACCATGGCCATCGCCTCTTGCAGATCGTCGCGCTTCTTGCCGGTCACGCGCACTTGTTCGTCTTGAATCTGCGATTGCACTTTCAGCTTCGCATCTTTGATGAGCTGATTAATTTTCTTAGCTTTGTCCGAGGGAATCCCCTGTTGAAGAGTCACTTTTTGGCGAATCGTGCCTTCGAGTGCCGACTCTTTGGAACCGAAAACCATATTCTTAATCGAGATGCCCCGCTTGATGAGCTTTGACTGCACGATGTCAGTGAGCGCCTTGAGCTTGTAGTCGTCATCACCGAGTAGTGTGATTTCTTTTTTCTTTTCGTCCCACTCGATTTTGCTCTTCGAGCCTTTGAAATCGTAGCGCTGAAGAATTTCTTTCTGGGCTTGATTGATGGCGTTGTCGACTTCCTGCAAGTTGACGTTTACCGCGATATCAAAAGACGGCATGTGCTTTATTCCTTCCCGCTTGTGACCACGTCATTAGGCTGCTTCTCGTAGGTGAATAGCTGCTTAGGAAACTTCGGGTTGCGTCGGATTTTGTCGAACACGACAACTACCTTAGAGTCCTTGCTATCGGTCGTAAGTGACCGCAATACATAGCTGCTTTTGTCGATCTTCGCAATCAAGGTCTCGTTCGTATCTGTCTTTGGAATCAGCTGCAAAACGGCCTCTTTGGGCGTCTCCGATAGCAGCTTCACCTTGTAGAAATCGACGAATTTCCCACGACCGGCGAGTATTTGGAGCGAGGATTTTGCAAGGCTCTTCGTCACATCCGTGTGGTGAGTGACCGCACGCGACTTTCGCCTGGGGTTTTCGACGATGTCCCACAGGTCATCGCCGTTGAGAATCTGTACCGTTTTCGCAGTCTTGTCTTCCCATCGCAGCTTGTCGGGCTTTACCACCGACAGAACCCCTGAGCTGGGTTCCTCAGGAATGCCGGTTCCTTTGGATTCAATAGTTTGCGTGAACTGGGCTTCGTAGCTCTGAGTCCCTTCCCAGCTTTTCTGCAAGGCCTCTATCGCCGCCGATGAAGCGGACTCAGGTTTAGTAGCAGGAAGGCTCTGACAAGAAACGGCGAGTAGTGCGGAGATTAAGGTTCGTAACATGCTCGGTAGATTGCTTGCTCGCCGCCAGTCCCGCAAGACACGAATTGTAAAACAAGGCCTTCCTTTTACGCCAAGCTCCGCTATAGTTTTGACGCGGGGGGTCTATGTTGGGTCTGGGGTTATTAGCACTAGGGTACGTTTTCTTAACCAATCAACAAGCGCAGGTGCCACTACACACCAATCTGTTCGTGGCGGTTCCGCAGCGGGGACCCACGCCCCTTCTCATTCCGGCTCTTAGCAAAGTTCACTTGGATAGACTTTTAGTGGAATACCAAACGGACGAAGATGTCGCTCACCATCGCAGCCGTCACTTGGACCTTTCCGCGCAAGAGGAAAGCGATGTCGACGTACTGCTCAACGCTCCGGTTGTCGGCATTGCGACCTCCCAGGGGGTTTTCAACGCCATTCCCCTCGGCAAAGCATTTGATACAACGGCGCGCCCCCCTCGTTTCCGAGTGGCCGTTCGCTACGTCGGAATTCGCACCGGCGAAGAACTGGTGGATACCGAACAGGTCACACCCGCTGTGGACGACCAGCCCGTGGCAGTTCGACCCGCGGGCGGTCCGGAATTTTTTTATGGAACCGTGACGATCCCTGAAACCGGAGGTGATAGCACCGCAGAGGCTCGGTTCTTTCTGGGCTCGCCGGTGGAAGTGGTTCAAGACGGGGAAGTGGAGTTTAAGGGCCGTGGTGTCTACCACTGGCGAGGTCGAAATGTGGCGTTTCTTTTTGACTACTGGGACATGGTGGCTGCCCACTCGATGATTGTGCACAAACAACGTCTGACCTTCGGCAAACCCGGAAGCACCAACCTTACACCGGTTACTGGGCTGGGCTATCCGTTGCAAGTGGATGTAGATTTGCGCGGGGCTAACCCCCGGATTCGGTTGGATATCGAGATTCGAGGCAAGGAAGCTACGCTCAGCAAAGTCGCCATGACTCAGATTCATGGCAAGGGCGGCCTCTGCCAACGGTTGATCGTAGAGGCGGACTTTTAGAGCGAGTCGACTAGCGCAGGCCGGTAAACACTGAAGCCTCATTCAAGTTAAGTGCAATAGTTAACGTCCAGGGCTTGGGGCGTGTTTGATTTCGTAAGACGCAAAGCGTTAATCAAACCGGACGAGTCATCGCTGACATCATTTTCGACATGAGTTAATCTAAGCGCCAATCCAAAATAAGGTAGCTCTCTATGTCGGGCCTTGTTGCCATCACTGCTTTCGCGTCCAAAGGCGTCCTTGCCCTTTTGCTTTTTCTCAGCATTTGGTCCGTTCAAATCATGATCCGAAAGAAGAAGCAGTATGATACCGAACTCGCAGGTACAGAACTCGAGCTTCACAAAGGTCCCATTGAGACCCGCGATTGGGAAAAAGCTGTGCAGGGATCGCGTCGACCCACTCTTGTGTCTGGGGCAGTTGCGCGGGCTATTCCTTGTCGCGGAAAGCTAGAAACACTCGATCGAACGATGCGTAGTTACTTGAACGAAAGGCGTGCTGCGCTTGAGGAAGGGCTGCCTGTTCTAGCTTCGCTGGGGTCCAACGCACCATTTGTTGGGTTGTTTGGAACGGTTTTAGGAATCATTGAAGCTTTTGCTGCCTTAGGCGGCGCCGGCAGCCAAACAGGGGCCTCGTCCGTTGTCGGCGCGCTTGCGGAGGCCTTAATTGCGACTGCGGTCGGGCTGCTCGTCGCTATCCCTGCTCTGGTTGCGTACAACTATTTTTCATCGCGGCTAAAAAGAGCGATCACCGAATCAGAAATTTTACGGGACCTCATCGCAGCGCAAGGAGCCGCTTAATGGCGGGCGATTCCCAAACCCAAAGTGATGACTTAAGCCCTATTGCTTCGATTAATGTGACGCCTTTTGTGGACGTCGTTTTGGTTCTTCTCGTAATCTTTGTTGCGACCGCTCCTATCTTGTTGAAAGAAAGCTTTTCGCTTCAGCTTCCGAAAGCGGGAAGCAAGGGGCAGTCAAGTTCTCCCGCATTGTCAGTCGTAATCAATCGCGCGGGCCAAATCTTGGTAAATGGCGCGCTTGCCACCCAAGAGTCGCTGCAAGAAGCAGCGAAAAAAGCTTTGTCTGAAAACGCTCAAGCTCAGGCGGTCTTGTCGGCTGACAGAGAAGCCAAGCATGGGGATGTTGTTAAAGCCATGGATTGGATCCAAGCATCGGGGTTAACCAACTTTGCCATTCAATTTGAACGACCAGATACGTAATCCTTGGACACTTTCAATAGGGGTCCATTTCTTGGTTACTTTCGGATTGGGTGCCCTTGTTTTCTGGCGCTACCAAAGGGAAATGAAGACGATTGCTTTCCAAGTGATCTCTCAGCCGGGTGCGCGTATTGCCGTTTCGGAGCCACGAGTCGCCCAGCCGATGGCAACGCAAGCCAAAGTAAAGCGAGTGAGCGGGATTTCCCGAAAAGCCGTTCAATCTGCTTCGAGCGCGGTCGAAGTGAAGCAAGGCAATACCATCGCTAAAGAAGCCGATAACGAAGTGCTTAGAGAAGATGATCCAGATGCACTACCAGATGTCGTCGATGAGTTTTTGGTACAACAGATGCCGGCTTTGGCTTCTGAAGTTCGCATCCCGTACCCAAGCGAAGCAAAGAAAAATGGAATTCAGGGCACCGTAGTTCTGGATATTCTCATCGATAGTTTGGGCCAAGTGAGAGATGTCATTTTGGTAAACGGACCCGGTTACGGTTTGAACGAAGCTGCATTCACTGCGGTGAGAGGTTTTCGTTTTCATCCGGCCACGTCGCAGGAGGGAAAGCCAGTTGCAGTACGTATTCGCTATGGCTACCGTTTTGTCTTGGAGCGCTAGCAAGGCGCTCTTGCTCCTCGTGTTCGGAGCTACTCTCAGCTTTGGGCAGGAGTCGCATGTTCCTTCGGAACCGCCGACACAACCACCGACCGGTTCGCGAATCTCAGGCCGGCTCTTAGAGCGCGGAACTCGTGCGCCTATTGCTCAAGCCAATGTTTTTGTTCTTCCTCTGAAGTTGAAAGCCCAAACGGATCTCGAGGGCAGGTTCACTATCGAAGGGTTAAACATCGACGAGCCCTTTACTTGGGTAGTGAACGTAGCGGGCTACGAGAAGCTTGAACAGAATGATCGGCTGGTCGAATCGGACAAGGATCGGGTGCTACTTCTAGAGAAGAACACTTACTCCGTCTACGAGACTACCATCTACGATCAAGCACAGAAGCGAGATGACCGCACAAGGTCTACCAAAGCAAAAGAACTTGTCCAAATGCCCGGCTCGTTCGGCGACCCCATTAAAGCCATTCAAAACCTTCCGGGGGTGAATCGACCCGTCGGAATCTCCTCACAAGTCGCCATCGAAGGATCCGCGCCGGCGGATACGCGCTACCTGCTTGGCGGCCATGAAATCCCCCTGATCTTTCACTTCGGTGGATTTACATCTGTTGTGTTTCCGGAGGTCTTGGACAGCGTCGAATTCTTGGCTGCAGGGTACGGCCCTGAATACAGTCGAGCCCTCGGAGGGCAAATAGGAGCTACATTAAGGTCGCCGCGCCGGGACCGAACTTACGGTTTAGCTTTCGTCGATCTCTTTCAAGCAGGCGCGCTGGTTGAAGGTCCTCTGGGGTCTAAAGGCGGATATTTCATCGGACTACGCCAAAGTTATATCGGCGAAGTCCTCAAAGCTGCTGCTAGTGCCAGCGGACAGATGTCGGACTTCAATCTCACGCTCTCTCCGAGCTACGCGGATCAGATTGCGGTTATTGAGCACAACCCAACGCCCAGACATTTTCTGAGGATCACCGGGTTGCGTAGCGGTGACAAGCTTCAGTTTCTTTTGGACGCTCCTGTGGGTCGGCCGGCTTCGGGGCGAGGGACATTCTATAGCGAACGGACTTTTTACCGACTGCTCCCGGAGTTTAACTACAAGTTTAGTGAGGAGCTGAAGTGGCGCAGTTCACTTGCGTTGGGAAACGACTACATCCGCTTGGATATCTATGACGACTATTTGGGTATCAGCCAAAATGTTCTGTCCACCCGAGGAGAGCTGGAGTGGGCGGTAAGTGAGCCATTCACAAGCTATATCGGATTCGATAACCGATATGTCTGGGCAGATGTGGGCTTTCGTTTCCCGAATGCTTCGTTAGGAAGTGCTTCTTCAACTACGGCATCGTTACAAGCCAACGAATCTGTGCAGTCGAGTGAAATCGGCTTATACTGGCGCAATCGCTGGGCACCTGTTGGGAGCCGGTGGACTTTTTTCCCCAATCTTAGACTCGATTATTTCACGCGCACCCGCGAAGTGATCCCTGAGCCGCGTCTGGCGGTGCGCTTTGCGGTTTTGCCTGGGCTTTCACTAAGAGCGGCTTATGGACTTTATGCGCAGACCCCCCAAGCCCAGCAGCTCTCATCGACGTTCGGCAACACGAGCTTAGTTGCTCCCCGTGCTCAGCACTACACAGCAGGGTTTGAGAAAGATTTTCGAGGGGGGCGAAGCGAAGGACTCCTTTGGATCTGTGATTTTTGGTATCGGAATTTCGATAAACTCATTGCTTCATCTCAAGACTACGTCGAAAGAAGCGGGGAGTTGGTACCTGAGCGATACAACAACCGCGAAAAAGGGCATGCTGTTGGCTTGTCTACCAGCTTGCGACTTACTGGCAAGCCTTGGAGCGGCCAGATCTCCTACACGCTTTCCCAATCGAGGCGAAGCCGACCGGAAGTGGGCGACTTTCGCTTTGAGTTTGATCAAACGCACATCTTAAATGCGATTGTTGGTGTTGAATTGGGCAGAAACTGGTCGCTTTCCTCTCGAGTGCGATACACGACGGGAAATGCCTTTACGCCAATTGGCGGCGCTCTCTTTGATTCAGACGATGATATCTTTCGTCCAGTGCAAGGGGTGCTCAACGGGGACAGGTATAGCGGTTTTTTCTCTTGGGATGTTCGGCTGGATAAGAAGTGGGTTTTCGATACTTGGATTCTTTCCTTTTATCTCGATATCCAAAATCTCACGAATAAAAAAAATACCGAGGCACTGAACTATTCTTTTGATTATAGCCAACGAGAAGAGATTTCATTCCTTCCCATCCTTCCAACCCTCGGATTGAAGGGAGAGTTCTGATGCGCTGGTTTCTTGCTATGGGGCTTTTGGTGTGCGGGTGCGGTGGAGATAACTTCAAGAAGGTCTACTTGCTTGAGAACTTGCGAGTCTTGTCGCTCAAAACGGACTTCCCAGAAGTGAACCCGGGAGGCTCCGTCACAATCACCCCGTTTATTAGTGATAGAAACGGGGCAGGGCGTGCGCTCAGCTACCGAGTAACGGGATGCGTTGACCCTGGGGTTACTTTCGGATCGGGATACACTTGTGAGGGACAAGCTGATGAGCAGGAGTGGGTACCTCTGACCGCCCTTCCAGCGATGGGCGCACCGTTTTACTCCGAAACAGTTCCCGCCTTCTCTATCACCGTTCCTGCTACGATATTGGATGGCCGTAGTAGTGACGATCAGTTCAATGGAGTGGCTTATCTCGTCTTTTACGAAGTTGTCTCAGACACCGAGACGGTGACTGCCGTGAAGCGGATCTTCGCGAGTACGCGCGCAACGAAAAACAACAACCCTGTCCCGACCGCAGTTCTATCCGATGGAGTTGCGTTGAGTGTGCGACCGGGGGGTGAAAGTACGCTTACCGTTGATGTACCGGCAGCTTCTTTTGAGACGTATGAGACTCAGAGTTTGGGCCAACTGCTGCCGCAGACGGAGGATCTCCTCTACAGCTGGTATGTCTCTGACGGTGAGCTGACAGAAGAGCGAAGCTCCCAGGAAAAAGACACCAAGTGGACTCCTGAAAGTACCCTTCCGGCTGTTGGGGCCTCATTCGTAATCATGGTTGCTCGAGATCGCAGAGGCGGTGAATCGGTGCTTCGGTGGGTAAATCCCTAGACCGGCTGACGAGTGATCTAATGGTGCTCCCTGAAGCACCAAAACTGAGGCAGGTCTTAGAGCGAGTTGACGAGGACAGGGCGACGTTTGGATGCGCCTGCCGCTTCACCGACGATGCCTTGCTTTTCCATTTCTTCGATGAGGCAAGCCGCGCGGTTGTAGCCGATCTTCAGATGGCGCTGAATGAGCGAGATGCTCGCTTCGCCTTTTTCCGTTACGAGACGAACGGCGCGATCGTAGAGCGCTCCCTCTTCCCCACTGGAGTCCCCACCGCTGCCGTCAGAGTATTCCAATTCACTCTCTTCCTGAGCGCGCAGGAGTCGCTCGTCGTACTCGGGCTCTCCCTGAGAGCGAAGTTCCTGTACGACTTTGTCGAGATCCGCATCGGCGATGTAAGCACCCTGCAGACGTTTGAGTGTAGTGAAACCAGCCGAGTGGAAAAGCATGTCACCGTTGCCGAGCAAGCGATCCGCTCCTGTGCGATCCAAGATCGTCTTTGAATCGATGGAGGACGCTACTCGGAAGGACAGGCGGCTGGGGAAGTTGGCTTTGATCGTTCCGGTCACCACGTCGGTCGACGGGCGCTGAGTGGCGCAGACCAGGTGAATGCCGCTCGCGCGCGCTTTCTGTGCCAGGCGTGCAATAGAGAGTTCTACATCCTTGGGAACCACTGCCATCAGATCGGCGTACTCGTCGATGACAACGACGATGTAGGGCATGAACGGTGTTTCCTCGGTCTCTCCGGTTTCTTGGAGGCGATCGTTGTACGCATCGATTTGGCGAACCTGCATACGGTGCATGAGCGAGTAGCGGCGCTCCATCTCTTCAACGGTCCAGCGCAAAGCAAGGGCTGCTTTGCGAGAATCGACAACCACCGGCAAGAGCAAGTGCGGAATGCCTTCGTAAGCCGAGAGTTCAACCATCTTTGGATCTACCAGAATGAGTTTCAGCTGCCGAGGCGTGTATCGGAAAAGCAGACTGCAGATCAGCGTATTGATAAAGACAGATTTACCTGTCCCCGTGCTCCCCGCGACCAACAAGTGAGGCATCGCGGCGAGTCCTGCGATGGCAGGTTCCCCCGAAGCGAGGCGACCCAACACGAGGGGAAGTTTCACATCGTTGCTGAAAAACGGCGTTTCCTCGACGATATCCTTGAAGAACACCATTTCTCGATGAGGCGAAGGGATCTCGATACCGACGACCGGTTTTCCTGGGATGGGAGCGACGATACGCACTGACAGTACAGACAATGCGAGCGTCAGGTCATCCGATAGATTTGCGATCTCCTTAATTTTCACACCGCTTGCCGGCTTGAATTCATAAACGGTGATGACCGGGCCTGGAGAGATGTTCACCACTTCGCCATCGACTCCGAAGTCGCGCAGCTTCTCAACCAGGATTTGGCTCTTTTCCAAATACCAATTGCGATCCACTTGCTTCATCTTCGAGTCGGCTTTTCCGGAAAGAAGCGAAGGGCTCGGGAGCTTGAAGTTCCCGTGATTAAACTTGGATTTTGCCTTGGTAGGGGGAGGGCACGAGTGCGACTTGCTAGTGGCGAGCTTACTCATCTCGGCGTCCCTCTCAACTGGAGCAACCGGCATGGGGAAGAAGGACGGCTCGGGTGCTCCCGGAGAGATACTCAAGGGAACAGGCGGTGCGAGCGTTGTCGGAGCAGAAGCGACGAAGGCCGGTTCGGCAGGAGTCATCAACCTGCGGGCGTTTGCGCGAAAAGGAAGCGGCAGACGAATCTGGGTTACTTTGCGTGCCGTATGAGTGGTCGCGTAAGTGACCGTGCGCAATCCGTTATTAACAGCAGAGGTAAGGCTGGTTCGAAGCAATAGGACGGCGGACGCTGCCGCTCCCACTAAAGCGATCAAAAGCGCCCCAAAAGGTCCGGTTGCGAAGGTCAGTCCATCGAAGGCCAGTTTGCCTAAAACACCACCGGCATGACTGAGCTTCCAGGGTAACAAGGTCGCTGGAATGGTGCTTTGCATCAAAAGACTGATCGACACCATGAGCAGCGCGCAAGCCGGCCAAATCGATCGGGCTTGAGGGTGTGGCCGACGCAGCGCAGCAGCCCCCGCGAGCGCCACCAGTCCAAAGGCTGCAAGCCCTAGTGTCTGTAGAAGCAAGTCAGATAAGGCGCTTCCGGCCCTACCCATCCAGTTTTGAAAAGCGGTCCGCGTGGAGATGGTGCTCCAGGAGGGATCCGCCGGGCTGTAACTCGCTAAGGCGAGCAGCAGGTAGATGGCGACAGCGAGCCAAAGCAATCGTTTTAGCTCTGTCATAATAGAGGGATCAGAAACGGGACGAACCCGCATTTTGCGTTCAATGATCATAGGAGTTGTAGGGGAGTTAGAGTGAGCGAACCGAGTAGTAGATACCCAGTAATAATTATAACTTAGTGACGATCCCTGTCAACGCTGACGCTTGACACTGCACTTGCCATTGTTATTCTTGTCTCGTGGGATAGGGGCTGAACTTGTTAAGGGTAAAAGCTTCTTGAACGTGGGAATATTACCGAAGGCAAAGGTTCTTAGGAGCAAAGTCTTTGGACGTGGGTTGAGAGGAGAGGGGAATGCCAACTGGCTTCGTAAAGTGGTTCAACGATAATAAGGGATATGGCTTTATTGAGCAGGAAGGTGGCGCAGATGTTTTTGTCCACTTTTCAGCGATTGAAGGCGACGGATTTAAGTCGCTGACCGAAGGTCAGGAAGTCGAATTCGACATGACCCAAGGACCGAAAGGGCCGCAGGCCACTCGGGTTCGCAAGTCCAAAGGGACAGCCTAATCCTTCGATCTTAAATTTTATGAAACCCGGATGCTTCGGTATCCGGGTTTTCTTTTTGTATTGACTTGAGAAACCGATTTCCAATAGGTTGAAGCATCTTTTCCGGCAAAAAAATTTCTGGAGAAAAGTCCCAATAAAACAAAATACACTCCCCGCCCGGAGATTGCCTCCGAAACCGCAGTTATTCTGAGCTTCTTGCCAAACTTCACGTACGAAAGAGTAAATCCCGGGCATCGACGAAACTGGAATTAGCATGTCGACAATGCACTTAAAAGAACTGAAGGAAAAACCCATCTCGGAGCTCGCTGAACTTGCGCGCTCGCTCGGCGTAGAATCGCCAGGAGGCCTGCGTAGGCAGGAGCTGATTTTTTCCATTTTACAGGCCCAGACCGAACAAAACGGTCATATCTACGGAGAAGGGGTTCTGGAAACGCTGCCAGATGGCTTCGGCTTTCTGCGCGCACCGGATTACAACTACCTTCCGGGTCCAGACGATATTTACGTCTCTCCCTCGCAAATCCGTCGCTTCATGCTCCGCACGGGCGACACGATTGAAGGGCAGATTCGGCCACCGAAAGACTCTGAGCGGTATTTCGCACTTCTCAAAGTAGAGAAAGTGAACTTTGAAGACCCTGATGTCGCTCGGGAAAAGATCCTGTTCGACAACTTGACGCCTCTGTACCCACACGAGCGCTTCAACCTCGAACACGATCCCAAAAAGTATTCCACGCGCATCATCGATTTGCTGACGCCCATCGGTAAGGGACAGCGCGGCCTCATCGTTGCACCACCCAAAGCGGGTAAGACGATGTTCCTGCAAGAAATTGCCAATGCCATCACGACGAACCATCCGGAAGTCACGTTGATCGTTCTTTTGATCGATGAGCGCCCGGAAGAAGTGACGGACATGGAACGTAACGTGAAAGGCGAAGTTGTCAGTTCTACTTTCGACGAACCGGCAACGCGTCACGTTCAGGTTGCGGAAATGGTCATCGAGAAAGCGAAACGTCTGGTCGAACATAAGAAAGACGTCGTCATTCTTCTCGATTCCATCACGCGTTTGGCACGTGCCTACAACACAGTCGTTCCGCCCAGCGGAAAGATTCTGTCAGGCGGTGTCGATTCCAACGCACTTCACAAGCCGAAGCGTTTCTTTGGTGCGGCTCGTAACATCGAGCACGGTGGAAGCCTGACGATTATCGCGACTGCGCTGATCGACACGGGCAGCCGTATGGATGAAGTGATTTTCGAGGAGTTCAAAGGCACGGGTAATATGGAAATTACCCTTGACCGCAAACTCATGGAAAAGCGCATCTTCCCGTGTATCGACATCAACAAGTCGAGCACCCGTAAGGAAGAGCTGCTGATCGACAAAGATGTGCTCAATCGCGTTTGGATTTTGCGCAAAGTGTTGCAACCTATGAACGTCGTCGACAGCATGGAATTCCTGCTAGACAAGATCATGTCATCTAAGACCAATAAGGTGTTTCTCGATTCCATGAGTAGTTAGGCGACTGGGCCCTTTTGTCTTGGGTCCTGTCGCTCTGAAAGGGTCCCCCCGTCAGCAGACGGGTCCGCCCTTTCGCCGCGCCACCCAAAACAAAAGGGCCCAATCGAGTAACGCAACATGAAGCGAAAATACCTTATCCTGTTTTCTCTGAGCGGCTTTGTGATCGCTTTAGATCAGTTCACCAAAAACCTGGCGTACGCTCGGCTCACACCGGGGGAAGAACACCCCATATTGGGTGGGTTGCTCACTTTTACGCGTACGCACAACACCGGTTTTGCGTTTGGGCTGATTTCGCGTGCGCCTGACTCACTAAAAGATGTGTTCTTTATCGGCATTCCTGTTTTTGCGCTGGTGCTGATCGTTCTTATTTTCATCAAACTTCAAGACGATCAGATGGTGACTTCAGTGGCGCTGACGACGCTGTTGGCGGGGGCAATCGGCAACTTGATTGACCGCGTGCAATACGGGCACGTACTGGATTTTGTTCGAATTAACTTCTTAGGAATGCAAATCCCTCCCTTTAATGTAGCGGACTGTTCGATTATCATCGGAGTGGTTCTTATGATTCTAAATACATTGGGTACAGGACGCACACGGGGAGTGGCATGAACAAGAAGCAGCTGAAAGCCTACCTTCTGAATAAGTACGGCATTCTTGCCACCTTGGGGTTGGCTCTCTTGGCGTTGGACCAGTGGACGAAATACTTGGTGCACAGCCGTTTTCGTGTCGGTGAGTCGATTGACCTCATCCCGAACCTCTTCGCACTCACTTATGTCCGAAACCAGGGCGCGGCTTTCGGCATTCTGCAGACCGCGAGTCCCGCGTTTCGGGAACCCTTCTTCCTATTGGTTCCTGTCATCGCGATTGGGGTGATCTCTTACTTGTATTACAAGTTAGAGCCCGGACAGAAGCTATCTGCCGTGGCGCTCACGCTCGTGTTGTCGGGTGCCGTGGGGAACCTCATCGATCGAGCACGGTTTGGGTTCGTCATTGATTTTCTGGATGCCCACTGGAAAGACTTCTACCACTGGCCGGCGTTCAATGTGGCTGATTCGTGCATCGTCGTCGGCGTCGGAATTCTCTTCTTCCAGTCCTTTACCGAGCCGTCTAAGGGCAAGGCAAAGAAGCCTAAGAAGGCGAAAGCCTAACCCCGAGAGCCCTTTCTAGACCTGTTAAAACCCTCGTGGTATACGACCGCATCGAAAGGTTTTAAATGCACGCCCATACACACGACGTGGAAGTCAAAAAAGTTGAAAAACTGAGTCCTACGCAGGTCCGCCTGACGCTGTCCTTTTCGGCCGAAGTGGTCGCTGAACACGAAAAGATGACCGCGAAGGACTACTCGAAGCAAGCGTCCTTGCCGGGGTTTCGACCCGGCAAAGCGCCGCTCAAGATGGTGCTCGATAAGTTTCAAGATCGTATTCGCCGTGATGTACTTTCTCACTTGGTAGAAGCCGGTGTTTCAGAAGCCATGCACGCGCAGAAGCTCTATCCCATCAGTCGCCCTCGAATTGAATTGGGCGATTTTACCTTCCAACCCGGGCAAGCTTTGGAGTTCAAAGCGGAGTTTGAAGTTGAGCCCGAAGTGAACGTGAAGAACTACAAGGGCGTTCCGATAAAGGAAGCCCCGAAATCTGTAGACGATATTGAAGTCGATAAGACGATTGAATCCCTACGTGAGCGCATGGGTGTTTTGGAGCCCAGCGACGAAACCAAGCCCACCAAAGGTTGCTTTGCTGTCGTCGAAGTCGGCTACGCGCTCGTCGATAAGCCCGAAAAATCCGAGAAGCCTGCGCCTTTCACAGTGGAACTTGGGGAAGGAAAACTCATCCCCGAAATTGACGAAGCTTTCATGTCGATGGGTGTGGGCGAGCAGAAAAAGGTCGTGGCAACCTTTCCCGACGATTACAACGAAAAGGACCTGGCTTCCAAGAAAGCCGAATTCGACTGCAAACTGGTGGAGCTCAAGAAGCGCACTTTGCCTGAGTTGAATGATGCCTTCGCGGAAACGATTCGTCCGGGCGCCACTTTGCTGGAGCTGAAAAACGACATCCGTAAAAACATCGAAACAACCCGTGACCGGGAGCTCAAGCGCGGTCAACGACAGCAGATCATCGACTATCTGGTTCAGAAAAATCAGTTTGATGTTCCTAAATCGATGGTCGAAAGCCAGTCTCGGCGCCTCCTTGAGTCGATGGCCAATGACCTCAAACAAAGAGGCCAGTCTCTGCCCGCGTTGAAAGACGAGGAAATGAAGACGGTCTTGAGCTCGGCCGAAGAGATCGTGCGCGGGGGGCTCTTGCTCAAGCACATCGCTCGTCAGGAAAAGATTGAATTAGCCGAAGAGCGCTACCAGTCGAGAATTGCTCAGCTTGCTGAGCAATGGGAAAAGTCTCCTGAGGAAACCGAAAAGTTTCTAGGCTCGCAAGGTGTCTTAGACCGCATCCGAGACGAGCTTTTGACGGATCAAATCTTCGACTTTCTGATTGAGAACGCCAAGATCGAGCCGTCGAAATAGGTTTTTCATGCCCCGCGTCGGTCCGGCCCTTGTCAACGCGCACGGTGCGGAGTTTAATATCATCTATGTCATCTCATCAGAGCCCGTCCTCATCTTACTTAGTTCCCATAGTTATTGAATCGACGCCTCGCGGTGAACGCAGCTTCGATATTTATTCGCGACTTCTGAAAGAGCGCATCATCTTCATCGGCACGCAGATCGACGATACGATCGCGAATCTGGTAGTCGCTCAGCTTTTGTTTCTGGAGTCAGAAGATCCGGAAGCAGACATCCATATCTACATCAACTCTCCGGGCGGAAGTGTTTCGGCAGGGTTGGGCATCTATGACATGATGCAGTATACGAAACCCGATATCTCCACTTATTGCATCGGAATGGCTGCCAGCATGGGCGCCGTCCTGCTTGCAGCGGGTACGAAGGGAAAGCGGTTCGCGCTACCCAACTCCGAAATCATGATTCACCAGCCTTTGGGCGGTGCTCAGGGCCAGGCGAGCGATATCGAGATTCACGCGAAGCATATTTTGATGACGCGCGAGCGCTTAAATCGAATCCTCATGAAACACTCGGGCCAGCCATTGGATGCGATCCAACGCGATACCGATCGCGACCGCTTTATGTCCCCGGAAGAGGCGAAAGCCTATGGCTTGGTCGATAATGTAGTGTCTCATCGAGGAAAAAGCGCTAAGTCTAAAGAGTAAGCCGCGCTGACAGGTGCGGTAGGGCAGGGTCTACAGGAGGTTCTTCATGAGTCGCAGAGATAGCGATAGTTTCGGCAATCTAGTTTGCAGTTTCTGTGGGAAGAATCAGCGCGAAGTAAAAAAGCTAATCGCTGGTCCGACCGTCCATATCTGCGACGAGTGCATCGAGCTATGCAACGACATCATTGCGGAGGAAGCCGAAAAGGAAGATCTTCGCACGGGAACCACCAAGATTCCCAAGCCCGCTGAAATCAAAGCGGTTCTAGACGAATACGTCATTGGCCAAGGCCAGGCGAAAAAGACCCTCTCCGTAGCCGTTCACAATCACTACAAACGTATTGGACATCCCAAAGCCTCGGGCGAGGTCGAGCTTCAGAAGAGCAATATCTTGCTCATCGGACCGACCGGTAGCGGTAAGACCTTGCTCGCTCAGACCATGGCGCGGCTGCTTAAAGTGCCGTTTGCCATCGTAGATGCCACGACGCTCACGGAAGCCGGTTATGTAGGTGAGGACGTTGAAAACATCATCCTTTATCTGCTCCAGGCAGCGGATTACGACATCGAAAAGACCCAAAAAGGCATCGTTTACATCGATGAAATCGATAAAATTGCGCGTAAAGGGGAAAACCCCTCCATCACGCGCGACGTGTCGGGCGAAGGCGTGCAGCAAGCGCTTTTGAAAATTTTTGAAGGAACACGGGCCAATGTGCCTCCCAAGGGCGGCCGCAAACACCCGCAGCAGGAGTTCCTGCAAATCGATACCACGAACATTCTCTTCATCTGCGGCGGTGCCTTTGTGGGCCTCGATAAGGTGATCGAAGCGCGTCACCACAAGCGCAGTATGGGTATCGGGGCTGAGATCCGGGCAAACAAAGATGTTCCTAAGGATCCAGTCTCTATGCGCATCCTTCCGGAAGATCTACTCCGATTCGGCATGATTCCGGAGTTCGTAGGCCGGTTGCCGGTGATCGCAACGCTCGAAGAGTTGGATGAGAAAGCGCTCGTGAAGATCCTCACTGAGCCTAAGAATGCGATTATCAAGCAGTACCAACGTCTGTTCGAGTACGAGAACGTGAAACTGAAGTTCGAAGACAAGGCTTTGAGCCGCATCGCGAAAGAAGCGATGAAGTCTAAGACGGGTGCACGTGGACTGCGCTCCATTCTTGAGCACAGTATGTTGGACATCATGTACGAGTTGCCGACCATTCCAAATCTGAAGGAATGCATCATCAATGACGAAGTGATTTCCAAGAACGCCAAGCCCCAATTGGTGTTCCATGATGAACCGACGGACGGCTCCGTCAGTAAAAAAGTCGAAAACGCTTAAGGTTTGTAAAGTCTCTGAGCGTTAGGTCCTATTTTTCGAAATCCAGATTCCTACTGGAGCACCACTCTTTTGCAGTTATAATTAGTGTGGGTGGTCGATTTCTGCTCACCCATCTGCCCACCAAAAGCTAGCAAAAAGAGGAGGTCGATTTCGAATGAATAAGAAAGCGGATGCGCCTGAGGTTTACTCCCTACTCCCTCTACGAGATATCATCGTATTCCCTCATATGGTCGTTCCGCTCTTCGTCGGAAGAGAGAAATCGATTCGAGCACTGGAAGAAGCTATGTCCAGTCGCAAGCAAATCGTGCTTGCCGCTCAGCGCCGGGCTCAGAATAACAACCCGGAAGAAAAAGACATTTTTGAAATCGGGACCCTGGCCAACATCATTCAGCTTCTGCGTTTGCCTGATGGCACTTTGAAAGTGCTAGTGGAAGGCGTGCAGCGCGTTCGGATTCTGGGCTACCTCGAGAAGGACTCCATCTTCCGCGTTGAAGGCGAGCCCCTAGATGAGCAGACCAGTTCAGTGGTGGAAGCTGAGGCTTTTGTGCGTAGCCTCAAAGGAGCTTTCGAAACCTACGTAAAGCTCAACAAGAAGATCCCACCAGAACTTTTGATGTCCGTGCTCTCGATCGAAGATCCTTCGAAACTTGCTGACACCATTGTTCCCCACCTGAACGTGAAGGTGGAAGACAAGCAGAAACTCTTGGAATTGGTCGACTCTTGCCGTCGCCTCGAAGAGCTGTATGGGCTTCTCGAAGGTGAGATCGAGATTCTGCAGGTCGAGAAAAAGATCCGCAGCCGCGTTAAGAAGCAGATGGAGCGCTCTCAGAAGGAGTACTACCTGAATGAGCAGATGCAGGCCATTCAGAAGGAGTTGGGCGAACGCGACGAGTTTAAGAACGAGATTAATGAGATTGAAAAGCTGATAAAGCGCAAGCGCATGCCTGAAGAGGCGGCGAAGAAAGCCAAATCAGAGCTCAAAAAACTCAAAATGATGTCACCCATGTCGGCTGAAGCCACTGTGGTGCGCAACTATCTCGATTGGTTCTTGAGCATTCCGTGGAATGAGAAAACGGAAGACAAAATCGACGTGGATAAAGCCGAAGAAGTCCTTGATGTAGACCATTACGGGCTCAAATCCGTGAAGGAACGCATCCTGGAACACCTTGCTGTTCAAAGTCTTGTAGACAGGATGCAAGGACCTATCCTTTGTTTGGTCGGCCCTCCGGGCGTCGGAAAGACCTCGCTCGCACGATCGATTGCCCGCTCCATCGGCCGCAACTTTGTGAAAATTTCGCTCGGTGGAGTACGCGACGAAGCGGAGATCCGCGGACATCGCCGGACCTATATCGGAGCGCTTCCCGGCAAGCTCATTCAAGGCATGAAGAAGGCCGGAACGATCAATCCAGTGGTCTTGCTCGATGAAATCGACAAGATGAGCACCGACTTCCGGGGCGATCCGAGCTCGGCGCTGCTTGAAGTACTCGATCCCGAGCAGAACAAATTCTTCTCCGATCACTATATGGAAGTGGAATATGACCTTTCTCAGGTCATGTTCGTCACCACCGCGAACTCGCAACACACCATCCCATGGGCATTGCTTGATCGTCTCGAAGTGATCTCGCTCTCGGGTTACACCGAAGAGGAAAAAGTAAAAATCTGCGAAAAGCATTTGGTGCCAAAGATCACCAAGAGCCACGGTTTGGAATCCGAAATGGTGACCTTTCCGACAACGACCCTCCAGCACATGATTCGCCACTACACGCGTGAAGCAGGTGTGCGAAGTCTTGAGCGAGTGGTCGCATCCGTTTGCCGGAAGCTTGCTCGCCAATGGGCAAAGAAAACGGCGAGCCGCGGCAAGGTCGCTATTACGCCCAAGAAATTGGTCGATTTGCTTGGGCCACACAAGTATCGGTACCAAAAAGTGGAAGAAAATTCGGAAATCGGCCTTTGCAATGGTCTGGCATTCACGGAAACCGGGGGCGATATGCTCACGATCGAAGTGTTGCAGATGCCCGGTAAAGGCAAACTCACTGTCACCGGTAAACTGGGTGATGTGATGCAGGAATCGGCGCAAGCAGCAATGAGCTACGTTCGTTCACGCGCGAAACTGCTGGGCCTCGCACCGGACTTCTACCAGAATATTGATTTGCACATTCACGTGCCGGAAGGTGCCATCCCTAAAGATGGTCCTTCTGCTGGGATTACCATGGCAACCGCGCTGGTCAGCACCCTTACGGGTAAGCCGGTCAGTCGGGAAGTTGCCATGACAGGAGAGATCACCCTGCGCGGAAACGTTCTACCCATCGGTGGGCTGAAGGAAAAAATCTTTGCCGCGCATCGCGGCGGAATCAAAACCATCCTGATTCCTTTCGAAAACAAGAAGGATCTGGAAGAGATTCCGAAGAACATCCTGAAGGGGCTCACGATTCATCCAGTGACCCATATGGATCAAGTGCTTCGATATGCCTTGGTAGCGGAAGAAGTATTCACCGCTCCAGCGGATGGGACTGAAGTTCCGCCTGTTCCGGTGGCAGAACCGGTTGTGGTGGAAGATCTACCAGCGACTGCGCACTAGGCTCGAATAGGCCCGGGTGTATTCTGGCAGAATACATAAACAGCTGTAATAACAGCTATTTATGTTGCAGGCGGTGACGCTTTGCGCTATTGTTGAATCACGGTCTCCTAGGCCGCTTCCAAATCTAGCTACCTATTCGCAGGAGCCGCTCTTCTTAGACGGCACCTCAAATCAAACAAAATCTAACGCCGGTTCTCCGGCAACTTAAGGGGTAGGGCCATGTCATTTTGCAAAGTATGCAGCAAGCCGCATTCAAAATTCGTAATGAACAACAAGCTCGTTTGTCTGAGCTGCGATGAGCTCATGCTGGACATCGAGATCGAAGAAGAAGCAATGACGCCGGCTCAGAAGCCGGCAACGGAGCGCCCAACGAAGAATCTGGTGCTTCGTCGCTTCAAGCCCTCGACGAAGTAATCAAAACCCATTTAGTTAAATGGCGAGGCGCGCGTATGCAGCGTGGGTGACACGGAGTGGGCGGCGGAGCGGTTAGCGACAACGCCCACGCAGTGGCAGGACCCGCGCTGTATAAGCGCGCCTTCTTTTTCTACTAGATTGGCAACTGTTAGAAGTCGAAGGCCATGATGCCTAGCGAAGCGCCCGCAACGCCTGCGAGGTTCGCGCCCAAGTCGCTTTTGTCGAGGCGCTTGTCTCCCCGATTCATACTATCCATACTTTCCTTGGCTACACCTGCTGCTATAGCGAATGCTGCTGCGCCTAGAAGAGACTCTTTCCGAGATTTTTTCTCTCGGCCGGTGAAGGCCGACATCACCAAATAAAGCCCTGCCGTAATGCCCGCACTTGCTGCGACGTGCGCTGCGGTGTTGCTATCGGCGTGAGCGGATCTAGTAGATGCCAAAAGTAATACAGTGACAAAAAGAATACGAAGCACGAAACCTCCCGGTCAGGGAGGTACTTCAAGTTCCGTGCTAGATGCGTAAGACTGACGGTCGTCAGTTAGGAAACTACTTCGCGGTCCAAGTTCCACTGGCTCCGCGGATCATGCGGCCTGGCTTTTCCTTGTCGAGGCGCGCACTCCCGAGCACTTTTGCGAGTACATCGAGCGTCTGGCCTTGAGACGCGGCACGCTTCTCGTATTCTGCCCGACGATCTTTGTTTTCAGCGTCTACGACAGCTTGAGCGGCCCCATCGGGCTTCACGACACCCAGAAATCCGTCGGCTTGCTCCCCAATGACGCCCTTGTCCTTCAGCTCAGTGATTTGAGGAATCCGCGCACGCATCGATTCCAGATCTGCCATTGCGAGAGAGGTCCAAAAAGTAAGAGCGGCAATCGATAGCTTTTTCATGATTTCCCCTTTTTCATCTTTTTTGTAGGAACTTCATCTTCCAGATTCAGAAGGTCTTCATTTTCTTTCTCGATCTTGTGTTTGATCTCATGATCTACACGCACATTCAGATTCACCACGAAGGGCTTATCCGAAGGTTCGATTTGAACCTTGTGAGTGCAAGCCGGCAGAATCATCCCTATCAACAACGCGACCCAAATCGTTCTCATGGTTTTACACCCTCAGCAAAGGAACCCAGCAACGTTTGAACCACCAGCTGTTCAACGTTACCCGTAATAGGTAAGTTTAGCTCGAACGCCTGACCTTTTGCGAGGTCTGGATTTTTTCCTTTGAGTTTTAGTTCCGCTTCCATGCCTTCTTTCATTGTGCGGTGCGCACTGAGCGAAAGCGTAGAAAACTGAAAGTTCTGCAACGCTTTGAAAGCGAGCACCTGCGTCCCTTGTGCAAGCAGAGCGTTGAACTCATCGAGAGTATCGATTTTCCCGGGCATGTTGGTTGCCAGTTCATCACGTAGCGCTATCCAGCCAGCCCCCCGACTATTTAGTATCGCGCTTTCGATGAGCAGCCGGCCCTGTTCTAGACGCAGCGGGATTTTACCATCGACGACTCCTGCGCCCTGCATGACGTTGGGATTGATGGCGCGGAGCAATAGACCTAAGTCCAATCCCGTCAGGTCGATGCGCGATTTCATGTTGCGGGTCTTCAAGTCGATATCGAAGGGGGTCACGCGAATGCTTCCCTTAAGGATTTTTCCCTCTGCGCGCTCTACCCGCACCATCTTTGGCAAGTCGACCTTTGCTATTGCTACGAAGTCATCGAGATAAACGAGGTCTCCGATCTGCGCTATATCGATTCGAACGGGTGCGGTGAGTTTGAATTTGGGTAGGGCAGTCCCCGTGAGTTTGGTCGAGAGGTCCTTGAAAGGAACCGACTGGAGGGTGCCTTTCATTCGATCCATCCGACAGAGGAAGTCTATGTGAGGGGTTTGGTCCAAGCTGAAGCGCGCGCCGCTTTGGCAATCGATCGTGCCCTCAAGACTGCCGAGCGAATCCAACTCGGGCAGGAAGAGTTTGGGCTGCAGGTCTTTTCCAAAAGCGAGACGAAGGCGTCCTTTGCCGGTTCCCTTCCGGGTTTGCGGATTGAATTGGAGGGTGAGGGGAACAGTGGCCGAGCTTCTAGGTTCCGCAATCACCACCTTCGCCAGCCACTCGGGTCCTGTAAAATCGAGGTCTACTTCGGCGCCGAATTGAAGTGCGGGTTTGATTTCGCGAATCGAATCGAGGGCAAGTGGACGAAAGGAGGGAGCGAGAAGGTGGGCGGAGCGGGGCATAAAGTCCGGGTCTAGGGAGCCTGCGAGGGAAAGCGGTTTGAGCAAAGTGATCCAAGGGCTCTTGAGTCCTTGCGGTCCAATAGTCACTTGAAGGTCGATGCCTTCGCGTCCGTACTCAACCTCACCGATTCCCTCGATTTGGATTGGCAGGGATTTATGAGTTGCCTTGATTTTCAGGTGCGCACCGATATTGCTGAGCTCAAAGGCCGGCTGGGGGCTTACGGTGACGCTGAGCACTCCGAGTGGATCGTCGAAAATGAGCTCCACAGAGGGAGGAAAAAAGGAATGGAAGCGAAACTGAGGAATGCGTTCGAACGTCCCTGGGGGTAAATCGAACAAGGTGTAGAAGACGCGTTCTGGATTGAGAACGGCGTAGGCCGTGACGCTTGCTGCCGTCACAAACAGCGAAAAGAGAATTCCGAGCAGAGCCCCCTTCCAGGGGGAAGACCGGATGCTTCGACGTCTTTGTTTTCGGGCCACGCCCGATTATAGCAGGAGCTTAAGTGCCAATCTGGGCGATAAGCATACGGGCGCACGAAACCGTTTGCTCTACTGCCGTTGTACCATCTGTCAGAAAGTGCCTGACCTCGTCCGGATAGACGACTTGGAACAACAAGCTGGCTTTTTCTATCTTCGCCGAGGCGACGGCGTCTTCTTCGCTCCAGCTGGCGGAATAGGCGATCTCGGCAGAGGCAAACCCCCGTTGGACCTTTCGATAGCCAGTGAAAAGACTTAAATCTAATTCCCCGCCGATGACTACGATGCTGGCGCCCTTGGGGAAAGCGGGCAAAAGTGCTTTATGACGCGCAACGGTCCGAATCAGTTCTGCCGTAGCCGCCACGTTGTAACCCTTGCGAGATAGCATCTGAAGGGGGGCGCTGGAGGGACGAGGATTGAAGAGGGTGTAGCGAGTCCACGGAGGGTAGCGCAGTTTCCGTACCTCAAGGAGGCCCGGAATCTGATTCACTTTGGCCTTCACGGCCAATAAGCGCTGAGACAGAAAGGCGCCAGAAACGGGCGCCGACATAGAAATTGAAATAAGAAATAGCCCCCAAACCAACCGCATTTTAACCCCCACCCAACTAACCCCAAAACGAAACACGAACTATCGAACGAGCGATTTCAAGCTGTCAGCCCGATCCGTGCGCTCCCACGTGAAACCTTTTGCGCTGGAACGGCCAAAGTGACCGTAGGCAGCCGTTTCTTCGTAAATGGGTCGCAATAAGTCGAGCGACTTAATGATCTCAGCAGGCTTCATCCCGAAAATCTCTCGAACCGCGGAGGTCAGCTTCGCCGTGTCCACAGTGGCTGTTCCGTAGTCTTCAATCATGAGCGAAACGGGTTCCGCGACACCAATGGCGTAGGCGAGCTGCACGAGGCAGCGCTTGGCCAATCCAGCGGCAACAATGTTCTTCGCAACGTAGCGAGCCATGTAGGCAGCAGAGCGATCCACCTTGGAGGGATCTTTTCCAGAAAAGGCGCCCCCGCCATGGGCACCATGGCCACCATAAGTGTCTACAATAATCTTGCGACCGGTTAGACCGCAGTCGCCCATCGGGCCGCCAACAACGAATCGGCCCGTCGGATTGATAAAGAATTTGGTCTTATTATCGATAAGCTTCGAAGGGATTACTTTCGCGATCACTTCTTCTTGCACCGCCGTCTTGATCTCTTCATGCGACACTTCCGGGCTGTGCTGAGTGGAAACGACGACTGCATCAACGCGGGTGGGAGATCCGTTTTGATACTCTACCGTCACTTGAGATTTGCTGTCGGGGCGCAAAAAGCCCAAAACGTTTTCTTTGCGGCACTCGGATAGACGCTTCGTCAATCGATGTGAAAAAGCAATCGTTGCCGGCATCAGCTCGGGAGTCTCGTCACAAGCATAGCCGAACATCATGCCCTGATCGCCAGCGCCTTGTTCTTTGAAAAGGCCTTCGCCCTCTGAAACGCCTTGCGAGATATCTGGGGATTGGCGACCCACAGCAGTGATGACCCCGCACGTGTTGTAATCAAAACCTTTTTCATCAGCGTCGTAGCCAATTTTTTTTACGGTATTTCTAACAATGGCAGTGAAGTCGACAATCGCGCTGGTGGTGATTTCACCGCTAACCATTACTAGTCCGGTGGTAAGCATCGTTTCGCAGGCAACGCGACCCCGAGGATCTTGTGCGAGAATGGCATCGAGCACGGCGTCGCTGATCTGGTCAGCCATCTTATCCGGATGGCCCTCGCTAACGGATTCTGAGGTGAATAGGCAGTTCTTGAGATTCATGTCTTCTCCGCAAAGAGGCATAGCTATGGATATAGCGCCTCAAAGTGGCGAAGTTGGCGTGCTGGGGCGTATTTGTCAAACCGCTATGGGTCTAGCGGCGTTTTTTCTTGCCCGGTGCGGCAAAAGCGTCTTCGTTAAAGTCGTCCATCGTTCCGCCACCGGATCTTTTGCGTCGGCTGATCATCATCAGGGAGATGAGCAACAATCCGATTCCCAAGCCCATGGCGAGTGAAAGGGCATTGTTCGCGAGCAGTTTCATCGCGTTGAGGCCTTCTTTTTTGGGTTTCTTGCGAGGGGTCGCCAGGTTTTCCGTAGCCATCGGGTCGTTCATTCCCGGAGCTACGCCCGCAAGATCTTGGGGCATGCTGGGAGGTTGCGCGGCCACGGGCGCCTGAACCGGGGGCGGTGCGATGACGGGAGGCGGGGCAACCGCTTCAGGGGCCTGAGCGACCAACGGCGCGCCATTGAGATCCGTGTAGATCTTAATGACTTGGCCGCGACTCAGAGTGTCAGGGCTGGAGAGCCCGTTCGTCACAGCCAACTCTTTCCAGCTCGACAGGCTGCCAAGCTTGTTCTTGGCAATCGACGACATCGACTCACCGCGCGCCACTGTGTGCTCTTCGGGAGTCAGATTGCGCTCGTCATAAAGAGAGATCATCTGGGAATCCTCGGCCTGGGTGGGCGAGGTGTAGTAAACAACCTTGCCCGGGATCCAGCGTCCCTTATTCCACTTTTTCAAGTCGGAAGCTTTTGACGCAGTGCCATACACCAGCTCCGCAACGTTATTGGAATTATCGCCTGCTCGGAGGAAGTAAAAGCGATTCAGGTTGGCGCCTTTGCGGGAAATGGCGCTGCCAGGGATGTTCGGCAGAACCGCTCCACTATAGGTGGGAGCGGGTTTGCTCTCAAACGAAGCGTCAGACCCGAAAGCCTGGCTGTCATCTGTAGCAGCGGGATCCATTAAACCGGCTGCGGCCAAAGGATCTGCGCTTGCTACTTCTGTGGATGCCGCTGCGAGCGGATCTGCCGCTGGGTCAGAATAAGGCATGAGAGGATCGCCACCTGCCCCGGGGTCAGTGGGTCCGCCGTCGGTTCGCCCGGTCAGCTCCGTTAATGCGGGGTCTTGGGCCGCATTCGGATCCTGAGTGGTTTCTTGGAAAAGCGAATCTGCCGTCGCATCGTTCGAGACGGTCTCGCTAGCGAAAGCCTCTGACTCGGTGTTTTCCCCGAAGAGCTCAGCTTCCGTCGCATCGGTGCTTTCGGTGCTGGCGAATTCGTCGGTGGAAGAGGAAGCTGCGTCGACGGAGCCGTCTGCAACTTCCTGCGTGGATTCGGAGTAGCCATCCACTTGCTCGCCCTCAGCGACGTTGGTTTTGTTTGCGCATCCGCTTGCCAACCAAAGGGCAAGGACACAAACCGCAGCAAGCTGGTACGTCCATTCTCGTTTTGTATTCACCTGGAGGTCCCCCAAAAGAGGTTTCTATCTGAAATTCTTGTCGGAATACCTTCGGGAATAGTTAATACTACTCCTTACGTCGCACCGTTTAATGAGGTTCAAAGAACTCCTATGTCATTGAAAAAACTAAAAATTCTTCCGCTCGGCGGTTTGGGCGAAATTGGAATGAATTGTATGGTGCTGGAATGGGACGACCAGATTGTTTTGGTGGATTGTGGCGTCCAGTTTCCCGACGTGAACTATCCAGGGGTCGAAATTCTCACCCCCGACCTTTCTTATGTCCGACAGAACGCCCATAAATTGAAAGGGGTCGTGATGACGCACGGGCATGACGATCACATTGGGTCTATCCCGTTTCTTCTAATGGATACGCCCGTCGATATTTATTGCACGGCCTTTCCTCGAGGGCTGCTCCAGAACAAGTTGGCTGAGTACCCACGGCTTGAGCAGGTTACCTTCCACGAAATCAAGCCTCGAAAAAAATTCAAAGTCGGTCCTTTCACCTTTGAAGGCCTTCAGGTTGCGCACTCGATTGTTGAAGCGATGGGACTGGCAATTGAAACGCCGGTGGGGGTTATCATTCACTCCGGCGATTTCAAGCATGATGAGGACCTGGTGTCTGGCGACCAAACTGGATTTCAGGCGTTTGAGGAGTACGGAAATAAAGGCGTCCGACTTCTCTTTTCGGACAGTACGAATGCGGAGCGTAAGGGGCACACGATTCCGGAATCGCAGGTTGTAGACTCGTTTGAGAAGATTTTCGCGGAACAATCGGGCCGGTTGTTCGTCGCTTTGTTTGCTTCCAATATTCGTCGTATTGAAAATCTTTTGGGTGTCGCACATCGGCTTGGGAAAAAAGTCGCCTTTGCGGGCCGTAGCATGCACTCGTACACGCGCCTTGCCCATGAACAGTCGACGATGAAAATTCCTGAGGACACCGTCATCCTCGACGAGAACATGGGAAACTTTCCCGACAAAGACGTGATTGTCTTTTGTACGGGCAGTCAGTCGGAGCCGGGATCCGCGCTTGTGCGGATTGCACATGGTACCCACAAGCAGATTCATTTGCGGTCGGGTGACACCATTATTCTTTCAAGTCGTTTCATTCCTGGGAATGAGCGCGCGATCACCAACATGATCGATCAGATTTACCGCGCTGGCGGAGAAGTCATCTATGAAGCGTTTCACCAGATCCACGTTTCGGGACACGGGTTTCAAGATGAGTTGATGATGATGCTCAAAGCTGTGCGACCAGAATGTTTCATTCCGGTGCATGGCGAGTACAGGCATTTGTCCAAGCACTCCCGTTTGGCGGCAAGTGCAGGGGTTCGTAAAGACAACATTCTCATTATCGAGAACGGTCAGTCGGTATTGCTTGACGAGAAGACGTTCACACTGGGGGAGCGCTATGACTTGGTCAAAGGAGTCATCGTCGAAGGCAAATATATGGACAACGACCCGTTGCTGTTTGCTAAGCGGCGGCATCTCGCACGGACGGGCATCATTTACGCGTCCTTTGTGCGAGATCACAAATCGCGCAAATTGCTCGAAGCACCAGTCGTCGTGGCGTATGGCGTTCTTTACCGAGAAGGCGTCGACGAACGCGAGGTTACCGCCGAAGCCTCGGAGAGAATGGAAGACCTGTACCCGGATCTCGTGGGACGAGACAATTGGGAAGAGTTAGTCAAAGTCGAGCTCAGACGCCTTTTCAGGCGTGTAGCGGCGCATAAACCCATCGTTATTTCCGTGATGCAGGACGCTTAATTTTATTCTGATATTTAGTCTTAAGCTGTTACCTCACTGTACCGAAAAGCTTTCGAGGTATGCCGCTGATGTCGACCGCAGAAAAAACAGCGCCTAAACAGCCAAAATTCTTCGAAGTTCGTGTCGGATCCGTGATTATGGGCCGGGGCCTACCCTATGATGTTTACCTGCTGATTAGTGGTCAGCCGGTTTTATTCCGCAAAACGGGTGACGTCATCTCGCTCGATCGCGCAAAACAGTTGCGCGACCATGGCGGGGCCACGCTTCTCGTGCCGGATGAACAGCGCACCGCTTATTTAGATAGTTTGAAGAGTGCTGTGAAAGATCCTGAAGTGAAGGTCGAAGAGAAAAGCACTCTGATAAAAGAAACCGCTTACATTCACATACACGACCTGTTCACCAAAAAAGATATTCAGCCGGTCATTAGCGAAGCGCGCTCTCTCGTGGATGATATGGTTTCTTTCGTTTCAACGGACGTTGCGGCGGTGAGTAGTTTGATGCGCCTTTCAGCACATGACTACTACACTTACAATCACTCAGTCGATGTGGCTGTTTACTCCATCGTGCTGGCAAAGAAAATTTTTGGATCCGACAACCGCGAGATGCTCATTCAAGCGGGACTGGGCGGACTGCTTCACGATATCGGAAAACGCCGGATCGATCTGTCGATCATCAACAAACAAGGCGCGCTGACAGCGACCGAGTGGGCGGAAATCAAGAACCATCCGTCCTACGGCCTGGAATTCTTGAAAGACGTGAAATCCGTTCCCGAGGAAGCCAAGAAAATCGTCTATCAACATCACGAGAATTTCGACGGGACGGGCTATCCGAAGGGCGTGAGCGGCGAAGATATTTCCAAGCTTTCCAGAGTGGTAGCCATCGCCGATGTTTTCGATGCCCTGACCACGAAGCGTTCGTACCACGATGCGATCAGTCCTGCGCAAGCGCTCGACATCATGCACGGTATGCAGCCTGGAAAGTTCGATCCCAGTCTTTTCCATTCCTTCGATCAGAAGTTCATCACCAAGCCGACTGCGACTCTCGCCGCAGACTTCGACGCCTGCGAGCCGAAGAAGCAAGAAATCATCAAAAAATAGTCTCGGTGCTAAACCTAAGGGCTTTTTACTGACGGCAATTCGTAACAGTAGTCGATCGTCTTTTTGACGAGCGCCATGTAGTCGTTGAAGTCACTGGGCTTAACGAGATAGGAAATGGCGCCTAAGTCGTACGAAGTCGACCTGTCTTCTGGATTGCTTGAAGTGCTCAGCACAATCACCGGAATAGATTTCAATTGGGAATCATGTTTGATCTCCGTCAAAACCTCTCGTCCGTCTTTCAGCGGAAGATTCAAATCGAGTAGAACGACGTCGGGTCGAGGGCTTGAAGAAAAACACCCTTGTTGTCGCAAAAAGGCGAGCGCCTCTTCTCCGTTAGTCGCGAAATGAAGCGATACCTGTTGCGCCGCTTCCTTTGTTCCCTCACGGAACAAATACTGGTCGGCCAAATTGTCCTCAACGACAAGGATGCATGCTGGTTCCACTGAGTTAGACCTTCCACTACTCCCGAGGCCTTCAACTAATCACGAAAGGCCTCCCTCTGCTATAGCTTCGTACGGTGACAAAGGTCGCGCCCGCTTCATCAATGCTGGACTCAGGTGGACGCACTTTGTTATAGGAGACGCATTCCTTGAATGGCAGGTAGTTTGAGAAAAGTACTCTTTTCATTGGTGTTTCTCCTTGGCCCGGTGGCAATGGCGGGTCATAACCGATTCGAAGCCCAGTGGAACCAACCTAGCGCTTTTGATCTAGCTCATGAGCAACAGAAGCTGTGGGGCGATTGGCCATTCTTGCCCGAGGCCTCCGATTTCGATCCTAAAGTGGCGGCCCAAAAAATCGTAAAGATGGCGTATAAAATCGATGGCACTGATTCGCCTGTCGAGTTGGCGGAACTCGCCCCAGAAGCGTTTCACCTCTCTGGCCATTTACGGGGTGAAGTAGCCAATCGATTGATGGATATGGTTCCTGCGTGCGCGACTTCGATTGAGCAAGCGGAACTTTTGCAAGCCGCCCGCTCTATTTTTAGAACTTTTCCCGATAAGTTTCATCGCTTCGCCATTTTGGTAAATGCCCTTCGACCGGGACCGGTGCGACTTCACATCGAAATAGTGAAAGAACTCATTGATACGGAGAGCATCGGATTTCCGGCAGATCTGGAACCAGAATTAGTCACTTTGGCAGCGCTTACTGTTGCGATGGGAGAGAGTTCAGACTCTTCTTGGGAAGATGTCTTCGTTCAAGGAAGCAGGCTGGTAAAAGCTATCAATGAAGGTTTTGATGCCTTGGGTCCACAGTTTGCTCTCGATTTTCCCGGAGCACGCCGGGTTTCTGAAGTAGTTCAATTTTCGTTCGTTAAGGATCCAAGTAAAGCAGCGAGGTGGCTACGATCGAATATTCGAGATCGCCGCTACGCTTTAGCGGCTATTCGAGCTCTTTCGAAGGGCTACGCTCTAGGGGCGGCGGCCGGTTGGGCGGCAGTGGGGTACGCGAGTCATATTTTGAGTCAGACTTATCTTCCTGGCATTCTGGGGGATGTGGGTTCGGTGGCCGCATTTATTGGGGCAGCGCCGGCGGCTGTCGTACGGGCCGGGGATGCTATTTATCGGCGGGCCGGGATCAGCTATGACCGAGAGGCGTTAATGATGTCTGGCGTTTTAGAAAATCTCTTCAAAGGGCGTGACGCGTTCATTCATGCGCAGAGAGTCGACAAGGCGCTTCTCTCCATTCTCGCAGACGAATTCGAATTGGAAGGCTTGGGCTGTTCGGAGCGGATACTGGGAGAGAGCGAGTAACTTGCCTTTTCGATTTTGAGAATGCGTCGTCTCGAACCTGATATAAATATCGTTCGGGAGCGCCTAATTCGGTAGGCACATTCATTGCAAATATCCTTTGCGAGGGGGCGGGTTCAGCCCCCCTTGAGGAGATCGAGCGATGAAACAATTTAACTATTTTTTTCTCTTTACCTTTCTTGCAACGGTGGGCTGTGGAAAGGGCGTAGTCCAAGCAACAGTCACCGTGCCCGCTGGACCTGAAGTGACCGAAGTCACTCTACCAGATGCACCCGAAGTGATGGAGAAAGCGGCCGTCCCCCCCATTGAAACAGAAGGTGACCTTGGAGAAAGGCAGAAAGCTGCCATTACAAAGATTGAGTCAGGTAAGCTGTCAGCATTGGATACCTTCGAAGCGTTGAAGGAGGCGAGCTCCGAGCACCCCCAATCAATCGAGTTTCTCATGAACTACGTGAAAGCCCCCTTGGCAATCCTAGGGGATGATGCCATTTCGGATAAAATCGTCGAAGAGAAAACCGTAAACGGAAGAGCCATTCACTATTGTGACAATTCGTTTCTGAGTTGGGTGGTGTTTAACGATGAAAACTCTCATGAGGCCATGGATGCCTTTCGCTTGAAAACAGCAGCGGTTCGCGCCTTGCCCAAAAATCAAACTGCGGAAGCAGCGCTGCTTGATTTTGCCACGCAGCACGTCGGCACTGACTTCGCTTACAAGACAAGCGCTCTGCTACGTGCCTGTGCTCTGCGTGAAATTCGCGGAGAAGAACACTTTGAAAGACTCAAGGGCATGGCTTTGGGCGAAACCAACCTTGGCAAGCACCAATCGGACGTCTCCCAGGCGAGTGCTTTAGAGGCAATGCTGCGCTACCTCGAATCGCCAAGACGCGTCCATACTCTGATGGAGCTATTTGCGAAGACCGGAGATCGAAATCTCCGTAGGACCATGCTGCCCTTGATGGCAGACCTCCGGGAAACCCGCTATGAAATAAAGGCTACGATTAACCACTATATCGAGTTCGGCCGCGACCTTGATATCGAAGACGCCATCTTCGCTTTGGATACCCTCGTGAGGTCTCGTGCGGCCAGGGCGACTTTCTTCGAAGACCGGGCGCGAAATAGTGCTCTCGCATCCGCCATCGTATTCAGCGACGATAAGAAGGCCCAAGATTACCTCCTTGCAGAGCTGGCGAACAATGGGCCTGCATTTCGAGATCTCCGGAACGCATTGAGTGGTTCTTGGATTCATAGCAACCTATTGCTCGCGATGTATGATCGTCGTGCAGAGCCGGGCGGGATGGAATATTTCGAGGAAGCTAGGAATTCCTACTGGCGCGCCTTTCAAGAGGCACTGAAAGGTACGCTCAAGGTTTCGGAGGCCTTCATGTTGGAGGCCATTCAAACTGTTCCGCGAGCAGGCGAGAAGTTTTTACCTGCTCTTCTCACCTTCGTAAAAGATGAGGGGCAGCCCAAATCCCTTCGTGAGGTAGGAGCTAGGCAGTTGAAAGCCACTTTTGGGACAAAGTTTGCGGTTGAAGTCGAAGCCGCCCTCAAAGCCGGCGGTTTAGAAGACATTCAGTAAGCAGGTAACTCAACGAACGCGGGGCACCGTTTCCTCAGGAAACCAACCCTTACCAGACTGTCAGAACCAAGGATTTTACCTGTGGCATGAAGGGGGAGCTTCGGATTTCGCCGCTTTTAGTAAATTTTCACCATGGACAAATTCCTTTTTGATCCTGAGTCGGGGGCCTGCAAAGATGGTGGACGGCCACGGGATCGAACCGTGGACCTTCTGTGTGTAAGACAGACGCTCTAACCAGCTGAGCTAGCCGTCCCAGAAAAAATCGTCGCGTTCCATTAGAGCGGTCGCTTCGCTCCCTTGGGCCAGCTGAGCTAGCCGTCCTCGCAAGAATTGCTTCAAAAGCGGAACTTAAACAGCGGGCATCATTGCCGATACCGGCTGAAATTGGTACTCTAAATTATCTCCCCTTTTACATCCCGGAACGTACAACCATGGCAGCGAAACTCAGCGTTGGAATCATCGGCTTTGGTACGATGGGGCGCTGCATTGCGTCCGGTTTAATAGATTCTAAGAAATTTTCCAAGTCCGCCATCGGTTTTAGCACCCGACCAGGGGATACGTCCGACAGAGGCGAAGGGGAATTGGGTATTACGCGATGCGCCTCGCACGCCGAGTTGGTCTCCAAGTGCGAAACGATTCTGCTCGCAGTCAAACCCCAGACGTTGAACGACGTTTTGAAAGAAATTGGACCCCTGATCAAGCCTACGCAAACGGTTGTTTCAATAGTAGCAAGCGCCTCGACACAGCTCTTGGAGAAGTATTTGGCTAAAGGCGTGCCGGTGATTCGGGCCATGCCCAACACGCCAGCCCTCGTGCGCAGCGGAGTCACCGCGTTAAGCGCCGGCACTTATGCCGAAGAGAAGGATAGGCACCGCGCATCGGAAATTTTTGGGCCGCTTGGCAAAGTCGTTCGCGTGGAGGAAAAACACATGAACGCGGTCACGGGCTTAAGTGGCTGCGGCCCCGCCTATATCTATGTGGTTTTGGAGTCGCTCGTCGATGGCGGAATAAAAGTGGGGCTACCTCGCGAACTTGCGACGGAACTCGCCACGCACACCGTACTTGGAGCTGTGAAGATGCTGATGGAAACGGGCCGTCATCCCGCCTCACTGAAAGATGACGTGACCACGCCAGCAGGTTGCACTATCGACGGCTTAATGGAACTGGAAGAAGGCAAACTCAGAGTCACGCTGATCAAAGCCATTGTTCAGGCTACTCGCCGTGCAGCTTCGTTGACGGAGCCTTCTTAAAGCATCAAATTGATCTTGCGAGGACAAATGGCAAAAGCGAAACTGACCTATGACGGCAAAGAGTACGAGTTCAACATCATCGAAGGTAGCGAGGGTGAGCGTGCGATTGATATCTCTGCGCTTCGCGCCAACACGGGCTTAGTAACGCTCGATACCGGTTACATGAACACCGGTGCTTGTCAGAGCGCGATTACTTTTCTCGACGGTGAAGCGGGCATTTTGCGGTATCGGGGCTACCCCATCGAACAGCTTGCCGAGCAATCGTCGTTTGTCGAAGTCAGCTACTTGCTCATTTACGGAGTCCTGCCTACCAAAGCCGAACTCCAGAATTTCACTCAGAGACTGACTCGGCACACCATGCTGCACGAGGACATGAAGCGTTTTTATGATGGGTTTCCTCGCGATGCCCATCCTATGGCGACGCTTTCTGCAGCGGTGAATACACTCTCTACTTTTTACCAAGATGAGAACGACGAGCCGCTCTCCATGTTTCGCTTGCTAGCGAAAGCGCCCACCATCGCGGCGTTCTCCTACAAAAAATCGATTGGTCAGCCGTTCGTCTATCCGACCAATACACTCGACTACTGTTCCAACTTTCTGAAGATGATGTTCTCGGTCCCCGCCGAAGACTTCAAAGTGGATCCCGTGATCTCCAAGGCAATGGACTTGCTCCTTATCTTGCATGCCGATCACGAACAAAACTGCAGCACGTCGACCGTTCGCTTAGTCGGCAGTAGCAAAGCCAACCTGTACGCCTCGGTTTCGGCCGGTATTTCGGCGCTGTGGGGACCGCTGCATGGCGGAGCCAATCAGGCGGTGGTCGAAATGCTGGAGCAGATCAAGGCCGAAGGGGGCGACGTCACCAAATACGTCCAACGGGTAAAAAACAAAGAAGCAGGCGTTCGCCTGATGGGCTTTGGCCACCGGGTTTATAAAAACTTTGATCCGCGTGCGAAAATCATCAAGAAAGCTTGTGACTCTATTCTCGATAAGCTGGGAATCAATGATCCCTTGCTGGAGATCGCAAAGAAGCTCGAGGAAGCGGCCTTGAGCGACGAGTACTTCGTTTCTCGCAAGCTCTATCCAAATGTGGATTTCTACAGCGGCATTATCTACAAGGCGATCGACATCCCCACCAACATGTTCACTGTGCTCTTTGCACTGGGACGTTTGCCAGGTTGGATTGCCCAGTGGAAAGAGATGGGCGAAGACCCGGCCAATAAGATCGGTCGGCCTCGCCAGATCTACACAGGCTCAAAAGAGCGCAACTATGTGCCGATTGAGAAGCGCTAAACTCTAGAGCGTCACGGTTGCGAAGACCAGCAGCTGTAGCAGCATTTCGCGTTGTCCCAGGGACATTTTGTATTGCTGGAGGACATCTGTCGGGTGTGCCGCATTCAGCTTACGAATCGCTAGCAACGGCCCCGCTTCGAGCCAGTCCAGGATTTTCACACTGCCGCCCAAGCGAAAGCTCCAGAAGGTCGGTGCACTAATGATGTCATCCACCACCCCAGTGTCTCCATTGCCCCGCAGGCGTCCGCTTCCAAAGGGTGAGAAGCCGAAATCGAAAAAGGCTCTTACATTGGGACCGAAGCTCCCCTCCAACCCGGTGCTCAGCACGACTCCGGAAACAGAAATCGAGAGGGCTTGCTCTACTCCCGTGGCAACTGGCGTGCGGGTTTGTGAGACCGAGAAGAAGCCGTAACCCAGCCCCAGCTTTCCCAGAGCTTGAACGGGCCCCAGCTTAAGAGGGAGCTGCAGTCTTACTTGCGGTACCAAGTAAAACTCGCTGAAACCCACCAGATAGGCATTGATGTCTCCTTCCGGGATAATTTCGTTTACAGCGGTGCTTGCAGTGAAGCCATCTATTTCAGCACCTAGGAGCCGAGTGAATTGATACTCGGCAAAGCCCCCCATCAGAAAATGGTCTTTCAGTTCGAGTTGGGTAATCCCGTTCTCAAAAGAGGCATTGTCCTCGGAAAGCTTACTCAATCCCGTCATGAGGGACAGGCGCAGCTTACTTTTGAAGGGCGGCAGGGCCGGAGAGTCCTCTTCCGACAGGGGTTGCTTGAAAACTCCGCCGCTGCGCGTAGGGCCCACGGGCTTTGGCTTCGGGGAAGCCCTTTGCCGCTTACGTTTCGGGTTCAGGTACTCCTCATCCGCTGCCCGCGATTCCCCTTCTTCATAGGACGGTTCAGAGCCGTCAGGCGGGAACGTTTCCGGTGGAAACTCCGCGCGTGCGGCCGCGTAAATGAGAAAGGTCGAAAGAAAGAACTTTTGCCAAAATGCCATGAACTTCCAGCATTCTAGCCGGAAAGAGTCGCCTCAGCCCCGAAAAAGTTTTCGGGGCCGAGGCAATTAGACGTACTCAAACTGCTGTACGACTAGATGCGTTCAAGAGGTCGTAACGAGTTGTAACTCTCAGATGAAATTCAGAGCGCAGTTAAACTTCCTGAAGGCCTGTCCAGACAAGGACAAAGTAGAAACATTTCGATCTGAAAGGAAACAATCGATAGCGCCTGCTAACAGCAGGTGTGTTGACGGTTGTTGACATGAGGTGCCACCGCGGGGACACTTTTAACGAACTCCCAAAAAAATTACGCGTGGCAAAACAAAAAATTACATCAAGCAGTACGGCGGAGTATTTTTCCAAGAACCTACAGCAGGTTGGTTTCTCATCGCCCACCAAAGCTGTGTTGACCACTCTCAAAGAAGCGGTCGACAACTCTTTGGATGCTTGCGAAGACGCCGGCATTCTCCCTGAAATATCCGTGGAGATAGACAAAGCCGGCGCGGGCACGATGAAGAACACCGATTTAATTCGGTTGAAAATCGAAGATAACGGTCCGGGGCTTGAACTCGAAGACGTCACCAAAGTTTTCGGAGAGTACCTTGCTTCCTCCAAGTTTGGAAAAGGTCGATGCTCACGGGGTCAGCAAGGAATCGGGATCTCCGCCGCGACCACTTGGGCGCAATTGACGAGTGCGAGGGGCGTTCGTGTTATTACGAAAACGCCGAAAATGCGCCAGGCCGTCTCCTGCACGGTTTCCGTCGACATCAAGAACAACCGTGGGGTGCTTCAGGACGAGAAACGCATCCAATGGGATCGGCCTAGTGGTGTCAGTGTTGAATTTTTCTTTGATGGACGGCTTCAACTCCAGGGTGAAGGCGGTCTAATGACTTATTTGAGCGGCACCGCTCTGGTTAATCCGCATTTGACGCTTCGCTACCGGATCAATGACGCCAAACCTGAAGTCTTTGAGCGCGTCACCAAAGAGTGCCCCCAAATTCCAACGGCCACGGAGCCGCACCCCCACACCATGAAGCTGGGTGAGTTCATCGCGCATTCCCATCTTTTCGGAAAAGTAGCGGTGAGCGCATGGCTTAAGCGCGGTTTCTCGCGTGTGACGGACAATACCATTCAGGATTTGATTAAGGCGGGCATTAAGAAAGCGGTTTTTGAGCAATCGCTCGATAAAACCTCTGACGCGGAATTCAAAGATCTTTTTTCCAAGCTACAAACTGTGCCTTTGATGGCGCCGAGCACGCGTTCGGTGATGACGATTGGCGAAGAGTCTTTCTCCAAGAGTGTTCGCCGACTGGGAGAAGTCGACTTTTTTTCTGTGGTCACCCGGCGCCCAGCCATTTGCGATTACAAACCTGTCGCGGTGGAAGTGGCAGTTGCGCGTTTGAAAAACTCCTATGCGCGCGAGCCCGGAGAAGACGAGTCGCCAGCGCAGGTTTTGCGCTTCGCCAATCGAGTCCCCCTGCAATTCGATAAAGCTGCCTGCGCGATGGTGCGAGCGATCGAAACGGTGAATTGGCGTACTTACGGAATTGGTCAGCCAAAGAATTCGGTGCCTCTTGGGCCGTACGTCATTGCCGTGAGCTTGGTCTCCCCGTTCATCAAGTTTAAGAATGCGTCCAAGGAAACGGTGGACGCCAGCGAAGAACTCGTGGAAGAACTTCGGCGTGCGCTGATTCAGGCGGGACAGCGACTTTCTCGCCATATTCGTCGCGAGAACAAGGAAGCCGATCTTGAAAATAAGATTCGGCATATTGAACAGTTCTGCCCCATTCTCGTTGATTGCCTTTGCCGCATTACCAAATCTCCTCAAAAGCGTAAGCAGAAGGCCACTGAAGGCTTGGTAAAGTTACTCGGTCGCGATGTGAGCCAGGCTGAAAAGTCTCTCAAAGAAGCGGTTGAAAGCCATGACAAAGCCGCTCGCGAAGGCAAGATTCAAATCGTTGACCAAGTCGATCCCGACGCTGATGTAGTTTCTGTCGATAACTTGGAAGAGGAGCCGGTGGGCGCTCAGGCAAAGCCGAAGTCAAAAAGCACCAACGGGAAGCACCCAAAGGGCAAGCCTGCCAAAGCAGCCAAGAAGAAGGACAAGCCCGCGCGTAAGGAGAAGAGCGCCTAATGAAAGAAGATTCAATTCCTCATCTGTCTGAAAAGCTTTGTTTGCGCTTACTTTCAGATTTAGAAAATGCGCGGCGGCCGGTTCTTGAGGCGGTTAAGTGCTCTTTGGACAACGCTGAGTACAATCCGAAGGTCGGCTACCTTACCCCCGGGGAAAAGAAAGTTCGCACGGAGTTGAACGTGTCTTCCGTGCAGAAGATGTCCCGTGCGATTTTTCTCTTGGAGATTTTGCTCAGGAATATTGAGACGGGCGCAGTCAACACGAAGCGCGAGTTGTACTACATCTCAAAAGGGGAAACCAAACATAACCCCGCACTCAAGCCGTTGGACTTTGCCGACCAGAACGAAAGCGATGCCATCATCGATTTCATCTGCGAGATCCTCGAGTGCTATCGCGAAGAGCTGAACTGTTTTGCCAACGATCGTGGCGGGCAAACGTATTCGCAGCAGCTCGTGGTTACTGAAACGTTGCCGGATGGCGATAAGGCCGTTGTCGATTTAAGCACTTTGGGAACCTCTCCCTTTCAGCCCAAGAATCGACCTCAAAGCCTCAAGCTCAAAGTGAAGAAGAAAGTCGACTTTTGCTTGGTGGTGGAATCAGAAGGTACGGCAAATACGTTCGTCGCCAACGGTTTTACAAAACGGAACAACTGCATTCTCATGGGCGCTCAAGGCGTTCCGAGTAACGCGGTTCGCGGTTGGTGTAAGCTGATTCAAGACCAGCTGGAAGTGCCCATCTACTTCTTCGGCGATTTGGACGCGTACACCATCCAAAACATTTACCGCACGCTCAAGGCCGGTTCGGCCGCAAGCTTGATTCGTAATTCAGATTTTTCAGCGCCTGAAGTTCGTTTTCTCGGGGTGTTGCCAGAAGACATTAAGAAATATGATCTGAACGATTACCCGGTAAAAGAAACGGATATTGCCGAAGCGCGCGCTTTGAAAAAGGCCTCTGATGCTTTGAAGAACGACCCGTTTTTCAAAGACAAGAAGAACGCAGGGGTGACCGAGCTGTTGAATTGGCTGCTTAAGAACAAGCGCCGCTGCGAGCAACAGGCGTTCTTTACTGTCGATCCTCGCGATCCGACGATGCCTGAAAAAATTATCATCGAAAAAATCAAACGGAAGAATTACGTCTAAATACGGGCTGTGTTTTTGCGCGAGCCAGTTCCTTTACACTCAGTCCACAAGCCAGCAACCAGACCACAAGTGCTCCTAGCGGCTTGGTGAAAAATCCCATTTCGCGCGGGTCCCACACCGACTTAGGCCAAAGGTCGCTGAAGCAGAAAGTGATAAAGAAGGCGCAGACTCCTACCACCGCCAGAACGATTTTGCGATCGCGCGCAGAGCTCTGAAGAGCGAATGCCACAAGGAACAAATAGGCTGGAGCGATAAGGACGAAAGTGGGCGACTCACTTCGGGGGTTCCACAGCAGCAGGCAGCTGGCGGCGACTGTGTAAAAAAGGCCCCATGGAAAAGCGGCTCGGAGGCGCAGTCGCAGGGCGAGCAAGATCGACAAGCTTAGGAAGAGCACGCCCACACGCATGCCTTCTCCAAGTCCTGGCCAGCCCCAGGTCGCAAGCACGGTTCGTATATCCAGCAGCCCTTTAGTCTGCAAATCTCCCAACAGCACCCCGGCCCAATGCAGCAGTGCTTCGCGCGTGCCGCGCACCCCGAGCCAGATACCGGGCAAAACCAGCAGCCCGAGACTCCAGGTGATCAAAGCATCGGCGTAGCGTCTGCGAATGGGCAGCAGCAAGGCGCCAGCGAATAGGGCGGGCAGAATTTTTAGATTGGTTGCAAGGGCGAGCCAGCCGCCAGCCCCGGCGGGGCGGCCATCCCGTAAGGACGCAAGTCCCAAGAGTATCAATCCCGTCATGAGCGCATTCACTTGTTGGTATCGCACTGACCCATTGAGTTCCATGGCACACAAAAGTAGCGCAAACCCCATCCAGCGAGAGCTGGTTCTTTGAAAGAGAAACCACTGCGTGATTCCCAGCCAGAAAATCCAAATGTTGAATAGCGCCCACAGCAAGGCCTGGGAGCTATCGCCCACCCAGGTAAAGGGGACGTAGCCCATCGCAAAAAAAGGTGAGTACTTAAACTGATCGCCGCGACCGCCCGGGGATTGGTAAATGTCGACTCGCTTCTCGAAGCGTTGAGCCGCTCTTTCATAGGTCTGAGTGACAATGTTCGTTCCACCGTGCCAAAGCAACGGCACCACGAAGACCCAGGTCAGCAGCGTGAGAAGGCCTATTTGTCGTCGAGAAATAGAACTCATTGGATGCGTGCAGTTAGAATAGTGTCTCCGACTTCGAGCCGGTCTACCACATCCATTCCCTTAGTGACTTCTGCAAACAAGGTGTACCTACCATCCAAATGCAAATTCGGAGCTACGTTAATGAAGAATTGGCTGCCGCCGGTGTCCTTTCCACTCGTCGCAAGTCCGACGGTGCCGCGCGTGTGAGAGCGAGCGGAAAGTTCATCGCGTACCAGATAACCCGGGCCTCCGAAGCCGTCGCCGCGAGGATCTCCGCCTTGAGCCACAAAGCCAGGAATGACTCGATGAAAGACCAACCCGTCGTAGAATTTCTTTTTCACTAGCCGAGCGAAATGAAGGGCATTCAATGGCGCATCTTTGGTAAGGCGCAGATGGATCTGACCGCGCGACGTTTTGAGAACGACCACTGTGCCGGGTGCAGACGTCACTTCGCCTATCGTAAAAGGGAGCGGAGGAGGCTGGCTCTGGGCCGTCACGGTGCGTGGTACGTCGCTAATTTCAGCAAAGGCCGCTTGGGCGGCCGCAATGGCTGTTTTGGTTTCAACCCACTGGGGGCCCAATGCAATATCAGCTTTTGCAAGACTTTCCGAGAAGTCCTTCCATCGATACCGTTCCGCCATTGCGGCGATAGTGGCCACTTGCGCTGGATCGTTTTTGTCGACCATTGCTTTCAGTGCGACTCGCACTTCTACTGTCAGCGATCCCTCGGGCCAAGCAGCCAAGCTTTCAAGCGTTTCCAACGCAACACGTGGGGAAGGGTCTTGCAGCAGGGCAATGATGGAAGTCGTCTCGACGAGGCCGGGCTGCAAAGTGATGGCGGCAGCGGCGGCGGGTCGGAGGTCGGTCTTGGCTTTTTGCAATTCTGCGAGCACAACGGGCTTCCAGGCCTCGGGATGGATCGCCATTCCGGCTCTTAGGGCACGGCTGCGCACCCAGGTCGAGGGGGAAGTGCGAAAAACTTCCAGAATAGTCGGAGAGATCTCCAGTGCAGCGGGTCCGAAGCCTTGCAAACTCTCAAGCGATTCGATGGTGACTCCCGTTTCGTTCGCACGAAGGGCGGTTTTTAGAGCGCTCAGCGCAAGCTTGGATGGTGTCTGGGTCCCCAGTGCCTTTACCGCCTCGATTCGGACGCTGGCCGTGTTAAACGGAGCGGCCTTGCTGATAAGAAGTTGAGAAGCACTCGCGTTGGAAATTTTTGCCAAGACACGAAGCAGAAACGCAGAGGCTTCTTTCGATTTTGTCTCTTCTCCGAGTTTGACGATCTCCATGGGTGGAATATGCGAAGGAAGACCTTTAAAGCGCGAAAGCGCGAAGGAACAGGTCACCGCAAGAGATTCGGTTTGTTTGGCTCTCTGAATGAGCAATAGCGGCATTCCTTGGGGAACGATCCAATGCTCAGAATCTTTCGACCAAAGCGCTCCCAAGCCAGCGCAGACGCCTTCCAGGACGAGGGGGTTTGCGACATTGCGCAGGCCTTGATCGAAAACAGGGAGGTGCTTTTCGCCCCCACCCCGCCCAATCGCTAGGTAGAGATCTCGAAGAATTTCCGGCTCTTTTTGCATGGCCAGATGCTGCACGGCCATGGTCACAGCCGTTTCATCGGGAATAATGCCCAGTGCGAAGGCCACATCGCGCTTGTTTGAGCCGCGTCGATGATTGAGCATTCCGGAGAGTTCTGGCAGCAGTCCTGCCTCTCCGATGCGCGCGACAGCCAAGATAGCGGCTTGCCGTATAGAGGGGGTCGGGTGATGTATAGCAGTGGCCAAGTACGAATCGCCGAGAGTCCTCTGGTTCTCCACAGTGAGAATGCGCATTAAGGAAGCATTCTTGGCACTACTGGGTGCTCGGGACGCTTTGCGAGCGGCCGATAGGGGCGACGCTAAGCCGAGTAGGATGGTTGCATATAATGTAAGAGGGATAAAGGGCATGGCTCTGGTGACCTGGGGTCAGGTTACCGTTGATCCTTCAGGCGGCAAAGTTTAAGTTTCGCGCTAGTCGAAGGGATGTTTTGGACTATCTTTCCAAATTGAATGAAGAGCAAAGACGAGCCGTGGAGTATGGGGCCGGCCCGCTGCTCGTACTCGCCGGCGCAGGTTCGGGTAAGACACGCGTGTTGACCCACCGCATCGCGCACCTCATCGATCATTACCAAGTACATCCCTCTGAAATTTTTGCCGTCACCTTTACCAATAAGGCGGCAGCTGAAATGCGGCACCGTGTTTTCAATCTCCTTCAAGGGCATCCGGCACTTGCAGCAGGACCGCGAGAGATATGGGTGAGTACCTTTCACTCCTCGTGCATGCGCCTGCTTCGTTCCGAAATTCACCGCATGGGCTACCTTAGTCAGTTCACGATATACGACGACTCGGATCAGCTGTCCGTGATCAAGGCCTGCTTGAAAGAGTTCCACTTAACCGAATCCAACTTTTCTCCTAAATCGTTTCAAGCCCGAATCAACAAGCTGAAAAACGACGGCTTCGATTGTGCCTCCTACAAGCCCTCTTTCGGCGGTCCATTCGAGGATGCTTTTGTCCGTGTGTTTGAACGCTACACGCAGGTCCTTCAAAAAAGTTCTGCGGTCGATTTTGCAGATCTGATCTTGTTAACGGTCAAACTTTTTCAGCAACACCCCAATGTCCTTGCGAGTTACCAGCGAAGGTTTCCCTTTGTAATGGTGGACGAGTACCAGGATACGAACAAGTGTCAGTACTTGCTGATGAAGCTTCTGGCGGGTCCCGATGCTAATCTTTGCGCCGTTGGCGATGAGGACCAGTCTATCTATCGATGGCGGGGCGCCGACATCTCCAATATTTTGAATTTCGAAAAAGACTACCCGAAGGCGAAGATCTTCAAACTCGAGCAAAACTACCGTTCGACTCGCAACATCATCGAGGCGGCAAGCCACCTGATTTCCAACAACACCGAACGACGCGATAAAAAGCTTTGGACCGACAATCCGAGTGGCGAAAAGATCACGCTCTTGGAGTGCTACGATGAGCATGACGAAGCCCTTAAAGTCGTTTCCGAAATATCCAACGGACTTTCTCAGGATCTCGATCTTAGCCAAACCGCCGTGTTTTACCGCACCAACGCACAGTCCCGTTTGTTGGAAGATCGAATGCGGGCCAAAGGGCTTCACTACCAGATTTACGGAGGCTTGAAGTTTTACGATCGCCTGGAAGTTAAGGACACGCTGGCTTATCTGAAACTGATTTGTAACCCGAACGACGACGTGAGTTTCCGCCGAATTGTGAATGTGCCCGCGCGGGGAATTGGTGCGGTTTCTCTCGAGAGAATCGCGGATAAGGCCCGAAATGAAGGCGTGAGCCTGATGGAGCTTTTGGAGCGCGTTTATGGGCCAAAACCCTCTGTTGCCTTGGAGAGCGGACGCGCAGATAGGAGCTTTCGCAGTTTTTACACTTTGATGCAGACTTTGCGCGCAGCAAAGAACGATCTCTTGCCGTCGGATGTGGCGACCATGGTGATCGAAGAGTCGGGTTATCGAAAGATGCTCACGGACGAGCACACTACCGAAGCGCAAAGCCGTTTAGAGAACTTGGCCGAGTTGCGGCAAAGTGTGGTCGAGTATGAGCTTCGCAGTGGTGCGGACAACCCCGAGAAGCCCCTTACTCTGGAGGGGTTTTTGGAAGAAATTGCGCTCGTGAGTGATATCGATCGTTTCGATCCGGAAGCGCCCGCTTTGAAGATGATGACGATTCACATGGCAAAAGGCCTCGAGTTCGATTCTGTTTTTATTGTAGGCCTGGAAGAAGAACTCTTTCCAAGTATTCGACCCTGGCAAGCGGATGAACCTGCGGACATTGAGGAGGAACGCCGACTGATGTACGTGGGCATGACTCGAGCGCGCAAGAAACTGTCGCTGCTTTTTTCGAAGAATCGAACGCTGTTTGGCAATAGCGGATTCCGTGTCATGAGTCGCTTTATTGACGAAATCCCAAAGGATTATATCGACGAGAAGCGGGCAGACTACTTTTCGAGAAGGCGACCCGCACCCGACAGGCCCGGGCTCATTCCTGCTAGCAGAAGCTCTGACGCGGGCGATGAGTGGAGTCAGGTGACCGAGTATCCGGAAGCCTGGTCGCAGGCGCCGGATGAAGAAGATGCAGAGAAACAGTTTCGACAAGGTGCGAAAGTGCACCACCCGCTTTTTGGGGAAGGTGTGGTGCGGCGAAGCATTGGTAGCGATAAGCTCATCGTGGAGTTTGCGGGAAGAGGTTTGAAGAAGATCTCTTTGAAGTTTTCTCAGCTCAAGGTGCTCTGATTGCAGTGGCGTTTTGAAAAACTGACCGATTCGGATCGCGAGTCTCTGGTGGCAAGTCGCGCTGCCGAGTGGAAGGGGTCATTGACCCCGAAAGAGTTTGGCGCTCGCAATGAACGCCTCTACCTACACCCTTTCGGCCAAAACCGCATGCACACCTACGGACTGCGATTTGGCGATGAAGTGGGTGCGAGCTTGGACGCGATCCAGATTGCGCTGCTGACACGCCAGGCGGGTTCGGACGACCTTAAGGAAGTCGAAGCCTCGCACATTGCGTCGGTCCTTACGGAAAAAGCACATCGCAATCGAGGGTTGGCGACAGAGCTGTTAAAGACCTACTTTGCGTTGGAAAACCCCAAGTGGTCTACCTTGTTTTCCGGGATTGGGCCGGCATTTTACGAGCGATTCGGCTATTTGGCTTATCCCGTCTATGAGCATTCTCGGTCGATTGCTATCGAGAAAACCGAGTCCTACGGGGAGCGAGTCTCGCTGGAAGTTTTCGCCAAAGCCTGTCGCCAATGGAAACGAGAAAAACTTGCCCGCGAGGCGGTCGCCGGTGCGGTCTTCTTTCCCGATGCTCAATGGTGGGATTGGTATGGCGCTATCTATCAATACTTTGCGGAAGCGCGCGGCGTGACTATTCCGAGGGGGCGCTACTGGCGGTTGGAAAAAGGCGGAGAGCAAGTCTGGGTGGCGGAAAGCGAAAACATCCCCAAGCAGACCTTGGAAATTTGGTGGTCGTCTTCCGAGTCACGATGGGTCACTGACTTTTTTGCCGCAGAGGCCGCTCGTCGGCATCTACCGAAACTGGTTTGGTGGTGCGCGCACCTCCATCAAAGCAAAGAGCCCAAGCTGGTTTACCCCATGCTTCGAAACGAACATCGAGTCCCCCTTCTCGAGGTCCAAGTCGGCGATTGGTGGTAGGCGGAACCTCTGTGAGTATTTCGGAGCCGGCGCCGAACCGAGCCTTGTTCGCTAGTTTATAGTCCCGCATATCGCGCGCGATGCAGGCTTCTATTCCCTCTAGTTTATCGACGATAAAAGCTTCGTTTCCCCCTTGCCTTCCGCGACCAATAAGCATACTTTTGTATTCATTGGAGGAGTTATGTTTGAAAATACTAGCGACGAACAACTACTTACCGAACTAGATGCTTGCGTGAGACGGGAGAAGCAAACGGCGCTGCAGGTTTTAGAGCGCATCGGGGAAGTAGATAGCCGACGTTTGTGGTTGCGCGAAGGGTACTCGAGTCTTTTTGATTTCTGCGTCAGACGATTAAATTATTCTGAGGGAGAAGCAGCCCGCCGCATTCAGTCTGCTCGATGCGCCCAGAAAGTAGAAGAAGTGAAGGTCTTGCTCGAGGAGAACACCCTCTCCCTTACTGCATTGAGCATGATTGCGCCCTTTGTGACTAAGGAGAATGCGAGGGAGCTCTTGCCGAAAGTGGAGAATAGATCCAGTCGGGAGGTGGAAAGAGTTTTGCGGGAAGTATTCCCTGAATCCAAACCAGAAGCGGAATTTTTAAAGGTTCTTCTCGATGAAGAAATGAAATGCCTCCTGGAAGAGGCGAAGACAATCTTCTCTGAAAATGATGTCTCGAGTGCAATCAGAAAAGCGCTTCGAAAAGCAACCGCCAAGGCCCCACAGCGCCGGAGTGAGGTTAAAAGGCATACGCGCTATGTCCGCTCTGCACTGAGACAAGAGGTAAAAGAGCGGGATGGCCATCGGTGTAGCTTTCGAGCGGTTTCGGGAGTGAGGTGCAATCAGAAGGCTCACCTCGAAATTGATCACATTCGACCTTGGGCTAAAGGGGGGAGTAGCCAGCAACCGCAAAACCTCAGAGTTCTCTGCAGAGCGCACAATCGAATGCTTGGAAGAGCGGCTTTTCCCGGGCTGGTGGTGCGAGGAGCGACTTTCCCAACATCGCGCGCGATATCTAAAAGGGGACGTTTTAGCCGCTCCTCAGCCATGGTTGCCCCCAGAGCGGTCTCCGGGTAAGGTATCGCCCCTATGGTGAGTCGAGAAGACGTCCTTCATATTGCGCGCCTCGCGCGGCTTTCCCTCTCTGAAGAAGAAGTGGAGCGCTATCAAAAGCATCTGGGTCGCGTTTTGGAGTACGTCGGGGAGCTTCGGGCGTTGCCACAAGAGTCGGATGCCTTGGTTCGTCACGTTCCCCGCGATGCGGTGGCCTTTCGCGGCGACAGCATTTTGCCGTTTAGTAACACGCGCGGCAGTTTGGACAATGCTCCGGCGCTTGAGTCTGATGGATTCTTGCTTCCCACTGTGGTGGAGCACGAATGACAACCTTTCGTAAAGCCGGCGTCCAAGACCTCTTGGAAGGCTATCAGCGCAAAGAGTTTAAGCCGTCGGAAGTGGTGAGCGGGACGATGGCTGCGATCACCCAATTGAACCCCGAGCTGAACGCGCTTTTGGAAACCCGCAGCGAGGAGGTTTCTGCTCGCGCAAAAGATCTCGACGCTCGGATGGGCGAAGCCTCCAAGTTGCCTCTGTTCGGTGTTCCGATTGCGATCAAAGACAATATTTTGGTGCGCGGCTGGAAAACAACTGCTGGGTCCAAGGCACTACAGAATTACGTCTCGCCCTATACGGGAACTTGCGTGGAACGCATGGAAGCGGCGGGCGCGATTGTGATTGGAAAAGCCAACTGCGATGAATTCGCAATGGGCTCATCGAATGAGAACTCTGCTTACGGACCGGTGAAAAACCCTTGGGATTCTACCCGGGTGACCGGAGGATCGAGCGGTGGGTCGGCGGCCGCCGTCGCAGCCGGCTTGGTTCCGGGCGCATTGGGAACGGATACCGGCGGTTCGATTCGCCAGCCTGCCAGCCTTTGTGGGGTCGTTGGATTAAAGCCCACCTATGGGCGGGTGAGTCGCTACGGTGTTATCGCTTTTGCAAGTTCATTGGACCAAGTGGGTCCGTTTGGCCGCTCGGTTTGGGATACCGCCCGTCTGTTGGAAGTGATTTCCGGTTATGACGCTAAGGATGCGACGAGTTCACGCGGGGTCGTGCCACGTTACACGGAAGCGCTTGCGCTGCCCTCAGCCGATTCGCTTCGAAATATCAATATCGGAATTGCACCGGAGTGGATGGAAGGTCTCGATCCGGAAGTGAAGAAGTCCTTCGATGCGGCCATCGAAACCGCGAAGGGCTTAGGCGCTAAGATTGTTGAAGTGAAGCTCCCGCACGCAAAGTACGCCCTATCGGTCTACTACCTAATCGCCGCATCGGAAGCGAGTAGCAACCTTGCCCGCTATGACGGGGTTCACTACGGAACACGCAGCAAGAAGTGGGACTCACTCGAAGAGCTCTACTCGCGCAGTCGCGGAGAGACGTTGGGTCGGGAAGTGAAACTCCGAATCATGTTGGGAACGTATGCCCTGAGCGCAGGCTATTACGATGCGTTTTACGGCAAAGCCAACCAAGTACGTCGACTGATTCAGCGCGATTTCGACGAGGCGTTTTCCAAGTGCCATTGCGTAGCGGCTCCGACTTCTCCCACCACCGCCTTCCGGTTGGGGGAGAAGATGGAAGATCCTCTCACGATGTACTTGTCCGATATCTTTACGCTGCCCGTGAATTTGGCGGGGCTGCCAGGCCTTTCGGTTCCCTCGGGCGTGGACTCGAAGAAACTGCCGATCGGTTTGCAGCTCATCGGTCGCCTCTTTGACGAAAGCTCGCTGCTTCAAGTCGCTCACGCCTATGAGAAAGCGCGTGGCCCCCTTTCCCATCCCCCCTGGAAGGGAGACCGCTAATGTCGGATATTTTCGATAAGTACGAGCCCGTAATCGGATTGGAAGTGCACGCGCAGTTACTCACCAAGAGCAAAATGTTTTGTTCGTGCGCCCATGCCTTTGGTGCGGAGATTAACACTCAGATTTGCCCTGTCTGTTCTGGCCAACCTGGTTCGCTTCCTGTGATCAATCAGGAGGCGGTCAATCTGGGTGTGCGCGCCGCTTTGGCGTTGGAGTGCGAAATTCACGAAGAGAGTATCTTTGCGCGAAAGAACTACTTCTACCCGGATTTGCCGAAGGGGTATCAGATCAGTCAGTTCGAACGCCCTTTCTGCACCAAGGGCAAAGTCGAAGCGATTTTGAAAAGCGGCGAAAGCAAATGGATCGGGGTCACTCGCATTCACTTTGAGGAAGATGCCGGCAAGTCAGTGCACGCTCAAGGCGGCACGATGGTGAATTTGAATCGGGCCGGTGTTCCTCTTATCGAAATCGTCAGCGAACCCGACATGCGCAACTCGCAAGAAGCAGGGCAGTATCTGCGAGCACTCCATTCAATTTTGCGATTCGCTCAAATTTGCGATGGCAATATGGAGCAAGGCAACTTTCGTTGTGACGCTAACATCTCGGTGCGCCCGCGCGGACAAGAAAAGTTTGGAACCAAAATTGAGCTGAAGAACATCAACTCCTTTCGGTTCGTAGAAAAGGCAATCGATTACGAGATTGCCCGGCAGATTGAGTGTATTGAGCGAGGAGAAAAGCTCGTTCAAGAAACGCGCAGTTGGAATTCTGCAAAGAACATGACGGAAGTAATGCGTGCGAAGGAGCAGGCACACGACTACCGATATTTCCCCGAGCCGGACCTCCCGACTCTGGTGATTAGCTCCTCTTGGATTGAGGAGATTCGCAGCGAAATGCCCGAACTTCCGAGCGCCAAACGGCAGCGGTTCATCAGTCAGTACGCATTGAATGCCTACGATGCCGGTGTTTTGACCGGTTCTAAGGAAGTAGCCGGCTTCTATGAAGAAGCGGTGGCGAAGACAGGAAACTCGAAGGCGACCGCCAATTGGGTGGCCAATGAGCTACTGGGACGCCTCAACGCAGCAGGCAAAGATATTGGAGATAGCCCGGTTTCTGTCGACCATCTTGCGGAGTTGATTGCTGCCGTTGAAGGAGGCAAGATTAGCGGCAAGATTGGTAAGACCGTCTTTGAAGAAATGTTTGAAACGGGCAAGAGCCCCTCGGCAATCATCAAAGAAAAGGGGTTGGTGCAAATCAGCGATCCGGCAGCTCTCGAGACTGCCATTAAGAAAGTGATTGCTGCCAATCCTTCGCAGGTCGCCGACTACAAGGGTGGCAAGGACAAGCTATTGGCGTTTTTCGTGGGCCAGGTCATGAAAGAGACTAAGGGCCAGGCAAATCCTGCATTGTTGAACACCTTGGTAAAAAAGGTTCTCGATTCACTGCCCTAAAGGGGGAAGCATGCGCGCGTTTATTACAGGGATTACAGGTCAAGACGGTTCCTATCTTGCCGAGTTTCTTCTCTCCAAGAAGTACGAAGTGTTTGGAGTGGTTCGACGCTCCTCGACGGAAAATTATGAACGCATTGAGCACTTGCGGGATCGTATCACGCTCATTCAAGCAGACTTGCTAGACCAGGTCTCGCTAACGCAAGGACTACAAAAAGCGCAGCCCACCGAGGTTTATAATCTGGCGGCGCAATCTTTCGTTCCGACCTCCTGGCAGCAGCCCGTACTGACGGCCGAGTTCACGGCTGTAGGTGTTTCTCGAATGCTCGAAGCCGTTCGAGCCACGTGTCCTAAAGCGAAGTTTTATCAGGCATCCAGCTCGGAAATGTTCGGTAAAGTGCGAGAGATCCCTCAGAGCGAAGAGACGCCGTTCTATCCTCGAAGTCCGTATGGAGCTGCAAAGGCCTATGGACACTACGTGACCGTCAATTATCGCGAGAGCTACGATATGTTTGCTGCCTCGGGAATTTTGTTCAATCACGAATCTCCCCGTCGCGGTTTAGAGTTTGTGACTCGCAAGATCACCGACGCAGTGGCGAAGATCAAACTGGGGCTCACTAAGGAATTGCGCCTCGGAAATCTTGAGGCAGCACGGGATTGGGGTTTTGCTGGGGACTATGTGCGCGCGATGTGGCTGATGCTTCAGCAGGACAAAGCAGAGGATTTTGTCGTCGCAACGGGCGTCAAGCATACGGTCCGACAGTTCGCAGATATCGCATTCAAGTCAGTTGGCTTGAACTACGAAGACTATGTCCAAGTAGATCCAGCGTTTTTGCGCCCCGCAGAAGTGGACCAGCTACTCGGTGATCCAAGTAAAGCCGAAAAAGTATTGGGTTGGAAGCCCGAGGTCAGCTTCGAGCAGATGATCGAAATGATGGTTCAGAACGACTTGAAGCGCTATAGCCGGTAATCGGCTTCTCGTTTCCTAAGGAAACGAGTGGGGCTATTCAGAGCGGGAGCTTCTCGGCCTATAGCTTTCTACCGCTTTGCGAACACCTTCCGGCAAAGCTTTCAGTGCATTTGGTTTTTCTCGATTGTTAATCATCCATTGGTAGGCATTGTATTGCTCTTTCTCGGCTTCGCTCCAATCTTGGCTTCTGCCTGAGGGTTTCATCGGTAGCTCGCCCGCTTGGAGGTACCACGCAGCAAAAGCTTCTGCATTCATAGACCTGGCTTGTGGTGTGTACGCTTCTACTGCTTTGCGAACTGTTTCAGGCAATGCCTTTAGAACTTCCGGGTTCTCTCGATTTTTGTGTATCCAGGTGTAGGCATTTTTCTGCTCCTTCTCGGCTTCGCTCCAGTCCTGGCTTTTACCTGACGGATATTTCGGTAGCCTACCCGCTTTGAGATACCACATAGCGAAAGTATCGGCGTTCATAGACCTGGCTTGTGGTGTGTACGCTTCTACTACTTTGCGAACCGTTTCAGGCAATGCCTTTAGCGCCTCCGGGTTCTCTCGATTCTTGATCACCCATCTGTAGGCATTGTGTTGCTCTTTCTCGGCTTCGTTCCAGTCTTGGCTTTTGCCTGAGGGTCGCTTCGGTAGCGCACCTGCTTTGATGTACCACGCGGCAAAAGCATCGGCGTTCATGGGCTTGGCTTTTGTTGTGTACGCCTCAACGACTTTGCGAACGTCTTCCGGCAAGGCTTTCAGTGCTGTCGGGTTCTGTCGATTCTTGAGCATCCAGGTGTAGGCATTGTTTTGCTCTTTCTCGGCTTCGTTCCAGTCTTGGCTTTTGCCTGAGGGTCTTTTCGGTCGCGCACCCGTTTTGAGGTACCACTCGGTGAAAGCTTCGGGGTTCATGGACCTAGCTTGGGGAGTGTAAGCTTCTACCGCTCTGCGAATGTCTTCAGGCAAGGCATTCATTGCTTGTGGTCTATCTCGATTGTAGTACATCCACTGGTAGGCATTATTTTGCTCATTCTCGGCGCTGCTCCAGTTCTGGCTTTTACCTGGCGGTCTCTTGGGCAGCTGGTTTCCAAGCTGCCGATACAATCGGATGAAACGGTAGGCGGCAGATTCTCTCTTTTGCTGGTAGCGGCCTGCTACTTCCAAGGGGTTGAGTTCTTTAGAAGAGATTTGCTTGTTGGCCACGCCCAATACGATCGACTGGCTTTTCATAAAGCGCTTAAGGCCTGCTTCCGTCACGCCTAGCTTGGTTGCAAGATTCGGAATGGCCCAATCGCTGTGATCCAATAGAAACTGTCGGGCGGTACCAGGAACGAGAGCGCCCCCTTCTTTCACCACGCCATACTCTTCGATTTCTACTTTAGCCGGAGAAGCGGCTTGCTGTTCGGTCAATCCCAAAACTTCCAGCTTTTTGGACACCGAGGCGCTGGTGCGGAGGTCAGGTGAATCGGGCGCCGAGACACCGGCTAGTTCATTGAGCCGATCTGCGATTTGCTGACGAGTCAGACCGCGCTCGTAGAGATCTACAAGAATTTGAACTTCCCATTGCCGCTCCCCTCGGTAGAGAAACTCTCTACTCCAAGTGACCCCTCGCTGTGCATCCCGAGTGTGCGTCAGCATGAAGTCGAGTGCTTGCTCTCCCAGTCCCATCCATTTCGCTGCTTCTCTGGGGGAGTAGCCATTGGCCACCAAAATCTGTGCTTGCTCCAAGTAGCTCGCAGCGGATGTTAGTTTGCTCAAAAGGTCAGGTTTGTCTTTCAACTTTTCGCTGAGATTCCGATTGGAAAAAGAACTGGGCTTTTCTAGAAAAGCTTCGACTAGGCCAATGCGCAGCAAGCTCAAATCCGAGTAAACTTGCCCTTCACTCACGCCTAGCTGCTTTGCCATCTCGGGGACACTTCGGTTGCGGGGTTGAGCTAAGTAGAAACGGTGACGACGAATGAGCGGATCCGACGAGTCATTCAGCCTGTAAATGTGATGCAGTTCAGACAGCCGACCAAACAGCGCAGAGCGTTCTTCCTTCGTACGAGGAAGGTCCCTTAAAAACATCAGATCATAGTATTGAATGACGTCACGCGCTTGATCTGCCGTAAGACCATACTTGTTCGCAAAATCCAGAATATTGCGGGTCTCAGGCGGCTCATCGACAATCATCGCAAACACGTCGGTCTCGAGTTCGTACAAACCCTTGGGAATCTCTCGCTCGGTAGCACCAGGGAAAAGCGTCTCCAGCTCCAGCACCGGATTCCGAGTTTCACCCACCAAAGCCCGCCGGTACTCATGTGCTAACTGCGACGCAATCTCCGCGCACGTCTGGCCGTGAGCAGCGGAGCTCAACACAGCAATCGTCAACGCAAGGCGATGAAGCATGCAGCCATTTTACCTGATCTCTTCTCTCCGACGGAGTCTATCTGCAGGTCATGTTTTAAAGGCTTCGTAGATCTTCTCGACCGTTTCGACGGGTAGCTTTGGAAGCTTAATTGCCATCAGCGAATCCTCGACGTAATCCGCCGTGCGCATGCCGTTCAACACGCAGCTTACGCCGGGTGTCTGGATCAGAATCCCCAACACTTTTTGAGAGAGCGTTTCTTTCTGCCAGTCCGTCGGAAGCAATGGGTTGAGTCGAGCGGTAATTGCGTCGCTATTTTTCTGGCTGTGCGCACGCGCATTTCCGCGCATAGCAGCTAAAGCCAATCGCAACGGGGGAAGGTAACGGTTCTGCCACTCCGTCCACGGACCGGTGGGCAATTGCTTCGTAATTTGGTCGCACAGAAAGGCGATTTGGTAGTTCGCTTGGTCTTCAATCTGACCCCAACGGTCTGCTGTGAAAGCAATCTGTCTGGCTTGAGACAAGTCGGCAGACCAGCGAAATAACTCCGATGCAGGAAAGTTCGGCTCGCCCGTTTGAACGGAAGGGGCAATGGTATCGACGAATTCTTGCTCGAGTTTTCCTAGTTGCTCAAGCAAGGCATTCAAATCACCCGAAGGAGCCGCCGCTTTAAAGTCTGAAAGACGGATGAGCTGTTGCTGTGAAAAGGCGTTGAGCGGGCGGTTGGCGAGTACCGCTAAACCAGCTTTTGAAGCGAACTCAAGTGCAGTTTGATCGAACTTCGGGCCCGTGTTTTTTTCTTTAAAGGGACCGCTCTCAAAGAGGTTCAGCGGAAGTTGAATGACGCGGAAATGATGGTCGTCGGCTGATTTTCCGCGCTCTTGGGCAACTTGCTGCGCGACTTCCCACAAGCGACTTGCGGAAGTGGAGTCGGAACGTGCGTCCGAAACGCCCAGGGTATTGGACGAAACGCCATAGCCCTGAATGCGACCCGCTTCGGCCTGTGCCTCCAGAAAAGCGAAAGCGCGCTTAATACGCCCATAAAACTCGTCTCGCAGCGCGGGTAAGAGCTGGGAAGAACCCCGGTTGGCGGCGTCCATCAGAAAGTATTCAGGGTTGTGAAGCAGGTAGAAATCAATGCATTCGAGACCTAGGCGCTCAAAAGACTTATCCAACTGCACTTTTAGGAAATCGGGGTGAAGGCAATGCCAGCAGCCATCTTGGTATTTCACCATTTCGGGAAAGGGCTGCCCTTGAGTTTCGCGCTCCTGGGCAGTCTTAAGCGCCTGGCCCTGCACATAACCTACTTTGGAAACCACGACGAGCTGATCGCGATTCAGCACGCCTATCTGAATGAGTTGAGCCAGCGCCCGGCCGATCAGCGTTTCACTCGCTCCGTCGCCATAGTTGGTGGAGGTATCTATCAGATTGCAACCTGACAGCAGGGAAGACTTAAGCGCTTCGGAGTGGGTGGGAACACTGTCTTCAATTCGATAACTTCCGAAACCAATGGCCGAGCAGTGCAAACCGCTTCTTTCTAGCCAACTCCCTAATTCTCTGCGGGAATTAAAGTATTCTGCCGTTCCTTCTGCAGTCGCACGTCCTGAAATCATGCCCCTGAAACTACCCCCAGGGGACGCTACGCGCCATTGCTTTTCATATGCCCGAAAGGGTAAAGAGTGGTCCATGTTCTCTCCCGACAAAATCAAGCTAACGGTTGAAACCGCCCTTCCGGGTTCCAAAGCAGAAGTGCGCGATATGACGGGAGGAGGCGACCACTTCGAGCTGGTCGTTGTATCGAACCTTTTTGAGGGTAAGCGTCCGGTGGATAGACACCGCATGGTTTATTCCGCAATCGGTTCGGCGGTAGGCAATGAGATCCATGCGCTGGCTCTCAAGACTTTGACTCCCGCTGAGGCCGAGCTAGCATAGAGGACATTATGGTGTACGAAAACGAAACAGCAGTTCAGCAGGCGATAACCGAAGCGGTTACGAGCAATCCCATCCTTCTTTTTGTGAAGGGGACCCCCGAGGCCCCGCAATGCGGCTTCTCCAAAGGGGTGATGGACATCTTCACTTACTTGAACGTGCCCTTCCGGACGATCAACGTGCTTTCCGATCCGCTTTTGCGCGAAGGCATCAAAAAATTCACGCAATGGCCGACCATCCCCCAGATCTTCATCAAAGGTGAGTTCGTGGGCGGATTCGATATTGTTCGCGATCTTTTTGAACGGGGCGAACTCGAAACGATCGTGAAAACTGCTGTACCGAAGGAATGACCGGTCCTTTTCGAGAAGCCTGGACGGCAGTCCGTCGCCAGGGTTTAGTTCTTTGGTTTGCCTTTAGTCTAATCATTCAGCTTTCCTTTCCGCTTCCTGTCGGCACCAACCCTGCCTCGCGTTGGGCCACCCTTGCAGCCATGGCGGAAGAGGGAAGTTTCCGCATCAATTCCTACGTCGCTAGCACGATCGATTGGGCCCAAACGCCCGACGGTAGTTTCTATTCCAATAAAGCCCCTGGGCCGATGCTTTTAGGCTATCCGGTCTTCAAGGTTTTGGACTGGGTTCAAGTGGGCAGGATCCCAGACCGGAGCAGCCGCGATCGCACCCGCTTGCTCTGGCAAGGTTTTAACCTGCGAGTACTCAGCTTTCTTTTTCAGATAGTCCCCTTTTTTCTGCTGGCGATGTTTTGGGTGCGGCGCCTGGAAATCTGGAAGTGTAGTCGCCCCGCGATTGCTCGGACGATGGCTGCCTTACTCATGGGAAACACAGCGATCGTCTTTCTCAATTCCTATTTTGGCCATGGCCTTGCCGCAGTCTGTGCTTTAGCGATGCTCTTTGCTGTCACGGGGGGCGCTTGGGTTTGGACCGGTTTCTTTTTCGGGTTGGGAGTGCTGTGTGACTATGGAAGCGCGTTATTTCTTTTACCGCTGCTGATCGCTTCCCGCTTAAAGGTTGCTCCTCTGCGCGCTCTGGTCTTGGGGGGACTTGTTCCTGGAGTTTTGTGGATCGGGTACCACACTGCTTGCTTCACGAGCCCCTTCACCATTGCCACTCGGTTTCAGAACCCCGCGTTCGTCGATAAAGCGGACCAAGCTTGGAACCTCTGGGGCGTTCTGAGCTTTCCTGATCCTCGGATCGTGTTTGAGCTCCTCTTTGGCTCCGCACGAGGCCTTCTAGCGACGCAACCCTGGGCTTTGATCGTCTTAGCCGTCGGGGCAGCGGCTCTTTATCGCAAGCGGGTCTTGAAACCGCAGGTGCTGGTCTTCCTGATTGCCTCTGTGCTCTTGCTGCTTCTGATGAACGCCTCCTTTGGCGGGTGGCATGGAGGCAATACTCCGGGCCCTCGGTACCTTTCGGCAGCAGTGGCCATGCTTGCCATCGGGGTGGGGCTTGTTTGGGATGGTTTGCACGCCCGGAACAAGGCGCTGCTCACTGCCGCCATCGTATTTTCAGTTTTCGCCCATTTGGTTTTTCTATCGGTCTACTTGGATATGCCGCATCCCTTTGAGCCGCTGTGGACGTTCTATTACCGAGAGTTTACGGGAACTCATGCCGCTACACCGATAGTTCGACTTACTTTCGGTCTCCCCATCGCGGGTTATTTGCTTTTCAGAGCGTTTCGTCCAAGGCCTTGAAGAAATCGTAGCTTCTGCCCGACTGCGTTCCAGTCTCCTGCGAGCAGGTCTTTCAAAGCGCAGAAACCTAAGTTGAGTCGCACAATGCGCGCTTGTCGCGCCACTTTCGCAGCACGAGTCCACCCGCGGGCGGTTAGCAGCCCGGCAAGCTCTGCGTAGATCTGCGCCTCTTCTTCGAAGCGCAACAGATTGCGTGTGTATTCGACGGTCGTGTTCGTATCATGTCGACGATAGGCATAGACCATATCGGGAATACCGACCAGTGTCTTGCCTTCGAGTAGTAGCTGAGTCCAAAGATCGAGATCTTGCACCATCTTCCACTTTTCAGAAAAACGACGGTCTCCGAGAGCACTTTTTCGAAAACACACGCTCGGACAGAAAATGAAATTGCCTCTCAACAGGCTTCTCAGGCCCTCCTCACCCTGCAAGCGAATCGGTTTCGAGTTGGAAGGGATGAGAAAGCGTTTGTAGAGATCGGGAAGGGAGAACGCATTCTCCCCGTTAGGGCCGATCACTTTCGCTCGGGGAAACAGAGCAATGGCATCGGGGTTGCTGCGTGCGGCCTGAAGCAGCGCCTCGGCGTACCCGGGGAGAAGCGCATCATCGCCGTGCAGCAACGTAACGAGATCGGATGTAGCAAGGGTGAGGCACTGATTCCAATTGCCCACCATTCCAAGACGGGCGGGGTTCTTAATATAGGAGATTCGCTCATCGGCAAACTTCGCTACCAGCGCTTGTGTTCCCGCCTCGTCCCCATCATCGCAAACCAATACGCGCCATTGATCCGTGCTCTGATCGCGCACGCTTTGTAGGGCGGCGCGCAAGTGGGGGGCACCGCGGTAGTAGGGAATGGCAAAAGTAATCATCGGTAAATGGTCCCGACGATGGACTTGTCTGAAATCGAAATCAAGCGTTTACTTTGCATATGAAGATACTCCTGTTGATAGGTCTTGCTTGGGCAGCTCCGGTTCAAAACCTGAAGGTGGATGGCGTGAAACCCCTCTCTCTAGAGAAGGGAAAAAAGGGGGAAGTCGTGGTTTCCTTGAGCGTGAAGAAGGGATTTCACGTACAGGCAAACCCGGCGAGCAGGCCGCAGCTCATTGCGACTAAGGTGGATGTGATCCCTAGCGCAGGAATTGAGGTCGGTCAGGCCGCTTACCCGGCAAGCAAAGAGTATAAAGTGGGCGGGCTGGATTTCGCTGTCGCGACTTTCGATGGGGCGTTCGATGTGAAAGTGCCCGTTTCCGCAGGGGCTTCCGCCAAGCCCGGAAAGGTCTCCCTCGAAGGCCGAGTGAAGTATCAAGCCTGTGATGACAAGGTGTGTTTTCCGCCCACGATGGCCAAGTTTTCCGTGCCCGTCGAGATCCACTAGGCTGGTTGCGGTTCTTCGCGGAACATTCTAGGATGCCCTCGTGCTGAATGGTCAGAAAATTGTATGTGTCCTTCCGGCTTACAACGCCGAAAAAACCTTAGAAAAGACCTTGGCCGAAGTGCCGACGGGTGTCGTGGATCTTTTTATTCTGGTGGATGACTGCTCGAAGGATTCTACCGTTCTGCGCGCAGAGAGCCTCAGTCAACGATATCCCTTAAAAGTGATTCGCCACGAAAAAAATCGGGGCTACGGGGGCAATCAAAAGACCTGTTATCAAAGCGCGCTCAATGAAGGCGCCGATGTGGTCGTGATGTTACATCCTGACTATCAGTACGAACCCAAACTCCTGCCCGCGCTGGCCGGGTTAATTACTTCGGGTGTTTATGATGTTGCGTTGGGATCGCGCATTTTGGGAAGAGGCGCGCTTCAGGGCGGAATGCCTCTGTACAAATACATTTCAAACCGCTTTTTAACTCTGATTGAGAATCTACTCATCGGACAAAAGCTCTCCGAATATCACACGGGGTATCGAGCTTTTTCGCAAAAAGTTTTAAGAGCGGTCGCCTTTCAAATCAACAGTGACGATTTCGTTTTCGATAACGAAATGCTTGTTCAGTGCCACATTGCGGGTTTTCGCATTGGCGAAATTTCGGTTCCAACGAAGTACTTTCCCGAAGCAAGTTCCATCGGTTTTGGACGAAGTGTGCGGTATGGGCTGGGTGTTTTGCGCTGCTCTTTAGAGGGCTTTTGCGCCCGCTTAGGCCTTTGGTCCCACCCACGTTTTCTTAAACGTCTGTCGTCGACATAGACGTTCTTTAGGAGGAACGTTTCCTCGTAGAATACACCTCGGCCGCCGTTCGCCGTGACTAGCCCCGACTAACCACAACGAGTATTCACCTGTCTTTCCTTGCTGGCAGTGCCTTTGCATTGATTCACCCTATCTCGTGGTGTGTTCGTTTTGTGGAGTGCTGCTATGCAAACGGTTTCAAAAGGGTGGCTACTTTCAGTCCTGATTTTAGGATTTGCTGGCGCCGTTTACGCTGAAGAAAACCTTTCTACCCACGTCGAAGGCCCTCAAGAGGTTGAGCGGCGAAAACTGATATTGCAGAACCCCGCTAACCGCTTTAACGAAGCTTTGAATGCCTGTCTTTTGGGGCGGCCCGTTCCTGATCGCAAGCCACCTACTTTGTTGATTGAAGAACCTGCTCCTAAGCAACGAGTGGGATCCACCGAAGGCGGCGGAAATAGCGCGGGCTCGGGAAGCGCCGCTAGTGGCAATGCCTCGGGAAGCGCGGCTAGGCCCCCAGCGGGCGGCGCCGAGAGACCCCCGGCTGCGGCAGATGATAAAGCGACCATCGCGCTGCTTCGGTCCGCACTGAGCAAGTGTACCCCGTGCCATACGAGCAAGTTCACGGCGGGAAACTCCCTTAAGGACACGACTTTTGAGTTCACCGATGCCACCCGATCGGGCGATCCGGGACTAAAAATGGCGAAGGGCATCCTCGGTGCGCTGGCGAACCAACCCGCTATGAAGGGCGTTAACGCACAGCTCACCGCGCAGGAAAAAGCGGCCCTTGCGGCCTGGCAAACTGCTCAGAATTAAGCACACTTAGCGCCTTATTCTGCGGCGCATTAAATTCCTTCATTTACTCGTAAAACTCTGCCGATAAGTCGGTGGATGTCCAAAGGTGCTTTCATAGGCCTTGGTGTGGCCGTACTCGCAGGTTTTTTTGCTGTGGGCTTTGGCGTCTACCGACCCCGGATTGAACGGGACCTTGTCTTGAGAACCCAGAAGGCGCTGGAACAGCGATCCTTCGAAGTCCAAGACACCCGATTTTCCGGTAGAGACGGTAGCGTCCGAATCCGACAAGCCGAAGGCCGAGGGGTTTCAGAAGCCGCGCAAGTCGCGGGTTCTGTCTATGGCGTGCGTGTCGCTCGCGTCGTTGCGGACGAAGAGCGAAATGCGGAACCAAGTCTGAGAGTAGAACGCATTGGAGAGAACATCCTGGTAGCGGGGGTGCTCCCCACTCTCGAAGTTCAAAAGAGCTTTCGAGAGACGATGGAGCAAGCGTTTGTAGGAATGACGATTAAAGACGAGTCGCAGGTAAGTGAAGTGGTGAGGACACCGCCTTACCTGCTGGGTGTACGACCGATGGTAGGACTTTTGTCCTCTATCGCACCCAACGGGCTGCTCGAACTCTCGGAACGCAGAGTTCTACTGCGAGGCGAGGTCGCCGAAGTAACGACCTTGAATCGTGTGAGCGAGCGCGCACGGGCGCTGCTTCCCAAGGGATTGAGTTTGGATTTGGCACTGACAGCACCTCCTACCGTCTCGCAAGACGCGGTGGAAGTGACTGAACTGTCGCTTCCGATCTTTCGATTTGGTTTTGATTCAGTTGAGCTGACTTCGGAGACAGCTAGTCTCGTTGCGCCCTTCATTGCCCAAGCGAAGCAGTCGCAGGCAACGTGGAGAGTCATCGGGCACGCAGACGCAGTCGGTACGGACGCGTACAACTGGAAGCTGAGTCAGCGCCGCGCAGAGCGCGTCGCCGATTTACTCGCATCCGAGGGACTTCCCAGGCCGGAAACGGATTGGAAAGGGGAACGCGAACCCGAAGCGAACAATGGCACCGCCGAGGGCAGAGCATTCAATCGGCGGGCCCAGTTACAGAAAGTAGAAGGACTGGTCAGGAAATGATCTACCTTGCGATACAAACTTTCCTATTGCTTGCCGTCACGGCGGGCGCGTTCTTTGGGATGGGGTACTACTACTACCGTCGCTTTGTGAGCATGCGCGATCTGATTGAGGTAAGTGAGCAACCCCCAGCCGATCCCCCTCCCGTGCACCACCCTGAGGTGATTAGTCACCAGGTATCCGAAGAATTCGAACAAGTCGTGACGGACTTGCGGACCCGTCTATTGGAGAAAGAGCGCGACATTGCCCAGTTGCTAGAAACGGTCGGCCAGCCCTCCGAGCGGGACCTTGCCGCCGAGCGAGTGCGCGAACTCGAAACCCAAATAGCTACACAGAATGTACGGATATCGCAGCTCCAAGATGAAGCAGAAACGATGCATCTCCAGCTCACCGAAGCTCAGCAAAAGGTGGATTGGAAAGAGGCAGAGCTTTCAGAAGTTCGCCAAGAGCTGGAGAATCGAGAGTCTGCGACGTCGATTGCAACCTTGAATGATGCGGAAGTCGCCGGGCTACGCGGGGAACTCGATATCAAGGTAAGCGAGTTGGCATTACTGCAGTCGAAAGTCGGCACTTTGGAAGAGCAGCTCTATGAACGCGAATACCTGCTTCAAGTCCGACGAGGGCAAGAAGAGAAGGAACGCGAGCAACTAGACAAAGCTGTCGATGCTATCTGGGAAGATGATCTTGAGATTAGCGCTGTGATTGATTCGGAAGTCGCTGAGCGCATCAACGAGATTGAGTCGAAGCAGGACTCTGTCGAGGTGGAGTTCCGACACAAGATTGAGGCGCTTGAGTCTACCATTGAGAATCTTCGCAATGAAAACGAGATGGCGTTGATGACCGCGATGGAGATCGCCAAGCGCAAGGAAACCCAGGCGCCGGTCAAGTCCGCTCCCCCTCCTTCGGCTTGGAACCCTCCGATGGAGTCGATTCGCGAGGACGACAGAGTTTCCATGGTGGAACTGCTTTGGCAGTCTGAGAAAGATGCCGAGAAGGAACGGCTTCGAAAGTCGGTAGAGTCTCTGAAAAAAGTGCTCGACCAGAAGGAAAAGGCTATCGAGGACCTGGGGAGCCAAGTGGATCAGCTTTCTGGCAAAGTCGATCCCAAGCTTCAAGGCCCCGATGACTTGCAGCTTATCAAAGGCATCGGTCCGTACATTCGAAAGCTTTTGGAAAAAGAGTTTGGCATTCGCTCGTTCGAGCAGATTGCAAAGATGACCGATGAAATGAAAGAAGCCGTTTCAGTAAAACTTTTCTTCAAAGACAAGATAGACAAGGAAGATTGGATCGGTCAGGCGCGCGAGCTCTACGTGAAAAAGTACGGCGATTCCCCTGACGCGACTACTTTGCGGCGCCTGGGCTGATTTTTCCATCCTGAGTCAAGAGCACCCCGTACAAGTCGGTTCTGCGATCGCGAAAAAAGCCCCAAGCCGCTCGGGTGGCTCGAATCGCCTCCAGATCAAAATCGGCGACCAAGCAACCTTCTTCTTCGGCGCCAAACTCCTTAACCCTGTCTCCACGTTCATTGGCGATGAAGCTATGACCGTAAAAAGTCTGCTCGCCTTCCTTGCCGTTTCGATTCGAAGCGATCACCGGTACGACATTCGAAACCGCATGACCAATCATAGCCCGCTGCCAGCGATCTTTAGTAGCCAGGGGATCCGTGTTACCCGGTTCTGCGCCGATAGCAGTGGGATAGAGCAATAGGTCGGCCCCTTGAAGCATCATGGCGCGCGCGCACTCGGGGAACCATTGGTCCCAGCAAATGCCCACACCGATAGTGCCAAAGCGTGTCTTCCACGTTTTGAAACCGGTGTTGCCTGGATTGAAGTAATACTTCTCTTCATACCCAGGTCCATCGGGGATATGGCTTTTGCGATACAGGCCCATGTTCTCCCCGGAGGCATCGAGCATGGCGACCGTGTTGTAATGGGCTTGCCCTTCTCTTTCGAAGAAAGAGACTGGAATCACGACACCGAGCGATTTTGCCATCTTCTTGAAGTGCTCTATGACCGGATGATTTGCCGCAGGCAGAGCACGAGCAAAGTAATCTTCGCGCTCTTCCTTGCAAAAGTAGTGTCCGTGAAAAAGCTCGGATGGCAGGATCACTTGCGCGCCTTCTTGTGCGGCTTTCTCTACAAAGTGCGCAATCTTCTCGGTATTGGCTTTGGAGTCATCACTTAAAGAACACTGAATCGCAGCAACACGTACTTTACCCATTGAATCTCCCGAGCACATCAGCTGTGGGCTGTTGCTGCGTTATGCAGTGAAACGCCCCGCCCCCTTCGAGCAACGCCTTTGCAGAAAGACCCAGAATCCGACGACCAGCGAAGAGTCGCCCCAGTTCCGCGACTGCGGAAGTATCATAGGGCGTTCCGTAGGTCGGCACGATAACCGAATGATTGGAAATGTAGAAATTGACGTAGCTCGCGGGCATCACTTCGCCCTCTCCATCCAGCACGCGGCCAGGTGACGGAATTCGGTGAACGGTGAGCTTGCGATCGCGTGCGTCCGTCATTTGCCCAAGTTCGGCGGCGATGGCATCCAGAACGGCAGCATTGGGATCGTCGCTCCCGGAAGCTTTCATGCAAACGACATGGCCCGGCTCGGTGAAGCGGACAATCGTGTCAATGTGACCATCGGTGTGATCGTTGAGTAGGCCATCTTTGACCCACAAAACGGTATCCACTCCGAGCGCGTGCGAGAGGGCACCTTCGATATCGCTCTTACTCATAGACGGGTTTCGATTGGGATTGAGCAGGCACTGTTCTGAGGTGAGGCAAGTGCCTTCACCATCGACCTCAATCGAGCCCCCCTCCAAAATCCAGTCGTACTCTTGCCGGGCACCTTTGGAAACAGATGCGATGGCGCGGCTGACCTGTGGATCGTGAGGTAGATTGTACTTGCCGCCCCAGCCGTTAAATCGAAAACATCCAACAACGGGGCCTTTGGCAGATTGTAGGAAGAGAGGTCCCGTATCTCGAAGCCAGATATCCCCAAACGGGATTTCGAAAAACTCGACGGGGAGCCCCTGTAAGCGAGCCTTTGCCTGAGCCATTCGTTCGCTATTGGGAACCAGCACACGAAGCTTTTCGGGCGCTTTACCCGATGGCGCAAACGAGATGGCCCGGCACAGCTCAACAAATTCAGTCTGGACGCGCGCCAGTTCCTCTTCACCCCATAGGTCGGCGTGGCTCGGCCAGGCGAGCCAACAGGCTTCTTGAGGTTCCCATTCAGCGGGCATCGAGGTTCTCATGGGTTTGGCTTCTACCATGGTGCCTGAATATGATAAACCCCTCGTCTGGTGAAAGTAGCTGATGCAGTTAAGAAGCTAGAGGGTCGAGGCGCGCTGCTCGTTTACCCCCTACAAAATCGTCCTGAACCCCCTTCGCTTTGGTCAGAGTTCTACCCGCGTTCGAAAATGCGCTGGGAGTGGGATTCCGGGTCGGATAATCGAGTGGCGGGTATGTGGCGACTGCGAGAAGAAATTTCGCGATCGGGGCGAGCAGTCTATGCGAAGTGGTTTCAGAGCCGTGCGACTTTCTTTTCTTTGAAGCTTTTTCCCGCCTTTGTCGCAGCGATCAATGTGCACGAGGGGCAGCTCTCGCCTACTGCTCGCCGCCTTCTCCAGATACTCGAGGAAGACTCGCCGCTCTCAACTAAGGAATTGAAAAAGCGAGCAGACCTGGTCGGTAAAAGCGCCGAAGCGGAGTATGACAAGGCGACCAAAGAGCTGTGGCGTTCGCTTTTCATTGTCGGGTATGGCGAAATCGATGATGGCGCATTTCCGTCGCTTGCCATCGGTGCGACGAGTCTTCTGTTTAATTCTCAATGGAGAGAAGCCCAGAAGCTGGGCGCACATGCGGCTCAAGAAAAATTGGTTGAAGCGCTAGGCGAGGAGTCCGCTTTTTATAAGTATTTCCTCAAAGTGCGTATGGCGCCCGCTCGTTCGGCTGCAGCGGGAAAGCTAACCGGCGTACTCCGCTACGAAGATCTGATTAAAAAATAGGTAGTCGCTCGCAGCCCTTGGGTAAGTAGGCAATCAGGGGGCCGCGCCGGGCATTCTTGGCATTGAGCCGCACCAAAACCTGCTCTACCCAACCTGGAGAAAAAGTAGCCGCTTTCTGAAACCGTGCTGACCAATCCGGGTCTAGTTTTATGTCCGATCGTACAACAGCGATCCGACGACAGTCGGTGTTTCCATACGTGTCCAAGGACACGGACTGCCAGTCGATGGGACGCAGTAGAAACGCTTGCGGATGAATAACGAGCGAAGCGTTCAAGCCATCGACTCCTTGAATCTCAGGATGGGCGCGAAGCCAGCTTACAAGCGAAAGGAGATTATTCTGCGCCACGTTCGTGCAAGCAGCAAAGAGCAGGACGGCATTGATTCCGAGAAACCACGCTTTTCTCCAGGCGCCGCCGTATTGCCAAAGGTAGTCGGCGAGCGGAACGAGGCAGAAGAGTAGAAGGACCAGCACGGGCACAATGAAACGATCTTCTTTGTGCGGTGAAATCGAATGAGAAACCAGGAAGAGAAACACATACAGCAGCGGGGCGAGCAAACGGCGAAAGGAGCGTTTCCAATTCAAACCTGGGTAAAGAGAGAAAAAAGCCGGGGGCAGGGTCAGTGCAACGGCCAGCACCCAGAAAGTGTAAAAGGGCATTCGGCCGTAGTGCTCCCCTGCGTGGCCGAAGTTGTAGGACAAATAGTAGCGAAGAAGCCCATGGAACTGACCGCGCAACCAAATGTCAGGAAGGCCGGAGAGAACAAATAGAACCAATCCGAGCGCCAGAAAGGCCCTGAGATCGCGCCACTGTCGTCGATAGATAATGAGATACACGAGCGCGACACCACAAATGCCCGACTGAAACCGCATCAAGGAAGCAGCACAAAGGTACAACAGCGCCCAGAGCAGATGCTTGCGCAATCCTTCTTGCGAGTACAGTGCAGCGAAAGTTGCACTGAGTGTAAGAAAAGGAAGCGCAAACGTTTCAATCATGGGTCGCGTAGAAAAAAGCGGGCACGCGAAGTAAAAGCCTATGAAACTCAGTGCGATGACTCTGTGTCGAGGCTCTTGAAAGAGCCGGTGGGAGCAGTAGGCATTCATTGAAAAAACGAAAGCTCCCAACGCCGCCAAGGCAAGCCGCAGCTGCCAGACGGGATCCAGCACCCCCAGCGAGAAAGCGGCTTGGGTCAAGAGAGTGAGAAGCAACTTCGGCAAGACAGGATGAATTCCGGAGGCCGCGAGTTGCCACCATCCCGGATGGTACTGAGCGGGAATCATCGCAGCAAACCCGTTGTTGTAATCGTCGATGGCGATGATGCCTAAATTAAAAAGGCCGGTGGCGATTGTGACCGCGAGCCCCAGTCCGAAGAGACGTTTTTCGAGCATGAGCGCATCCTAGGGGGTGATGCCGCGCCCGGCAAACGCAACTCGGTTCATGACACGGTGTGAGTGACGTTCTTTCAACAAATGTGGATAATCACCCTAATCCCATGACACACAAGCAAACTTCCAAGGTGGTAGTGGTCCTCCTCAGCGCCGGGCTATTGTTTGCCGGCCTCGTGGCGGGCTGTGGCAAGGCCGTTCCCCTGACGTGGGAATCAATCTTAGGCGACGCAGTCGTCGGAGATGGGGGTACTCGTACAGATGGTTCCGATTTGGGTGCCATTTATCCGGTGACGACCGTGGTATCCGGGGTTAGTGGCTCTCCAACGCCTATCCCGGGCTGGACCTACAATGCAGATCTTCCGTTCACTTCACTTCCTGCGCTATCGTTTAATGATCCAACCCAGAACCGACAGGTTCCCTTCAGCTTCACTTACACCTTTCCTCCAAATAATTACTCTTTGTACGCGGCCCATTTAGTGATCGATACCAGCCGAGACACGAGCGATACCGAAGGAATTTTTGTGGACGGTGTGGTTACCAGTCGGCCGCCTGGCAACGTCAGTGGAGTGTCGACGAAAATTACGGATCGGCACTACCAAGGGAGCGGCAATCCGGTAAATGACTACTACATGTCGTTTTCACTAGCCCACTACCTTCAGAACACTCGGCAAACGTTTGATCTGGACATCGAGAACTTATTAACTCCTACTGCCACGACCATCTACGATATTTTGAGCGACGGGTTTCTGCCGGTCGTCACTTCCGATGATTCTCCGGTTTACCAGGCATTCTTAGTGATGGAAGGCTACACGATTTCCAAAAACGCTCTGGTGTGCACCAATGCCGGGCCGTTCACTTTTACCAACGAGTATTTACACAATGACGGTAACTCGGTGGGCGCCCAAGCCTTCTCGGGTACGATGGAATTTCCGTTCTTCTCCATGGGCAGCGGAGTCGCCGGGTTTAAATCGATTGAGTACTACTTTGATCCCTTCCTTCCGCGCGTCCCTGTTGGCGACGTTACCCTTTCAACGGCAAGCATCTCAACCACGGTAAGAAGGAATACGGCTTTGTCGGCCATTGTGGTAAACGGCGTGGGAGTTGCTGAGCCAGGGTTTGATAAAACCACTGCCACGTCGGAAGTGGAGATGTGGGAGGACGGGGCCACTGCCACCAACTATTGGAGTACGCTTCTAGCGACGATTCCCACCACTTCGACAGACACGGCAATTACGATCAACTTGAACTCGATGTTCGGTTCGGCCAAAGTGAAGGAGCTCATTTCGCAGGGAAAGCTCAATATCGCGCTTGCCGGCGGCATTCGCTCCACGACAGCCAGTGCTTTCACCAGTTCCCGTACCTTCGGAACGCCGGTTTCTGGACCTACGCTAACGCTTGATGGAACGTATCTCACACAAGTATGTGCTATTCCGGACGATCCGACTTCTCCCTTGCAGGGGGGTGGCATTCCACCGACCTTGCCTGGCGATACGACAAGCCCTCAGGTGATCTCTACCCAAGCCACCGAGATCACGAGCACGACAGCTTCCATTGTTTGGCTAACAGACGAGGGATCCACGAGTCAGGTAGCTTACGGAGTGGGGGATACGGCCACACTTTCGGCTCTAGACTCGACCCCTGCGGTCTTTCACAAGGTCAACTTAACTGGTCTGCTCCCGTACAAGTACTATTACTACGCCGTGAAGTCTGCGGACGGGAATGGAAATTTAACGACGACAAACGTCAAAGTCTTTAGAACTCTAAGGTGAGGAAGCATGCGAATGCGCAACTATAAAGCCTGGTTAGTGATTCTGGTGTCCCTCATCAACGCGCCCGCTTTCGGCGGAATGATGGGAATGAACCTCTCGGCTACCACGCTGGCGCTGACAAGCTCCACGAAGCAAGGGGGCCAAGGTCCTGGAGGCTCGACGCTTCTGACCCACTTCGACATGGTCTACAACTGGTCGTGGTACGGCATCGGTCTATCTTACTCGCTCGACTTGCAGGGGAGCGCTGAGAAGGATCACGTTCTAAGCCCCAAGATTGAATTCCACATGGACGAGTTCTACCTCGAGGGCGGCTTTTCGGTCATGGTGCAACGTTCTTTCACGGATCGTTCTATTGCGAACCAAACGGGAAATGGTTGGTACGTAGGGTTAGGCGTCCGCTTCGGACTAGAGTCGCCGGATGCCGGTTGGTTCTTCCAGGCCTCCTATAAGTTGCGAACTTTGAATATCAGCAGTCAAGATGGCGTTGCGCTGTCTGAAGCTATCACGGTCGTCGACGGGTTTCCGTTGGTTGGCCTTGGGCTTAATTTCTAAGGACAAAGTATGAGACTAAAGCTCTTTGTTCCTTGTTTCCTAGCGGCGGCACTCGTTGTCACCTGTGGGCGGTCGGCATCGTCGATGCTCCGCCAGGGGCAATCACCCGTCTTTGATTTTCCCATGTATATCAGCGAAGGCGCGCCGGGCCGCATCTGGCGGTACGATCGAGATCGCAGTCGCACGCTAGTCTTGAGTGGATTGAACGATCCTCGTGGCATCGCAACCGATCGAGGTAACAATCTTTTTATCGTTGAACAGGGCGCAGGGACGCTTACGAAATACAACATCGCCACCGGGGTATCGACGGTGATTGCAACTGGGTTGCTGACTCCCACGGTTGTCGCGGTCAATAGCTTCGGGGAGCCTTATGTCACCCAAGATGGAGCGAGCAATGTCGTTCGGGCGGCAGACGGGTTGGAGGCGGCGGTTTTCACCTCGCGTCCTTCTGCGCTTGCATTCGGCGTCGACGATTTGATGTTGGTCGGTCTTTTTGATGACGATGCTATTCAATGGGTAAGAACCGGAGAAACAGCTAGCGTGGGTGAGCCCGTCGGAATTAGTACCGACGCGACGGGGCGCGTGTACGTCGCAGAAGGCCTCATTTCGAACGCCCGTGTGGTTCGCTACCACCAGCGCGGACCGACAGGTGAGACGGTCGTTGCGGATTCTTTAAGTGGCATTGCGGGGCTGAGCGTCGATCCCGTTGGTAACATCTATGCCGTCGAGCAGGGTGCGAATCGCGTTATCTTGATCACCTTTGATGGTCAGTTGTTCACCTGGGCCTCCGATACCCTGGATCCCCAATACCTCGCCTTCACTCAGTACTAATGCGAGTCTCCTCGCTGGCTTTAGCACTAGCGGTTTTCTCACTTCCCGTTATTGAAATCGCCCTCATTCATAGCCTTGTGCGTGAAGCCCTCGGGCAGAACAACGTGGTTCTGGGCTTTTATGCCCGAGACATCTATCTACCCGTCCTCATCGGAATGTTTATCAGTTTTCTGCTGATTCACGAGCGCCGCCCGTTTCGGTTTCAAGTCCAACCCCGCACCCTCGCTGCCAACTTGCTGATGCTCGCTGCGTTGGCGGCGCTGCTCTCTCATTTTGATGCGGCCGTCGCTTTTGCCGGTGCCGCTGGGGTGACCTTTTCTCTCATCGCAGGCGTTTTCGCCCTCCTACTGAGTAGTCTGGTTTGCTTCGTTTGCCTGGCAGAAGTCTCGCGTTCGTTGCAGGCTTTCGGCTTCCGTTTGGTGTACGTGCTGGCAGCACTGAGTTCTCTTATCCTCTACCGGTATATTCTAGAGGCGGTTTGGCCGACGCTCGTCTTGATAACCGCCAAGTGTGTCTATTGGACTTTGAAAGCTTTGGGGTTTGCCATCACCCGATTCGATATCGCGCATAGCATCCGGATCTCTCATCCGAATCTGGCTGTCAGCATTGGCATGGGGTGTTCCGGACTGGAAGGGGTTTTCTTCTTTCTGTTTGCTTACAGCCTTTACTTACTTTTTCTCGAAAAGCCCTGGCCACTGCGACGACAAGCGCTTGCTTGCGCCGGCGGAGTGGTTCTTCTCTTCGCCATCAACACCTTCCGAATCGTATTGTTTTTTGCGGTCGCGATAGCGATTAACCAAAACCTGGAATCAAAACAGGGGAGAGCTTTCTTCGTCTGGGCCTTCCACGAAAACGTGGGTTGGTTGCTCTACCTTTTCGGGATAGCCGCCTACCTCTATTTTCTGGGGCGTTTCAGTGCAACGTCAGGGCGCCGAGAGGCTTCGTTACATCCTTCTTAAAAACCAAGAGGAAATTGAAACCGCGCAGGAAGTAATTTCCTTCCACTGCGGCGCTATGGAAGTTCCCGCGCTGCAGGGTTCCGTTGTGCCGCGTAACCGCAATGATGTCGACCGGATGAAAGTGCCTGCGCGCGCGATCAAAGAGTTCAAACCCGATGGGAGAGAAGGGCTTACCTTTCCTAAAGGAATCGCAAACGTAGATCGCGAAGTACCGCTTGTCTTTCAACACTCGGAAGGCATCCCCAATGACTTCATCCATTGCTCTAAAGTACTCGGGCCCCCGTGAATCCAATTCCCCAATGCATTGAGGGTGTCCTGAATATTTCAGGTGGGTGGAGTAGGGCGGATCGACGAAGTAAAAGTCCACGCTGCTATCTGGCAAGGGGAGGTGACGCGCGTCCGCAGCGACAATGTCCTCGCGAAAGGGCGCAATATCGAAACCCTTACCGGTACGCTTCAAATCCTTGCAAACATCTAGCGTGGTTCCACTTCCGCACATGGGATCGACGATCACATCGCCCTTGCGAGTGTAGCGTTCCAGCAGATTCCAAATGACGTAGGAAGGGGTGGCTCCCTTATAGGCCTGATGGCCTTGCATTCTGGACCCGTAGTGCTGGGAGGGATAGTCCCAAAGGGTCGTCGTCTGTAAGTCGAGAGGGGGCTTGCGGTCCATTGGCGCTGTCAATTAGCATGAAAAACCTTATGAACGCCAACAAAGTAATTAACCTCGGCAAGATAATAGAAGCCCAACGTCAGTTCGTGCGAGAGCGAGATTGGGAGCAATTCCACACACCTAAGAACCTGGCGATGGCCCTAGCGGGAGAATCCGGTGAGTTGCTGGAGCTGTTTCAGTGGTTGTCGCCTGAGCAGAGCAAACACGTTGCCGATGACCCAAAGCGGGCGGAGATGCTCCGGCACGAAATGGCCGACATTTTCTTTTACCTCGCCCGGCTAGCCGATCACTTTGAGATCGATCTTGAAGCCGCCGTTTGGGAGAAAATGGAACGCAATGCCCAGCGGTATCCTGCGGAACTCTCTCGGGGCAAAGCCACGAAATACACGGAACTCTAAAAGGCGGTTGCCTTGTCGAAATAGGCAAGTGCCGTGGGGGGGAGTTTGATTAAGTCGCCCAACTTCGGAGTGTAGCGACCCCCGACTCCGCCCCAGTAACCCGCTCCCACTTCTTTGACGACCTTGGGATTTTTTGCGGAGGAAAAGAGCACGCTTCCTTCGAAGACGACGATTTCGGATTCTCCGAGTAAAGGACCGTACACGGCCATAAAGTCGGTGCCTCGAACACCCATAACGGCTGAGTGGGTGCGAAGTGAGAACTTCGTTTTTGAAGTTTTATCTTTGAGTCGGGCTCGTAGAGTCCCTTTCATCAAAAGATAAGCGCGGGCTGCTTCCCCAGGTTCAATCTTGAGGATGCTGTCTGCTGAGATAGCGACCTCAGACTTAGCTGTTCCTTCGGAAAGCAAAAGCACTGCTTTGCTGTTCGGGCCGGTGACTACCTCGCCAGCTTTATCGACCTCCATGCCGACGGTAACGGGCTGACCCGCAAATTTGACGTCCCCTTCCGCGCTCGTGAATTTGGCTGCATAAGCTGAAAGACTGAAAAGGGAAAACGAAAGGGCAAGTAGCAAGTTCATCATGTGTTGGTTCCTTCTTTGAAAGTGATATTGGACGCCAGGAGCAAGATAATCGGTAGCCACATGGAGGCTCCATTATAATGAAAACTGATGACACGCCTACTTCTCGTTTTCATGTGCGCCGCGTTGCAGCTATCTGCTCAATCGGCCAAGCCACTACTCGGTATTGAGTTTGAACTGTCGCCCCCCTTACCGGAAGATCCGGGAGGCGGACTTGCGACGATTATTCGGTACTTTGAAACGGAACGCTTGGGAAGTGAGTCGATGAGAGAGAGCATTCGGGAGCAGGTTTTGGATCAGGCGCCCGACCTACATCGAGACAACTGGGAGCTTCTTCCCCTGGCCTTAAGAAACGAACTCTCTCGCGGTCTGGATCTCGCGAAGAAACCCGCGCTAGAAATTGCTGAGAAACCTTCCTCTGTCCAGGCGCCGCGTCCCTCTCCCACGTGGCGAAACACAACCCCTCCCGCAATTTTGGGCGCGGACGGGAGGCCAGCGGATCCAACGCTGCAAGTTCCCGATAGCGAACTCAAGCTACCCACAGATTCCAAGCCTCGCGCGTTGGAGGTGAAGGGGGCAGAAACTGACTGGCCCGCCTTGCAAGCGCGCTGGGAAACCTATTGGAAGTCGCTTTCTCACGAGCAGAGACGGAAACTCGTTCCGATCCCCATGCTGTCAGCGTCCGTGCAAGCACGGCTCGCCATTGTGGGGGGGCATCCGCACCACCTTAAGCCGATTGATTGGATGCCGCTGCGTCGGGACGCTCCCGAAAGTCTTAGAGAGGCATTGAAGGGGATGCATTGGGGACGGGATCAGTCGGCGCTCGAGTTTGTGGACAGCCAGCCCACCACAGACTTCGAAGGCCGAACTGCTCAAATGGAAAAGCTTTTGGATCTCACTCACACGCGGCAATCGCACGATCGTCCTCTGGAAAAAGCGGGCTATGGAAGCCTCCATCTCAACTTTAGTGTGCCTGGACGGAAGCTTGAGGCCTTTGCCAAAACCTACAATCTGCTCCTGCTCGCGCGACTCGTAAAAGGTGGCCGTACTCAAGACGCTCTCGCAGAAACCTCCGTCGCCTATAGCAATGAACTGGAGATGAAGGGACTGATTACTCTCTGGAAGGGCAGGCTAGAGGTGCGGGTCCAAACCAAAAGCGTGCGGGATGAGATTGAAGAGATGCGGCGCTGGTTACTCCTTCCCGAGAGGGAAGCGATCGGTTTGATGCGGGCGGAATTGCGGCAAGGTCTCACTGAGGCGCACCTGTCGGAAATGGCGAAATACGATCCGGCGGCGATGTATGAGCTGATTGCCGAAGGAGCAAAAGGGCATCAGAACCCAGATTGGAAAGTCGGCGACCCGCGACTTGCCAAGCTTGTGATTGGGCATCTCGGCGGAAGCGAGGATGACGCCCACATCTTGGATGGGCTTTTGAGCGGCGCGTTGGGGCGCCCGGTGCGTGATTCGATTGCGCACGAAATTGCAGAACACGGCTTAAATCGCTTTCTCGCAGAGCGGAAAGTGCATCCTGCTTTTATCGAGACGCTATCTCTGGAATCCCGGAGAATTGCCGGGGGGAACAGGGAAAAGGAAGGTGAAGTGCGGGAGATCTTGCGCAAGTATCTCATCCGCCAAATGGACGATCACAAACCCGAAGAGGGGTGGGGAAAAGCGATGGTTACTTTAGCCCAGAAGGATCCAAAGGCGATGGCGGAGCTTGTCAGACGAGCTGCAGACCCAGATATTTCATCGCAGCAGGATTTTTTAATTCGGTTTCCCAATGAAGCTGTCGCCGCCCTAGAAGTGAAAATAGCAATCAGAGCCGCGCTTGCCGATCAGTACGTTCCCCGACTCACTTCTCCAGATTCCGCGGTCAGAAGTAAAACCTATGAACGTCTAAGAAAGATCGAAGCTCGTAGTCCTGAGGTTCTGCAATTGGCTCCGTTGTTTGAGCGGGTGATCCGTGAAAACCCAAAGTCCGCTCAAGAGGTGGTCGACTACGTTATTTCACAATCCCATCTTGACCCAAGGGCCGTCACGACTTTGCTGAGTCTTTACGATTATATTGGGGATGAACAAGTGAATAAAATGGTCGAAACGGAGTTGTTTGCTTCAAAGCACCGTGACCTGCTTAGACTCACTGAAAACTTGGGAATGCTCAGCCTCGAGCAGAAGAACACACTTAGGCGTCTAAGAAAAAACCGAGTAGAGAGTCCGGAAAAAGAGGCACCATGCTCTAAGGCGGTTGAGTCTCTGCGCTTACCGCATTAGTGCTTAAAACCAGGTGTGGTATTTGTTCACGAACAGATCAGGCACGCGGCTATAAGTCTCTTTGAAACGAATGAGATCGTCCTGGACTTGGTTTCGGTCAATGAGAATTTTTTCCTCAAAAGCAAAACTATCCTGCCAGAAGAACCCAATCGCATCGTACTTCGGGTTCACTTTGCGCAAAAAGCTCTTCGTAAAATGAAAGCGCCGATAGGCATGCAGCATGGCGGGCTTAAAAAGAAAAGTTAACTTGCCCCGGTCGAGCTCGCACATCCACCGGTGGTGGTAGTAGCCGCAGTAAAAAGGGCGTTCTACTCCCTTGGTGGACTCCACCAATCGGCTAGGCACCTCAATATAGCCCGCTTTACCCACTCGAACGATCTCCTCACAAACCTGAATAGGATCGCGCAAGTCTTCGAGGGTATGAGAGCAAACGACAAAGTCGAACTGCTTGTCCCTAAAGGGCCACGGCTTTTTGCAGATGTCTTGCTGAATGAAGGTTTCCGCAGTGAACTGCTCCTCAGGCCAGACATCTTTCAAGATCGCGCCCCCTCGGTTGCGCGTGTCATAAGGCATGATGTCGATGATCGCGTTGGAGCGATTGAGCGGGGCATGCCATCCGCCGACATCCAGAACCTGGTCGCCGGGCTGAATCAATTCGCTGAGCTTTCTGGCATTCGTTTCAATCACTCGACCGTTTTGTCACAACCTGAGCCATATGAAAACGGTATTTGCTTAGGTGCGCCAGAGGGGTAAAAACCCCCATGGCTCAATCTTCAGACAATCGCGTGCTCGTCAGCATTACGTTCGGTTCGCTCGTAAAAATCGTGGTGGTGGCGGCACTTGCCTACACCCTGTTTCGCCTGGCGCCGTTAGTGCTTTTGTTGGTCTTGTCGACGTTCTTAGCCATTGCACTTCAGCCAATTGTTGTGCGCCTACAGAAATGGGGGATTCGGAGGGGTTATGCCGTTGCGGGTATTGCTACCTCAATGTGTATCCTTGCCGCGATTTTTTCTCTCTTCGTTTTACCTCCTCTGGTGGATCAATTGGGCGAAGTAGTCAAAAAAGCTCCCGAACTCATGAAGAGCTTAGAGCAGAAATTGCCCCCAGCAATTCGCATGGAAGAAGTAGGGTCAGCCCTGTTTGGCGGAGGCGAAACATCACAAGAAGAGGGAACCGCAACGTCTGCAAAGAAGTCTGACGGCGGGAAAATGGCTTGGCTCTCGCCGGTCGTGTCTGCCGGACAGACGGCACTTGGGGGCCTTGCCAACTTTTTGATTGTATTAGTCTTCACTCTCTATCTGCTGGTGGATGGACCGAGAGTGTATCAGTGGCTGCTTGCCTTTGTGCCCGACCATCGGCGGGAAAAAGCAGAGGCAACGAGTGTTGAAGCTTCGCAAGTGATCTCGGCTTATGTCATCGCCAACCTCTCTACTTCGGCGCTTTGCACTGCGTTCACCTTGATCGTACTTGTGCTGCTCAAAGTGCCTGCTGCTTTGGCGCTTGCCATTTTGGCGGGTGTTTTAAACTTGTTGCCTGTCCTTGGTTTTTTTATCTCGACGGTGCCGGCAGTTCTGATGGCGATGACCGTGGACCTCAAAACGGGAATTTGGGTAACGGCGTTTTATGTGGCCTACAATATTTTGGAGAACTACTTCATCGTCCCCAAAGTGTACGGCAATCGCCTTCGAGTATCTGATTTTGTCGTTCTGGTTTCACTCTTATTTGCTGGAGCCTTGGGGGGTGTCGTTGGGGCGATCTTGGCGCTTCCGATCGTCGCTTCCTATCCCATCATCGAGCGCTACTGGTTGGGTGAAGTTCTCGGGCGAAAAGTAGTCAGCGAACACCACCGCAAGAAGCCGACAAAAGATTAGATTACTTCATCAGTTTGGCAAAGTTCATCGCATCTGTCGGCGAGTGGAGTTTTTCTTCGGTGTTGAAGTAGATGTAGCTATCGAGTGTTTTGGACCACTTCTTCACTTGCTCGGCCCAAGAGCTGAGTACCTTCTTTGGATAACCTTTCTTGAAGTCTTTTCCTTCCCCGTGCATACGGGCGTAAATGAAATCTGCGGTGGGTTCGTCGTGTAAAAGCTTTTCATCGCCCCCGTGCGCAAATACGACCGCAATGCCGTGGCTCTTTAGCATTTGAAAAAAGTCGGCATTGAAAAAGCTCGGGTGGCGGAACTCAAAGGCATGCCGCAAGGGTCCCACCCCCTTGATGTCGAGCGATTCACGGCCTTTCATTCGCTTCTTGGTTCGCCCTTGTGCAAGTGAACCAGCCGCTTTGGTGGTGCGGGGAAGCAGGTTCGCAAACTTCTCAAACCGGTTGTCTTTTAAGGTCATGCTGGGAGGAAACTGCCAGAGGATGGGTCCGAGCTTTTCCTTTAGGCAGAACAGCCCCGATGCCAGGAAGTTCGAAAGCGGCTCTTCGACTTCTTTGAGTCGGCGAATATGGGTCATGTACTGCGGCGCTTTGACCGCAAAAAGAAAGTCTTTGGGTGTTTGCTCGTACCAGCTGGTGAAAGAAGCAGGGCGCTGAAGTGAGTAGAATGTGCCGTTGATCTCGATGGAGTTGACCTGGCGGCTCGCATACTCCAGCTCCTTCTTCTGCGTGACCCCTTTCGGATAGAACGTGCCCCGCCAAGGAGCGTAGGTCCAGCCCGACATCCCAATTCGAATCATGAGGTTTCCTAGCGCTTTTTACGACAGCGTACGATGGAGGTGTCAGAAAAGCCCGGGGTAGACAATGATTTGAAGACTAAGCCTTCGATCCAATCTTCCGGGCTCTCCAAAACTTCCATGCACTTCTCCACCGTCTTTAGTAGGGGAAGCACGGTTATGTGTGGAGAGATGAAACTGCGAGGCAAAAGCTGATAGCGCTCGGGGTAGGGCAGTTCATCCAGGTCCTCGCCATCACGTTTTAGTACATCGAACAAATAGAGGTGTTCGCGAGGCTTAATCCACTCGGCATCGAGAATCGTCCAATCGCTTGTGGGGTGGATCACTCTGCGAAGTTCTCGCAAAAGGTCTGCAGAGATCTCTTTTTTATGGAGTGTGCCGTGGCGCGTGTAGGCGATGGCTTCCTCATCCGGGTTCGCAGGCAAGTGGACTTGAGCGCGATGCCCATGGACTTTACATTGCCCTACCCAGCCAGCCTTCAGCGTCTTTTCGACTGAGGCGCGATCGGGGCGTATCTCCGTTTTCGGGTGCATGGGGCGCAAAAAGCGAGAGGGAAGCAAAGGCATATTCCTCGATAACACGGTTCGCTCGAATACGCTCGGGAGGTTCACCCGCCTAAAGTAGGTGAAAATACCAGGCTCTTCAAGCGGCGTTACTTAATGTAGTTTTTGATTTTGAGGGCTTTTAGAAGCTTTGCCATCTCAGCAGGGGTTTTAGCGTATTGCTTTGCAGTCTGCGCTGCGCCTGATTTGGCCTTCATCAACATGGGACGAAAGAGGTTTTCCAGCACGTCTTCGGGCAAAACCTGTAACGCTTCGACAACGGCTTCGTAGTTGGCTTCCAAAACCTTGGTATCAAACTTGATGCTACCGAAGTCGCGGGTCACGAGTTCTTCCGCGGCTTTGCGGCCCCACTTCTTCTCGATATCGGCCACGTCTTCTTCGGTGAGGCCTGCGCTTGCGTCCATGACGACGTAAGTCACCATGGTTTCATCGCCCATGATTTTGAACGACTTAGGCATGCCGTTGAAAAGCCGTTTGGTGTACTCGGTTTCGCCGTATCGCAGAATTAAATCTTTCTGGATGGTGGCTTCCCCTTCAAAGTGCTTTGCCTGTTCTTGTGCGGTGCGAAAAGCGTCGATCGCCTCGGAAATCTCCGGTGTGGGCGTAATCGTATCGCTTAGCGCCTTGGTGTCTTGCACCCGGACTTTACGGGTTTTGAACGGGTCTTTTTTTGTTTTCTTTTCAGGCTTTGCCACACCCCAGTATCGGAATCCCGACGGAAAAACTCAAGATGAAAGCCTCCTGAGGCAGGCCGCTAAGTCTGCTGGCGAATTCAACAATTTCGCCCATAGATCGCCTTGCTTCTTCAGCCGTGCGGGGACGGTATAGATGGTGAATTGCGAAGGCTTGAGTCCGGCTTTTACTTCCCTCCAATGCAGGGGTGTGGAAACCGTTGCTCCCGCCTGCGGCCTAACGCAGTAGATAGAAGCGACAGTTTGTCCGCGGCCATTTTGAAAACAATCCAAGTAAATCTTGCCGCGCCGCTTGGCGGGGCTGCGCTCCAAACTGGTAAAGCGGGGGAACTTTTCGTGCACCTGCCTTGCGACTTCCAGCGCAAAGCCACGACTTGTCTCGTAGTCCGTTTTGGGAGGGAGCGGGACGAAAATATGGATTCCGCTTGCCCCTGAAGTCTTCACTCCGTGCGGGGCTTTAATCTTGTCTAAGATTCGGTGGACTTCCTGAGCAACGCGGATCACTTCATTGAAGGAGTTGGTATCCGGATCCAGGTCAATGACGCAGTAGTCGGGAAACTCCAGATTCGGAATGCGCGACAGCCAGGGGTTTAATTCAATGCAGCCCAGGTTCGCCATATACAGAAGGCTGCGTTCGTTCTGACAGAGCAGATAGTTAATCGTGCGTTGCGATGAGGCAGAGTAAACGCGCGTCGATTCAATGCCTCGAGGCAAGTAGCCGGTGATGTCCTTGTGAAAGAAGCCGGGCTTGGTGATGCCATCCGGTTGTCGGTGCAACGATTGGGGGCGATCTCGAAGGTGCGGCAAAATGTACTGGGAGATGCTCCGGTAGTATTCGACGAGATCTCCCTTGGTGATCTTTTCCTTCGGCCAGAAGACCTTGTCGGGGTGAGACAGAAACGAGAAGTCATCTTCAGAAGGCGTGCTTTTTGCGCTTTTGTTCTTCTTCTGCTTGGGCGCTTTTAACGACGAGCGCAGCCAGTCTTTGCTCGTCCCCGACTTGTAGGCGCTGTCAGCCTGCCTCGAGATCCAGCACCCCTCAGGAGCCGCATCTAACAACGTGGCTGCATGGAGAGGGGCGGGTAGTTTCAGTTTTGCTAGGGCGTGCAGTCGCTGACGCAAGGGCGCTTCCCTAAGGTCTTTTCCGTCGATATAGAGCAGATCCAGGACTCGAAAAACGGCCTGCTTCTTCTCGCCTTCGATCTCTCCATCTAAGACCAGTGAGTGTTCCACCGACTCCAGCGCGGACACTATTTCAGGATATTTGGATTGCAGCGGTAAGAGCTGTCGCGTGTGGATCTTTGCACTTCCGTCTTCCACTTCTGCAATCGCTCGTACCCCGCCCCCAAACTCCGAAAAAATCCAATCCTTCCCCTCCGGCGCCCCCGCTTCCACCGCAAGCATCGGCTTCACCCTTCTCGGCATCTCCCCCTTAGAAGGGGTCTTAGAGGGGGTCAGTCGACTTTCAAGCTTGAAAGGAGCCGGAGGTCTCACTTTTGAAGCCTGCTTCTGATCTTTCGCTGGAGCCGGAGGAGGGATCGCCACCGCTTTGTTTTTCTTCGACTTCCAAGTAATGCCCTTCTCGGTGGCGTACTCGCGCACCTCATCGACCGTTCTGCCTGAGAGCACCGATTGATCTGGCAATGGAGTGGTCTTGAAAGTGGAAGCAGCGTCGCGTTTCTTCACCAGTAGCCACGCTTTGGGATCTTTCTTCAGTTTAATGAGCGCGAACTCACCCTGGAGTTTGGAGCCGTTCATCACGAAGGTGATGTGGCCTTTAGAGAGTCCAGCAAGCATCGCCTTATTGCTGTCCGTTCGGCCTGTCGATCCCCGTTCGACGTAGGTACCAGCATCCCATAGCACCACTGTTCCGGCGCCGTAGTTTCCCTCGGGTATGACGCCTTCAAAGCTTCCATACTCAATGGGATGATCTTCGACAAAAACTGCGAGGCGCTGATCCATGGGATTGAGCGACGGGCGTTTGGGAACCGCCCAGCTTTTAAAAACCCCGTCCATCTCGAGTCTAAGGTCAAAGTGTAGCCGCGAGGCTGCATGCATATGCACGACAAAGCGTAAATCTTTCGATGGCTTCGCCTTGCCACCCTTCGGCTCGGGTGTGCGTTCAAACTTGCGCTTGCGTTGATACTCTTTGAGTCCCACAGGGTTAATTCAGACGGATTAAGCGTTAATTCTCAAGGATTAACTTCATACCGGCGGATCGGGGTCGAAAGGAACTGGTCACGTGACCAGTTGAACCTCTCGCGTATATGTTGACGGGAACTGGCGTACGCTGCTGTCGAAAGTTTAGTCACGCGTGTTTACTTAGCGGACACTTCCAGGCGTCGCAGAAAGGTTTCACGCGCACATAGTTTGCACACATTTTCCTCGTAGAATATCTCATATATGAAAAGCATTATTGCCCTAGTCGCTAGTTCGGCACTCTTCTGTACTTCCGCTTATGCACTCAAAATCACCGGTCAGGTAAAGGACGCTGTTACCCAGGTCCCCGTTGCGGGGGCTAGTGTGGAACTATCTGGACCTGTGACTCGGTACTACGGGTATGGCAATACCGAATACAATGCGGTGGTCGTCACCGATGCGGCAGGTCAATTTGAACATGAGTTTTCTGAGGGGCCAGGACCAGACGGTCCCCTTGCTTCGATGCTCGTTACGGTTTTCGTTCCTGGGAAATACGCCCCTAAAACGCAGAAGATCAATGTTGGCGGTACGACTGTAGCCCCTCTGGTTTTTATGCTGTCGCTAGAGACTTGGGTAGTGCAGCCCCTTTCGGCCGACTACGCCTATTGGTTGATTCGTAGCAACAACAACCTGGTTCGAATTCCTACCTATGAGTTCCCAGAGTCACCAGTGGTACTCGGCGGCGTCTCCGAAAACGGCCTGCTCGTAGGATATGTCACCCAGGGTGGATACCGTGTCCCTGTTGTTTTTGGACAGGATGCAATCGAGGTTCTTCCCCCACTTGCGCCACCTATGAGTACTGCCGAAAGGTCGGAAGCTTTGGATGCGAACAATTCGGGTCAAATAGTGGGTGCTTCCGTAGAAGGTGGCAAGATGCTTCCTGTGATTTGGCGCAACCGGCGGGTCGAAAAGCTTGCTCTTCCTGCTCCCTACCAATCGGGGAAGGCGACAGAGATTAACAACGAGGGGGTTATACTGGGCTTTCTTTCCAGAAAATCCACGAGCTCTCCCACTGCAGACGTGCCTGTGAGCTGGGATGCGAATGGAGTGCCGACAATTCGAAACGCTTTGGAAGTAACGGCTATTGCGGACGGCAATATCATTGTGGGTGCGTGGGAGTTTTCCCCCCCCTTGATGATTGGAGGCTCCGGTTGGTTTAAGCCAGTCGTTTTTCGAGGCGCTCAAGAGAAAGTTTACGACACTTTGCCGGGAGTTTTTAATACTCGCACCCACGACGTGAACGTCCTTGGTGACTTCGTTGGAACGGCGACCTCATATTCAAACACGGGGAGCACTAAACGCGCCTTCTTGGGCCGCGCCTCCGATAGCGCATTGATTGCGATCAACCACCTCATCAGTCCCCACCAAGGGTATTCCGCAAAAGAGGCATGGGCCTTGGGTACAGGACTCATTCTAGGGATCGCGGTTAGGGGTGGGGTGTCGGTTCCAGTGTCTTATAGCATGGCTTGTCCGGGTGATGTGAATGTGGATGGCCAGGTCAATGCATTGGACAATGCAATCCTCTCAGCGAACTACAACTCGCCAAGGAACACTTTCAGTCGATTGGACGGTGACCTAACGGGTGATGCTCGGGTGGATGCTGCTGATAGAGATCTCTTCAATCAGTACAATGGCGTGCGCTACGAGCCGGGTTGTCGTCAGGCTAGAGGCGCCTATCGTCCACCGAGTCGCGGTACGCAATCCCAGCAGCAGCAAACGAGCCAATCCGCTCAGCAATCACAAACCCAACAACAACAGCAGCGCTAGCGTTCGGAAAACAAACCAGAGTTCGGAACCTTACGGAGGTGAAACTTGATGAACTCTTGGCGGCGTTAGACTTTTTAGTTCAGGCGTGACCAGCAGAACATCTCCCGCGAGATATTCGGGTCCGGTGGCGGTTATTTGTCAGCTACTCTGACCCTTTCAATCTCGCATCCCAGGGCCTTGAAAGCTTCGATATCCAGTTCCGACAGCGTTTTCTTCTTGGTAAGCTGCAAGACGTGTTGTGCATACGGACCAACCGGATAGTAGCGTAAGCGTCCCGTCACAGCTCTCACCTCAAACGTAATTTTCACACCCACTGTTCTTCCCAAAGCAAAGAGCCCATCTAGTATCGGAGATTGCCTATTGTTTTTTCAGAGACTGAGTAATGCACAAGGGGCCGCCCGGGGTTGACCCTTCAACCAAGATAGAGAGCGTATCCGCCGCTTTCAATTCGTAGGTGATTTTCTTCGGAAAGTCGTGAGTGGGATTTTCAAAGACGGCTCGGTCCTTGGTCACTTCGGTTGCGGTGAAATCTACGCCTGCGACGCCCATCGGCATGGGCTGGTAAACGAGCTTTCCATTGATCTCGTTGATCTCAAAAAACTCAAAGAATTCGACTTTGCCGTCTACGATTTGTTTTGCCATCCCAAGGATTTTTCCGCCATCGGCACTCGTGAGATGCTCCTCAGTTCCGGCTGAGTCGCTCCATGAGCCTGCAAGCCAGTTCAGATCCTGAATACCGGCTGCGAAAAGGTTGAGCGAGAAAAAGGCTGATGTGAATATTAATGAGTATTTCATGTTTCCCCCGCGGTTATTCAAGACCTGCTTCGCCCATTTATCAACCCGCACCTCGTCAAAGAGATTCGAACTGCATGTCTTTCACGAGCGGGCAGATTTAGTTTCAATGGAAGATGAGACCTTTGGCCGAGAAGTTACTGTCTTAGGTGTCTGGGATCTTGCTTCGGAAGAGGTAATGAACATCTCGCGCGACCAGTTGCAATAAAGCGCGGCCAGGCCTGACTTGGACGCGGGCCAGAAGGCTGGCACTTCGTTTGCTCACGCAATAGGTAGTGAGTACTAGTCTGCTTTGGCTCAAGAAGAAGTGTCCGGAAACACACCCCGTTGAATCTCAAAACCGGCCCGTGTTTCGACGGGCGGTCGATTCTTATCAACCACCCTTGATAATACCAACTATAGTTGGTATTATGGCAATAGAGGGTGCAACATGCCCTTGAGCGGCAAAGAGATTCTGCGCCAATTCGAAGCGGCGGGATGGACAGTGCTCCGGCAGAAAGGCAGCCACGTGGTTGTAGGGAAGGGAACAAGGCGCCAGGTGATACCGATGCACCAAGAACTGAAGAAAGGCCTTGAACGGGCTCTCTTGAAAGCGCTAGCAGGGACCAGCAAATGAAATACCATTTTCATATTAACAAGGAAAAGAGGAAGGGTTACTGGGCTAGATGTGTGGAACTGGAAGGGTGCACCACCCAGGGTGCTTCCGAAGCTGAGTTGCGAAAGAACATGGAAGTGGCATTAAATCTCTTTCTGGACGAGCCAACAGATTCCAAGACCGTTTTTCCGCTTCCGAAAAAGAGCTACAAAGGACGAAATATTGTGGAGGTGCAAGTTGCACCCAGGGTGGCACTTGCATTCTTGCTCCGAAAATATCGGCTTGAGCGCGATCTGACGCAAACTCAGGCTGCCAAGCTTTTGGGTTTGAAGGGCCTTTATTCGTATCAGAGGCTAGAGTCGTCCAAGACAGCAAACCCGGAGTTTGAAACTATTGTACGTATCAAGAAAGCTTTTCCTGAGCTGAAACTTGATGAGCTCCTGGCCGCGTAGAGAGCGGCAGCATCGTTCGGACGGTCAGTATCTCGCGCAAGATGTTGAATGATTACTTTTCACTCGTTGAACAATCCGTATGCTCGTTCAACGGAACCGTATCGGGTTGATTGATTTTCCTTAGGTCCTCAAAAAAGGGACTTTGCCCCAGCTGACGGCCGAACTCGCACTGGAACTTTTTCTTGTGTGGGCTATCAGCAGGCCAGGCAGAATCAAAAAGCTTCAGGGCAAGGTCGGCGTTGCCGGAGTAGATTAAATTCAGCATCTCTGTCCACAAAAGCACGGGTGCCCCCGTGTCTTCACGGTCACCCAAACTGGCGTCCAATTTTGTATCTACAAAAGCTTGCTTGATCTTGGCTTGAGAAGCCAGAAAGTCGTTTGGTGAAGGGCGAGCTTTTTTATTCCATCTCGGTTCAAAAACCCACCTCCGACCATTAAAACCTAAAGTAATTTGGGGTGCGGGCGACTGTGCAAATGGAATTTTCCAGTAGGCAAAAGTCCAGTCGGAGATCAGCAACTCCAGAATTCCATCTTTGTTCAGGTCTTTGAAGTCGGGCCAAGAGTGCTCGAGTTCAATTTCTTGAATGAGAAACGGTTGGTCTTCAAGCGCAATAATGGAAAGCGTATAGCAACAGTGTGCTCCACCAGTCCAGTTAACGACTACCAGCTCACGGCGGCGCTTACCCGTTATTGAAGCTCCCGCTTTCGGTAGGTCACCGCATTTCGCAGCCGTGTTGATGTAAAAGTGCGATCCAACTTGACTGTAAACAACCTTTCCTCGGCGAATGATTTTGAGTCTTCCTCGATCGGTGTCGGGATCGTAAGACATTTTATAGGTGAAGGGCCCGATTTTCGTACTCTCGACCATTTCTGAGGAATTTTGGTAATCAGCGCAAGGTGCCGAAGCGAGAGAAAGGGTTGACCAAATCAAACCGGCGATCACAAAAATGCAGGTTCTCAATTTCGCCTCAGCTTCTCGAGAGTTTCGCATGGCGGTTATTTCTCGCCACGGGATTCCATTAATTTCTTTTCGAATGGCGGGAGGGATACGGGCAGCAGCATCACCCAAGACCTGGAAGTTGCGAATGCAGGCGTCGAGTTTTTCAGGGTTTTTGAACAGTTCAGTTTCTGAGGAGAGCCCCGAACAATAGGAAATGATTTTGGAGATCGCTTCCTTCATATCAGACAAGCGAGTTTTCCAAGGTCTATGCCGCACGAACCGCGTCCTTCTTTACCTCTCCTTTCATCGGTTCTTTCAAAGCATCGAGGGTCACTAGGTCTACTTTTCGTTTAAGAATGTTTTCTAGAAATAGCTTCAGTCGTGCAAGGTCGAAGAGAGTTATTTCAGCCGATGAAAACTCGACAAGAAAATCGATGTCGCTCTTGGCCGTGCTTTCTCCGCGAGCAAAAGACCCAAAAATATAGAGAGCCGAAACTTTGTGCACTTCCTTCAAGGAGGAAGCGTTTGTATGGATTATTTTGAGTGCCCGCTTTAGATTCACGGCTTGCTCCAACTGGTCACGTGACCAGTTCACATCTCGCGTATATGGACCCGCCCCGCATGCAAGAGGAAAGTTCAGTAGATGGGCGGGCTAGACTGCTTGCGTATATCCGGTTTTGGGCTTTCGCTTGAACCTTGATGGAATTTGCGGCTCTTGTTCCTAAACGCGAGAG
>JBGTAN010000028.1:0-13356 GCA_041749855.1 Bdellovibrionota bacterium
ATGATCTCCCGAAGAGCCTTCGGGTTCAGAAACTTTCAAAACTATCGAAACCGGGTGCTTGCCCACTGCGGTTGGGACGGGGTATTCGCTATCAGAAATTAACCACCCAGGGACCATGCCCCCTCGGATGGAGTAGAGCCGAGGGGTGTTGGAGGCGGCACCCGGATTTGAACCGGGGGTGGGAGTTTTGCAGACTCCTGCCTTACCACTTGGCTATGCCGCCCTACGAAGAAGCGTCCTTATACTTCGCCTGACGGAGCGTGGCAACGACAGCGCAAAAAAGGCCCTAGTGCGCCGTAACCCGTGTGTTAAAATAAAACTGGAGAGTCTTCCTCTCCTTCTTAAGTCTTCTTTTCGCCGAACTCCAAAACAATCCAGGACTCGAAGATGTCAGCCAAAATGGTACGTCTCCATCGTGTGGGGAAAAAGTATTCACCGGGCCGTATTGCGCTCCAGGATGTAAGTTTCGACCTGCAAAGAGGCGAATTTGCTTACATCACGGGGGGTAATGGCGCCGGTAAAACCACGCTCCTCAAACTCTTGTTCGCAACGGAAAAAGCAAGCCACGGAATTATCGAAGTAAACAACCGGGACTTGTCGAAACTAAACGACAACCGGGTTTACACGTACCGACGCGAAGTAGGATTTGTCTTTCAGGACTTCAAGCTGTTACCAGACCTTACGGTTTACGAAAACGTCTGCTTACCCCTGGAAATTCGCAAGATGACCGCTCGAGAGATCGAGTTTCGTGCCAAAGGCGTTTTGTCCCTGGTCGGACTGGTAGACCGAGTGGACGACTATCCGCAGATGCTCTCCGGCGGCGAGCAACAGCGCATCGCAATCGCTCGCTCGATGGTCGGCAAGCCCTCACTGCTTCTGGCCGATGAGCCCACCGGAAATCTGGATTCCAGGACCGCCCGCGAAATTCTCACGCTGTTCAATGAAATTCAGGAAATGGGAACAACGGTGCTCGTCGCGACACATGATGAGAGCTTGATGAACGAGTTCCCGGCCCGAGTGATCGAGCTGTACCAGGGCCGAATCGCGTCGGATACGAAAGGTTCCACATGAAATCGCGAGGACTCAAGCGCGTTTTAGGTGATTTTCGTCGTCATCCTTGGCTGCACTTCATCAGCGTGACTACCATCACGGTGGCCCTGCTCCTCGTGGGTTCCTTGCTCGTGATCGTCCGAAACGTCGAATTTGTGGCTGAGAAAACCAATCCCCGCGTTACCGGAACGCTTTATTTAAAAGACGGGCTTTCCCAAGATGTGGTGCGTGAGCTGCGCGACAAAGTGTTTGCACTAGAGTCGGTTCGGCAGGTCGTCTTTAAAGATAGAGAGTCGGTGGTTGGAGAGATTCAGGAGTTCCTAGGCGACTCACTGAAGAATGCCATGCCAGGGAGCGAAATTTTTCCTGATGTCCTTGAGATCGAACTCGATGCGGGTATGCGGTTTGAAGCCGTCGAGACCTTGAAGAATCAGCTGCTGGCGCTGGGGGGCGTACAGGAAGTGGATTTTTCCGATGGCTGGCTGGTACAGTACAAAAAATTGCGACGCTTCGGCAAGTTCGTCGGCGGAGTACTGATCCTAGCGCTCGTATTCGGCTGTGGCTTTATCATTGCGAACTTCATGGGCATTCGACACCAATCACGTCGTGAAGAAATTCACGTGGCTCGCATGATGGGCGCCAACCGCGGATTCATTCTTGCCCCCTTCATCTGGGAGGGGGTGATCGAAGGGTTACTGGGAGCAGCGGTCGCATTAGTGACCTTGTATGCGGGAACGCTCGTTTTCTCCCAAGTAGTTGCCCTGGAATGGGGCTCACTCATGGGTCTGAAACGCTTTGCCTTCCTTTCCGTCTCTCAGCTGCTGGGTGTCCTCACGGTAGGCGTGGCAATGGCGCTTGTCGGTAGTGTGATGGTGTTCTTTCGATTCCAGGAGCCGTCACGCCTATGAGATGGCTACTGCTATTCATGTTCTGTGCCGTCTGTTTTGCCGACGATATGGCGGGTCTTGAGGATGCGGCCGCACCGCCTACTGAGCCCAAAATCACAGAGCGCGCTAAGGAACTCCAGGCGTTCATTAAGAAAGAGAAGCCCAGTTTTGAGGCTCGTGAGGCTGAACGGCGCGGGCTGATCGAGGAACTCGATCAGCTGAACATCAATCAAAACCAAGTGCGTGGTCGCATTGCGGAGATATTGAGTAATCGCCAGGAAGTTCAGATGGCTTTGGACAACCTCGCGATGGAAGTGGAAAAGCATCGGCAGATTGAGCGCGATCAAGAGCAACGTTTTTTTCAGCTCATGAAAGTGGTCAACAAGATCCGTCGCGATGGCGCGGTTCGGTTTGCATTGAGCGGTAGCGACCTCGCAGAAATTGCGGGGCGAGTGCGCGTTCTATTTCGAACACTCCGTATGCACTCCCTGGTCGCGGATCAGATTAAAGAACGTTCACAGCGTTTGAAGGAAAGTGAAGCGAAGCTTTCCGAAGCGCGCCAGAGCGTCCACTTCTTGCTGACAGAGATGCAGGAACAAGAAAACTTGTTGAACAGTTTTCTTGCTCGTAAGAAAGAGATTTTTGGCCAGCTGAACAAAAAGCAAGACCGCTACCGAAGTGCGGTCAATGAGTGGAAACTGGTTTCGAAGGAAGTGAACGAGTTGTTCTTAAGTTTGGAGGCCGACCGAGAAGTTGGAGTTGTCGGTGGCGGAAGGCTGCTTCCCAAAGTTCGATCCTTGGCCATTCCGGTGGATGGAGGCCGACTGGTTCGCACTTTTGGGAAGTACGTCCACCCCCGGTTTGGCACGGTTACTTTCAACAAGGGCGTCGAAATTGAAACGGAACACAAAGCACCCGTACACGCCATTATGGATGGAGCCGTTGAATTCGAAGGTTGGGTGAGGGGCATGGGCAATGTGCTCATTCTTCATCACGGTAATGGCTTCTACTCGTTGCACGCTCACCTATTCAAGTCGACTCAAACCCAAGGTGCTTCCGTCAAAAAGGGCGACACGGTAGGTTTGGTGGGCGATACGGGCAATAGTGAAAGACCCAGTTTGTATTTTGAATTGCGAGAGAACGGCAAAGCCGTCGATCCTACCCGCTACTTTTCTCACCTAGCGATGAAATCCCTCAAGGGCGTCTAGCTACTTCACTGTTCCAAAGAGGTTGCGCAGTTTTCGTTCTAGTTTCGCCGGTAGTTGCTGACCGGCAATGAGAATCCCTTCGGGACAGGATTTCGCACTCGAATAGATACGATGCGGCGTCTGTGGGTCCACCTTGAAACTGCTCTCGCGCAGGTTTCCCCCCATTGAGAAAAGGCCTCCGGGAGCGTTCAATCCTTCGATTCTCATCAGTCCGCGAGGTTGCAGAAAAACCGTGCGGTCTGGAACCTGCGACTTGTGCAGGTTTCCCACCCAGACATCGCCTTTTGTTACGATCAGCGCATGGGCCAGCAGGTCTTCCGGAAGTTCCACGAGGAGGTTGGTCCGTCCCACCGCCGGCTTTGAGTTGATGAGCGGGCTCAGTTGGACTTCGAAAACGCTCGGCGAGAGGGTATCAATGCTGAGGGTCATGGCCGCATCGTTCTCGGGTCGATCCAAGAAAAAAGTCTGCACATGCACTTTCATTTCAGGTTTTGCCGCGTCCTTGGGTGGAGGGGCTCCCTGTAGGCGGACATGCCCCAGAAACGGGCTTCTGAGAATGAGCGTGACCGGTTGAGCGACTGCGACGGAGGCTTCCGCTCGGTCTAGATTCCCCACTACGATATCTACGGCGGCAGGTGCCTGGGGCGAAATAAGAGCTGCGAGCAAACCGAGCGGCAATAGGCGTTTCATGCGGGCGCTTTTACCATACTTACCTTGCGCAATCACTGAAGACTGTAGCTTCCCGGGACCTTGAAGTTGTCGGGCTCGCTTGTGTCCCCATTGCCTAGGCTTGCCATGACAGCGGGCGCTACCTTAAAAGTTTCTTGCGCCGACTCGGTCAGAACTTTTTCGGAGGCCTCGAAGACCGCTTCGGCATCGATGCCATGCAGGTGATAAATGTCCCACGTCGTTCCCGACTTGGAAGTCTTGCGCACTGCCAATGCCTGATGCTTCACCCCTACGATAGACCCAATGTTGTCGAGCAGACCCGGCTCCCCATCGTGAACCGAGACGACCGGCACGCGACTGCCCTGCAGCGCGTACCAATCTCCCACCGACTGAATCGCTTCACCGCGGCCTCGGACAAAGTGGACATTGCCGTCGATTCCCAATCCCGTTTTGAGATGCCGGTAGTCTTCGAGATAAGCGTAATTGCCTAGGAGGAGATCGGGGCTCGTAACCACGTAGACATTCGCGCAGATCCCCTTTTCCTCTCGGAGGCGATCGGAGGCCTTAATGGCTTCCGGTACAAGGGCACCCATCGCAAAAAGGTGAACGACGTTGTCGCCCGGCATGTACTCTTGGTAACCGCGATAATCTATCAGTGCGTACCCGCCTTGGAGTGTGTCCTTACGGAGCGCTTCCAGAATTTCTTCATCCGAAACGCAATTGCCGCCTTCACTCTCAAAGCTTAAAACGGCGTCGGTGTCGGTTTGAAACCTGGCCTGCTTCTTCGCACGCAAGAGCAACTGCTTTTGTTCCACGCCCTTGGTGACGCACCGGATGAGCGCCGCTTCGCGATCCAAGTTTTCCCCGGTGAAGTGACGGCGCAACGTGTCCGCTAAGATCCACTCGAGTTCCTTTGCGAAACAGGGCTCCCAAGTAATTTCATTGGGAATCTGAATGTCAGATTTCCAAGAGTGCTGTGCCCCTTCAGCGGCCAGCGTGACACCGCTGGGTGTGCCTATCGTCGCAAAGCTCGAGCGCCAGTAGCAGTTGTAATACAGCTGATCGAGTGCTCGCTTGATGAAGAAATCGTAAATGGTCATGGAAGGGAAAAAGGGGATTCCTGTGTAGTCCCCGAACTTCCCAAAAGAGCCAGCTGCTGACATGCAATTGCCTTCAGCAATCTCAAATCGCAAATGTCCCGATCTTTGAGACAGGCGGGGCATCATGTCTGGGGCTTTTTTATCTTTCGAGTTAAAGAGCGCTTCGAAATCTTCCTGCTCAATATCTCCGAAAAGTTTCCCATTCATGTTGGGGCTCGTATTCGTTGAACTCCCTACATCGGGTGCCATCGTCAGAAACAGCGGGGCGAAATCGTCCCATGCTGTCTTCGCGTTCTGCGAAGCATCGGCCTTGGCCTCGCCTCGAGCGAGTCGATCGAGCTTGGCAGCAATTTGTCCCCACATCCACTGAGTGTGCGCGAGAGGGGCGAATTTCAACGCGGAAATGTCAAAATCGACGGGCCAATCGACTTTTTTGGCAAGGTCTTGAAATTTCTTCAAGCGGGTTGCTGCCGCTGAATCAAGTTTCTCGATCCCTTCCCGCATCGCCTTTCCACGTTCGGCAAGATAGGTGGCTTCCTTTGAAGCCGATGCAAAAGGGGCGAAGGGTTTGTCGGCGGAGGCTTTTAGCTTTTCGGCAAGCTTGTCTAGTTCGCCGCGCGCAGGCATCGCAGAGTGATTTCCAGACAAAGCCTGACACTCAAGGCCACGCCCCTTGATCGTGTACGCCACAATCAAAGTAGGTTTGTCGCTATTTTGTGCTTCAGACAAGGCCTCAACCAAGGACTCGAGGTCATGGCCGGCGACATTGAAAAAAGCTTCGCGAATCTCTTCCTTCGGCTTTTTCGCCATCCACGCAGCGAGCTTTTCTGACTTTTCGCCCAGGCGTTTGAGAATCAGATCCGCGTTGTTCGCCGAGAGAAGGGCTTGGAACTCAAAGTCCGAGAGTTTTTCGTCCAGCACGCGTTTGAATTCGTCGCCGCCAGGCTCCGCAAAAAGCTTCTCGCGGAGTTTTCCGTGCTTTAGCTTTACGCCCTTCCAACCATTGGCTTCTGCAAGACCGACAATGCGATCCGCATCGCTACCGCCCAGGGCTTTTTCGTTGGTGATGCGAGTTCCATCGAGGTTCTGGCGGTTGTAATCGACAATCCAGACGAGACGTTTCAATTCACGCTCGCCCGCATCCGGCATCGCTTCATGCAGCGATCCTTCGCGGAACTCCGAATCGCCCATCAGACACCAGAAGGTAGGGTCCTCTTTCAGATCGAATTTGTGATGTTCTGCATAGTCGTAGGCCAGCGCCATATACAAGGCATTGACCGGTGGAATGCCCACCGAACCCGATGGAAAAAAGCGGTGAGCGTCCGGATCGGCATCGGAGTGATACGATTGGAAAACGGGATCGCCATCGGCCGAGTAGTGGCGCAATCCGCGCATCGCTAATTCCATTCGTTCTGGCTTCATCCAGCTGCCGTCATTTTCGCGGAAGCAATTCATTAGATAGTTGAGCGCGTGATCGATAGGTGAAACGTGCGGCTTGTTTGCAAAATAATCTTCGGGCTTTTTCAACACGAGGTGAATCGCCGCCAGGATATGGGCAGAAGAAGCGCAAGCCGATGGGTGACCGCCGACTTTGGGCTCTGTCTTGTCATTCTCGATGGCTGGCCGACTATTCGCAGCGTCGATCATTTCGAGCGCCAAGTACAGCGCACGATCGGTGATTGTGTTGAGCACAGTGTAATCAACTGCTGGCGCAGATTGGCGTTGGGTAGGCTTCTTCAAGGTTTTCATAGGAAGGCGAGTCTAACGCGGTTGTTCATCAAACCGCAAGCGCGTATCATGAGACAAATGGCCTTTATCCGATGCATTATCGCGACGTTAACCTGGTCCCTGATGGCCACTCATTCGGCCGCGCAGAGTCCCGCTCAAAAGGCGGATGCACTTGAAAAAGCGTTGAGAACAGTTGAGGAAAGTGCGCGCAATGATCGCCACGTCACTGGGGCGGGGCTGCTCATGTTGGGCGCGGCTTCAGGTGTGGGAGCTGCTTTTTCCAATCAGTCTGCAAATCCGGATTTGAAACGCGATGGACCGCTACTTTTTGGCGTGATGGGTGGGACTTTTGCACTTTCGGGATTTCTCATGCTGGCCATGTCGCGAGATTACGAAACGTTTCCGCAGAAATTTAGAAAGCTACCGCGGCGCAACTCCGCTGAGCTCGCGAAAAAGGTAAAAACCGGCGAGCAGATGCTAACGAGGCTCGCCGAGCGGAGCGAATGGGAGCGGATGTGGTTCGGTTCTGCTGCGACGGGGGTGGGATTGGGCGCGATGACCTGGTACATGCTGGATTCCCAATATTTAGGCGGCGCGATGTTGTATTTCGGCGGCTTTGCTCTTTTCGTCGGGGTGGTGAGTTTTGTGACGGATAGCCCTGCCGAGGCGGAACTTGCAAAGTACCGCGAAGCCGACAATGAGATTGAACTGGGGTGGAATATGGCCCCGATCGATGGCGGGATGGCCATGCAAGTGAGCCTGCGTTTCTGATTCCTACTCGGCGTCGCCGGTTTCTCCCGTGTACTCGTAAAATCTGCCGTATTCTTTAATGAAGGCGAATTGTTTCATGTCAGTGAGTTTATCCACATAGAGCACACCCATGAGGTGGTCACATTCGTGCTGAATCACCGTTGCCGCAAAGCCTTCGGCGACAAACTCTTCTTTCTTGCCGTCCTGATCGTAGCAAGAAACGGAAATTTTAGTGGGGCGCGCTACCATGCCGCGCAGTCCAGGAACGCTTAGGCAACCTTCCCAGAACTCCGCCTTTTCTTCGGTGAGGGCTTTGATCTCGGGGTTGATGAGAACTCGAAGGGCTGGCTTCACTTCCTTATCGAAGTCCCAGATCATCACGACGACTTGGACGCTTTCATGCACTTGCGGTGCAGCGAGTCCCCGTCCGTCATACTCAAACATAGTTTCCACCATGTCCTTGATGAGCGTCTGAATCGTCTCTGACTTAATTTCCTTGGGGGGAACCGGAGCTGCCACTTTGCGCAAAACCGGGTGTCCCATGACTGCTACTTTTCTCAGGGCCATTGGATCGTTCCTCTATACGTAGGAGTTGTTTATCAGCTCTCCGAGCCCGCCGCCACCCGGCACAATGTACTGCTTATCGTTGAGCCCCCGTTCAAGCTCCCACTCCGCCCCTGGTATTTCCGTCAAAGACGCTTTGGGACTCAGCCCTCTATCGAGGCGGATGGCGTAGATCTTAAGGTCTGGGAACTTCTGAGTAACGGTCTTCAAGTACTCGGGTGTGACGATCAGGTGCATGGCGATGTAGCGCCGTGCGTGCCCGCGCTCGCTATAGATGTGCATGGCGGAGTCTATGGTTGAACCGGTCGCTCCCATGGGGTCGGGAATGACTACAAACTTCCCGTCCACCCCGCCGCCAATCTTCAGACCACCGAGGTTAGTGCCTATCACCTTCTCGTGTTCGTCAATGCGCCGGTTAATGGAAATGTGGTCCTGTCTAACGCCTTGCGGTGCGAGGAGGTAGTTAAAGGCATCGAAGCAAATCTGAGAAGGGACGGTGCCAGCCCTCGCCAGATTAACGCAGACGACTTCACTTTTAGGGTCGAGCACCTTGGCTTGATACTGCCCCTCGGGATGTAGGGCGTGCATGCGTGATGTCAAAGTGGCTTCCACCTGTGGAAATTCCACGCTCGTGACAATGCGTACCAATTCTCCGTAAAGCGTATGAAGATACTGATTTACCTGGGGTTGGAAGGTCTCCGGTGAGCAAAGCTTCGCCAGTATGGTGAAGAGAAAAGGATTGCTTAGAATGTGGACGTTTTTGCCGTAGTGATGGGGGATTTCCGAGAGCCGATACTGTTGGTTTAAGTACTGGGGGTCGGAGAGCACGATGAAGACTTAGGTCAAATTCCCTTGACCGTCAAACCCAGGTTTCTTAACTGTAGTAGCTCAAGCCGAGTTTCATCTTAGAGGGTTCCATGCAGCTTAGTCTTTCGCTCGACGAGTATGTCGTATTCGATCTAGAAACCACAGGCCTGTCTCCCTGGGCAGGAGACGAGATCATCGAAATCGGGGCCATGAAGGTGTTCGGCGATGAAGTCGACGAAGTGAACACTTTTCATTCTCTTGTGAATCCCCGCCGCCTCATTTCTGAAGAGGCCACGCGCATCAACGGCATTAGTAATGAGATGGTCGCCGATGCTCCGACGTTCGATGAAGTCTTTCCCAAGTTTTTAGATTTCGTGGGTGGGGCCTATCTCGTGGCGCAGAACGCCAAATTCGATATGTCCTTCTTGATGAAGTACATGGTGCAGAACAAGATCAGCCGACCCTTTGAAGTGTACGACACGATGCACTTCTCACGACGGTGCTTTCCGGAAGAAAGCCGTCACAATCTCGATGTGATTTGCAAACGCCTAGGGTTGGAGATGGCGAAGGGCGATGATCGTCACCGTTCCATTGGCGACGTCCGACTCACGGCGAAGGCTTTCATCTCGATGTGCGGAAAACTAGGCGACAAAATCCCCCCCCGCGAAAAGTGGGCCATTTAGTAGGATTTAGCGAAAACGGCACGGCGGTGGCTCGGCTTGCCCGTAAACAAACATTTGCCTGATTCTTCAGGTCCGCTCAAGGGCACGCAACGAATCGTCACTTTAAGTTCGGCAAGTTTTGCATCCAGCCTGGGATCGTCCGACCAATGGCAAAGTGCAAACCCACCGTGGATCTCCGGCTTGTCAGCGCTTTTTGCCGTGAAGAATTCTTCAAACTCTTTCAAGTCGTCGATCCTGCGCATATTAGAATCGCGCTCCGTCAGGGCCTTTTGATAAAGCGCTGCTTGAATTTCATCTAATATCGAAACGCAGGTATTCACAAACTCATCTCGAGGAACACCCACTTTGTCTTTCGGGGTTTTGTCTCGTCGACCCATGAACACGGACTTGGCTGCCATGTCTCGAGGGCCCACTTCCAGTCGAATGGGAACTCCACGTTTAATATGCTGCCAGGTCTTATCTCCACCCCGCATATCGCGTTTGTCGACGAGAACCCGCACCTTTCCCTCGTGGTAGTAACGTGCGGAAAGCTCGGCTGCGAGCGTGTCACAATATTCAATCACTCCCGCCTTTTCGCTCTCATCGCGAAAGATAGGAATAATGACAACATGCTTGGGAGCTATTCGCGGAGGGAGCACCAGGCCATCATCATCGCTGTGAGCCATGATGACTCCGCCAATCAGGCGCGTGGACACGCCCCATGAAGTCGTCCAGGCATGGGCCATCTTGCCTTCTTTATCCTGAAACTTGATGTCGGAGGCTTTAGCGAAGTTCTGTCCGAGAAAATGGGACGTTCCCATCTGCAGGGCCTTTCGATCCTGCATCATGCCTTCGATCGTGTAGGTGTGTACGGCTCCGGGAAAACGCTCCTTGGGTGTCTTCTCCCCCTTGATGACGGGAATCGCGAGGTGCTTTTCGGAGAACTCGGAATACACCTCGAGCATTTTCAAGGTTTCTTCCATCGCTTCTTCCGAAGTCGCATGAACGGTATGCCCTTCTTGCCAGAGAAACTCGGCAGTTCGCAGAAAGATGCGGGGTCGCATTTCCCATCGCACTACGTTCGCCCATTGATTAATGAGCAAAGGCAAGTCGCGATAAGATTGGACCCACTTTGCATAGACTTCACCGATGATGGTTTCGCTAGTGGGGCGAACAATCAAAGGTTCATCGAGTTCGGCAGACGGAGCGGGTACGAGCTTCCCCTCCGCATTTACTTCTAGGCGGTGATGCGTAACAACCGCACACTCTTTGGCGAAGCCTTCAACGTGTTTGGCTTCCTTCTCCAGAAAACTGATGGGAATAAAGAGCGGGAAGTAGGCGTTTTGGTGTCCGGTTTCTTTGAACTTTCCATCCAGTACCGACTGAATGTTCTCCCAAATGCCGTAGCCCCAAGGGCGAATCACCATGCAGCCGCGCACGGGAGAAACTTCCGCGAGTTCAGCGGCCTTAATAACTTCTTGGTACCACTCTGCGTAGTTCTCGGTGCGGGTGGGTTTTATCGCGGATTCGACCTTTTTGTTCATTGTCGGAGAAACTACCTCGAAGGGTCAGTGCCTTCAAGCTCGGGCTGATCGTCGGGGCTGTCGAGAGTTGGGCTGGGCATGTGTCGAAGGAAGCTAGAATTGGGCAGTGCAGGGATCGAACCTGCGACCTCAAGCTTCGGAGGCTTGCGCTCTATCCAACTGAGCTAACTGCCCGAGCCAGTGGTTATAGAGCGGTGCGCACCAAAGCGAAACTACAATTGGCTAGGCCCTATCGTGCCAAGATTCGGACTCGTGCGAAGTTCCCGAAATGGTCGGTCAGGTGGACCTTCTTCGAGCCTTCGGAAATGGTCGCCTCTGTAAATACGAGCTCTGCTAATTCGACAGCGCAGGTTCGGCTGAGGGTTTTGGTGCTTGGTTTTCCGATCCAGATGAAATCGGTGCGTTGGAGGGGCTCTTTCTTAATGGCGGAGGGGCCATCTGAAATCAGCGTATTGTTTCTCTTGTCCCAGGTATAGCCGGGTTCCTGCCGATGCAGTGTTTTGAATGCCTCGACGAGGTGGGTCGCTTCATAGAACTCGACATACGGAGCGCGGTTCTCTCCCCAGGCCTTCACCTCGCTGGGAAGCGCGTCTTCGAATTCGGGAGACACATTGAAATCTGCGCCGAAGATCACGAGGCTGTTCGATTCAGTCGTCTTTTTCAACTCGGAACTCAGCTCGGCAACTTGCAATTGCCGGATAGCGTTGGCACCGATGGTGGCCGATAGGTGGGCGTTCGCCAGCCGGACTCCTCTGCCATTGGCTAAGGTGACTGAGGCGGAGAGAATCGCCCTTTTGTAACCGCCCCAATACTCTGGAAGGGTCGTTCTCGAGAAGTCCCTTATCTCAACACCGGTAGCCTGGGTTTCTGGCCGAAGGGCCTCTTTCCTCACCAAGATCTGCATTCCATATTTTGCGACCTTGGCAAAATAATCGGATTCGCTGAGAACGGGCAGAAAGCCCTCTTGGGCCGCCATCTTCAGGACGGCTTTGAAATCATCCTCCAACCAAAGCTCCTGGAGAAAGAGAAGGTCGACCTTCTTTTCGCGAATGAATTCCGCCAAGGTCTTTGCAAACACCCGGCTTCGCGCCTGGTAAGCCGGAACGTAGGCAATTTTCCCGGTCAGGAGGCCGAGATTCACATTGAGAATCGAAAGCGTCTGATCCCCGGGGCTTGCTGGAATCAACAAGGCGGCTTCATTCTCTGCTTCCATCTCGCGATAGGCTCGATCGATTCGGGTATCGAGGCTATCCGCCGAAAAGAGGGGCAAGCAGAAAAATAGCCCCAGTAACGTAAGGACGCGCATGAAAGCCTCCAAGAAAAGAGGGAAGGGATTACCAAATTCCGCGGGAGTAAACAACAGAGGCAAAAGCCCTACTTCCAACTGAGCGAACTGCCCTCCTGTAGCGTTCGCGCTGTGCCTTTTTCATCGACTTGCGTCGTGAGACACTTGCAGGGTGACGCTCCGCGCCCGCCTATTTCTTGTGGTCTTCTCAAGCCTGCTTCCCGCTTGCGGTGTGGGCCTATGTATTCGGGACTCGATTTGTTCCTCCTCTGTGGTGAACCGTCTGGTTTTCACCGGGACCTCCCACCCGAGCAGCTCGCTCTTTGAGCGTTTTTTCAACGAGACGGATTCATGGGTGCTTACGGGTGAATGCGATCCCACCCTGGGAAGCGTCACGATTGGAGGCGATCTGACAGCACCCAAAGAGGCCGTATGTGAACCTGCGGCAGGTGGAACTTTTAGCGTTCCCGTTGCTTACTCGGAATTCGAAACCATCAAGCACACTTATGGCCGAAAAAGCGTCACCATTGCCCAAACAGGTATCGAAGCGCTGTCGACTTATCTGTATCAAAGTAACTCTGGTTTTACCGTGAGTGAAGTGTCGGAACCTGCGCAGCTGCAAGCCATGGTCACAGGCAATCCCAATCACCTGTACGTGCTCACCGACGATATCGATTTAGCCCAAGTGAGCGCCACCAATAACTGGACTCCGCTCATTAACTTCCAAGGCGTTATAGAAGGCAATGGTCATCAGATCCAGAACCTACACATTTCTAGCGGGGCCGTAGAAGTGGGATTTCTCACCAGCGCGTATGATGCCACTTCCGTGACCGGTTCGATTCAAAACCTGGAGTTTACTAACGTGGACGTTACGGCGACCGCAGGGATAGCTGGGGCACTCGTGGGATTATTCGCTCCGGGGGCTTTGAACCCCCATCTCCAAATCTCCAATGTTCATATCCAGGGAGAGGTATCGGCTACCGCCCAAGCGGGAGGGTTCATCGGATGGGATCTTTCAACCGTGTCCTTGTTAACTCTGCACGATATCAGCTTTACGGGGAACGTCTCAGGGGGCTCAGCGGCTGGGGGCATCTTTGGGGAG
>JBGTAN010000029.1:0-10082 GCA_041749855.1 Bdellovibrionota bacterium
CGAACCGCTTCAATCTCGACGTCAGGCAAACCAATGATAGAGTTCGAATAAGGCATGGGGCTTCTCCAGGTTGTTGATCGATGCTTTGACACACCAATCTTAACCCAGGGACCTCATGCCCCCTTTAACGATGTAGAGCCAAAGGCATTCACGATTTCATTCGGTGGCGAGCCTACCGATGTCGCCCCCAACTAGTTTGGGCAACGCTAAAAAAATACTTCAGGGGAAACCTTGAAACGCTTTGCAAGCGCCTTAATTTGACGCAAGTTCAATTCGCGCTCACCTTTCAAGATTGTAGAAACCACGGACTGCCCCCCAAGTTCCTTTGCGAGATCGGATTGATTGAGCCCCTGAAGCTCCATCAAATAATTCAACATCTCAGCACCGCTGACAGATGCGCTTTTATACTGATTCTGCTCATAGTCCTTAATCAACTCCGCCAAAGTCATAAGATACATTTCGGCCCCGCTGTCCTTGGTCTCATTAAGATAAGAAATGAGATTCTCCACCACTTTAAGAGCCACGGTGTGCTGCCCTTTGGAGGTAATGGGCTGAAGAGGAAAAATCTCCACAATCTGCAAATACGTGGTCTCGGCCTTTGGCGACGAAGCTTTCACATTTGTTTTCAGCGTATCAATTAATGTTCTAGCCGTGCTCATATTTATTCCCTCCACTTGTTTCGGTCGTATTCGGCGTGGGTCAGGACATGTGTGATCAAAACGATCCTCTGTCCAAAAGTAACCTTTGTAATCGTCCTAATCTTGTTGCCCCCAACATCAAAAACAGTTTGCCGTCCCACGAAATCCACAGTGCCCCCAAACATCTGCTTCAAGTCCTGGGGACTACTGAACTCCGCTCCTTCCATTAACCTCACCCAGCGATCTAACGCTTTGCGACTATTCGAGTGCCTCTTTTTGAAATCCTCAATGATGGTCCTACCCAAGATGCGCACATTGTAAATATAGCAAATTGCTATAAGGAGATCAATGAAATTATAGCGATTCGCTATTTACGGTCAACCCAGCCCCCGGCGATACCGACCCCCGCATCAAAGGTTTCATCGAAGGATCCATCCGCATTCAACCGCACTAGTCCGTTTTTGCCGGAGGTTCCGCGGAAGGAAGTCCGACGCTTAGGCGGCTGTTCCATCCTTGGCCAGATTGTGCACCGTCGAACTTATGGATAGGGCCTGAAACCACGCCATTCCCAAGAGTTACCAACTTGCCGTGAAGCTCGTTCTGGCACATTCGCTGCACTCTATTCCTTTATGACACTTCAGCGTTTGAGCCCAAAACTTGTCGGCATTTTGATTCTTGCAGCTTGCAATCCCGCTGATTTCACACGCGGTAAAAAGGGCGACGCTTACCTAGGCGACGGCAGTAACGACCGAGTGATGTGCACACAATTGGGTTGCGCCGGGTTTCAACTCACACTGGCCCCGCACTCTGGAGTATTTCCCGCCGGCCAATATGAGCTTTGGACTTCTGTTGACGGCGACGAGCCGAAACAATGCGATCTCAAAGTCACTGCGTCTCGAGTCATTATGCCCGGCGATTGGTGGGAGCGACCAGAAGGTTGTCGCGGGCTTTCATATTATCCGTCTACTTCCGGTATCAATTCAATTTCCGTATCGCAGTACTCCAAACTAGACGTTCTTGAAGTGGTTCTCGTGAAAGACGGCGACGTCGTTCAATCCGAACAATATCGTCCCGTTTTCGAAACGCGCTATCCGAACGGACCCAACTGCGGCTCATGCGAATCAGCCGCATCGATCGATTCCATCATTGATTCTCTCTAGCCCCATCTAGGAGGTTGCGTCGCAGCAATCGCAGAAGTTACGCTCGCTCACTATGACTTACCTCACCCTTCTCATCCTTATGGTTTCCTCTCTTTCTTTCGCTGGCGGCGGCACAATCGCAGTGCACGACGGCCCCCCACCTGCTTGTGTGAAGTCCGAACCGGAGTTTCCAGTAGTTGTGTTGACGAGTACGGAAGCGATTCAAAGCATGCAGCAATGGCTGAAGGGCGAACCGCAGACGCGGCCTTTTCTGGAAAAAGCCTTCACCGGTTTAATTCGGTTTTGCAGCGAGAAAGAACGCGAGAGTTATTTTTCTGCGATGATCGAAGGCCTCAAGAAGCCACAAAAGAATCTGAAGCTTTATGTGCTCATGCTCGTCCACGCCCGATCCGACGTGCTGGCAAATCGAGTCAAAGCTAAATTTGAAGCCAATACGGCTAAAGGAACTTTCAGGTTTAATCTTCAAGCCGCAGATCGATTGATTGCGCACCAGCGCAAAAGCCCTGCGCCTTATCCGACTGAGAAAGTGGTTCGCCGCTTGATGAAAGAGTTAGAACTGTAAGCTTCCATCGACGCTCTGTACAGCCGATGCAGCCACTCAATCAAAAACAGATGCCGAGATAGAAGCGGATTGGAATGCCGGAGTGGCTTTATGGGATGCCGCCGAAGCAGATAGCTTTGTCCGCACTAGCGTTGCTGCTTTGAGTTTGCGAGGCATGGGCGAATCGGGCCGCTTCCCGATTCGATACCACGGCGCACGAGGCGTTCCTGGCTGCACACAAAAAGGCGGGACTGAAGTGGGTTGAGAAGAAACATTTTCCCTCCGCGCACCATTCCGTCTGGCGGGGGCAAGACTATTCCCAAGTGCTAGCGCTGGTGCTTAAGCAGTTTGGGGGTTAACATCTCGCGCGCGATGCGATGACTAGCGCTTAGGGGGACACTAGTTGCCGGGCGTCACCTTGTTCCCGCACGTCGCGCTCCGCCTTATCGAAATAGTGATTCGCAATTAAGTGGTACACGGGCACGGCGAGTAAGCCTGTGGTGAGATCCGCGTAATCGGGTCGTAGGGTTGCGTAAGTTTCCCAATAGAAGTTGCCCACGACCATCGCTCCAAGGGTGGCAGTGCGCACAAGGCGCGGATAGCGCGCCCCTAGCCGGGTTCGTAAGAGCGCATTCTCAACCGTTGCTGCAGCGGCAAAACCTAAACCGAAGTTGGACCAGTGCTGAGTGAAACCGTTTTGGATGCCAAAGGAGCGAGCCGCAATGGCCGCCAGATAACCGCCCACCCCCACATTTGCCCATGGCAAAAGGTACTTGCCATAGCGAGAAACCAGAACCTCATTTTGATCCGATGCAGGCGGAGGAACATTGCGATGGCGGACGGCAAGAAGGCGGCTGGCTTTTTGTGTGAGTTGGGCGAACGTATTTTCACAAGCGGATGTCGCCGAAAAGCTGGGCGATGCAAACAGGCAACATGCCAAAATCCCCCACTTAAAGCTCCATCCCATTCGCTAAAAAACTGCAAGGCTAGCGCCAGTTTATCGCGTGCGTAATTCGAACGTATACCGACGGAGCACGCCGAAAAGGACGCCTAAATTTAGTTCAGACGAAGATCCCTTTACGCATTCTTAAAGCTTATCACGTCAATCCGGTCGACGGTTAAGGTGAGCTTCTTGCCAATTGAACTCCAGCCGATATGTTAATCCTGTGAAAAGGTACCGGGGTTGGGTTCTTGGGTTGTGGCTTTGGGGGGCGTTCGTTTCGGGAGAAAGCGGTCGGTCGCAGGATGTACTTTTGAGCTACCCGCAACTGCTTGAGGATGAAGCAAGCACTTTTATTGAAAACTGCGTGGACGAACTCACTTCCGATGCCTGGGCCCTTCGCACGCACTCGACCCCCTTTGACGAATACTTTCTGCCGAAAGCGCGCACGTGGTCTCAACTTCTCAGAGGTCGCGATTTTGTCTCGAGAAGCTCTACCCTTCACTTGGATGAGGTACGTCACGTGGTGAGAAAAGTTTGGAGGCGTTTCAATATTGCTGGCGCCCAATCAGGGGGTGAACTTGGTTTCGTCGATAGCGTGCTTGCTGAGAGATCACATGAAGCGCTCGAGCGGTTCCACGATCAGACCCTTGAGATCCTCGAAGGCAAAATCGAACTCAATGACTATAGGCTTCGAGAATGGATACGGCAGTATGTGCTAAGCTGGTTTTTTGGCGCGGTGAAGCAAGTGGAAACCGAGCAGTATCTACGGCCTCTTTCCAATACCCCCAGAACCTCGCAGTGGCTTTACAAGAGGCACCGGTTGGATTCGGATCGTCTAAGCGAGTGCAGAATTGCAATTCTGAGACTCGGATCGTGGGGGAATTGATTTTATGAGCCTCTGGCGTATCGCACTTCCCGTCATGTCGTGGCTCGCCCCCTGCTTTGCCGCGCCTGCGAAGGTAGGATGGCGCTGCGCAGATCCCGTTTGGCTTCGCGAGCCCTCTTTCGAAAGCGGCGTTTTGATCGGCCGGGTTGCGAGCACTTGCAAGGTTACAGGACTTGATAAAGAGAGCCTCGCTAGGCTACACGCATTCATCAAAAAAGATGTCGAGACGTCAGGGCGTTTTCAGTTCCATCAAGCGGCCCGACCCGATAGCCGAGAAGGCATTGCCGGTTTGCTTTACGATGCGACTGACAAAGTTCAAGAGGCGGGTGAATCGCTCAGCATTCGGCAAGATATGTTTCTGGGTCTAAGCCCAGGAAAGCGCTTACTCTACGAAACTTTCTCGACGGACGTGAAGGCAGATGGCCATGCGGGGTACTTGCAGAAAGTGGTATTTCGCACCGAGCTTACTCCACAGCAAATCACCTTTGAAAACCAAGTCCAAGTGGAGCGCCCGTGGTACGCCTTTCCGCCCGTTCTATTTCGCGCGGTGGGAACGAAGATCACAAAGGAAAAGTTCCTAAAAGCACGTGACACGCTGCTTCAGTACTTTTCGCCCCATATCTACTGATTTCTAACGGGGTGCCTTTGATACTGCGCTGGAAGATGCGAAGGTGTTGCTTTGAGAAGATGTTTCCTGCGCTGCTCCCAATAGTCTGAAAGGGGCTGCGAACGCTCTTGCCCCACCGTCGGCCCTGCGACGAAATAAACCGAATTCGCATATGGGGAATACCAGGGCGTTGGATCCGAATTGCTGATAAATCCCGACCTAGCCAGAACGCCCGTCTCTGAAATGTAGTAGACGTTCCCATTATTGAAACCGACGAGCGGGCTGGTTCGCTGATACAGATTACTCTGAATATCTTGTCGGAGCCCCACTGGGGGCACCTGTTTGAGTCGACCCACGGGACCAGCCCCGTGCCACGAGGGCGGCGATTTTGGCTGTTGAGACAAATGCGTTTTTGCGGGGTACGGGGAGTACCCCCGCCAGTTATTAAAGTACCGTTCCGGGGCGTTTGCCTCGACCAGAACCGGACACACAATCAAACAAAGAAATCCCCAGATACGCCCATGCATCATTCATCCCCCCCACACATGTGATCGCTACTACACTTTCCGGCGATGGGCGACGCAAATTTTTATCGCGCTCGGAGACCGGTTGTATTTTCACTGCAACACTTCGCCCCTGGCTATCGACGAGCCGTTGAGAACGTGACAAGGTTCGCCCGATGGCCCGCGCCGCTTGTAGCCTATTTATTCTTTGCCTCTTGCTCAATCTTCACGGTTTTTCATGGGGGCATTGGGGCCGCGTTCTCGGGGTAAAACAGACGGGAATCGTTGCCGGGACACCGCGTGCGATTCGAGCGGATGATTTTACCGCAACCCTTCCATGGATCTTTGCACAGGTTTCAACCACCCCCGCCTTTCCAGTAACGAATCCTCTCGTCGGAATGGGTCAAGACATGCGCCTTGCTCCCTCGCCTATACCGATGAAGCACTGGACTATCGCTTTCCGCCCGCAGCTCTGGGGCTACTTCTTAGACCCGGATTTTGGAATGAGCTGGAATTGGAATTTCTATTGGCTGATGTTGTTTCTGGCTGCTTTTCAAATTTCCCGCCGGCTCGGACAAACTCCGATGACTGCAGGGCTGCTCTCTGCGGGGCTGGTGTTTTCGCCTTTGGTGCAGTTTTGGTCTTATTTGCCCGCTCTGTTTCTCGCCTATGGCCTCGGCATGATCCTCTGCGTGGACACGATCCATCGGGATGCGCGTTTTTTCTATCGCTGCTTCGGCGCCCTCGCTCTGGCCTGGTTCGCGGTTGCATTCGCTCTGTGGATCTATCCGCCGTGGCAGTACCCCGTCGCGTTGACTGCTGCGTGTGCCATAGCCGCATCGGCGTTCGCGGCAATCCGCGCTCTCACGCCGACCACTTACTTGAAATCTCGCTTTCCGCTCATCGTGCTTTCCGGCGCGCTCATAGTCAGCGCCTTGTATGTCTTCTTTAACGAAAGCATAGAGGTTCTGCAGATTCTTCTCCGTACGGACTACCCCGGCAACCGAGTGACGTCGGGGGGCATGGGGCTCTCTTCTCACCTTTTCTTCTCTAATCTCTTTTACCCTCCGAAACTCGGCACAGCCGGCAGCAACATCTGCGAGATGGCGGGGTTTTGGTTTACGTTTCCTTTGGTCATTCTAGCCACCACCTTTCGCACCCTCACCTTCTCGAAACCTGGAAGACCCATTGCCATGGGGGCTCTGGCAGCCCTAGCGCTGATAGCCACCTGGGAAGTCTGGGGCTTTCCAGGGTTGGGTCGCATGCTGGGGAGTCGCACCGTGATTGGCTATGGCCTAGCAGGGTTTTTGCTTTTGTGTGCCACGGCACCGGTCGAGTTTTCCGTAAGACGCAGCAGGCGGGTAGTTGCCCTTTGGATCGGGCTCTACGCCCTTGTGTTGTGGCGACTGTGGCCTCTGCCGTCCGGACAGCTTCCCATGGTGCTCGCGTTTGGGGCCGTGACCGCGGGTGCCTCTGTGCTCATTCTCACAAGTCTCCGACGGTTTGCCCTGGTCGCCCTCATCGTCAGCGCGATTTCTACAGCCACCTTCAACCCGGTGGCCCGTGGTGGCTATCACGCGCTCCTGGAGCACTCGTCGGTTTTACAAGCAGTATGGTCGGTGAATCAGAAAAACCCGGGGGGCTGGATCACTTTGGGGGACGGGAAGTTTTCAAATTTGCTTCGGGCGTATGGCCTTCAGACCTTAGATGGAGCCTTTTACTATCCCCAATTCGCCCTTTGGGAGCGGTTAGATCCCCAGAAAAAACACCGAGTGCACTACAACCGATACAAGCATGTCAGCTTCCATCACCAGGCCAAAGCAGCACTCAACTTTAGGAATGACTCACCGGACCGATTGGATGTGGTGGGAGATTTTCAGCAAGAGCCAATGAGACAGCTTCCCTTCCGCTACTTGCTAGCTCCCATAGAGATGGATCTAGGGCGCGGTTACAAGGCCGTCTTGGAACTCGCGCTTCCCTCAAGGCGCCTCAAGGTCTGGGAGAAACTCCCCGACTGAACCACCCCTTGTTTGAATCCCAAGCGACTCCCTGATAGAAATACCCCAATGGCGTCCACTCCTACGAACACCGGCACAGCAGACTACACTCGCCGCCTAACGAAGCTCGAACAGTCCTGGCTGCATCGCCTGGTGCCTGTACAACTTCCCTATCGTTGGAATTTGCGCCGCTGGGATTTAGGTTTCGTTTTGGATGTGGGCTGCGGCATTGGTCGAAACCTTCGCAACCTAGACGGCAACGGCGTGGGGGTCGATCACAACCGTACAAGTGTGGAGCAAGCACGCCAATCGGGTTTGAATGCTTATGTCACTAGCGACTTTTTCGGAACGCAGTTCGCTCGGCCGGGGCGCTTTGATTCCTTGCTCGTCGCGCACGTGCTGGAGCATGTATCAAATGAGGATCAAGTTCAGCTACTAGGAACGTTCCTCCCCTATGTAAAACCCGGTGGAAAAGTGGTTTTGATTACACCGCAAGAAGCCGGCTACGCTTCCGACGCTTCGCACATCAATTTCACGGATACAGATCGACTCATCCAGCTTATACACGGCCAAAGCTGCAGGCTCCAAAGCGCCTATTCGTTCCCCTTCCCCCGGTCTGCTGGCCGCTATTTCAAACACAATGAATTCGTTGCTGTGGGAATACGCCCTTAAAGCAGTGCCGACTCCCACAAACATTACCTTCTTTACTTCACCAGCCGAGTTTAGAGATTGGTTGAAACAACATCACACCACCGAAATCGAGCTTTGGATTGGGTTTTACAAGAAGGAGTCTGGAAAAAGCGGGATCACTTACCGGGAGGCTCTAGACGAAGCACTTTGTTTTGGATGGATTGATGGAATTGTTAAGTCGGTAGATGGCGTTAGTTACACGCAACGCTTCACTCCCCGAAAAGCACGTAGCAGCTGGTCGAAGATCAACAGAGAACACATCAAGCGCCTGACGAAACTCGGCAAGATGATGCCAGCAGGTCTTGAGCAGGTTCTACTCGCCAAAAAGGACGGCCGATGGAAGCTGGCCTATGACTCTCCCTCCACGATGACAGTTCCTGCCGACTTCTTGCGAGCTGTGAAGAAAGATAAGAAGGCCTACGCCTGCTTCAAGACTTTAAATCGCTCGAATTTGTACGCGATCGGTTACCGTCTCCAAACTGCAAAGACCCCTGAGACTAGGTCCCGACGTTTAAAGGCCCTTCTCGCCGCCTTGGCGATGGGCAAGTCGATTCTTTAGAAGCGATGCAACAATCGTCGTTATTAGAATCAATCCGATTACACCAAGCGCGTAGAATGGCGGCACCTTGAAGAAGTCGGCAGAGAGCATTTTGAGCCCCACAAAGATAAGAATCGCTCCCAGCCCATACTGTAAGTAGGCAAAGAGATCGTAGAGCCTCGCGATGGCAAAATAGAGAGACCGCAATCCAAGAATGGCAAATGCATTGCTTGAATACACGATGAAGGGATCCCGGCTAATCGCCAGAATCGCGGGAATAGAATCGACCGCGAAAATGATATCCGTGCTCTCTACCGCCACTAGCGCTGCCAGCAGGGGAGTACCAGCCCGCTTGCCATTTAGTTTAGTAAAAAAATTTTCGCCGTCATACTGGCTTGAGATCGGTAACACTTTATTTAATAGGCGCACCCCGAAGTTTTTCTGCGGGTCTGGGTGCTCTTTGCGGGGGATCATAATTCGAACGCCGGTGAAAACGAGAAAAGCGCCAAATAGGTAGAGTACCCAGTGGTAGCGTACAAGAAGTTCTATACCCGCGAAGATGAAAATCGCCCGAAAAAATAACGCCCCTAAAATCCCCCAAAAGAGGACTTTGTGCTGAGACTGTGGCGGCACTCGGAAATAGGACAAAATCAGAACAATAACGAAGATGTTGTCGATGCTGAGGGATTTCTCAATGAGATACCCAGTCAAAAATTCGAGGCCCCGCTCACTGCCCATCCAATGGTAAACGCCTAAGTTAAAGACAAGCGCCACCACCACCCAAATGGAGGTCCAGACCAACGCCTCCTTCAGCCCAACCACGTGGCCCTTGCGGTGGAAGACGCCCAAATCGAGGGCTAGAACGCTAAACAAAAAGAGGTGAAATCCGACCCAAAGCGCTGTTTGCGAATCCATTAGACCTTCTCACAAGACGATTATCAGTAGACTAAGTGCCAAAACAGACAACGCCGGAACTGCCTTTAGAAAAGGGTCGCCCACCTTCAGGTGCATAAAGAAAGCGCCTGTCATCAGCGCACTCACCAGCACTGCTGCTGGGGTAACCACCCAAGAGAGCCAAATTCCTACGAGAAGCAAAAGTGCGGCCGACACCTTAAGACCTCCGACCAAGTAAACTAAAAAGGGGGGCAGCCCATAGACGGCAAACTCCTCCTTCATCGAGCGAGCGTTGCCCCCACGGTAGGCCGTCGGTCTATTGAAACGAATGAGCCAAACATTGAGTAGACCCAACGACACAATGATCTGAGCTAAAATTTTCAAACCGAGTATCATAGAGTCCTAATCTAACGTCACAAACGAAAACGCAAATGCTTCTTGTGTCCGCAGCAGTGCTATCTTCTGCTTGTTTCTTTTACTACGGCCTGAGCCTTTTGGTATCTGAGCACATGGCTGGCGAGTTTACCCGCTACGGCCTTCAGCGCTACCGACCTTTTATCGGAGCTCTCCAGTTGGCGGGAAGTATGGGGCTGGCACTGGGGGTCTACTTGCCGAAATTGGCTGACTTAGCCTCTTTGGGTTTAGCGACTTTAACGGTCCTTGGAATCATCGCGCGCTGGAAAGT
>JBGTAN010000030.1:0-52172 GCA_041749855.1 Bdellovibrionota bacterium
AGTGCGGATGGTTTTTTGGTGGTGCACCAGGTTCTTCTAAACAGGCGATTCACATTGGCTCTGAACATCCCCGCTGTGTGATTTAAGCTAAATAGCGGGTCCCACTTTCCTCTTTTTAGTTCTCCTTGGCCCACCACACAGCCCCGACGGCTTAAAGTAGTTTTGTGAATGGCATCGGGAAAGGCTTTGCGAAGCGCTAGTGGGTAAGCCGGGTTTTGATCCGATTCAAACAAAGCCGAAGGACTTACGATGGGTTGCAGGGTGGCAAACATTTTCCTAAGTGCTTTTGGACGATGATCGGCACGAAAGCCGTACTTTTTGACTGCTCTTTTAGCTAGTAATCCCTTAGCCGGCATTTGAGAAACCTCGACGGCTAAAATCTTTCTGCTCGTGCTAACCGCAAGGCTAATACTTAAAGGTTTCATCTTCGAGTGCTCGAAGGTTTCCATATCGTCAAACTGCACGTGGTCTATAGGACTATTTCGCAGTGACTCCAAGAACCGCGCATGAAAACCTCGGGCCTGGATACCCAGAAAGCGCAGCTTTCTAGCAACGGTCACCCGGTGAACGCCCAGCAATAGCGCTGACCTTCGCATCGATACTCCCGATACCAGAAGCTTTCTAAGGCGCTCGTTCACCCTTCGCTTCTTCTGTCCAAAACAAGGGTGGTGTGTTGCTTCAGAAACACTCTTGCCGCAACCCGTACACTTCCATCTTCGCACGTAGCGGCTATCTGATTTCCTCAGGAAAGAACCATGAGAAACAAGGTGTCCGGAATTCATTCCCGAAAGACCGCAATTGCAACTAACTTTAGGGCTGCCAGGCTTCACACCCCTGCAACTGAGCAAATACCGGGCCCCATCAACCTCCAACCCAGGGAGGTAGGCCAGTTTTATTTCTTTTTGTCTTTTCGATGAATCCACTCGAGCCGTAGGGCACGCCGCGCTTGCGCTTCAACGAGCGCTTTCTTTTCCGCAGCCGTTTTAGCCGTAAACGGCTGCACTTTCTTGGGTCGTCCGAAATCATCGATAGAAACATAGGTTAGAAAAGCGTTGGTCGCACGACGTCGCTCACCCGTCATATTGTTTTCGGCATCCACAATGACTTCGGTTTCCATGGAAGTTGTGCCGGCGTAGGTCACGCGCGCTTCGATACGAACGGCGTAACCTATCTTGATGGGAACGATAAAGTGCAAGTGATCGATGGACACGGTGACGACTGCCGAGCGGCAGTAACGTTGAGCCGCAATGGCGCCCGCGATATCGATCCAGCTCATCACGGTGCCTCCGAAGATGGTCCCTAACGCATTGGTATGCGAGGGAAGGACGAGCTCGGTCATGATTACGGGGGAGCGGTCAGGGGGTGCAATTGCCATAAAGGCAATTATCGTTTGAGAGTGCCTATCTGTCTATCCATTCGCTTTTCAGGGATAGAGTTGGCTTTTCGAGAGGCGCGGCGCTTTTGGTAGAAGTCGACATTCGCCGCGTGTTCTTTGTAGGTGGGTGCAAAAAGATGCGCGCCCTGATTATTCGCTACAAAATAAAGATAATCTGTTTGCGCAGGTTGGGTGGTCGCTCGAATGGCAGCGATGCCCGGACTGCAAATCGCCCCCGGTGGAAGTGCGGCGATCGTGTAGGTGTTGTAGGGAGTCGACGTCAAAAGGTGTTTGCGCGTGAGATTTCCGTCGAAGCCGGCAATGCCGTAAATAGTCGTTGGGTCACTTTGCAACCGCATCTTCTTCTTCAGACGGTTGTGAAACACGGACGAAATCAGCTCCCGCTCCGTGGGAACACCCGTTTCTTTTTCGATGATGCTAGCGAGCGTTACTAGCTGCTCCAAAGAAAGGCCCATCGCCTTGGCGCGTGCAATGACTTCCTTGTCTACTTTGGAGAAAAAGCGCTGCACCATGCGGTCTACTATCTTGGCTTCTCCGTCGATGCGAGAAAACGTGTAGGTATCTGGATAAAGGAAACCCTCGAGCGTCGGTGCGCCGAGTTTGTATTTTTCGGCCGAAGCCTTGTTCAACACGATGGAAAGAAACTTCTTAGGGTCGACCAGTTTTTTCGCCGCCAAGATGTCGGCGATTTGGCGGGCGTTCCAACCTTCCGGAACGGTGATGGGATGTACCACCGGCTCAGAGAAGTAGAGCACCGACAGGGCGCTTGCGGGGTTCATATCCGTGCGAAACCGGTACTCTCCGGCTTTGATGCGCCGCTGACCCCCGGTCAAGTAAACCAGCGCCTTGAACAAACCCGGGCTGGAAATGACTCCCTCGGCTTCGAGTTGGCGGCCTATCTGGCCCGCGGAAGCGCCCCGCGGAATGAGAAGGGCTCTTTCCTCATCCCCCTGGCCAGAAAGCACTGAAACCGTTGCGAGCACCAATAGGAGAAGTCCCACCGCGAGTGCGCCGGCTGCTAATCGAGAAAGTAGGTTCATGGTTTTTTCACCCTTCAAGAAGCGTTGGCGACTCTAAAGGTAGTCGTCATCGAGTACGGAGCGGGGGTTTCGGCTGTCCAAGTACCCCTGAAGGATGATGGTGGCTGCAACCTTATCGATCACCTTCTTGCGCTTCCCCCGGGACATGTCCACATCGAGAAGCCGTCGTTCCGCCTGCACGGTCGTAAATCTTTCATCCCATTCTACCACAGGGATCGTGACCCGACTTCGCAGCAACTCGATGCGTTTTTTGACCCAGGCGGCGTCTTCCCCCTCTTCCCCGTATTGATTCAGAGGCACACCGACTACGATTTCGCCGACTTCTCTTTCTTTAACTAAATCAGTTACTTCGCTTACCCATACTTTGGGGTCCCGCGTCTCAATGGTGTGAACAGGGGAGCTCAGAAAAAGGGTCTCGTCGCTCACTGCGACGCCCGTGCGTTTGGTCCCGATATCGAGGCCCATAATGCGTTGACCAGCTTCCATCGGCGCGCACCTTAACTGATCCAGGAAAGAATTTGCAAACTGGTTACCGGCCGAGTGTAATCGGCGTCTCTATACATCATCCTGAAGGAGAACCCGCCGTGGCGAAGATCAAGGTAGCCAAACCCGTTGTCGAACTCGATGGCGACGAAATGACGCGAATTATCTGGGGACGGATCAAAGACAAACTGATCTTGCCGTACCTCGACGTGAACCTGATGTACTTCGATTTGAGCATCGAAAACCGCGATAAGACCGAAGACAAGGTCACCCTGGATGCCGCGAAAGCCATTCAGCAGCACGACGTGGGGATCAAGTGTGCCACCATCACACCGGATGAAGCGCGGGTGAAGGAATTTAAGCTTAAGAAGATGTGGAAGAGCCCTAACGGGACTATTCGCAACTACTTGGGTGGCACTGTTTTCCGTGAACCTATCATCTGTAAGAACGTGCCACGGCTCGTGCCGAATTGGAAGAAGCCCATCGTTGTGGGCCGCCATGCGCATGCCGATCAGTACAAGGCCACCGAAACGCGTGTTCCTGGTCCGGGGATCTTGAAGCTGGTTTACGAACCCGCCGGCGGCGGCACACCTCAAGCGTTGGAAGTTATGAACTTCAAGGGCGCAGGTGTTGGACTTGCGATGTACAATACCGACGAGTCTATCGAAGGTTTTGCGCATTCGTGCTTTGCTTATGGCCTCACTAAGAATTATCCGGTCTACTTATCGACGAAGAACACGATTCTTAAAGTGTACGATGGTCGCTTCAAAGACATCTTTCAGTCTGTTTTCGAAGCCCAGTACGCCGACAAGTACAAGGCGGCGGGGCTGACCTACGAACACCGTCTTATCGACGATATGGTCGCACAAGTGTTGAAGTGGGAAGGCGGCATTGTCTGGGCTTGCAAGAACTATGATGGCGATGTCCAGTCGGACACGGTCGCTCAAGGCTTCGGAAGTTTGGGCATGATGACTTCCATTTTGCTTTGCCCGAATGGTCGCACCGTAGAAACCGAAGCCGCGCACGGCACCGTGACCCGCCACTATCGCGATCACCAGGCGGGTAAGCCGACTAGCACGAACCCCATTGCGAGCATCTTCGCGTGGACACAGGGCCTGGCCCATCGAGGAAAGCTCGACGGCACCCCCGAAGTGGTTCGCTTCGCGACTGCACTTGAGAAAGTGTGTGTCGAGACGATTGAAGGCGGCGTGATGACTAAAGACTTAGCGGTGAATATTCACGGGAACAACCCGCCGAAGGACTCGTACTTGAATACAGATCCCTTCTTGGACGCTCTGGCCAAGAATCTTGAGCGGAAGCTGGGTTAGGGTGTCGTCCCGTTTTGGAGCTGATCCAAAACCTGAAAACGAAAATCCAGGAAGGCGCCAAATTCTTCATTGGGTAATGGTACTTTTCCGCGAAACCGGTCCACGATGAGTTGTTCCAGGCGGGTGGTAGTGAGGTAGTTGTAAGTGTTGAGCATCCCCTGTCGAACCGTGGGGTTGCCAATACCGTCCATGATATCAGCCAGGATAACGGCTTTTGGGACGCGGGCAAAGAACGCTTGCTGCAGAGTCACCACTAGCATGTCGACCCAGCGAAGCAGCGCAGGTCCATCGAGAGGTTCCTCATCGTCGGTATCGTAGAAAAGTTGCTGGCGGGCCACTAATCCTAGGACATCGCACGCCATAAAGATGCTGGTCAGAATCTGAGTGTCTGCGAGGTTGTCATTGATTTGAAGTCTCGGAAGATTGGAAAGACTTAGGCCCCGGTTGTGATGTTTGACCGAGTGCGTGCGAATCACGCTTCGCTGATGGATGCGGAATTGGCTAATGGTGTTATCGGGTAGATCCTGAAAATGGACGTTCTCCCCGTCAAAATACATTCGCATGGCGGTTTCGCGTGCGCGGGGGGACAGGTGCAACACCGCCTGCTGGAAGGCGGCATCGATCTTATCGCCCCATTCTTGGCGTTCCTCAAAAGTCACCGGTTGGAAAGTGGTGCTCACAGGAACGCCGGCATGCACGCTAATCACGCCGGTAGGCACGACATGGCGTGGAACCCATGGACCAAACGCCTGGGTAGCTTTGATCGAGGTCAGAAGCAAAGATCGGCACGTGTCGGTGAAAGGCTGAGCCGAACTCGGCTTGACGAAGAGCGCGAGTAGTCCAACCAGAATCAAGCGTTTCATTTCCGCTCTTCTGCCACGCCCGAGGCTGCAAATGCAATAGCTTAGCCCGAAAGCCGACTGTGCTAGAATTTTAGAGAACAGGGGGACGGAATGAACGAAAAAGCGCTGCTTTGCTTACTTTTGTTGGGGGGAACGCCGGTTTTTGGAGATCGCGTCGATGAGCGTCAGGAAAAACAAGAGGACAGAATTGAAGCAGGCAAGGCCAGTGGTAATCTCAATTCAAAGGAATCGCATCGCCTAGATCGGGGGCAAGCGCATATCGAATCTCTGGAGACCAAAGCAAAGTCGGATGGCAACGTATACGGTCGAGAGAAATTTCGGCTAGAGAAAGCCCAAGATCGACAGAATCGTCGCATTCATCGGCTGAAAAATAATAAGCGATAGATTGGGCTCATCGATATGAAAAATTCTATTCTTCTGCGTTTTGGGTTTCTCATTGCTACGGCGGAAGCTGACTGCACGGCCGTTGCCGGCACCTTTACTCCTTGAGCCTAGCCCGTAACTTGCGGGAGCCAGCGTCGGAAAGCCCAGGTCATCTCTAAAGACGTGGGAAATCGGTTGAGTAGGCCGCGTCGCACGAGTCGGTCGCCTTCGCCCAAAGTGGCGAACCAGCGCTTGTAATCGCCCCCGCTTAAAATACCCAGAGAGCGCACGTCCAAAGCGTGGGCTAAGTGCAAGGGTCCTGAGTCCACCGCTACGACGCCGTCCAGGCGAAGCAAGTAAGCCCCAAGCGTGCGGAAAGAGGAGGGGAAGCAAAGCTGGACGGCTTCCGGGCGGTAGCAGCGCTCGCGCAGCTGCTCGAGGCGCTTGCAGTCCCCCGGAGCGCCAAACAAGAAAAATTTCTCCACAAACGGAGATCGTGTGGCTTGAGGTAAGAAAGCTTCCCAACGCTCAATAGGATGCGTGCGACTAGCAAGTCCAGCGAACGGGCAAAAGCCCAACCAAGTGCCATCCTTCTCTCCCATGAGGGTAAGGGCCTCACGTGCATCTTCGTCGTGAAGCACGGGCTCTTTATCACCTACGTCGTGAAGGGGCAGCAGGTCCTTGTCGAAAGCGCCCCCGAGCAACATCAGTATATTCATCGATTCGTCGCGTTTAGCGGGCGAGTTGCGAGGCAGTGTCAGGCGATTCACTTCGCCATCCAGTGACGCATCAAAATGCGCGCTATATTTCTCCGTCGCTCGAAAAAGCTTCAGTAAGCGGTCGCTCTCAGCCGAAGGATCGCACAGCAGGTTGATGACTTTTGAAAAGGCGGTTGGCATTCCGCCGTGGCCCAAGTGAGTCAACAGCACTTCATCCGCCAAGCCGTGCCAGTGTTGTGGCAGCACGTGAATGCGGACTTCGGGCTCGTGTTCAAACAGGGACGCGTTGTGGCTCGAAACCAGAATATGGGTTTCTAAGTTCGGGTCGGCCTCTCGCAAAGTGCGCAGAGCAGGGAGTGTTTTTATCGCGTCTCCGGCCTTGTCATGGCGTAGCAACAAACAAGCGCCGGTCACGTCGTGCTCCGCGGAAGCGAGGTAGGGAGCGACGCACTATCCCAGCCCGAAGCTTTCTCAGTCGTCGCGACAGGGTAAGTGCATTGTTGCCAAGCGACCGCGCCCAAAGGACGCGAATTGCCGCTCTTTTTCAAACCGCCAAACGGAAGACGGTACGAAGGCGTATGGGTTGGGCGGTTCCAGTGCAAAAGCCCCACACGGACATTCTCCGAAGCTTTCTGAAAGATCTCGCGTGATTTGGAATAAACGCTCGCAACCAGTCCATGCTGGGTGAGGTTTAGAATCTCAATGGCTTCCTCAACATCTTCGACGGAGTAAACGGCTACATTCGGACCGTAGATTTCGCTCTTCTGATAAACGCTCTTGTGGTCGGGTTTTCCGACGAGATGGATGGAGGGGGAAACATAGTGTCCCTTCGGCTTTCGCTCGAGCGACTTGCCTCGCATGATCTCTTCGCACCCCTCGCGTACGGCGATGCCCTGGTAGCGGATGTAATTTTCAACGGCGTCGTTCTTGAGCAACGGACCCAGGAAAGGGCCTTCGGGGGCGTTGGTGTAGCCGTAGCCAACCGAGCACTTTTTTGCCAGTGCATGAAAGTCCTTCAAGAACTTCTCAGTCATCGACTTATGGACGAGGACTCGGCTAGCGCTCGTGCGGCGCTGTCCACTGCTGAGAAAAGCGGAATAGAGCGTTTCATGCAAAGCTTGTTCGTACTCGCAATCATCCCAGAGCAGAATGCCGTTCTTGCCGATCATGTCGAGCACGACGATCTTCCAATAGTCAGAAAACGTCTGCTTCTTGATCTTAAGTCCCGTTTCGTAAGATCCCGTGAAGAGCACGACTTGCACTTCAGGGTGCGAAACGAGTCGCCGAGCCACTTCCTCATCGCCCTGCAGCAAGTTGAAAACACCGGCGGGAATCTGCGCGTCATTGAACACTTGCGCAATGGCCTGTCCGACCAACGGTGCACTGCGGGAAGCTTTCATCACGACCGTATTACCGAAGACTAAAGCTGGCATGATGTGGAGGTGCACGTCAGAAACAGGGTTGATACCCGGAGCGATAACCGCCACCACCCCTCGCGGGAAGTGCAGTACGCGCGTACCTACTCCCGCTTCGACGTCTGGAAGTTTAGTTTCCAAGGCGGTCGTTTTCCCCAAATCGAGGTAGTAGTCGACAATAGAAAGCGTCTCAGAAAGCTCTTCACGGGCTTCCCAAAGCGGTTTGCCCGTCTCATACGACGTTAGCATCGCCAGTTCTTCCGAGCGGGTCGCTAGAAGTTGCCGGTAGTTCGATAGCGCCGCCAGTCGATCTGAAACGGCTAAACGGCGCCAAGCGGGAATTCCGCGCTGTGCGGAAACCGCGGCCTCATGAACGTGTTCAAAAGAAAACTCGCATCGGACAGCAGGAGCGTCGAGGTCGCCTGGGTTGTGACTCAGGATCTCCCCATTGCTTTGGGTGATCTTAACGAAATGCCCGAGGATATAGTTACCTCGGTACTGGCGCTCTGGAGGTGTCATAGGCGTTTCACAAACATTACTAGGAAAGCTGCATGCCGTAAACATAGTCGCCGGAACTAACCTGCAACGCTTCCTGGACCCCTTTCGGCAAGAGCAAAGACCCTCTGGAAAGTTCGACCGGCGTTTGAACCGCCTTAAAAGAGCTGCCGTCCAAGCTGCCACACAGGAAGAGATTCTTCGTCTTTCGTTTCAGTGGCTCACGGTTCACTCGGAACTTCTTAGTGTTGCGGACAATGGTAATTTTGTCTGTTTCTGCCCAATAATGCGGCCCGCCGTCGAAAGGATCGATGTGTTGCTTCCAGCGAAACCCGATCTTTTCGAGCATATGCTTTACCGGTTCGGTGCCAGGTCCCACTTTGCCTATGGCGTCGCGAGCCTCACCGGGTAGCAAGCAAGTATAAATATCGCCCTTGGGAAACAAGCTCGTTACAAACTCTTTGTTATTGCGCGAAAGGACATCCGCTTCCGGATAAGACAGGTTGGTAAACTTTCGTCCCAGCGCTTCCCAAAGAACGCTCTCCCCATTCTCGGTGAGCGGCGGCATCAGCTCAGAGAGGACACGGTCTTTGAATTGTCGGCGCTTCATCTTGATGTACAGAAAGCGAGCAAAGGAAAGCTGTCGTCCGAGTTTGGACGGATTGTTGCGTTGCTGAGGGTTAAGCACCAGGCCACCGATTTCCGTGGGGCCATCTTCGTCAAACCGAAGGTTCAAAACATTGTGAATGATCCCGCTATGAATCGACTCGCTGTATTTTTGAATCTCGCGCAATTCGAAGTACATGTGCGGCGACCGGGGGCTGCCGTGTCGACCGATGATCATGGAAGTGCCGACGATGCTTTGGTCTTCGACATTCTCCAAAACGAAAATATACTCGCGCTGAAATTTGTCCTCGATTTCGCCGCTGAAAGAATCAAGCGACAGCTGGATTTTTTCTTTAAGGATTTCGCGGTTGTCCGGCAGGTTGATGAAGTAAACCTGCTGAGCGAGCTGGTACAGACCCTCTAGGTCATCTTCTCGTGCGCTGCGAATGATAAAATCTGAATCCATCAAAACCTCGTCAGAGCCGGCTACTTAAAAGTTCTCGGTAGAACTGAGTCGCCACTCGAATCTGACTCAAAAGATTATGCTCATTCGGTTTATGAACATTTCCTACGGAAATGCCCGGGCCGAAGACAATCGCCTGCGCACCATGGTGGTGGTAGATGGCCGCCTCGGTTGAAGAAGCCTTCGTTTTACTCACGGGTTTGACGCCACAGGTTTTTAGCGCCTCAGTAGCAGCTTTCATCAGCGTGCTCTCTTTGTCTCCCGCAAGAGCGAGATCGATTGTCAGGGAGCGCCACTGCCCCGATTTGGGGAGCAATGCCTCGAGCTTTCGTCTCAATACGTCACTATCCACGCCCGGAAGGGTACGAAAGTCAAAGGTCAGCTCAATCCAGCCTTGCTCGGAGTAAGCCATATTCCAGCTCAGGGTGGTCATGGACGGCGAAAAACGGGGGTCGCGGCGTTGACCCACGGCCGTGGCGAGGTCTTCCACTTTTTCGATGAAGCCCAAAATGTCTGATGTCGCTTTGCCCGGAGCGGGGCTGACTTGCGCGCGGGCGAGCTCAGGCACTTTGTTGGAGTTCGTTCCCGAATGGATTCCCACGATGCCCCACTTGCGCTTCTTAATCTCCGTGAGGCATTTGACCAGGGCATTGATCCCAAGCTGGGGCGTCGAACTATGGGCCGCTTTGCCCTTCCATTGCTTTATACTCGATGCAATGGAGCGTTCGGTCGGCAGGCGCGCAACGCCAATCAGGTGGCCCTTGTGGGCGTAAATCAGCTCCAGGTCCGAGGGCTCCCCCACCATGGCGTACCGGGGGGCGATTTTCTTGTCCGCAAAGAGCTTCTGTACGCCAATCAGTCCGCGTTCCTCGCCGTAAGTGCCTACCAGCACAAAAGGGCGAGAAGGCTTGGCTTGAGTGACCGCCCAGAGCTTGCAGAGGAAATCGATTTTGACGTCGGCAGCGCCTAAGCCGTAAACGCGGTCTCGCACCCAGGTCGCTTTCAGCGGATTGCCTCCTGTTTTGGTCCAGGCGCTGGTCTCTCCCCCCGAAACGGTGTCGAGGTGGGTATTGAAAAGCAGGGCCTCCGGATGGGTCGCGCCTTGGGTGGAGGCAATGAGATTGAAGAACGGAATGCCGTTCTCCATCACTTTGTGCTCTTCGTATTTGAGCCCGGCTGCCTGAACGAGCGGCTTCAAAAAAGTGATGAGTTCCGAATTGCTGCGTTCGGTTTCACTGTTGATGGAAATGATGCGATCAATCCATTCGAGGGGGAAAAGTTCAGATGTTGAGCGGGCATCGGAGCGCTTCATGCATTGGTTAGACGCTAGCGTGCGGTTTGATGCCTTGTCAAAAAATGCCGCTGAGCAGAGGCCGTCTTGTTCTGGATGGGCGTGCTGTGGTAATGCCGGGGAGACCTTTGAATGATCGCGTTACAGGGACGCGTTCATCCAGCGGTCTAGCGTTTCGAACTTCAAGGAATCATGGATCGAATTGACGGCTGGCCGAAGCTCCTCGAACAGGTGCAAAGCCTGCTCTGCTATGAATTTGGGAACGCAGAATGGGCGCGCGAAGCGCTTACTCACTCTTCCTATTCCAACGAAGACCGGAAACTCAACTCGAGCTTGCCGGGTTTGAGCGACAACGAACGTCTCGAATTTCTGGGCGATGCGGTGATTGGTTTGGTGGTTGCCCAATTGTTGATGGAGCGTTTTCCCGATGCCACGGAAGGGAAGCTTTCTCGCTGGCGCAGCTATTTGGTCAGTCGTCGCCATTTGGCGGAGCTAGCCGCCGAGATGGGTTTGGGTTCTCATTTACTCCTGGGGCAGGGGGAACGACGCACCGGAGGCGCTGAAAAGCGGTCTATTTTGGCGGCCGCTTTCGAAGCGCTGGTAGGGGCGGTTTACCTCGATGGAGGGCTGGAAGTGACCACTTTGCTGCTTCAGCGTGTCCTCCAAAATGCGGTGAGGCACCTGGATGCGGATCCCGGCGCACCGGTTCCATCCTTAGATAACAAAACTTTCCTGCAGGAACTCACGCAATCCCTGTATAAATCAACGCCGCTGTACAAGTTGGTAAGCACCTCGGGGCCCGAGCACGAAAAGACCTTTCGTGTCGAAATCCAGGTGGATGGTAAGTCGCTGGGTACCGGCGAAGGTAAGAGCAAGAAGGAAGCGGAGCAGCGTGCTGCTGCTTTAGCTCTGGAAGGCATAGACAAAGTGCGTCGGCAGGAACTAATAGTTGCACCTGGAGAATTAGATGTCTGAAGGTTTTCGTAGTGGTTTTGTAGGAATTGTGGGTCCGACGAATTCGGGCAAATCCACGCTCATGAATCTATTGCTCGGCAAGAAACTGAGCATTGTTTCACCTCGCGCTCAAACGACCTACCACGGGATTAAAGGCGTCACCACGACTGATACCGAGCAGACCATTTACATTGATACGCCTGGGTTTCAGAAGAACAGCGAATCTATCGCGCGTCTGCTCAATAAAGTCGCCGATAAGAACGTTAAAGAGTGCGACATCCTTTTGTGGGTATTTGACGTGACCACGAGCAAGTTTCCACAGCAGTTTGAGCAGCTCAAGCAGCGCATCTCCAATAAACCGCCGGACAAGAGTTTTTGCCTCCTCAACAAGGTGGATAAGGTGAAGAAGGAAACGCTTCTGCCCATCTTGCAGACGGTCTATGACACCAAGCTTTTTTCGGAAGTCATTCCGATCTCCGCTCAAACGGGGAGTGGGGTCGATATCGTCGTTAAATTACTCAAAGAGCGTCTACCCGAAGGGCAGCACTGGTACGCGCCGGGGCAGACGACCGATCGCTCACAGGACTTTGTGATTGCGGAATTTATTCGCGAGAAGATCTATCGCGCGACTCGTCAGGAAATTCCGTACTCCGTTTGGGTCGAGATCGAAAAGTGGCCGGACATGTCTGCCATGCCGCCCATGGAGAATGCCGAAACGGCTCCTGAAGAAAAGCCGGTAGGCCTGTCAGCTGAGCCGCCTCCCGCCAAGCCGAAAGTGCCAACCTTCAATGCGATCCTTCATGTGGATTCGGATTCGCGTCGCGGAATTCTCATTGGTAAGGGTGGAGACATGATGAAGCGCATCGGCGTCGCCGCTCGTAAGGAAATTGAAGCCTACTTGGGCTATCAGGTTTGTCTTAAACTCAACGTGCAAGTGCAGCCGCATTGGCGCGATAACGACCGTCAGATCAAAAAGTATCTGGAACTGGAATAAGTGGAAAAGAAAGTTGTCATTCTAGGCCGACCCAACGTCGGTAAATCCAGTCTCCTCAATGCGCTATTGGGCTATCGACGGGCGATTGTCTGGGACGAACCTGGCACGACACTCGATGACGTTGCCGAAAAAGTACAGTGGAAGACCTCTGCGTTTGAGCTGGTGGATAGTCAGGGGATTCTGTCGGAGGAGGACACCGCGGTTCTCGATCGACTCATCGCGATGGGGGATGCGTACCTATTCGTCGTGGATGCCATTGCCGGTCCGACTCCTTTCGATCGTTGGATAGCGACGCGACTCAAAGGCATTCGCAAGCCCATGCTCATGTGCTGCAACAAAGTCGAAGGAAAAGCCGCTCATCCGGAGACGGACTTCGCTGAATTGGGGATTCGGGACGTCATTAGTATTTCAGCGGCTCACCGCTTCAACTTGCCGGCCGTCAAAGATTGGATTGTGGCTACGGTCGGAGTGAATGCTCCTGAAGCCGAAGAGCCACAAGCTCCCGTAGACGACAACTACGGCGAGGAAGAACCCGAAGTCGCAGGCACGAGCGTACATGATCGCCGGACCGCGGCTCGTGAAAAACGGGCTTCGCGCATTACCGCTGTGACGGAAGGGGAAGCGCCGCTATCGATTGCTTTAGTGGGACGACCCAATACGGGGAAGTCCACACTCATGAACACTCTGTGCGGCACGCTCGTTTCGCGTGTTAGTCCGGTTCCCCTGACCACGCGAGACCCTGTTCACCATGAACTGCGGACTGATGTGGGTTGGGTGCGACTCATTGATACGGCCGGTATGCGCCGTCCGCGCAGTGAAAAATCGTCGATAGAAACGTATTCCATTCAGGCAACGACTCGTGCTTTGCGGGATGCGGACGTGGTGTTTCTATTGATTGGCTGCACCGAAGGGGTGACCGACCAGGATATTCGTCTTTTGAATCTCATCGAGAAGGAAGGACGGCCGACGGCCGTGCTCCTTAACTTCTGGGATTGCTTGGGAAGTATCGAGCGCAAAGCCTTTGTGGAGAGCACAGACTTCCGGTCCTATTTAGAAACGTTCCATCTTTTGCCTATTAGCGGATTGAAACGGTTCAATACCCAGCAGATTTTGCCTCTCGCGTTTCGCTTGTATCGACAGGCGCAAAAGCGCGTAAAGACTTCACGGCTCAACGAATTGGTCGATCGCATTGTGTCGAGCAATCCGCCACCGACAGCGGGGAAGCAGAATTTCAATATTCTTTACGCGAGCCAAGTGCGGGTCGACCCGCCCACGTTCGTGTTTTTCTTAAATCGTCCCGGCAATATTCCGACGAGCTACCGTACCTACCTAGAGCGGCAGCTGAGGGACAAGCTAGGGCTTAAAGGTCAATCCATTCGTGTCTTGTTCCGGGGCGAGAAGCCTCGTGCGAAGCCGGGCTGGGTAAAACCACGCTCTCGGTACACGACGTAATCTGTTCAAAAGCATTCTGCCTTAAAGCTTCGTAAACGACGACTGCGGCCGCTTGTGCGAGGTTTAGGCTACGCACCAAGTTCGTACGCATGGGGATCTGAAAGAAGCGTTCGGCGTACTGCGCGTGCAGAGTATCCGGCAGGCCCTGCGTTTCGCTTCCCAATACCAAATAGGAATCCTCCGGGTAGGAAACCTCGGTAAACGACTTCGTGGCCTTCTTGCTGAGGAAAAACAGGTGCCGAGGCTGCTGCGTTGCAAGGAAAGCCTCCCAATCGGCATGCTCGGTTTTAGCCACATGGTCCCAGTAGTCCAGGCCTGCGCGTTTTACCCGAGCCGAGCTCGTGTCGAAGCCCAAGGGGTGAATCAAGTGTAGGTGACTGCCGGTACACGCACAAAGGCGTGCAATGGAGCCTGTGTTCTGGGGAATAACCGGCTGATAAAGGACGATATGAAACACGCCCCTTTGGTAGCACAACCTCCCGGTGGGTTGCCACCTTCGTGCCGTTCGCCTAGAGTCGGGGCCGCATGCAGACGCTCGGGAAATCGGTCCATATTAAGACTTTTGGCTGTCAGATGAATGTTTATGACAGCAACCGCATGCTCTCGACCTTAAAGGCGGAAGGGTATCGGGAGGAGTCGAACTTGGCCGCGGCTGACGTGGTACTGATCAATACTTGCAGCATCCGCGATAAGTCCGAACACAAAGTCTTAAGTCTGTTGGGTCAATTGAAACCCATCAAAGCCCAACGCCCCGGAATGGTGATTGGGATCTCGGGTTGTGTGGGCCAGCGAATGGGGCGCACACTTTTACAGCGCGTACCGCACCTGGATTTGGTTCTAGGGCCCGATGGGATCGATCGCATCGTGTCTCTAGTCGAATCGGCTCGCAGCGGAGGTGGTCGCGCGGTGGATACTCAAATGGATGCGCCCGGGCGCACTTATTCGCAACCTGCTCATGCCGATAGTGCGCGCCCGTCCGAATTTTTGACGATTATGAAAGGGTGCGATCACTTCTGCACCTACTGCATCGTTCCCTTTGTCCGGGGTCGTGAGAAAAGCCGGACGATAGCCGAAGTCGTCGAGGACGTTCAAAAGCTAGTCGCCAAGGGGACCCTGGAAGTCGTCTTTCTCGGCCAGAACATCAATACGTACGGCAAGGGCACGAAAGAAAACTTGGCGCAGCTCATCGAAGCCGCCAACCAAGTACGTGGCCTAGAACGCATTCGCTACGTTACTTCCCATCCTCGCGATCTGGGGCAGGACCTGATCGATCAATTTCGAACCGTAGACAAACTTGCTCCTGCGCTGCATTTGCCGTTTCAGTCAGGGAGTAATCGGATTTTGAAGCGGATGTCGCGTCTGTACACGCGCGAACAGTACTTGGAAAAAATCCGCCTGCTTCGCGTCGCTCGACCCGATATTGCCCTTTCTACAGACGTCATCGTGGGGTTCCCCGGCGAAACGGAAGAGGACTTCGATCAGACGCTCGATTTGATGAAGACCGTCGGGTATTCGATGGCCTACATGTTTAAGTACTCGCCCCGTCCAGGAACCCGAGCTTTTGCGTACGATGCGAGCGAAGAAGTGCCTGAGCCCGTGAAAGAGGAGCGCTTGAAGCGGCTGCAGGATCTGGCCAATCCCATGATGGAAGCCGAGAACCGAGGGCTCATTGGTTCTGTGAGCCAGGTGCTAATCGAATCGCGAGACAGAAATGCAGAAAACTACACGGGTCGCAATGCCCACGGTAAAGTAGTGCACGTGCTCAACGCAGGAGCGGCCTGCCTGGGTAAGATTATCGACGTAGAAATTTCGGAAAGTAACGCATCTAATCTCAGAGGCTACTATGTTCAAGCCCCCCGAATTGACCGCAGACCCGAAGCGCGATTATCCGCATCGGTTTAATGCCACGAAGATTGACCCTTCAGCCATTATTCTCCCGGGCGTGCAAATCTTTGGAGATGTGCACATCGGCAAGGAAGCCAATATCTGGTTCAACAGTGTGATCCGCGGCGACGTAAATTACATCCGCATCGGGGACCGGACGAACGTGCAGGACCTGAGCATGATCCATGTCTCCTACCACGCAAGTCCTACGATCATTGGTTGCGATGTTACCATCGGGCATTCCGTGGTGCTGCACGCTTGTACTATTAAGGACTTTGCTTTGATTGGAATGGGAACGGTCATCTTGGATGACGTTGAAGTAGGCGAGTATTCCATCATCGGGGCAGGCAGTCTGGTTACCAAAGGTACTAAAATTCCACCCGGCAGTTTAGCGTTTGGCAGGCCAGCCAAAGTGGTCAGTCAGGTTACAGAAGAGGACCGTGAGCGAAACCGATTCAGTTCGCGCCACTACGTGAATCTAGCGAAATCGTATAGTTTTTTAGCTTCCAAGCCTTCCGCTTGAGCTGAACTACGACGGCAATCAGGCAGAGGAAGACGAAAGTTGCAGGTCGTAAAATGGCGACTGAGTTGATCGCGGCCACGGCATAAATCAGCGTGCCGATGGCGAGCGGGAATGCCAGTTGCTTGAAGCGATAGGCAATAAGGTTACTCATCGACAATCCGAATTGAGCTGCGGGTAGCAAGTTGTGAATCGACAAGGGCGAAAGCAAAATGCCCGCCAGAATTCCATCTAGCAGGGCGGCCTTTACGAGCGGTACCGCAGCGGTTTTCATGAGCGTTGCAAAAAGAGCAAAAAAGGCAACGGCAAAGCTACCCGTGACGAAGCCCAAGATGATTCCAGATAGAAAAGTAAAGAAGACGACGCCGGTGGGATGAATGCGCGGGTCGAAAATCAATAACGTCAGGTCGGTTACGGAGAGTTGGGCGCTCAAGACCGCAATGCAAGCGCTCAGGACTACGATGGTGGACCAATGAGCGGCTTGCTGAGCAAACGGTTTCCACCGCACGGCCGCGGGCCAGAGCAACTGGCTGAGCACGAGCGCAAGCCCAATGCGGGTGATAGTGGAAGTTCCATCCCAGATGCGAAAGTGGAAGGCGGAGGCTTCGATGGCGACGATGCAAAGCAAAGTGCGCCAAAAGCCGCCCAGTTTCCAAGCGATAGGTTCGCGCTTGGGCCGTTCGTGCTGCAGGAACATGAAGATCAAAGCGCCAAAGGTGAAGTAGCGCGGCAACAGAAGGCTATCCGAAGCGAACGCCCCTAGCCTATTCATCTCGAAGGAAAACAGATAGAGGCTTAAGCAGACCGCTGCGACTTGAGCCGTCAAGAACGAGGCGATGCGGTTGACTGCGCCCTGGAAGGGAAGGAAGAGGCGCCCTGCGATCGTAAAGGCAGCCGGATTCCACAAACCCACCCCACCCAGGATCGCGCGATTCATCCACCGGCCATCGTTCGAAACAGTGGAAGCCAAAACCGGCCTCGCCTCTTCGGTGCGGCGATTGCGAACCAAGGCCACCCAGATGGTTATCAGCACCAGACCCGTCACGGTCTGCTCTCCCACAAATGCGGTTCGAACGCCTTGACCTAGTGTTTGGATCAAGCGAATCAGATTGGCTCCACAGAGTAGGAATAGATAGCTCCCGAGCGTCCACCCCAGCCCCCAATGGCGGAATTCGAAGATCAGAGCAAGTAGGAAAACAACGAGAGGGAGCAGCACCAGTGGCCGAGGGAAATCGAGCGCGTAGTGGCCGTCCGCAATGGGCATCGCGTCTGCATTTCGAATTTGGACTTGGAAGTCCCAGAAGCTGCGTAGACCAAGGCGAGTGGCTTTTGAAGATTGGGCGACGAGCGAGCATTCAGGGCCTCCCGATTCGCGAGCCGGAACGGGGAGGCGTTCCAGTACGAATTTTTCAATAGGGGTCGCCGTCTTGGCGGAGAGCGCAGCGCAGTGTTCGGCCACTTGTTCGCGCATGCGCATGTCGCCCTGCAGCAAGGGAGATAGCTTATGGAGCGCGAGTTTTGTATCGTCGATAGGAAGTGCATTGAGGATGATGGTGCATGCTACAACGCTCACCAGAAATCCAAGGTTTAAGCTTTTTTTCATCTGGAAGATTTTCCGGGTAAAGTGGCGTATCTATTATATACCAGGGCTAGCTTTTTGCTCCACCGGAAGGCAGTGAGGGCGATGGCTAGCGAATCTTGAACGATAGCTTCATGAATGGCATTTTTCAGGCACGCGATGGGACACCCATCTACTACGAAGTAAGAGGACAGGGGAAACCTTTGATCCTTTGTTACGGGCTGCTTTGCCGCCGTGACCATTGGCGACATCAGATTCCCGTTCTCGAAAAGCAGTATCAGCTCATTTTGTTCGATTATCGCGGACACCAGAAGTCCGCCTTGCCGAAGAATGAACGCAATCTCACCATGGAGTGGTGCGCACGCGACATTCAGGACCTGATGGTCTTTCTAGAGCTGGAAGAAGTCGCCTGTATGGGGCACAGCATGGGTGTGCCCGTGCTCACGCACCTTGCGTTATTGGAACCCGAGCGCATCAAAGCCATGGTTTTCATTTGTGGGTCCGTAAACAACCCCTTTCAGCAGATGCTATTCACCAATCGCCTGGATGCTGCCTTTGAGTTCTCGGCCAAGGTCAACGAAGTGATTCCTGCGGCCGCTAACTTGTTTTGGAGGAAGTTCACCGGCAAGCATGCCTTTTCCCATTTCATGGCAGCCCAACTGGGTTTCAATGCCGAGGTAGCGGATTCTCAAGATGTGGAGGGCTACCTTCAAGGCGTGAGGGAAACCGACCCACAAGTGTTCTACCGATTGATGACCGACTATCGCAATGTCGATCGACTTGCGCTTTTGCCCAATATTCAAATACCTACTTTGGTGATTGCGGGTGACGAGGACATTATTACTCCGTTCCAAGTGCAGAAGACGATAGCCGAACTTCTCCCTATGGGGCGTTTGGAAAGAATTGAAGGCGGAAGTCACAACGCGCACATGGACTATCCGGATATTACCAATGAAAAGATCACACATTTTTTTCAAGAGGTGGGCTACTGATGTTTAGGGCACTCGGAATTTGCGTAGTCGGTTTCGTCTTTGCGGTGGGCTGTGCTCACAAACAGGTAATCGATAAGCCCCTTCGCGAGATTCGACCGGCCATGCTTTGGAAGGATCAGGCGAAGCGTCGGGCTTTCCTGTCCGAGTTCAGCGGTAAGCTGAAGATGGCATACGAGGGGAAAGATCAGAAAGTTTCGGGCAAGGGCCGGATCATCGGTCGGTACCCCGGAGCATTTCGCCTAGAGCTACGAGATCCCCTTGGTCGATTGCATTACGTTTTGACGGTGAAGAATGAACTCGCGATAGCGAGCTATCCGCGCAATCGCCAAGCGGTGCGAGACACTTCGGGTGGGTCGGCCTACTTTCAGCGCGTGTTAGGTGTATCCATCCCCTTCAATGAGTTGGCTTCCTATTTTGCGGGCGTGATTCCGCTGCGATGGGAAAAAGTTCCCATGGCGTGGGAGTGGGATTCGGAGCAGGGCGCCTACAGAGGCGAAATGAAGCGTGAGGGAGAAGCTCTCACGGTTTGGGTGGATAGTGGGAATGTGGCACTTCAACGCGCCAGCTGGGAGCGAGGGGACGAAACGCTCGAAGCCACGTTTTCTGATTTTAGTGAATGCTGCGGGCCGGAAGGTAAGGGGTTCTTCCTGGGCTACGAAGTACGCGTGCAGTGGCCTTCGCAACGCGCCTCCGTCGACGTAACGTGGGACACGCTGGATAAGTCAAAAGCCTTGATTCCAGCGACCGCGTTCGAGTTCCAACCGAATGGTGAGAAAATTATCGAGTTGAAGTGATCGGCTTAGGCAGCGTACTTGTCTTTCATGGCAGACAAGTGAGAGAGCAGGGCGTTTTCGTCAGAGACGAAGAAGCCTTTGTCGCGAGGGGTGAGAATTTTTTCAGCGATGAGTTCTTTGAGGCAACCCGTAACGGTTTCGAGCTCAATATTCACTGCGGCGTGAATGGTTTCTGCCGTCGCTTGAATCTCCATCCCCGTGCCAGATTGCTTGGAGTGGTGTTCACACAGATAGAGCAAGTACTGCACGATGCGCTCGACGGGATTAGCCACTTGAAGGGCAGCGATCATCGCATTGGCTTTATCCAGGCGTTCCACCACCACTTGTAAGAGCTTTAAGGAGAAGTCGGGAGCCTTGGCGGCAATCGCCTTCAGGCTGGTAGCATCAAACTCTAACGCAACCGCTTCGGTTTCAGCAATCGCAGTGAAGGCACGTCGGTACGGCGCGTTCACCGTGAGGGCTTTTTCACCCACAATTTCGCCGGGTCCGATTGTGCTCACAACGCGCTCGGTCTGGGCCACCTTGTGGACCAGCTTCACGGTGCCTTCCACAATGATGTAGAGCGTGTTGCCCTTATCGTTTTGCTTAAACAAGGTGGTGCCAGCGGGGATCTGGATCATGAACCGTTTGAGAACCCCGTCTTTGATTTGGTCGAGATTAAACATGCGTATTGAGCCTATCGGCTGGCCTGCGTCAAAGCTTTAGGCTTGGAGGAATGGGGGGGGGGGGTGGGGGTGCCCGATCCCCATCAATTACCGGGAGACTGTTAAAAAGTCTTCACGGTTCATCGGATTTTGCCGAAAAGTCTGTGGAGCCTGTGCATGGAAAAAATCCTCGTTATTGATGACAATAAGGACTATCAGTTTCTGATTCAGTCCTGCCTAAACCCTGAATATAAGGTGATTATCGCCGATACGGGTAAACAAGGCGTTCAGCTGGCGAAAGAGCATAAACCCGATCTCATCCTGCTGGACATCTCCCTCGGTGAAATAGATGGCTTTGAAGTGTGCCATCTTTTGAAGGGCCAGAAGGAAACGGCCGCGACGCCAGTCATTTTCCTGTCTAGCCGCAGCGATGCCCATTCCAAAGTGATGGGTTTCGACTTGGGCGCAGACGACTACGTTCAAAAGCCCTTCGAGGCAGATGAGCTCAAAGCGCGTATCAAAGTGCGCATCAAGCAAAACCAAGCGCGCAAAGATGGCTCGCCGACCTTTGAACTACAGGGGTTGCGCATCGATTTTCTCGGACACCGTGTTTACATCCAGGACAAAGAAGTGGCCTTCTCCGCACTGGAGTTTAAGCTGCTCTCGTTTTTCGTTCGCAACCCGGATCGCGTGTTGACCCGTGAAAAGATCCTCAACAACGTTTGGGGTGTGGATACTTTCGTTACCGATCGTGTGGTGGATTCCCACATCCGCTCCATTCGCAAGAAGCTCGGGGCGTTTAAGGATCACATCGAGTCCATTTACGGTGAAGGCTACCGCTTTAATCCGGGTTCCGACGCGCTCCGCAAATCCGGAATCGAAGCTGCCTAAATCGCGTTGCCTAAAGCTGCTAACTCAAATGCTATAATGAGCCATGCAAAAACGCCCTGTGGCGCTTTTACTGGCCTCCCTTCTTTTTCTCTATTTTCCCGCAGAACTGGTAGCCCGCGCGGTCTCCAACTACTCCATCACGCCTTTTGAAATCGTCATTGCCGGCGTTTTGCCTGTCCTGCTCATTTTGGGGCTTCTACGTGTTACTAAGGTCGGTTGGTACACCTTGGTTGCGATGGTTTCGCTATGGGGCTTGCACGATCTCTATCTTTTCTATCATGCACGCGGTGAAAACCTGGTGCCCCTCTTTGCACACTTGGCAATTTACGCCTTGAGCATTGGTTACTTCATCAATCCGCGCATTCGTACGCTCTACTTCGATCCGAATCTATGTTGGTGGAAGACTAAGAAGCGCTTTGAAACCTGCTCGCCGCTCATCGTTTCCATTGGGAAGACTTGGTCCTATCCCATTTTGCGCAACGTTTCGGAAGGGGGCTGTTTCATCGAGATGACTAACCCTCCGCAAATGCAAACTCGCATTTCCATCACAATCCCATTGCCTATTCCGCTGAACGTTTCCGTTATTCGCAGTGAAGGGGAAGTCCGCTGGGTGACAAATAATCCGATGCGTCCCGGCATCGGCGTTCAATTCAAAACGGATTCCCCTGAACAGCGTAAAGCTATCCGCCAGTATGTCAGCCACCAGCTCTAGTTCGCCAGATCAATAGGTAACGGAGCGGGTTCTTGTCTATCTGCCTGAAGACTGAGTCTGATCCGCTCATAGAGCGACGGACCCAAGTACTTTGGGGTTTTCGGTTCTTGCTCTTTGGACCAGAGGTTCTCTGCCCGCACGCACTCCACCACATCTTCGGCCACCAGCCGTTGATAGTCGGGTGGAATCGCCGCACTAGCTTCTGCAGCGAAAGTGTCCTTTGCGGTGCCGTACGTGGCCACGCAACGCTCTAACTTTTCGATGACCTCAGGGCGAGGTTGCTTCCACGGGGCGCCCACTTTCGGAAGAGCAGCGTACTCGTCCTCTTCTCGATAGTTCACTTTGTCCTCTGCGGTAGGATTCGGCGTGGGATAGGCTTCGATGTCCGGAATCACGCCTTCCACCTGGTTCGTGCGATCACTTGGAAGATAAAAGCGTTGGATGGTGCGACGCAGGGAAATGTCTTTGGCTACGCGAACCTGTGATTGAACGGTGCCTTTTCCAAACGAACGCTCGCCAACGATGAAAGCGCGTTCCTGGTCCTGCAATGCACCTGCTACAATTTCCGAGGCACTCGCGGAGCGAGAGTTGATTAAGACGACCATGGGGACACCCACTAAGCGCTCTTTATCAGTAGGGTAGAACTCTTCGAGATTACCCACGAGTTGGCGCGTTATCAGTGCGAGACTTCCCTTCTTTAAAAATAAGCTAGCCACATTCACCGCTTCTGGGAGCAGGCCGCCCGGGTTGTCTCGCAGGTCCAAGATCATGGCCTTGGGTTTATTCACTGCCAAAGCACTGATTGCGTCCGTCATGTTTTTGTAGACGAGGTATTGGGCTCCGCCACTGGGAAGGGCCTTCATAGCCATGAAGTCATTGAGTTTGACGTAGGCAATGTCTGAATTGCTCCCAGTCATCTTATACTCAACATTCTTTTGTTCGACCGCATCACGGGCAATATCGAAATCTAGAACCTCCAATCCACGCTGAACGGTGACCTTCACCACGGCTCCCTTTTCCCCGCGCACTTTGGCGACGACCGCTTGAAGATCCAGGCCCTCGGTGCTCACACCATCCACGTGGGTGATGACATCGTTCGCACGGATACCGGCTTTGTAAGCGGGTCCCCCTTCCATCGGTTGGTGGACGATCGCCGAGGTCTTTCCGTCTTTCTCCAAAGGCTTGAGCATCGCTCCGATTCCGAAGAAGGTTTTTGGACCCGAGAGGTTTTCCTGACGGAAGTATTCATAAGGTTCGTAGGCGGTGTGCGGATCGGTCAGGACGGCGTTATAGGTATTGGCAGCGTTTGCAGTGAGAACGGATTCTTTTGCAGCGAATTCCGGTGCCTGAGTGACAAGTTCCACCAGCGCTACATAGTCGATCGGGTCGTTCGCGCGTTCGGCATAAGCTTTTTCCCAAGCGGTTTGCGAAAGAACCTTGTCGACCCGCATGAAGCTCAGTGCCTCAGCGAAAGTTTTGACTTTGGGCTTAGTGATATTCACTAGCACGATCTTGCCGATGGTTTTTTCCACGCTCCCGTAGACAGCCGGGTCAGAAGCCGCCCGTTCGGCTGTTACGAGGGTTTGATTCTCATAGAGCTCGTTGATGACGGCGCGAAGGGTGTGCACGCAAGCGATGAAATGGGTGACTGAAGCTTCGCAACTAGTCTGGTTGATCTTGTTTGAAACGACAGCGAAGGACAGGCCAACATCTGACCAATGTTCGTCGACCGTCTTGTCAGCCGAATAGAGTGGCTGATTGAGCAGGACGACAACAGCAAAAAACCACGAACCCCAAACTCGTTTCGACAAAGCAAACCCCCATTAACCCAACTAGTACGCTGGCGCTACTATAAGCCAGCTCTTCCTTTCTTGAATTTCCGACGAGGGATGTCAAGACGTGTAAAAGAGGTTGCGTTGACAAGAGTTGACACTAAAGGTCAGGTGCCGCGGGAGACGTGCAATCAGGGCAGGGAGAGGCCACCTGCCGTGCAAGGCCCGTCCAAAACTGGTAGATCGTTTGGTTCGTATTTCGAATGACCACCGCAACCGTTACCGCGAGCATGATCACCATAAGTAGGTACTCGATGATGGCTTGTCCTGAAGTTTTGCGAGTCACGAAATCATCTTACTACTAGAGTAAGGCTGCCGCTAGATTGATGGCACAGTGAGCGATGATGCACGGAAGTAGCATGCCGGTCCGCCAGCGCAACCAACCCAACCACAAACCGACGGGGAGGGTGTAGGCCACACGCAGAGCCACGAGGACGTGGGGCTCCGTGCCCCAGTTTTGTAGATGCCAAAGTGAAAATCCCAGCGCGCTCACCCAAACGGCAATCGGTAAGGGGTTGGTGGCCGTTGCGAGTCGGTCGGGCCAAAGTCGGTGTGCCACAGAGTAAAGCCAGCCACGAAAAAGAAACTCTTCACCGACGGGTGCAAAAAAAAGTACCCAAGCGGCAGCAACAGTGGCTCCCGGTAGTCCGATCAGCGAAACGAGACCCGGATTCGGGTGAAGGGCTCCGAAAAGCAGGGCGATGACGAGGGGGGGCCAAAGTGTTTTCCACAAGCGATCCGAGGCCTTTTTACCTGAGGGGGGCCGCGGAAAGGTGAAGTGGAAAGCCGCTGCAAGAATGACAAACCAAGCACACCCCATCCAGTCGCGGGAGCTGTTGGCAGGTAGGTTAAGCAAGTTGGACGCTTGATAGGCGAAGGATTGCTCGACGGGAATGAAACCGGCCGAGAGAAAGGCGCCTACGGCCACTGCAAAAAGGGCGGCAAGCACGATTTCTTTTCTGTAGGCGAGAGTAAGCACGTTTTAGTCCTTATAGCAGTTTGTGGAAGTCCAGTGTAGCAAGGAGCTACATGCACGAGCGTCTGAAAATTTTGGTGCGCGCGCCTAACTGGCTGGGTGATCACGTGATGGCATCCGACTTTTACATCGGTCTGCGCAAAGCCTTTCCGCATGCGCACGTGACGCTGGTTTGTCCGACGGAATTTGTGCAACTTGCCGAGGGCTTTGATGAGGTGATCGAGCTTCCCAAGCGGCACCGCAAGCTGGTCGGTGGTTGGAGCTTCTGGCGTAAGCGCATCCGCGAGAAAAAGTTCGATGCGTGCGTTTTGCTTACGGCCTCTTGGAGTAGCGCGATCTTAGCCCGTGCAACGGGCATCGCGTTGCGCGTGGGGTATGCGGAAACGGGTGCGGGGTGGCTGCTCACGCGTTCCGCTCCCTGGTTGGGTAGAGAGTCCGGCAAACACAAAGCGCAGCTCTATAGAGAAGTCTTGGAGCTGCTTGGCATGCCAGCGGCTTCGAGCGCCGTTCCCTCTCGGCGCAGTGAAGGAGTTTACAAGGACATCGTCCTTGCTCCCGGCGCTTCGATTACGCTGAGGCAATGGCCAGGCTTTATCGAGCTCGCTCAATCTCTGAGAGTAAAGTTCCCGGAAGCGGTGATTCGATTGGTGGGCACCCCAGCCCAAAAAACGTGGGGGGAAAGAGCCTCCTTGCTTCGTGATCCGCAAATAGAAGACTGGGTGGGGCGCACGGATTTGAAGCAATTGGTTCAGATGTGCTCCCAAGCGCGGTTAGTCGTCGCGAACGACTCCGGTGTGGCACATTTGGCAGCAAGAACCGGGGTCCCTACGGTGGTCTTGTTTGGACCAGGAGATCCGGCGTATGTGACGCCGTTGGGGGACCAAGTGCGGGTAGCTCGGGTGGGTAATCTCGCCTGTTCTCCTTGCGAAAAGCCCTACTGCCGCGCTCCCTACGGCTACCAAGCTTGCCTCAAAACCCTCACGGTAGAGCAAGTGCTTTCTTCTCTTACTGGTTCAGGATAACACCACCGGGCTATGCATTTTCAACAGTGGTACGAGCGCAGTAGGCGAGAGCTGACGGGCCAAGGCGCCTGGTTGCGCGGCGGTGAAATCAACACGCTCCCCCAGAGCGAGTGGGACGCGCGCGACTACCGCGTCTTGTTCACGCGTTTATCTTCCTACTTCGACACGGGTTACTCTTTTACACACCAGATTCTGTATCAAATCGCTTCCGGGACAGAAGGGGTTTTTCCTGATTTGGCGTACCTTCCGCCGCCGATGGATGCGCCGGTTTTTGACCGGGAGAGAACCCCTTGGTGGATAGGCACGCAGACCAAGCGGGCACCGACGGATTTTGATCTCATCGGTATTTCCAACTCCATTGTTCAAGAGCTCATCAACCTTCCAACGCTTCTGGAAAAGAGTGGCATTGCGCTGAGTAAAGCGGAGCGGATGGCGGATCCTCAATTGCCGCTGATCCTGTTGGGCGGCGCGAATGCGCTCTATGCCGGGGCCATTTGGGAATCCGATCCCATGGTGGATCTCCTTTTTGTGGGTGAGAGTGACGACGCGATTCGAAAAATTCTATCGATTGCTCGCGATGCTAAGCGCGCAGGTAAAACGAAGCTAGAAACTATCAAGCTCTTGGAGGCTGTGCCGGGAGTGCTGCAGCCCGATGCGCCCCGCAAGACCCGCAAAGCTTTCATCTGGTCGCTGAACAAGAGCGAAGCCTTAGAGAAGGGCCCTATCTATTTTATCGAAGATCAATTGGGAAAAGGGCACCTCCAGATTAGTGAGGGATGTCCGTGTTTTTGTAGTTTCTGCGCGGAGAGCTGGGACCGAAAACCTTATCGTGAGCGCAGTGGCGCCAAGCTGAAAGAAACAGCTCTGCGCATGAAGGCTGCAATGGGCTTGGAGTCCATTGAGATTTACAGTTTCAATTTCAATATGCACTCGGAGCTCTACAGTGTGTTGTGGGATCTGGTGCCTCTGTTTCGTCGCATCGGATTGAAAAGCCAGCGTTTCGATTTGCTCGCCCACGATCCGGAAATGGTCGAGTTCCAGCATGCGATAGAGAAAGCCAGTATTACTTGTGGGCTTGAAGGCATTTCTCCACGTCTCAGAAAGTACCTCCATAAGAATCTGGAGAACGAGCAGCTCCACCGGAGTTTGGAAGCTATTTTCAAATCCAATGCCCGCGAGTTGAAAGTGTTTCTCATCGCAACGGGACTCGAGCAGGCGGAGGATTTTGAGGCGCTCTCGGATTTGCTCTCGCATATGAATGCGATCCGAGCGCGCAGCGGACGCGGTACCCGTGTCGTGGTTTCCATGACTCCCCTGGTGCGCTTTCCGTGGACGCCGCTGGAGTTTGAGGAAGCCTTTTCGATTGATCGGTATAAGCACATCGTAAAGCAAACAGCGCACGCCGTTCGGGACCAAGGGTTTGAGTTCCGCGAGTCCGCCGATCTTCCTGAGTATTGGACCTCGCAAGTATTGGTGCGCGCCAGTGACCCGAGGGTTGCCAAGGCTCTAAAGCTTGCGGTGCAACGCACTGGCTTTGTCTACTACCGTGCGGTCAATGCCGGCTTTCGAGAGGCTCTCGAAGCTGCGTTGGTCGAGCAGGGGTTTGCTCCCAAGAGCTTGCTCGCTGGGCACACACTCGAGGAAAGCGTCGGAAAACCCTGGACGTGGGTCGAAACAGGGGTGAAACGAGCGTTTCTTTGGGAAGAGTGTGTACGGGCCAGGGCCTATACGGAAATCGACTACTGCCTTGGACGGACCTGGGCGAAAGCGAAATGTTTTTTATGCGGCAGTTGCCCCTCTAAAGAGCACATCCTCGACATTGTCCACTCCAAGCAAACCCGCGCCTATACCCTAGCGCAGTTCAAACAGCGCTTGGCGGAGGCAAGAACGACCGAATGTACTGCGAAGGTGGTGCTCGACGTAGGTCCTCGCGGCGTGGGGGTTCCTCGAAGCATGGTGGCGGTCGCAGTGGCGCGGGCGCTCATGCTGGAAGATGCGGTGCTGACAGAGACCTACCGAGGCGCCCGCGCCGCTGGCTCCGGACCTTTGGAAGAAGTGAATTGGTTGGGTGGGTTGGAAGAACTCACTTTGGCTTTTCGCTTGGAAGGCATGGAAGCGCTCCGGGCTGTATTGGAAGACCCGCAGCGTCTGAGCCGGGTCAACACAGAGTTGGGTGATTGGGCCAAGGTGAGCACCGCGGTGCAAACGGCGCCGTGGCACCCGCGAGTGATTGAACTCTCTGGGCCTTTTCGATTCCGTCCGGAGGCTTATCTCAAAACACGCGGCATCAAGTACACGTTGCGCAAGACGACCGCCGGCGAGCAGATCTATGAATTGACACCGCAGTCCGTTAAGAAGGGCGTCCTTCGCGGGGTGCATATGGATGGGCCTCGGTCGACGCTGCGGTTAGAAGCCGGCCCTAAGTTCGAGTTCGCTCCGTTTTTGGCCGGAGCGGTGAGTGAATTTGATCCCCTTCGCACGCTCGCCAAAGTGCTCGAATAGGGTTAATATTTTGAACCATGAAATCACTCAGGATCGTTCTTATAGGTGTCCTCTTCTCCCTGAACGCTTTTGCTGCGGAAACGCCAAAAACCTTCACCGGCGAAGCGGCAAAGGTTCAAACTCATTTGGAGTTGCTCTTCTCAGCGTCTAAAGAAGTCAATTCCGAAGACCCCGCGAAACGCGCAGCGGCTCGAAAGCAAATCCAGGAATCCATGGACTGGGAGCGAGTGGGCAAGGATTGCCTGGGAACGGCGGAGTGGAACAAAATCCCTGCCAAGAACCGCCAGGCTTATCTCGATTTGCTCCAAGATGTGATTGTAAAGACAGCCTACACTCGACTCGATACATTCTGGGACGGAGCGAAATACGATTTCACTAAGATGGACATCAAGGGTAACAATCTCCACTCGACAGCCGTCTATACCGTGAAAGATGACAGTTTCACTTTGGACTACTTCCTCACGAAGAAGGGTGGCAAGTGGTTGATTTACGATGTGGCCTTCGAGGACATTCGTTACAGCGAGAATATCCGGGAGCAGATTCGGGCCTTTTTGAAAGAAAAGGGCTTCCCCAACCTTTTGGCTAAGCTGAAAGAACGCCGCGACAAGCTCGACGCTGAATCGAAAACGAGTAAAAAGGGTTAAGCAATGAGAATACTTATTTTGGTTTTGCCTCTATTCGTCATGGTTTCTTGCTCGAGTGCTCCGAAAGCGGAAAAAACCTCGAATGCAGTGAAAGACCTGGATGCGCGGTATGCGGAAAAGGTCGGCAAGGCGAACAAGACCGAGTTGGTGGAAGAGTTTGGCACCGCCGACTGGTGTGAGCCGAAAGCGGGCGGCGGAGAAACCTGCCGGTTTTACAAGGCAATGGGTCTTCAATGGCGCGGCGATAAAGAAAATCGCACGAAGTATCAAACCTTCGATGAAGTCGTGGCTGAATTCGACAGCCAAGGCGTTATGCGCGAATACAAAGCGCGCTCACAGCGCTGAGTGAATGCGAACTTGCGCAGCTTCTTGCGTCTTCGGGTTTTCTATGGAAAGCACGACTGCCTTCTTTTCCTTCAATCCTGAGTAGAGCTCCTGCATTGGTATTACCGTGCATTGGACCGTGGGATTAGACATGAGTGAATTGTGTTTCAGGCAGAACGCCGCCTTCAAAATGCTGTGGTCATCCAAAGCTGAGATCGTGCCTTTGCGATCTAAGATGCTGGCCAACTGGTAACCAAGTGCATTAGCGCGCGCTCCCTCGCCCGTGAAATAGACGGAGACCTTTCCATCGGTCAGATCGGCCTCTCGACTGAAGTCCGTACGAGTGCCTTTAAAAGTTTCAATTTGGGTGACAGGGTCCTTTTCAGAAACGCTCTGTCGTTCCAAGAGTAAGCGCAACGATACGAAGTAATTCGAAGTGCTTCGGCTTGTGGAGCCTGCATTTACGTTGTGCAATTCAACCGTGAAATCTACCGCTCCCAGCGAGTCGATCATCGCTTCAGACGACCGCACCACCCGAGCAAACGCCTCTAGCTTGGCTTGTGCTGCGTAATCAAACCGATCTTCTAGTCCCCGAGCGTGAGCAGACTGAGAGAGAACCGCTACCATTAAGGCTATCAAGACACGCATAGCTACACCCCTAGTTCGACAGTTTTTAGCATGACCTACAGGCCGTGAGAAGGTGCCCATTTTCGCGCTTTGAGGCAGGTGCTTGAGTCAGCCTGTCTCGGAGCACATGGCTTCCACTTGATCGATCTCTTTGGGCACAGCCGAAGTCAGAACCCGGCAGCCATTGGCGGTAACCAAGATATCGTCCTCAATGCGCACGCCAATGCCTTTGAATTTCGGCGGCGCTTTGGAATCCAATCCGAAATAAAGGCCTGGCTCGATAGTGAAAACCATCCCTGGCACGAGCTTGCGAGGTTGATCGTAGGTATCGACGTAGTACCGACCCACATCGTGAACATCCATCCCCAGCCAGTGACCTGTCCCATGCGGGTAGTAGGGATGATAAGCCTTTTCCTTAATGAGCTGCTTAGTGGGACCCTTGAGAATTTTCAGCTCCTTCAGCTTCTCCGTCAGCACTTCCACGGCATGCTCATGAAGGTCCTTCATGGTTTTTCCGGGGCGCGCCATCTTGATGCACGATAGTTGCGCATCGAGCACCGCTTGATAGACCTCGGCCTGGGGGTCAGAGAATCTCCCAGAAACGGGGAAGGTGCGTGTGATATCCGCGGTGTAATGTTCGTATTCGCCGCCGGCATCGATGAGGAGCAAGTCGCCCTCCGCCATCTTGCGGCTGTTCTCGTGATAGTGCAAAACACAGGCATTGGGCCCTGAAGCAACAATCGAATCGTAGCCCAAACGCTTTGCGCCATTGGCACGAAAGGCGTGAAAGAGTGCTGCTTCGATTTGGTACTCGTACATTCCCGGTTTTGTGATGCGCATGGCGTTTTGATGCGCTTCGGCCGAAATTTCTCCCGCGCGCGCTAGGCGTTCAATTTCAGGACGCGACTTGATCAGGCGCAGTTCACCCAAAACCGTATCGGGATCCCATATCGGCCAGAGCGGACGCCCCGTTCGGCCTAGCTTACGCATCGCGCGGGTAAGCAGGCTCAAGATGCGTCGGTCCATCTCGGCGTCCAAGCCGAGCCGATAGTAAAGAGCGTCAGCTTCCAGCATGGCCGTGATGAACGCTTCATCGAATGCGGTCTCTGGAGTGGAGGGTAGGGCGACGTCTGCGCCCGTGAGCGCTTTGGCGCGTTCGGGACCAAGCAGGTTGCCCTCCCACATTTCTTTTGTTTTGTCTCTGGGCTGAACAAAAATCTGAAACGCCTTGTCCTGGTCGCCTGCAAACAGGGCGAGGCTTTTAGCTTCATCGACGCCTGTTAAGTAGTACAGGTTGCTATTCTGACGGTACGTGTGGTGGACATCCCCGTTTCGAATGTACTCCAGGGAAGATGGCAATACGGCAACGCCTTTGCCCAGCTTCTGAAGAAAGGTCTTTCGTCTTTGGGGGAAATCGATCTTGGGTAATTCGCCACTTTGCATGCCCAGAAGTCTACTGCAGGATTTTGGGCTTGGCGAGAGGGGGAGTCTTAAGAGGAGAGTCGGCTGCGTTCAAATGCGAGTTCAATCAGCCGACTAATCAGCTTGGGATACGACAATCCCGACGCTTCCCACATCTTTGGATACATACTGATAGGGGTAAAACCGGGAAGGGTATTCGGCTCGTTGAGGTAGATCTTTCCCGTTTTTTCTTCCAGAAGCAGATCGACACGGGCCATTCCATCGCATTCCAGAACTCTAAAAACATTTTCAGCGAAGGCTTGGACCTTCGCCGTGAGATCCGCCGGCATCCGCGCCGGCGTTTCAGTGCGAGCTAAATCGCCACCCAAGTATTTGGCCTCATAAGAATACCAACCGACTTTCGGCGAGACGATAATCTCACCCGGCAAGCTAGATTGGGGGTTTGCAGAAAGCCCCAAGACGGCGCATTCAATTTCGCGCCCGACAATCGCTCGCTCTAGGAGGCAAATACGATCGTACTTGAGCGCCGTATCGATGGCTGCCGGCAGCTCAGATGCCTGGGTTACTTTCGAAACACCCACGGAAGAACCTTGGCAGGAGGGCTTCACGAAAAGAGGGTAGCCTAGCTTCTCGATCTCCTTCGTTCGCGCTTTCCAATCTTCTCCGCGGCGGATTCCCACATACTCTGCAACGGCAATCGCATTCTTCTCGCAAAGCGTCTTCATGAGCCACTTGTCCATGCAGATCCACGAAGGACCGCAGCGGCTCCCCACAAAGGGGATCCCCATGAGCTCAAGCATCCCTTGGAGCGTGCCGTCTTCTCCAAACTGTCCGTGTACGATGGGAAATACGACGTCAAAATCTGCCGAAGCGCCGTTGTCGGCGACAAGGTGTCCCTTTCCACCGGAGAGATACGGCGCAAGCGTGACCTTGGGGCGCTTCTCATTGAGTTTAATGGCGTCGGCCTTTAAGGAGCCCGTGAAGTAATCCTTCTCATCTTCCCAGTACCAAACGCCGGTCTTACTAATCCCGACAAGAAGGGGCTCAAACAATTTGCGATCTAAGGCATCTAATATTCCCTTGGCCGAGATAAGGGATATTTCGTGCTCTTCCGAACGCCCGCCGCAAAGTATCAAAACTTTCTTCATGGTGGGCCTAGAGTAGCTCAAAAAAGATTAAAAGGCGCGGATGACGTTCGTGTGGTGGGTAAAGTGAGAGTGGGTTTTCCAAAGGCGGACGCGTTTTTCCAAATCCTCGATGACGTAGGCGCCCACATTAATGTTGTACAGCTCATTGATGTTATTGATTCCACCTGGACAGAAGACGTTGATCTCAAGCAGTTTGTCCCCCACGATGTCGGCTCCGACAAAGTAAAGGCCGTCAGAAACGAGGCGAGTTTGAATAGCTTCAGCGATTTTCAGTTCGGTATCGGTAAATTCGGCAGTCTTGCGTGTGCCGCCCACATGAATATTGCTTCGAATTTCACCTTTGACAGCCACTCGTCGATAGACGGCTGCTTGACCATCGATAATCATGGGGGCGCCGTTTAAGAGCAAAAGGCGTTTATCGCCTTTTTTTACCTCAGGAATATATTCCTGCGCCATGACGTAGCCGTTCTTGGCTACGGCTGCGATGATTTGATTGATGTTGATGTCTTTGATGCTCTTAACGAAAAAAACATCCTGACCGCCAAACCCGGAAAGCGGTTTAATGATTGCTGGCTTTTTAAGTGTTCGCAGGAACTCTTTGATCTTGTGGGTCGAGCGCGTAATGACCGTTTTCGCCCGAACTTCGGGGGGCAAAGTACAAAGGTACATTTTACTGGCTGCTTTAGAAAGCCCGGCCGGGTCGTTTACGACCAGCACTCCCTGCTGCTTTAAGAGACGTCCGAACTCGAGCGCTGGATTTTTGGCGCGTTCCTTCTCGGTCTCGGATTCGTGTGGGTTGTAGCGTAAGAAAACGACATCGAACCGAGACAGGGCGACTTCTTCGCGCAAGGCGTGCTCGCCTTGCAGGGCATCTAGAAATTGTTGGCGATTCTGAAGCCCAGTGTAACCGGGGCTTACGGCAGTAGCGCGAATCTGGTGATCGTCGCTATAGGAGAGGCTATTAACGGTCGTATAAACGACCTTGTGGCCGCGCTTGTAGGCTTCAAACGCCAGATGCGTCGTCGTGTAGTTCATTAACTGATTGTGAAGTGACCTGACGACGAAACAGATTTTCATAACGTTGGGCGAGACTCTCTCAGTACGAGTGGCTTTTTACAATGGCTTCGAGAAGCTTTCGAGCGCGCGAGTCAAACTCGATGAATTCTATCCCGATTCCCGTGCGACCCTGGCTCTTAACCTGATTGGCAATGCGGCATTTGGCGATATCGAGGACCTGGTCTTGATAGTAGTAAATGCGAAGGGCACCGACGCTATCCATGGCAGGCAGCTTGGCGGCATCGTCCAGCAGGGCCACGGAGCAGCCTCGCACACTCAAAGTTTCCAATTCTGTCATGAATGGGCTCTGGCCTTCGAAAGAAACTTCGACCGGCAAATTGGTGCGCACTCGGCGGAAGCGGCGGTGTTCCGTGAATCCGGGGCCACGCGACGCTTCTGGGTTGAACGGAAAGAAGAGGGTGTAGGTAGTCCCCTCGCCGATGTTGGACTGAATACGAATTTCTCCGCCCTGTCGCTCCACCAAAGTTTTAGCTACGGCAAGTTCAAGATCTTGTACGGCAGAAGCATCAAATCCGGATTGGATATCCGGGTTTAAGATCGCGTGTAGTCGTTCCTGGGGGATTCCGACACCCGTATCCGTGCACGCAATCTCCACTTTGCCGCCCATTTGGCGCATGCTGATGGTCAGTTTTCCCCCTTGGGGCATCGTCTCAGACGCACGACGGAACAAGTTTAAGAGCACTTGTTGGAGTGCTCCGCCATCGACGTGAATCATCCGCGACGCTTCAACCAGCACGTTGAATTTGATGTGACGGTTGCGAAGATCTTTTTCGACGATTTCAACGGTATCCATGACGAGTTGAGAGACGTCGAGGGACTTCATTTCTAGTTTGGGATGCACGGCGAAGTACGAAAGGTTACGCGCTAGACTGATGGCTCGCTCGGCAGCGGCAAGAGCGACGTTCATGGCGCGATAGCGCACCAGCGTGTTCGTGTTCGTGAGCCCGTAATCCAATTCGCCGACGATGGTGCCGAGCACGTTACCGAGCTCGTGACTAGCCGCTCGACAGAACTGTGTCAGTTTCTGATCTTCGCCCATTCTTCCTGTCGGTCTTTCCGCGGCAGGAGGGGGAGGATCGATACGCTTTTCTTTTGTCTTCTTGGCCGAGCTCATACTCTTTACTCTTCGGCATCCCTTTGTTAGCGCTTAAGCCGAATGATTTCGCGTCTTAAGGTAGCGTTTTTCAGCCTGATTGTGACTCTAGTGCTGCGCGTGGTACGCGCCTTGTGGCGGGTCGAAAGAGTCGGCAATTACCCGGCAACACAGAAGGGTCCTCGCCTGTATGCCCACTGGCACGGGGATGAGCTGCTGCTGCTTCCTGTGTTTGGAGGCTGGGGCCTTGCCGTCATGGCGAGTCGAAGCAAAGACGGGGACCTGATGGCTCGAATCCTTCAGCGTTTCGGTTACTTCGTCGTTCGGGGGTCGAGCAGTCGGGGCGGAGCCGGGGCCCTAAAGGGTCTCGTCGATGCCGTGAGAGTCGAAAATCGCAGCGCTTCCATCGCGGTCGATGGGCCAAGGGGCCCTGTTTTTAAAGCCAAGCCGGGTATCCTCTTTTTGGCCCGGACTACCGGAGTTCCCATTATCGCGGCAGCGGGTTGTGCTTCCAGCCAGTGGGACATCAAAGGAGCTTGGAACCAAGGCTATTTGCCAAAACCGTTTGCCAAGTGCGTGGCACTTTTCGGAGAGCCGCTTTTCGTGCCGGCAACAGCGACCGATGCAGATTTAGAAAAATATAGGCTGGAGCTAGAAGCACAGCTGGGTTTTCTAAAGAGGGAAGCTCGGCTCTTAGCTTCAAATGTGAGACGCCATCCCGCCCAGTTGATTCAATCCTGAAACGCTTTCCCCGGGCGTGAGCCTAGAGGCGGTGCCATTTTTTGGCCGCCTTCCTGCAATCCAACGAATTGCAGGCGGTGAATTGATGCAGTGTGTCAAATATGATAAGGTGCCCGGACTTCAAGGGGTTGAGGGTTTGGGGAAAAATTCTGTCTTTATCGATAATTTGGCGATAGCGCCGGAAGGCCTGCTGTGGGCTCAACCGGAAATCAGCGAGGCTGTCGGCGACGAAAATCGCCGTGGCCTCTACCAAGCTGAAATTCACGATTGGCTCTCATCGATCTATTGGCTCGAAGGGGTCGCTGCAAAGTATGCCCTTCGCATGCAGTCCCTTGCGCCTGCTAAGCGAAAAGCCACATGGGGAAGAGTCTACCGAGACGAAGTGGATCATCAGCTGCGCATTGGCCGCTGGCTTCTGGATAAGGGCATGCCGCCCCTTGCTCCCAATGCGGCGGTTCAATTCGCATCTCAAGCGGTCGAGTCAATTAACGCGTCGTTAAGCCCCTCTGCTCTTGCTGAGAAGATTGCTGATTCGCAATTGTTCTTTGAGGAGTACACCAGCCGCCTTCTGAAATGGCGTCTACCGTACGTTTTGGATAGAGATCTAAAGGCCGCTCTGTATCGGATTTCCAAAGATGAATTGTTCCACATCGCTTTGGGGTGCGCCGAGACCCAAGACATCGTTGAGAAGAAACCCGACCTGAATGCGCTGATTCGCTCCCGTATCAAATTGGCTTTTCCTTTCCATCTTGCGAAACGGTTTATCAAGGCTTCTCAGTTGAGAACGGTGCGTGAGAAAGTTCCTGCGATCATCGAGCGCATTTTTTTTGGTCAGATTCCTAGTGAATCGACGTTGCCGCCCATTATTAAGAAGTGGGAAGGCCTTCCCGGCTACAATTGCGTGGCTTGTTCTCCGTGGCATGATTCCGGTCTTCATCTCGAGCCTCGTTTAGAAGCGGAGACGGGCGATGCAGTAGATTCTCTAGTCTTTCCGCTTAGAATGCAGGGTTTCAATCAGATCACCCACGGTGGCTTCATCGCCATGGCACTGGACGAAATGCTTGGCTACGCCGTCATTCTTTCCAAGGGTCTTTTGCCTGTGACGAAGTCACTGGAGCTCACTTACCTAGCTCCAGTCAGTACCGAAGAAAGGCATACGGTCCGCACGAGGGTTGTGTCCCAAGACGGCCAGGTCTTTCAATGCGTCGGCGAAATCGTCGATGGCGAGGGTAGGGTGAAAGCAAAAGCCAAGGGCGATTTTTTTGTGCCCGACGAAAGATTGGGAAAGAAACTGTTCCCCGCGCTCGCTGACAACGATCGCATTAAACCCATGTTGTTCGGAGCCGACCATGCAAGTCGCAGCCAATGAAGCTCCATGGGTTAAGTACGTTCAGCAAGGGGATTTGAATCGAGCTTATGCCGAGTACCAGAAGACCCATCGGACGCACTTCGTGGGGGATTCACGAGTCATGCAGTGGGTGACCGCAAAGTTTCTGGGGCCTCTGGTCTGTGCGTTCTTGCCCTGGTTGCCGGTTTCGCAAAACGACACAGATGTCGACTTATCGGAAGAATACCTTCTGTTTTGGAAGCACCCCAACCGGGTGGGTTTTCGCCTGTGTAAGAAGATATTGCGCTTCGCAATCCGAAGCGGAAAAACCCCCTTGCGTGCGTTGGCCTGGTTAGCTCACTGGATGGTCTTTCAAGGCCGCAGTGATGTGGCCTTTCGTATATTTTCTCATCTGAGACCTTCGAAGGTTCCTTCTCGCGATCGGATGCGAGGGGAGCTGTTTTCCCTTCTGGGAAACTACCATTTCAATCTCGGCGAATTTGGAAAAGCAGACCGTTTGCACCATCTGGCGCAGGGGGCTCTCAAGCGCTGCGGTGATCGGTTTTTCCAAATGTTTAATCTCGGTCTGTGGATTCGAATTAGCGGACAGCGTGGCGAGATTGCCCACCTTGACAGGATTCTTTCGCATTTTGACTCCCTGAACTTCACTAAACCAGATGAACGGTATGGCCTTCGGCTTTTAACCTATTGCGCTTACCTTCACAGTTGCGATGGAAATGAGACACTCTCTCGTCAGTTTTATCGTTCTGCCGCTGAGGCTTACCGAGTCTCGGGAAGCGAACTGGATAAAACCGTTTTCAAACTTCTGGAGGCGCTTCTTTTGAGGCAATCCGGAGAAATTCAAGAAGGGCAAAAAGCGATTCAAGACGCCAAAGCGCACTTGGATAGTTACGGCACGTTTGTCTACCTGTCCGACTTAATCGAACTGGTCGCCTCGCAGTTCAAACTAGACCGAAAACTTCGCTCCCGCATGTCCGTGAAAGGGGCTCCCTTCTCCTTGGATGCAGTGGCTGAAACTGAGGGGCTTGCTTTTGAGCGTGATTGGTATCGGAAGTTTTTTGAATTCAGCGTGGTCCTGTACGAAGCTTTGGAGAACTCGAGCCTCTCGACGTTGGTGGATAGTCTAGCCGCCCATCTGTCGGCGGTGAATGTCCGTTTGGGGGAAGCCCCAGGTGACGAGTACATTCCTCTGGTCACCGAGGAGACCTCGGGAGGGACGGACTTCCGATTTTCGCTCTGGCATTCAGGGAAACACAACTTGATTTCGTTTCGCGTACCATTTCAGAAATGGCGCAATAGCGAAATGCTTACAGCTATTACCTCCCTGGTCCTTTCACTGCAGACGTCGGGCGCCCGACAGCGAGAGCAGGGTGTTCGCTATCAATTGGCCCAGATGGAAGACCAACGGCAGTTGGAACGGCAAATTGGACACGATATCCGCTCGCCGCTGACCGCTCTGATGATGGTTTCAAATGATCTTGAAGGACTTGCCGAGAATCGGCGCAAACTTCTGAAGATGTCGACGGCGCGCATTGAAGATATTGCCAACCGACTGCTGCGTCGTCCTCAGAATGCCCTACTGACTACCAAGGCAGCTGAGTCACTAGGCATCACGCATTTTGTAGAAAGAGCGGTCATCGAAGCGAGAAGTCGTTTCTCGAACCGTTCAAACATCACCCTTCGGTTCAAATCAAATGAGGGGAGCCAGATTTCTTGTGTGAGGGCGGATCGTATCGAGTTTGAACGTGTCATTAGCAATCTAATCAACAATGCAGTCGAAGCCATTGTCGAAGGCGGAGACGTTCGAGTTGAGGTCGCGAAGGTTAATGATAAAGTAAGCGTTCGCGTGGAAGATGACGGACGTGGAATGAGTGCCGAAGTCCTCACTCGGGTGGGAGAACGAGGCTTTAGTTACGGAAAAGAAAACGGGACTGGGCTTGGCCTTAGTCATGCAAAGACTTGCGTAAAGCAGTGGGGCGGAACCTTTGTCGTGGCCTCAGAGCAAGGCGTTGGAACGACGGTAACGGTCGAGCTGCCAGCGTCCGAGCCACCGGAATGGATAGCCAGTCAATTAGTCCTGTCGAGCAATCACGCTGTCGTCATTCTAGATGATGATCCCAGTATCCACGAAATGTGGAGACAGAGGCTTGAGAGCCAAGTCTCAGATGGCCCAACTCTTCCGGTCTTTAGTTTTGTCGATGCCGAGAGTTTTCAAGAGTGGGTGGGTCAAGGTCGTGGGGTGCCAGACAAGTTTACCCTTTTAGCAGACTATGAGCTGTCTCTGGGTGGCGAAACAGGCCTCGACCTGATTGAAAAGATGGGGCTTTCACAGAATAGTTACTTGGTTTCAAGCCACGCCTGGGAACCTGAGGTGGTTGAGCGGTGCCGCAGCCTTAAACTCCCCGTGATCCCGAAAGAGCTTATTTCAAGCGTTCGTATCGTCTCGTAGCTGCCTCACAGAGGGCTTTGCCGCTTCACAATCTTCACAATTGGCGCTCTTCACATTTTGAGCGGAAAAATCTGCTAAAATACCGATAGAGCAATATGCGTGGAAACTTAGCAATTCTGATGCTTTTGATCGCGCTGGTTGGCCTTGTCCGCTGCAATGGCACGGACAAAGACGGCGATGATAGCAATACGGCGCAGATCCGTTGCACTTATTCAAAAGAGCTCCTGCTGCCCGGTGAATCCACCACCCTCACTTACTCGTTTGTAAACGCCGTCGAGGCGCCACTCACCTTTGAAGTGGATTTAGAAACTGACCCCAGTTTGTATTTCAAGGACACCGGAGTCATCGGAGTCGGTGCAGCTACCAGTGTTGCCTATACGGCGCCGGCTCTCATCTCTGAGGTGCTGGAAGTTCCCATAAAAGCGGAAACGGCGGACGGACTTTCTGGCAACTGCACGGTGGTTTTGATTCCCACTTCCGCCTTCGGTTATGACTTGGATGACGACGATACAGGCCCTTTTAAAACGCCTGTTGCCACGTACTATGAATCAGACATTGCACTCAGCGCAATGCCGGCCATCTCCAGCATGACTGCGACAGGTCGCTTCCTGATTAAGGAAATCAATTATAACGGTCAGTGCAACGGCGGAACACCCTTTGCCACTACCACAGGTCTGCAATCCAACTATGCCGTGCGCATTGAAGGAAAGATCGCCGCGGCGACCAGCGGGGTCCACCGGTTTAGAGTGGCCAGTAACGATCAAACCATCTTTACTTTCAGCGGGGGTGGTCTTGCTCCCTTGACGGTTACGAACACTACGTCAAATAGCGCGAATGCGACCCTGACGCCCGGCGTTTACGGCTTTTCCATCGACCACTACCAAGGCACTGGGGCGTGTACCCTCGTTCTTCAATGGCGGACTCCCGGTTCCGGAGTTGACGTTGCCATTCCTTCCAGCTCACTCAATCCATAGGGCAGCGAGTAGCCACCACGGTTTTCACAATCGTTTTTAGCTTCCTTATATCAACGCCTTATTTGCCACATCACCCATTTAGGCTTAGTGAACAAGAACTGAGCACCGTAACTCATCGATAAACAGAGGTTATTGGCGATTCTGCCAAAACGCGTCCAAAAGTTCGGCACTCGCCTACGGATTATTCAAGTGTTTAGGCAGCATGCGAGGTTGGCATCCGCTTCGCACTCTCAAGCCCTCAAGCAGATCGTTTTTTAATGCGTTTGAGGAGGCCCTAGTCGTGAGAATCCGATTAAATTTTGCCGGTACCGTGGCCATCGGCGCTCTTCTCATGGGTCTATCGACCTCTGCGCTGGGTGGAACGATTGAAGACTCCATCCGCTTGGCCAACAAGCTTCACAAAAATCTCACCAAGGGTGTTCCCTTGGTTGCTGACAACCCGAATTTTAATGCGATCGTCCAAGCGGTCCACGAAGGCAATCTAGAAGGGGCTGCTGCGATGATCACGGATCCTCGCACCGGCGAAGATTCCTTCTACAACAATGCGATTGTGGCATTGGGGCAAACGTTTAACCGAGATTTAAGTCCTGTCGGAGACCGAAACGAGATCGGCGCTCTGTTTCTGGGTCATGCACGCGATGGCTTGCCCATTGATCAAGTGCTCTACACCGATACGGTGTATTACGATCCATCCATCACGGATTCCGTGAATGGCGTGAGCGTTCCGCGCTATCTGCGTAATCCAAGTGCGCACTTTTCCGATGTCTGGCGTTTGAAGAATCCACGCCAGGTGCTCAAAAAAGATCGTAAAATCGGCTCGGTCGGGATCTTTACGACGTGGGTCTGGGGCAAAGCCTATTTCGAGATGGGCACCAACCGTCGCAACTGGCAGGGCGTTCTCAATAACCTCTATTGCGTAAACCAATCCGCGACACAGTCTTTGGCTATCCCTGACACTTACGTACGTCGCGACATTCCGCGCGCTCCCGCAGGCGATCCGGCTGAGTACCAAACGAATTGCAAGAGCTGTCACGCGCAGATGGACGGAGTGATGCCGGCGTTTGCACGGCATGACTATGATCCGGCTGCTAATAACGATACCGGAGGCGTGGTGGTCGGGGCAGTCCGCGATAAGATCAACGAGCTAGGCAATTTTCCGCTCTATGCCATCACGACTGATACCTGGCAGCTCTTTGTAACGGCATCCCAGCAAAAGATTTTTGGATTTAATAGCTTTGGCGGCAAAACGCTCCAATCGCTCAATGGCGGGGAGCTCTATCACGTCTCCGGTTCGGGCCTTGAAGAATTTGGAAAACTCATTGCGGCTTCGGATGGCTTCTACGAATGCTTATCGAAGCGCATTGTCTCGCAAGTCTACTTGCGCAAGGATTTTAGCCTGAACAGCATGAATGAGGCGGATCGGGCTGAGCTGGAATCTCAAGAAAACACCATCAAGCACTTCTCGCAGGTTTTGAAAGAAGGCAAAAACCTTCGCAAAGCCTACGAGCTCATCGCGATCCACTACGCACAGAACCAGTAAGCAATAGATCGAATTTTTGAACGTGTTGCCGGAGAAGTAACGTATGAAAAAGATTGTTGTGATCCAAGCGATGGCGGTCGCAGGGCTGCTTTTCCTCGCTAGCTGCGCGGATAGCTCTGCACCTCTGACCAACGCGAATAGCCTTGGCGATGAAGTGCGCGCAGTTGCCTCCGTACGAAATCCGCATGACATTCTTGCATTGATTGAGACCTACACGGACATCACGATTCAGAACCAGCAATTTCGAGATAACCATGACCTTGTTCGAAACTCTCTCAGCTGGGGTGGTGGAGCCAGTAGCTCTAGCTTAAAAGCTGCCAAAGAGCTCTTTGCCAAGGGGTGCGAGTTGGCCAGTACAGACACCAACAAGCGGCCCAAAGTGTTTGGCACATTTAATTTCGCTCTCACCCCGTTCAATGGGGTGACGCCTCGGCATGATGCCGACGCCCGTCGCGCACTGGTCACTCACCTGCTCACACGAGCGACGGGTGATATGCCGGCGAAGGAAGACATCGAGATTGCCAAGGAGAGCTTTGATCGGCTTATGACGCTGGTTCCCAACACTACGGCGGGTACGCAAGTCGCGGTGCGAGTGATCTGCACTGCCATTGGCGCATCGGCATTGGCTGGAATCGCCTTTTAACTTTAAGTAAGAAACGGGACGTAATATGAAAACGAATAAAAAGAATAAGCACGTCTGCCACCAAGAACTCTCTCGTCGAGATTTCATGAAAGGCTCAACCGCGGGTGTTACTGCCTTGGCGGTCCCTCCGATTTTCTTGGAACTCTTTAAGGAGACGTCGGCGCACGCTGAGGGTTTCTCCCCGGTCCTTCCAAAGTACCGCTTCTTGCACATTCACTTTTCGGGCGGTGCGGGCATATGGCGCTGGATGGGGGGCATTTTTGCTTCGAACCAAGCGCAAGATATTACGCCTCAGATGCGAGCGGCCCATGGTCTGTACGAAGACAGTTCCACCACGGCGAATCTTTACGGAACAACCGTTCTCGCACCTACTGAAGGGGCAACTGTTGGACAAAGTGCGTTTCACAATGCCATGCGAGCAGTAATCACCCCGGCGACGATGGCGCGGCTCCAACTGATGTCCGCAGCCACCACTTCTCCCGATGATGCTACCGCACAGTGCCAGTACGGCATGATGCCTGCCATCGGTTTGGCTGGGCTGAAAGGCTCACTGACCTCTGCGATGGGTTTGTTTGCTTCCCCGACCGGAAACTTGGTGGGTGAATGGGTACCGAACGGCGGTTTGGAAATTATTCCTACGACTCGAGTGGGCAATTATTTAAACGCCCCGGCCTTTTCGAACGTGTTGGGCGGCGCAGGCGAACCGATCATGGAAGAGATGGCGAACGTGATGCGCAAGCTTTCGGCAGCGCAGATCAATCGCATAAGCCAAGGGGCATTGCCAGGATCCACGGCAGGCGCTTATGAGGAAATGGAGCGCAATGTGCGCTCTTTGATCACGCCTACGGAGCTTAATGCGACTAACAACCCCGACTTACGGAGTATCTTCGGCATTGCCAATCCAATTGCCAACGCTACTTTGGAAGGAACCACCACCGAAAGTGTGCGCATTGCTCATATGATTCAGGGGCTGATGGCTGGGCATACGGCAGGGATTGCGTTGCAAGATGGCGGGTACGATTACCATCAAAATGTTCTTAACGCCACGAATGCGCGGGATGCCATGGCTGGGAGGCTCGTGGGTCAGTGCTTACAAGCGGCGGCAGTGCTATCGCAAACCAATGGCGCTGGCTTGTTTCTTTTGATTACCCAAGATGGCGGCAATAACGGCAATCCAGCGTTCACCCCGTCTTCCGATCCAGCGACGACGCCCTTGTTTGTGGGTGACCGTCGGGACGTCTGTTCGTCACTCGTGTTTGTGATGCGACCCAATGGAGAGGGAGCAACGACGCTGAAGCCTTTCCTGGGTTCCTTGCGAGCCAATGGTCGAGTGGATGAAACCACTCCGATGGGTCGCGACCGAATGTATTCGGGTATCGTGTTTTACAGTTATCTGCGATTGAACGGTCTGACGGACCGCGCAGATGCAGTTCTCAAAGCGGCTGGTTATTCCGCACTGGAGATTGCTGCCATCAAGAATCCGGCGAACGGTTTATTCGCCTAAATTTAAAACCCCAATATTGGACGTGGAGCACGGGGATATGCGTAAACTTCGATTACCATCAACTAGAGTCCTTTCTCAGTGGGCAGCGCTCTGTCTTGCGCTTGTCGCCGTCTCTGCCTGCGCTTTCGGTAAAGACGATGCTCTGGGCGGGGTGTGCGCTTCTGAACCTGCTGAAGTCACCGCCGTTCGTCAGGCGGGCTTCGCTCCTACGGTTTACCCGATCTTTTCTGCGAATGGTTGCACGGGCTGTCACGACGGAGTGAGCAACGCCGCACCCTATGCGTTTGCGGGTTCTGATCCCGCTTCTGCCTACTCGTATGCCCGCAAGTTCTCAGACTTCAATTCACCGGCGAGCTCTCGATTCGTTTCCAAAATGGGAGAAATGCACCAGTGTGGATCGAATTGTTCCAGCATCGCAGATGATTTTGAAACCCAAATCGGCATTTGGGCTGCCGCAGAAGCAGGGCTTCCCCCTTTGGATTGCTCAGGGGGCAATAAGACGCGCGTGATGACGACGACTGTCCGGGTTTCGCCGACGGATTTAAGCACAACGGCAAGCAAGCTGTATCGGTTCAACTTGGCACTAGCGAACCCTCCGATTCAGTCGGCAGGCTTTGAGATTTCGGCCAAGCTTTATACGGCTCCCTCAGCAGGTAGCTTTGGATCGTATATTTTCTCTGCGCCTAAAATCGGCTTTTCGGGCGCCTTGAACTATCACATTTCTAATATCGAACTCGTTATTAATGGCGCAGAGAGCTTGACCGCCACGAACTTCTTAACGGCGGATTTCGTGGTGGCACCTGGATCTTTCAGTTTTCCTGCTGCCGCCTGGGCCTTTCCGTTGCTCTCGGAAACCAGCCAATTGTTAGTTTTTGAAAGAGCGCAAGGCGACGATATTGCCTTTTCTTTTGACTACGCGGAGACGGACGAACCGGCGGACATCAATACGAACGTCGCTAGCTGTCTCCAAGAGGCGAAGTTCAATACGGACGTCGCACCGATTCTTGCGGCAAAGTGCACGAGCTGTCACGGTGGAGCGAATGTCACTGCCACTGGCCTTTTCCCCATGTCTTTAGGAGTCGATCTGTGTGGACAGGCCTTGGCCAAGTCGAACACGCAGGATCCGCCTTCTTCCTTGTTACACAATAAGCCGCGCCAGTTGAATGGCCTCTTCCATCCATCGATTAACCCCGCTTTGTCTACTGCGGATGTGAACAAAATGAATGATTGGATTAGTGCCGAAGCGGCTGCGGGTAACTAAGGCGTCTTGGTCTCGGCCTGTTCCGTGAGTGTGGCAAGGTAGTGAGTCACCGCTTCTAAAGCGCGAGCAGGATCTAAGCTGTACTTGGCAGTGAGATGCGCTGCCAAATCGGCAATCCCCTTCTTTCCATCCACCAATGCCAGTAGCTCTCCAAATAGGACATGCGTCGCATGAGCGGCAGTGAAGGCAAGTTGCGTGGGAATAGGCAGGCTAGGGTCGCGTGCCCACGCGGGATGGGTCGCACGAGGCGCAGGCATGGGGAGCGTGGCCTGCTTCACGGCACGGAACGCCCAGACTTGTTCCTGACGGCAATGGCGACTATCCGGACTGCGCAGGTACGGAATCTCCTTCTCTTCGCTGGCCGCCAACTCGAAACCCGTCTCCTTCAAAATCGCTTCGACTTCTTCCTTGCTGTAGTTGAGAGCTGCATCGGCCCGCGAGAACGCGAGCGATCCGAACTCAAACCAGCTTCCTCCGGGTTTGAGCCAGGCATTCATTCTTAAGGCGAATGTACGAAAGTCTTCCGGCACTACATCCACGAGCCAGGGAGTGACAATCGTATCGAAAGCACCTTCTCGAAAAGCAGGGGCGGAATAATCCATCAGCGCAAGATGAATACGGCCTTTTGCGGGACGAGGCGCTTTGAGTTCGCGCAAGACAGAGGTTTTGTCATGGCTTACGGGAGCCAGAGGAAATTCATGAAGACGAAGCGTTTGACCCGCGAAAAGTTTTTTTGCAACCAGCAGACAAAGCGGGTTGATATCGGTAGCAACGAGCTGACTCGGATTGTGTTTTTCCGAAAGGTCGTAGGCGAGTCGTCCCCATCCCGCTCCGAGTACGAGTGTTACGCCCGGTTTGGCGAGTCCCACACTTTCCAAGCATTCTAAGCTGAGACGGTTTTCTTCCTCTCCCCAGCACCAATCCCGATGAATATTGCCTTCATATCCAATGAGAGAAAGATTGTAAGGCAGTCTGCCTGCAAGCACTTCATCTAGGATGGAGACGGGTTTGGACTGAGGCTGAAGGGGGGCGAGCCAATTTGAAATGAAGCGGTCTTGCTCTTCCAGGGCACGGCTCTGCTTCTCTAAGCGTTGAACCGTGAGCGGTAGGAGTTCTTGCGTTTTCGCGCGCTCAATTCCTTCTCGCTCTTTGTGGAGCCGTAGACGCCAGGCGTTCCAGCGGTTCATCCAACCGGCAAGCGTTGCTTCAGGCTTGGGAACGAGGACTGGAATGCCATCCATTTCGGTAAAGGGACCGGATTGGTCGAGAAGAGGTAAAAGATCCGAGGTGTTTGTGCTCATGGGTGTTAACCCATTCTACCTCACCTCGGAATTAAATCACGCTTCAGGAACAGCGACGAAATCCATCAGGGTGTCTTCTTCGAAGCCCTGATACGCGCGGTTATCTTTGATGATGAGCGGGCGCTTAATGAGATTGGGATCTTTGAGCATCAAACGAATCGCTTCGTTCTTGGTCGTGCGACGACGACCGAGATGATTCTCGCGATACGTGGTGCTGCGCTGATTCAGGCTAGCGTAGATATTCTCCGCCTTAATCACTTTTTCCAAAAGGCTGCGCGGGGGCGGCTCATGGACAATATCTTTCACAGAATAGCGAACGCCCTTCTTGTTGAGGAATGCGATTGCTTTTTTGCACTGCGCACAACTCCTCTTGGCGTAAAGAACGATCTCTCCCATCCGGCCTCCTAATAAAACGTGGCGTTTTTCTTAACATAAGGGTTCCGGGGGAACAACTAATTCGTCGGGGTCGCTCGCACATCTGCTCCTATCTCGGCAAAGCGGCCCATTGTGAAAATTTCGAATTTGCGGCATTGGTGTGTTCGTGATTTCGGACAAGCAAGTTGAGAGCAAGAGCACGGTCCTCGCCGGCAAATGCATCGCCTTTGGCGTCTGCGGTGGGATTGGCGCGGTCGAGACCGTGAAACTCATTCGCGAGCTGCGGCGGCATGGTGCTAAAATAACTACGTTTTTGACGCCTTCTGCGACCCGTTTTATCACCGAACTGAGCCTGTCGTGGGCGACCCAGGGCAGAGTCATTTCCGAAGCGGGCGCCGATGTGGATCACCTCGATCCTTTCGATTTGGTGATCGTTGCCCCTGTCACCTTGAACAGTCTTGCGAAGTTTGCGCTGGGTTTGACCGACAATGCGGTTGCTCTGCTAGTTGCGGGACAGTTGGGAGGCGGTCGTCCGGTGGGTCTAGTTCCCGCCATGAATGCAGTGCTTCTCAACCACCCCCAATACGCCCAGTACCAAACCACTCTGAAAACCTTCGGTGCGCATTTCTTTCCTTCGGGTATGGAAGAAGGTCGTTTGAAAATGCCCCCACCTGAAGCTTTCGCGAACTGGGTCATGGAGCTCATGAGTGGAAATTGAACTCCATATTCTGCACGCCGGCCTAATGGGGCAGGGCGTAGCGCACGACACGGAGGGCAATCTCTATTTTGTGCCTGGCGCGGTTCCAGGGGATCGCGTTACTGCCCGCTTCGACATTTCCGATAAGCGCTACCGCGATGCTGAGCTAGTGAGTGTGATTGAACCGAGCCCTCAACGGGTGACGCCCAGTTGCGAAGCCTTTGAGCAGTGCGGAGGTTGCGACTGGTTGCACTGGGACTACCCGGCGCAGATCGCTGCGAAAGAAAAGATCCTTCGGCACGTATTTGAACGCGGGGGACTCGCCCCAACACACTCACTGCCAACGAGCGTAGCGAAAGACACCTTCGGCTATCGCAATCGCATTCAGCTCCATTCCGATGGGCGGCGCTGGGGTTTTTACAAAAAGAAATCTCACGATCTGGTGGAGATCCAGCAGTGTCCCGTGACGCATCCGAAACTCAATGAGGCACTGAGTGAACTTCGCTCTAGCGGAACTTCCGCAAAGAAAGTCGAGCTGAGTCTGCGATCGGATGGAACTGTCGCCAAGGCAGTCGATCAGCCTCATGCCTCAGCAGGTTTTGCTCAGGTAAATGGTGCGCAGAATGAGGTGTTGCGAGAGCTGGTGTCCCGGTGGATCGAGGAAGCGCAAAGTCGATCTGTTCTGGAACTGTATTGCGGGAATGGCAATCTCACTTCGCGCTATAGCCCTTTAGTCGACGAGGTATTCGGAGTGGATGCCTCCTCGGCGGCGCTTGCCCAAGCTCGAAAAGATATGAGTGGTTCGGCTCAACCCGTCTTTTTGGAAGCGTTTGTCGACTCCCGATTAGTGCGGCGGCTGCCCAGGGATTTCGCGAAGCGGTATGATACACTTCTCTTAGATCCGCCCCGTTCCGGCGCGCAAGGTTGCATTAAGCCGCTCATTCACGACGGTTTGAAGAACATTATTTACGTGTCGTGCGCCCCGGTGGCATTCGCGAAAGACGTCCAATGTCTGAAGGAAGACTTTCAGTTCGACCGAGTGCAGCTAATCGATATGTTTCCGCACACACGTCACATCGAATTCGTCGCTTCCTTCTCGCGACGGCTTTCGTCCTAACCATCGCGCCCACATTAAGTGCCGCGCCTATTTCCGAGGGTATGGTTGCGGAGTTGGTCGAAGACGCGGATTTACAGAAAGAGCCAGCCGAGGGGGCTCCTGCCCATGGTCTTCTGCCAAAAGGCACTTTGCTCCGGCTGTTGGGCGATCAGCAGGGCAAGTTCATTCACGTAGAAGTCGAGCTAGAGCAAGGCAGCCTCGAAGGGTGGGTCCGTCAAGATCGACTCAATTTGGATGAGCAGGACAAAGAAAAGGCGAAGGAAAAGCCCAAGAAGCGCATCCGCGAAATTCCCTTCGATGCAGATCAAGCCAAGCCTACTCGCGCGCGAGTCCCGAAAGATGAAAGTCTTTTGCTCGGCCGCAAACCGTCTTTCTTCTACGGTGTCGGAGCCAGTGGAAACTACGGTCTAATCCGTTCGCCCGAAGACGGGCGATTCTATGCAGGACCTGGTTTCTCGGCGGGCGCTAATGTTGGTATGTACGTGGATCGCTCACTCCCCATTCGATTTGAAATGCTCTACACGACTTTGACGGGGGCAAGTTCGGATGGGTTCGTTGCCGGATGGGGTTTTGTTCAGGCAGGTTTCTCAGGAGCCTACAACATCGATAACATCGAGATCTTCGGGTCGATGCATTACGCCTTTGGAATTTCGATTAGCGACCTGCCTACGGATGGCCCCTTGTTTAACTCTCCGTCCGACATGAGCAGTCTTTGGTTTGGAGGAGGAGTCGGTTACCGCATACCGCTTTCCCCTCTGACGAGTTTAACTAGCCGAGCGTTCTATTCGATTTCCTTTTCGCAGGCCCCTTTCAACTTTCAGATCTTGGGAGTGATGTTTCTTATCGATCTCCAAGGTTAGTACACCCCCTTCAAGCGCCGGCTTATCCTTAGTCGGTTTAACTATCTAATATTAATAGCAAAAAAGTGTCACTCGGGGCACGTGTACACGTTGAATACGAAACGCTGATTTTGCCTAAGGGCTTTTCTTAAGAGTTTCAAGGGGGGGGGCGGTGGCATGGCCTTCGCAATACTTAAAGGCAGAGACACAACAAGATACGCAACGAGTTACTGCAACACATTTTAGAATCTTCTTAGACTTACTTCACGTATCTGCAACTAACGTCACTTCATTTATTTGAAAGGGCTCCGGCAACGGAGCCCTTTTTCTTTTCTTCAAGACGCGTTTCGAAGAACTGCACCGCACTACGAATGTCGGATAACTCGTCCGGCGCCTGGGGATCGGCCGGGAGTGTATCCAGTTCAAGGAGCGTCAAGTTTGCACGTCGCTCAGGGGGCAAAGTGAGCGAGTCTAAGAAGGCCTTGTCAGAGGTGGGCCCGAATTCAGCTTCCCAAAGTTTCTTGGAAAAGAGCGGTAACCCCTTCATCCAGGTACTCAAATCCCAGGTTCCGTTTTCTGTCGCGGCTGCGGTGAAGGCATTGGCGTTGAGTTGCATCGCGCGCGCGAGCAACCATCCACCGGGTCCGCGAGCGATGCCAGTAATCTGACCGGGCGTGGCGAGTTTGCGAGTGACTAGATAGATTGCTCCATAAACCAAATCACGAGCCGCCATGTCTCGCTTCTTGTAATCATCTGCTTCTTGAAAACTTCGGCCGGACCCCGAGCTTCCTCGGACATTGGGGGCAAGCACCCCGAAACCTCTTTGCGTCAGGTACTGGATGCGCGGATGAAACTGGGGGCGAAACTGTGCATCGGGTCCGTCGTGAACGAAAACGACAAAGTGTACGGGGGGCGTGGCTTGAGCGGGTAAGTACAGATACGCGGGGATCATCATACGGTCAGACGAGGGGTAGGAAACTTTGGTTACGCGCGCCCAACAGCCCTCGCCGGCGGAGCTGAAACTAGGTGTCCCCCAAGGTTGCTCGGCGGAGCCATTCCAAAAGTGGATTTGGCGTGGCTGGTGGGCAGACGTTTTTACAAAAAACAGGCGAGCTTCGCCGATGCCACCCTCATTCAACAGCGACACGCCGTCGGGCAAAACTTCGTGAGTAGAAGGAAGTCGCAGGGGGCGTCCTACTGCGCCTTGCGAGCTGACTTCCCAACCGCCTAGTGCCGACTCACCCTCATTGTTCACCGTGTAGACCAAGCGACGCCGAGTAGCGTCCGTACGAAATCTTTCAACGATGCCCTTTTCCCGCGTGAGGGCTTTTACTGGCATACGACCCGCAAGCGAATAGAAGTGGAGTTGGGATCTTCCTTCCGCATTGTCTCCCAGAAGAAAGAGCCCCTTGGAGTCACTGGTGAAAGCGGCCGAATGTTCCTTTGGATCGATGCGAAGGGGGATGCGCTGCAAGTTTCTTTGTTTTCCTTCCGTCCAGACAACACTCTCACCCAGGTGCCAGGTTAAGTAGTGCGTCAAAGCCAGAGACTTGCCGTTGGGCGCGATGTCTTTGACTTCAAAGAAGCCATTCAAGAGTGCGAGGGGGGCAACCTGCCGAGTGGCGAGATCGTAGCGGTAGAGATCGAAGTCCTGTCCATTTCGGTGATTGGAAGTAAAAGCGATCCACTTACCGTCAGTAGACCAGGCCATGCTGTTGACGACCGCAGTAGCGGGAACCGGTAGCGCTTCGAAGGGTCGGTTGCTTCCCGTCCATAAGTGGACATTTCTGCCCCCATTCTCAGTGGGGCTGAAAGCTGCAAACGCGCGTGCATCAGGGCTGGTTCGAAAGGCATCGACTCCCATGGGCACCGAGGTGAGTGCGACCGCGGGTTTGGTCGGTCCCGTCTGATAATGCACCTGCAAAGTGTCCTCCACTGCCCGGAGAAAAAACACGCCTCCCACTGCCGCTTCCGGCCGGTAATCCTCTGTGGTGCGAAAGAGTTTATCGAGCGTCGGCGGCTGAAAACAGGGCGATGAGGGTGTCTCAGCGTGTAGAGGAGCCAAAGTCGCTCGGGAGCTGGGTGTGGGCGCGACAACGGGCGTCGCAGTCGATGAAAGGCTTCGCCCCGAAGCCGGTCGAATGGGTGTGCCCATCTTCACGGGCGAACCCGCTGCGGGAGTGGCTGCAGGTGTTGGCGATTTTGGTATAAGGCCTTCACCGCGCTTATGTTTGAAAGCGGGCTCGGCCCCAAAGGATGATGCACTTAGCCATAGACTGGTCAAAACAAGGATTGTGCTCATATTTGGATTTACGTGAAATAAGGTTTCTACAAGGGTATTAAACACCGCCTATGCTTGACAAGGATCTCTACGAAATACTCGGCGTGAAAAAGACAGCCACTACTGCCGAAGTGCGCAAAGCTTTTCTGAAGCTGGCCAAAAAATACCACCCTGATGTGAATCAAAACAACAAGGAGGCCGAGCAGAAGTTCAAGGAAGTGAACTTTGCGCATGAAGTCTTAAAGGATGACAAGAAACGCGCTCAGTATGACCAGATGCGTGAATCGGTCGCGAGTCCCTTTGGTGGGGGCGGCGGCCGAGGTCCTCAGTGGCAGCAGCAACAGCATCCGGGGGCGGGTGGTGGCTACAGTTACGAGTCGTTTAGCGATTTCGGACTGGGGGATCTCTTCCAGGAAATTTTTGGAGGCTCGGCGGGGTTTGGGGGTGGCATGGGGCGTGGCCGTGCAGGCGGCGGGCGTTCGGGTGGTCGCCCTTTTGCGCAACGCGGTGCCGATCGCGAAGCCACGATTACGATTTCATTCGTGGAGGCAGCTCGA
>JBGTAN010000031.1:0-4264 GCA_041749855.1 Bdellovibrionota bacterium
TGGCCGTGGCTAAACTTGGGGGACATCTCAAACGCAACGGATCACCAGGCTGGATGACCATTGCTCGGGGCTACGAACAAATTTTATGGGCCGAAGTAGGCTGGAGAATGGCCATGCAAAGCACTCCACAAGGATATGATCAATGATATGCACCCGAAGCAGTCAGGCGGATCAAGGAAGAGGTTTGAGAACCGCCATAGTTATCCATTATTCCGCCGACATAGATATCACCCGATCCATCGCCGGCATCCTCAATGGTATTCACCGTAATAAATGTGTTGGCATCCCAAAGGCCTGTGGCGGCGTGAAAACCTTCAGTCATTCTGTGAGTTGTGGTGCTCATGCGCCCGACTCCATCAAAACCTTTTCCATGAAAATTATTGACCCTCCCGGCGAGAAGGACATCTCCCGTTCCATCGACGGCGTAGGCGAGAGCACTAATGTCCGAATAGGCGTTGCTTACCGGCATCAGAATAGATGTCACTGCGCCCGCGCTGTCGCGCTTGATTAATTCCCCGGCCCCAAACCCCTGTGCGGTTCCTATATAGACCCCTTGGCTACCATCGGTAGTCGGCAGGACTGCCTGTCCAGCGTCAGACGGGCCGCCGGCGGCAGTGATAGCGGCAGCTGAACTGAGCTGACACAGGTAGGCGCAGGCCACGCCTTTGAAAGTTGCGAAAGCCCCAAGGACGTAAATCTCGTCGGTGTCTTCCTTGAAAGCCATCGTGTTCACGGTGGCATTAAACCCTGTGGAAGTATCAAATGTTGCGTCGAGGTTCCCGTTAGCAAGTATGCGAGCGATGCGAACTGCAGGGGCGCCTTTGTACGTCGTGAAGTTACCGCCTACATAAACAGCTGAGCCATCGGGCGTGGGGAGTATTGTTCGAACAACGCCGTTGAACCCCGTACCAATGGCGAATCCATTGTCGAGGGCGCCATTGGAATCGATGCGTACCATCCCGTTTCGGCCGGCCCCGTTCCAGTTGGTGAAGTCGCCTGCGACGTACAGATCGCCGGAACCATCGGTGGCTTGCACGATAGAGTAAATAGTATTGTTGGTCGCTGCTGTCCCTGCGTTAAACGAGGTATCGACGACCCCGCTCATCGTCAGGCGCGTGATGCGATTAACCGTGGTGCCATCGATGGTCGTGAAAGCACCGCCGACATAAAGACGGTCGCCCACCGTCAACAAAGTTCTTACCTCTCCATTAAATCCGGTTCCTAGCGAGAATCCGCTCGCAAGGCTGCCATCCCCATTGAGCTTTACAAGGTACATTGCCGTCTGGCGCAGAAAGTTCGTAAACGCACCACCGGCGAAGATGCTGCCATCGACTTGGGGGGAAAGGGCATAGACATTCCCGTTTGCTCCTCGGGCTCTGGTGAATGAGCCATTGTCTCTATTGGACGAGACAGCTAAGGCAACCTGTTGTGCAGAAGAGCCATCGAAATAGCTCAAGGTAATGGTTCCTGTTTGGCTACCCAATGGGGGCCGTGGGCGGTAAACGATATCTAGTGTACAAGAGGCGCCTGCCCCCAAACTTGAAGTGCAAGTGCCGCTCAATCCTGGAAAAGCCCCACCCGTCCAAGTGAAATCAGCAGGCAAAGTCTGAGCCGCAAGGTTCGTAGCGACAAATCCACCTTGGTTAGTGACGGTCAGGAGCTCTGTATGGTCCATTCCGAAACCGCGAGTGCCCAGATCAAGACTGGTTCCACTCGTAAAAGAAAGCACAGCCGGTCCAAGCAATCCGTTGCAAGCGACACTGCCGGCGCAAAGTCCTAGACCACAGGAGCTCAAAACGGGCAAAAGCCCTATGTATAAAAACAGCTTATTCAATGGACGGCTCCATAAAGCGCAGGGAAAGCGATATACGGAATTGTATCAACGGGTTGTGAAGCAATTGTGTGAATTCTAAGCCTACGATTTGCCTCATAAATTCTGCTACTTATGACAATGTGAGTTACGGGATGCCTCATAATTCGTGTTACCGGGAAGTGGGCCGGGAACTATCGAAGAAGATGGGGGCATTGGGATGGGTACGACGTTAAAGAAGTTGTACGTGGATTTTTTGCGTGAACGTTACCAGTCCGCTTGCGCGCCCAAATCACCTTCTGGTTCATCGTCCGTATGGCGTGCTTACGATGAAAGCCCGCATCCCGACACACTTGATCCAAAATCATGCGCCGCCGCTTGCGCGGGGCGGGGCCGCAAGCGTGTTTATAGTGAGGGTGCCCGGTACCACCTGCTTCGAGACGGGGTCACGGAGCGAGCTGGAAGTTCTCAAATAGAGTGTTGTTGTCTTCGTTCGATTCGATAACAAGCTGGTAGGGGTCGACCGCTGCTCCAATCGAAAGGCGGGGCTTCGACTGAACCAGCGAAGACGGCAGCTCCGTCAAAACTTCCACCGTCTCACCCGGTTTCGGGAAGGTTGCAGTCATTGTTTCGAACAGTGTCCCATCAACGCTCAGCCCCACCCCAATCTGTGCGTAAGGGGCCGAAGTCGCGTTATTGCGCACCGAAACCGCCACAATACTTTTGCCCTCGGAGGCTTTCCTAAGCTCGATTCTGGTGACAGTCAGGTCAGTCGTGCTAGCGAGAGCGGGTAAGTGCTGGCACAGAGTTGCGGAAGAGGGTCCATTTGCCACGGATGTTCGTACCAGAGCCGCAAAACGTGTAACTCCATTTGATTGATCCATAGAGCGAAACTCACTCACGTCAGCGCCGGGATACAACCACATTAGCCCTCGGTCTCCGAAGCTGTTATCGGGGGAACCGAGGGTGATTGTTCTTCCCGGGACATCGTTTACAGAATATTCCGGGGACATGCTTTACAGGTAGATAGGTCTTTCAGGGTTGTTTGTCTAGCCTGAGTCCAAAGGGGTCATCATTGGCAGAGAACTTTAGACTCTCTTCGTCAAAGTAGCCCAGGGTGTAGCTCATGAAGTCGACCTGCCAGGTGCCGTTGTCGACGTACTTGAGGCCTACTGGTTGATTAGCGAAGGCTTTGCTGACGTGAATCTTGAGTTTCCTTCCGATGCAGATCCTTCCGCAATTGGTGATGAGCAAGTTTTTGTCGTATCCGGGATACATGATGTCTTTCAGGCCCGTGTACTGGCGGAGTGAAGGTCTATAGATCTCGCCGGGATTTTTCATTTCGATAGCCTGGTGGGGCCGTTCGAAGTTGAAACTCTGTTTAAACGCGTCAAAAGCTTCTTGCTGCTGCAGGAAGTTTTGCTTAGGCGGCATTGTGGCTTCGATCTTCAACGTCCGATGCATGCGTTCGTGGCGTCCGTTTTGCTGAGGATTGCCGGGCTTAATGCGCTCTAATCGGATCCCCAAGCGAATCCACCAGACGGAGAGTTTTGTTAAGTTCCAAAGTGAGCATCCGCTAGCAAAGGGAATTCCGTTGTCGCTACGAATGGCTGTTGGGAGGCCGTACTCCTTGAAGGCTTGCTCGAACATGGGAAAGCAGGGATTTTCTGCGGTGCTTTCCAGCGATTCGCAAAGCAGCAGATAGCGACTGGCGTAATCAGTTAGCGTGAGTGGGTAGCAGTAAGTCCGATTGCCCATACGGAACTGGCCTTTGAAATCGGTGCACCACAAGTCATTGGGTTCAGTTGGGTTGGAGAGATAGCTGGCGGTGGCGGGAAACTGCGTGCGCCTTCGCTTGGACTTCACCAATTCGTGGCGATCCAAGATGCAATGCACGGTACTTGTGGAAGGCACCTTCACTGACGGGTGTTTTCGCAGTACCAGCTCTCGAATCTTTGGTGCCCCCCAGCTAGGCTTTTCGCGTTTGAGGCGAACGATGAGCTGCTCAATATCAAAAGGGGTTTGATTCGGTTTTCGATGCGGCCTTCGACTCCGGTTGTATAGGCCCGTATTGCCCTCCTGCCGGTAGCGATTCCAGATCTTGTGCCCCGTTACTCGGGAAATCCCAAATTCCCGGCACAATGGCGCCATCATCTCGCCCTCCAGTAACCGACCAATAAACCTCGTCCTTTCGTCCATGACACACGTCTCCATCCAAGGCATAGGTCCCCCGATTTGTGAGTGGGTTATGCCTAAAAGTGTAAACGATGTGCCCGGAATGAAGTGTTAAGGATGTCCCCGGAAAAAACCATGATGGCTCTACATCGTTAAAGGGGGCATGAGGTCCCTGGGTTAAGATTGGTGTGTCAAAGCATCGATCAACAACCTGGAGAAGCCCCATGCCTTATTCGAACTCTATCATTGGTTTGCCTGACGTCGAGATTGAAGCGGTTC
>JBGTAN010000032.1:0-16906 GCA_041749855.1 Bdellovibrionota bacterium
TTCTCCACCCTCATACCTAAGTACAAAATTCATTCTACAAGACATCTTGGATAACTCCTGCCACGGCATGGCTCCCTCCCCATGCCTGGAATGTTACCAATCAGTCCGGTAATAGTTGTTACCCATCAGTCGGGTCGTACATATTCAAAAACAGAGGCTTAAAAAACTGCGCAATGACACAAAGAGTGCAGCGTGGTCGATTCGTGGTCGATTTGCTGCTACTTCTCGGCGAACCATGGAATTTTTCTTGTTTATTTTGTCCCATATATGGGACACTCGTGTCAGATGAAGGCTTCTGAGTGGGAACCAGTTAGGTTTTACGGTCCGATTAGAAGGGTGGTTCATGATTGGCCGGATGTTGTGCGCAAGGAACTGGGGGCTGTTTTAACCCAGTTACAAAAAGGGGAATCGGTAGGTATGCCGGATCTTCGTCCCATGCCAAATATTGCGCCAGGGGCGGCTGAGATTCGGATATCGGATCGAGTCGGAACGTTTCGTACCTTTCATGTCATTCATTCGAAGCACGGAATCTTGGTTTTTCATGCTTTCGCCAAGAAGACGCAAAAGACGCCTCTTCAAGAACTTGAAACGGGGAAAAGAAGGCTTCGAGAGTTCCTTCAGGAGTTGGGAGACTAAAATATGAGCAGAAAAAAAATCAAATCGGTTATCGCTCGAAATCCGGACGAACTAGGCGAGTTGCTCGGTCTTTCAAAAGCCGATACCGCCCTAATGAAGTACAAAGCGGAGCTTTCCGCTATTGCCATCCGTGCCATCCGGGAATCAGAGCTGAGCGTGAATGAACTCGTAAAACGTTCCGGTGTCGCGCGCTCCAAGGTATCAGCGGTTAAGAACGGAGCGACTGTTATGGTTTCCTGCGATCTGCTGATCAAGATCATTGCGGCAACCGGAACCCGCATCCAACTGAGAGCTACTTAGGTGCGCGGGTTCCTAAATACTTGTTATCTGTCCTGATACGACTCACTATCCATTGTGGCGTCCAAAAAGTAATGCTGTTCTGGGGTGGCTTTGGCTGGGTGCTCTCTCCGCTGTAATCCTGATGTTCGTCTTGCGGTGGCGTCATTCGAGCAAAAGCGCTCAGACTCTTTCTCCCCCTGAATGGGACATTTTGGGAACCACAAACGGTTTGAGGGACTGATAGAGCTTCGTTGGCTAAATGGAACCCGCGTTTATTCGTTTTTGTGGGGCTCGGCCATTGTCGTAGCTCTATATGGAGGTAATAAAAATGCGCAGAACCGTGACATTCAAAAAGCAAAGAAAATCAGGGATGAAGTCCTTGAAGGAACACGTACCATTCGCAAGTAAGGAATTAAAAGACCCGGAACTTGTCGCAGAAAGATTGCTCGAATGCATCAAGTCGGGGGATCTCGATTCGTTCCGTGACGTTTTAGTCGCCCATCTAGCGACAGTGAATAAGTTCGCCATTGCAAAGAAAGCAGGCATCGCGCGCAGAACGTTGTACGACCTGCTTGATCCGAGTAAGAAATTCAACCCGGAATTATCCACCGTATCTGCCGTTATTCGCGCACTGGCCGCGTAGTTCCACCGTTAGAGAGGCTTTAGGAATTCCACTGAGCTTAGCAAGTTCATTTAACTCAGCTCCGGCAACTCCCGCAAAATCCGGACAGACTCCCCAACACTGACATCGACATGCTTTTTCGCTTTGACAAACTTTTTCTTATTCATCTCATCCCGACTTCTTCTGCTTGGCGCGAGACCAATTTGCTGAAGGCTCTAGGCCATTCTTCGCGTAGTCCTTTAGGACGTAATTGATAAGCGATTGATAGGGAATCCCAGTTTTCATCGCGAGGTCCTTAAAATAAACGGTGACGTGGGGATCCAATCGCATCGTAACCGCTTCCTTCAAATGCTTGAGATACTTCGGTTCTGCCCTCTGCAGTTTTTTTAAATCATATTGTTTTCTCATCACATGTCTCCCAGAAATGCTTTGCGCTCTTCGGCGGTCGCCTTTCGCGCCGAGATGATTCTAATCACAGTCCCGGTTGGATTTTCGCAATGCACAACCATTAGCGCTCTGCCCTTGTCGCTAAAACCGACCGCGATATATCTCTCTTCTTCCTTCGAATGATCCGGATCGAAAAAGACGTCGAGTGGAAAGCCGAGAAAAATGGTGGATGCTTCCGTAAAAGAGACACCGTGCTTTTTGATGTTTTGCTTATTCTTCTGCTCGTCCCATTCAAATCTGACCTTCATGCGATACGTACATTGTACATAATACATTGCACCGAATCAAACATGGAAAATGGGAACATTTTGGGAACATCCCAACCAGGAATAGCTGGGAAATACCGGGACCAGGCAGTGACGCGGACCAACCGGAAGTAGTTGTGTTTATTTAATAAAGATCCTGATTTCGAGGGTTTACTGGATCGACCAGAACTAGCCTTCATCCGACTTCCCAGCTGAGGGTAGCGGGTTTGAGCCGCCCGCTGCCACAACAAGTTCTCCCGCAGTTTCACCGCCGGCCGCCCGGTTCATCAGCGATCGCAATATTCAGCGGCAGGGCGCTACGCCTTGGTGTTGGGCGTGCGCGGCAGCTTCTGTCATTGAAGACTTGACCGGCCGTTCCATGGATGCGCAGCAGGTAGTTACAAGTGTATTCGGGCGACCGGTGATAAGGACGGGGGATCTGCCGCATATGGAAAAGGCTTTTCAGGTGTTCGGACTTCCCGGCCAAGCGCGGATGGGATTCCCGCGCTCCGTGAACGAATTGGCCCGACTGGTTGCTCCAGAAAACGGCGGGAGCAAGATCTTGCTGGTTCCAGGCCACGCGATGGTTGTACAAGCTGTGACGAATAGAGGTTGGGTGCGCGTCTCCGACTCCATGTCGGGCCGAACCTTCGATGTTCCCTTCCAGAAGCTCCTTCAATGGGGCGCACACGGGCTAGTGGGCGTGTTCCGGTAGACGCGATTGGCTGCAGCCGCTCGCATTTTCCCCAATGGCACTGAAACCCAACTCCGATACCGACTAGCGTCTAACGCGCTGCGCTTTTGCACTCTCCCTGACTCTGGCGTATGAATTTTAGGCGAGGGTCGCGCAATGAAGCCATGGTCCGCCGAGCAAGAAGTCATCAACCTCCGTCGATACCCGATCAAAGAGCTGGACAGCCCCGCGGCTCGGGACCTGATTGAAAAGTCCCGACATACTTTGCACGCCACGGGCGCCTGCGAGTTCAAAGACTTTCTAACCCCTCGCGGAATCGAGCAATTAGTCCGTGAAAGTGTGGAGCTGGAACACCTGGCCTTTCACAACGCACTCACGGGCAACGCTTACCTGGACCAGCCCGACCCAACCCTTCCCGCCGACCACGTTCGGCGCATGACCGAACCCACGTCGCTGGGCGCGGTCGCCTATGATTTGTTTCCCCCAGACAACCTCCTGCGTCGGATCTTCGAATGGGACCCGCTGATGCACTTCGTGGGATGTGTTCTGAATCTGCCCGTTATCCATCGGTACGCCGATCCCATGGGCGCACTCAATCTCTCTGTGATGAAGGACGGCGATTATCTCCGCTGGCATTTTGATCAAACCGATTTTGTAACGAGCCTTTCCGTACGCAATGCTGATGAAGGGGGCGCCTTCGAGTACGTTCCACTTATCCGAAGCTCTCAGCAAGAAAACTATGAAAAGGTTCGCTCGCTCCTCAAAGGCTCGCGCGAAGGCGTGGTGGAGATAGCCAATGCACCCGGCACGCTGGTCCTTTTCATGGGGCGATATAGCATCCACCGCGTGACACCCATTCGTGGACAGACCAGTCGTCTAATGGGATTGTTTGGCTTTGATAGTCAGCCGGGTGTGAACAGCAGTGAGTATTTGAAACGCATCCGTTACGGAAGAGTTTAATGATAGCCGCAAAAAAGCAATGGGCATTGGAGTGGGTGAAACAACCCAAGAGCTTGTATATCGGCGGGGCATGGAGCCCGGGCCATTCCAAAAAGACTTTGTCGACGATTAACCCAGCCAACGGTGAAGTCCTGGGGCTTGTTGCCGATGCATCGGCTGAAGATGTCGGTCGAGCGGTGGCGGCAGCACAAGCAGGGTTCAAAGCTTGGTCGAACACCACCCGCAAAGTGCGACGGGATTGCCTTATCGCGCTCGGAAAGCTAATCCGCGATCACCACGCCGAACTAGCTACGCTCGAAACGCTCGATAATGGCAAAACGTATCCGGAGTCATTCGCCGATGACATTCCCGAAGCTGCCGATATTTTCGATTACTACGCCGGGTGGATAGACAAGATCTACGGCGAGACCGCCCCCGTAGAGGCGGGCTTTCTCAACTTCACGAGGCGCGAACCGCTCGGCGTTTGCGCGCTGATCGTGCCCTGGAACTTTCCGCTGCTCCTCGCCTGCTGGAAAATCGCTCCTGCACTAGCAATGGGCAACTCCGTGATTGTGAAGCCCTCACCGTTCACGCCGCACTCTTCTTTGCGACTAGCAGAGATCGTCCAGGAGGCCGGTCTTTTTCCACCGGGAGTATTCAATGTTGTGACAGGAGGCATTGAAAGCGGGGAAGCCTTGTCCGCGCATGCGGGGGTGGCAAAGCTTTCGTTCACCGGTTCCACCGCAGTCGGCAAGAAAATCGTCGAGCAAGTCGGGCGGAGCACCTTGAAATCGCTCTCGCTCGAGCTGGGTGGGAAATCTCCCAATATCGTTTTCGCAGATGCGGCGAATCTAGACGCGGTCATTCATCGCGCCTTTACCGCCATGTTTAGCCACAAGGGCGAAAAGTGTTCTGAGCCAACACGGCTTTTGCTTGAATCCTCTCTCTACCCGCGCGCGCTCGAACAATTAGCGGACAAAGCCGCCAAAGTGATTTGTGGCGATCCCTTTGATCCGGGCACCACTCAAGGCCCTCAGTGTCACCAAGCGCACTTCCAGAAAGTGATGGACTATATACGCATCGGCAAAGAAGAAGGCGCCCGACTTGTCGCCGGCGGTGACCGAGACACCCGTGGAACGAACGGCAAAGGCTATTTTGTGCGCCCGACTATTTTTGCCGACGTGACGCCGAAAATGCGAATCGCACAGGAAGAGATCTTCGGGCCCGTCTTGGTCGTTTCCCGATTCCAAAGCGAACCCGAAGCCATTGCGCAAGCCAATGACAGTGCGTACGGGCTTGCGGCGGGTGTTTATACTTCCGATATCTCCCGAGCGCACCGCGTGGCGAACGCCTTAGATGCAGGCATGGTGTTTGTGAACCACTACGGTTGCTACGATTTTGCGAGTCCTTTTGGTGGCTTCAAACAAAGCGGCTGGGGCAAAGAATTGGCGATCCATTCGCTGGATGCGTACACCCGCACCAAGTCCGTATGGATTAAGTACGAGACATAATGGAAGTCCGCGAACTTTTGACCGCGCCCGGCACAGGCTCGTACTTCTGCGAGGACATCGCCGCACTCCACGCACGCTCCATTCCTGAAAGCGATCGCGCCACCACACCCGGTGTTACGACCGGTTTCCATTTCGTCCGACAACCCGCTGAGACGCTTTCCGTAGGTTTGCGGCTCGAGGATGGCTTCGTCGCCTGGGGCGATTGCGTCGGCGTTTCGTACGGGGGTAAATCCGGACGAGAGGGGCTTTTCTCGGCTGAAGCCGCGCAAAAGCTGCTCACTGCAGTGTCTTGGGCGGGGCGTCCCGTCAGCACGTTTCGTTTGATCAGTGAGGAACTTGCGAATAGCCGATGGCCCATGGCTATTCGCTACGGACTCTCTCAGGCTTGGCTCGTCGCTATTGCTCATCAGTCACGGTTCACCCCGATGGAGCTGCTCTGCCAAGAGTGGGGCCTTAAGCAGGCAAATTCGACGGTGCCCCTACAGGGATCTTGTGGGAATGACAGGTATGCAGGCGTTGAGAAAATGATCTTTCACCGCCTCGATGTTTTACCTCACAGCCAAGTTGATGACTTATCCGGCCAATTCGGCGCCAAGGGAGAAGTCCTTTTGGACTATGCACGGTGGGTCGTTGCACAAGTTCGGTCGGTACCCAACTATCTCCCTACCCTCTCATTTGATGTTCATGGCGCTCCAGGAAAAGTCTTTGGCGCCGATGAAGATCGCATGGCCGGCTTTGTGAAGGAGTTGGCAGAAATCACCCGAGGCTTTGAGTGTCGCTTGGAAAGTCCGCTCATTGCCGACTCGCGCGACGCCCAGATCGCCGGCCTAAAGTCCCTGCGCAATCGTTGCAGGGGAACCGGCATCAAACTTTTTGCCGACGAATGGGCGAATACGCTCTCCGATATTCAGAGCTTTCTCGATGCGAAGAGTGTCGATGGTATCCACATCAAAATGCCTGACCTAGGAGGTCTCGACCAAAGCCTAGAAGCCGTCTTGGCCTGCCAACGTGCGGGCGTGGACAGCCTGCTCGGAGGCAGCTGCATCGAAACTCACCTTGCTTCCGTTCTATCTGTGCACGTAGCGCTGGCATCTCGTCCCAGTGCCCTGCTTGTGAAGCCCGGACTCAGCATTCATGAATCGGTAAGCCTGCAGCGTAACGAGATGAACCGCACCCTATTGAGGTAAAGCATGAAAGCGATCCGCCCCTGGGTATTTTGGCCGACGTTCTTCGTTCTCTTTCTGGCGCTCGCGCTTTCCTTCTTAAATGGACCGCTAATCGTAAAAGCTCTAGAAGCAACCAATAGCCTGCTGCTCGGAGCCCTTTCGCCCCTTTTCTCCGTCGGGGCTTTGGCGTTGCTGCTGACCTGTTTGATGGTATTCGTTTCTCCTCTGGGCCGTGTGTCCATTGGAGGCAAGGGAGCCCGCCGAGAATTGAGTCCCGTTAGCTGGTGTACCGTCTCGCTATGCACCACCACCGCCGTTGGTTTTTTGTTTTGGTCAATGGCGGAGCCGATACTTCACCTGAGTCAACCGCCCGCTTCGTTGCTCCTGGAGGCCGGCTCGACCGATGCCGCCCGATTTGCTTTGTCGACGATGTACTTGCACTGGACCCTTGTCCCGTGCGCGATTTACACCGTGCCTGCGCTCATGTTCGCACTCGCGTTTTACAATCTCGGCCTCCCTTTCAGCCTGTCGTCCTGCCTCGCACCTTTGTTGGGTCGATCGATTTCCTCAACCCTCTCTGACTGGATAGATGGCGTGTGTCTCTTCGCGTTGGTCGTGGGAATGTCTGCCTCGCTTGCCACCGGAGTTCTGACCATGGCGGGGGGACTAGAGCACCAGCTGGGCATCGTTTCGGGACCGACGTCGTGGAACCTCATTGGCCTCGTCATCGTTTGTGCGTTCATCGCCTCCGCACTCTCTGGTCTCGATCGTGGCGTTCGGTGGCTGTCCAATCTCAATACCGTTTTCTTTCTAGTGCTTGCGGTTTCCGTCGCGGCTTGGGTGCCATGGGGCCCGTTGCTCAATCTCGCTGGGCCGGCCACGGCAGACCACGCAACGCATTTCGTGCGCCAAGCGCTCTTTTTAGACTTCGATGCGACGGACCCCTGGCCAAAAGCGTGGACGGTTTTCTACTGGGCGGTGTGGCTGGCATGGGCACCGGTAACCGCCGTCTTTCTAGGACGTATTGGGCGTGGTTACACAGTACGGCAATTTTTGATGGTGAATCTGCTTTTGCCGGCGGCTTTTTCCTACCTGTGGATGAGTCTATTCAGCGGCGCAGCACTCTGGCTCCAACTTTCGGGTGGCGTTGACATGGTGGGGCTCTTGTCACAGCGAGGACCGGAGGGATTGGTCTACGCGGTGTTGGGCCAGCTTCCCCTGGGGGCTTTTCTGATCCCGCTTTTTCTGCTTACCGCGTTTATCTCCTACGTGACGGCTGCCGATTCGAACACCATGGCGATGGCGGGAATGAGCTCCCATGGCGTATCGCCTGATTGCATCGAACCATCCATGTGGATCAAGATTCTATGGGGAGCCATGGTGGGCCTCATCGCGTTGTCGGTCTTGAGCATGAGTGGGATAGCCGGAATTAAAGCTCTGTCTTACCTGGGAGGATTTTCTGGATTGTTTTTTGCGCTGGGAGCCATGGCCTCCGTGTGGAGGCTAGCATGGAATCCGTCTACGTTCGGACTAACCAGTGCCAAGATACCGACGACATCGCCGACTAAGCAACCGAAGAGTCTTTTTCGAGGACCGCAAAAAGATTGCCTTTAGGGTCCTTGCAATAGGCCATATATCCCGTAGCCGTCACTGCCCTTTTGGGCTCGGCGATTTCGCCACCATTCTCGACAACTTTCTCAAGGTAACTGTCGACGGAGTCCACCTGAATGGTAGGCACCCAATGGAGTGCGCCACTTTGGCGCTTCATCCCCGCATTTATCCCGCCTGCTTGGTTCATTCCACCGCTGACCATAAACCAGTAGTCATCGGATCCAGCTTCCTTTTTGTGAATCATCCACCCAAATACATCTGAATAAAACGATTCGAGATCTTCGGGCGAATCTGACCATAGCTCTACGTGAGTGATTCTAGGCATGCCCTAATTCTATCACTTCTGGAGCTTGGGTTGTTGTCCCGGTTCTAATTTCTGCGGATCAGAGTAAGTGCCATCTTCTTTGCGCCATTGGAACTGGCGGTTGTTGTGCAAGAAGCCGACATACTTCCCATCGCGCTTGTACCAACTTCCATGTCCAATCTTCTCCCAGGTAATTTGAGGGGCCGGCTCCGCGTTAGGAGTATTGGAAACAAACAAATGCATGTAGCGCTGACCATCGGAGCCGTAGGTGTAAGCGGCACCCGCATAATTCCATGCCTCGTCGTCACAGCAGGAATGCCAGCCCCAATCCGGAGTCATGGCTGCGCAGCCGGTTGCTTTGGCTTGGGCGCCGCGCGGCAAGAACGAGTAATCCGTCCGGCCACCTTGGTTAACATGCCCTTCAATGCGATGAGCCGCCCGGTAATCTGCCGTCGCGGCAGCCGCTTGGCTCAACGCATTGTCGCGTGCAAAAGGACGCAAACCTCTTCGAGCTCGGAATTGATTCACTTCATCCAAAGCGTCCACTGCGGCAAATCCACTGGGAGAAACAAATAGGAGGGAGAAAATTAAAAATAGCGCGCGCAACATCGATAGGCCCTTTCTCTTTTTTCGAATTGGAGTGTTCGGCCTAACTATGCTTTGAGTCCCACCGTGTCAAATTAGAATTTTCGAAAAGAACACCTAGAAAGAGAATCTCAGTAGCCTTCAAAGTAGCCCCCAAGTAATTAACATTAAAGGCCAAATTGCTCTCTGGGAATCGTTTTCCGGGTATTGATCCGCCCCGGTCCAATATGGTAGAACCCGCCACCTTTGGGGATATTCATGGGCTGTTTCAGAACCATCGTTTTCACTCTTTTTTTGGTCTCAGCGCCTAGCTATGCAGCCAAACCTGCCTGGTACGGCTCGGGAATGGGACCTGCGGCTAGTGGACTCATTGCTCAGGAAATCGGGAAGCTTCATCCTTTCGCGGGGGGAAGCGCACTTTTCGATTTGGAGAATAGTACGCACCGCTATGCGCGAGCTCGAATGGCTGTGGCTTCTGACCGTAAATTGCAGCCCGCTACTCCCTCTCGCTTTGGGCCCGCAAGTTGTGCGGCCCTTCTTTTGGAGCGATTTAGATCATCGCTTGCTGGCAAACAAGGCCCACTCACGGACGTTAGTGACATCGTCGATTTTCGCGATCGAGAGCTGATGACGTACCGATATGAAGTGGACCCTCGGCTCGCGTTTGCAAACCCCGAAATGATGGCGACTCTTTTTCATGGCGTCGGTGCATTGCATTTGAGTCATGCGGGCGTAACCGCTCCTCTAGTAAGAACCCTTAGCTACTCCCAAGATCGGCGGCACAAAGAAATCGCAAAGGTATTGAAGAAGGAGGGGAACGAGCCGGTTCGCATCCTCGCAGAAACCCTCGACCTCCCGATGGCTGGCAATTTCTTAGGGCACTTTGAGTTTGATAAAGAAACGAGTGAAAAGTGGGGCACGCCCGAAGCCGTTGGTCGCACTTTGGGCACGCATCTAAAGCGTCGAAAGACTCTGCATCCCCATCTGCCTTCCGTTGGATTTGGTTTTAGCGCGGGTGCAGCTTTCGCTGGCATGCCCGAGCTTCGAGATCAGTTCGACCTATTGGTGCTGGTTGGGCCCGTGATCCCGGGGACCCACTACCCTGAGAGTCGCGATCGGTTGTTTGAACTGGCTGATCAGTTATTCGTCCCCAACTGGGAAGCGTTTCATTGGGCGGACACGGCCATCGCCCAAATGAACTGGGGGGATATTCAGAAACCCTTTCCCCAACCCACTTTGATTCTGGTCGGTGAGCACGATACGGACGTCCCAGAATCGACGATGCGATGGCTAGAACAACAAGCGTCTGCATCTGATCACGTTCATTTTCATCGAATCAAAGATGCAGAGCACAACGTGCTCAAGGGAAGAGCTGTCAGGGATTCAAGCGGTACAAAACTTCGCGATTATGACCCCACGGAAGCGTTCGCAATCATCCACCGATTCTTGCGCCAGTATGCAGACCCCTCTGCGTGAGAATTTGAAAGCTTACTGTTGAGTCTGACGACGAGGCGCGCTATTTGATTGGGATGGGTTTTATTGGGTTGGGATTTCTACTCTTCTTTGGCTTAACAACCTCCGCGAGCGCGACGCCCGAAACAGGTGTTTGTGTGGATGCCCTCATGCGCTCCGCTCAAGCAGGTGACACTGCCGCATTTGCCCGATTAACGAGGGAACTTGAATCGGAACTGTATGGCTTCTGCCTGAATCGCATGCGCAACCGAGAGGCCGCCAAAGATCTGGTGCAAGACGTCTTCCTACAGATGTTCCGCAAAAAGCACCAATGCACTCACACGGTGCGAGGTTGGATGTACACGATCGCGCGAAATCGCAGCATCAACCTGCTAGTAAAGCACCCGTCCGGTGAAGATCGCCGCACGCACCACCCTTCATCCCATCGGAGCGCCGAGGATCCCGCGCACATTCTGATGGGGCAAGAAGCCGTCAGCTTGGTTCGCGAAGCGATAGGCCAGCTTTCCGATTTGCTTCAGGAAACCGCTACTCTTTTTTACATGCATCACCTTTCCCTTAAGGAGATTGCAGAGCAGATGGATGCACCGGTAGGCACTATTAAGAGGCGTCTCTACACAGTGCGCGAGATTTTGAGCAAAAAGCTGGATGGGCATTTCTCCCAGGAAGACTTCTAGACTGCTCTCCATGTCCATGCGGGGAGAGTTAGGGTAGCATGTACGCGGAGTTACCAACGTGCACCTTGCGCCACTCATCAGAGACCTTGCCATTATACTTGGAGTGGCTGGGCTGACCACCTACCTCTTCCGCAAAATTCGCCAGCCCGTGGTTTTGGGGTATATCGTCGCTGGGTTCATAGTTGGGCCACACACCCCCCCCTTCCCGCTCATCACCGATTTGCCAAATATTCGCGTACTCGGAGAACTCGGAATCATTTTCGTCATGTTTTCATTGGGGCTAGACTTTTCTTTTCACAAACTTGCCAGTGTGGGGCGCTTTGCTGCCGGAACCGCGGTCACTGAAGTCGTCTGTATGGCCTTACTAGGCTACGCCGTTGGTTTTTTGCTTGGATGGAGCTTTTTTGATTCCCTTTTCCTAGGGGCCATTTTGTCCATTGGCAGCACCACCATCATCTTCAAGGCGTTTGATGAATTTGGACTCAGGACTCGGCGGTTCGCGGAACAGGTCTTTGGAGTTCTCATTGTCGAAGATCTCCTCGCGATCCTTTTGCTCGCAGGCCTTTCGGCCATCGCGATGACCCACACCGTAGAAGGTGTTGGGCTGCTCTTGTCGGCCCTGCGCCTGATTGTCATCGTCGGTAGCTGGTTCCTCATCGGATACTTTTTGATTCCTACTCTGCTTCGGCGCGCCGGCCGTTGGATGGATAACGAAACACTCACCGTCGTCGTCACGGGGCTGTGTTTATTGATGGTCGTGGCTGCCACCTCGATGGGTTACTCGGCGGCACTCGGCGCCTTTATTACCGGCTCCATTTTGGCCGAGACACGTGAGTCCGAACGCATTGAAAAACTCATCAAACCGTTGCGAGACCTATTTGCAGCCGTTTTCTTTGTATCAGTTGGAATTCTAGTAGACCCCCAGTTGCTCTCCCAGAATGCACCCCTAGTCGCAGTGCTCGTTTGTGTTCTCATCGTTGGAAAAGTCTCAACGGTCACTCTCTCTGCTGTGCTGTTTGGCACGCCCGTAAAATCTAGCATCCAGATGGGACTCAGCCTTGCGCAAATCGGCGAGTTCTCTTTCATCCTCGCGGGCTTGGGTACTGCATTGGGAGTGACCTCCGACTCCTTGTTCTCGCTAGTGGTCGGAGTCAGTGTCATTACGACGTTCACCACCCCGTATCTCATCCGCTACTCGGGGCCCATTGCCGAATGGATCGACCGGTCTCTGCCCACGCGAATCCATGAGGCGCTCACTCGCTATTCTGCCCGGATGCATGTCCCCTCCCGCAATGCTGAGCAAACGCGCGTGCTCAAAGCGAGTCTTTTCCGATTCCTGCTCAATGGCATCTTGGTCACGGTCTGTTTCGCGCTGGGAGCGCGCGTAGGCTTGCCTTTGCTGCAGTCTTCCCTTGCCAGCTTTCGCTTGGCCATTTTGCTCTCTTGGGTGGTCGCCGTTGTCATTGCGGCGCCGTTTGTCTGGGGAATGTTCTTCGCCTTTCGAGATAGGGGCATGCGCTCCTTTCTGGCCCACCTCGCAACCATTGGCTGGATCGGGATCTTAAGCGCAGCTTTTTTTGCAACGACGATCAGCTTCGTGATCACACTCTGTGCGGGACTCTTGCTTTTTCTACTCTCCTACCGTCGATTGGAGAGCTCATATCGCTGGTTTGAGCGACAACTGATCAGCAACTTGAAAGCTAAACCTTCTCTTAGTACGCCCGACTTGGAGTCCCTTGCACCCTGGGACTTACACTTAGTCCGTGTCGTCCTTCATCCCAACTCGAGCTTAATGGGTAAGACTTTGAAGGAAGCAGAAATCCGACAGCGCTTTGGTTTAAATGTTGTCGCGATCCAAAGAGGGGAAAAGTCCATTCTCGCTCCTCATGCCGTCGAGCAGCTTCACCCCATGGATATCTTGCTCGTCCTAGGAATCGACCCAGAGCTCGAGCCTTTTCGTCGCATCGCAGAATTTCCCGAAGCGGCGATTACGGGTGAAGTTCTTGTTTCTGACTTCAAGCTGGATAGAGTTTTGGTCGACCACACATCTCCCTACTTCGGAAAAACCATTCGCACTTCGGGAATTCGCGACGAGCAACACGGACTGGTGGTCGGATTGGAAAATGGCGCCCTTCGATCGACCAATCCGGACCCCAATCGCATCTTGGAAAATGGCGACGTTTTGTGGATTGTGACCGAGCCGAAGACCCTTTGAAAACTACACCATCTCGATAACTTGGCACTGGTATCGCACTACTCCAGCTCCGGAGAGTGAGTGTGCGTGTAGTCACACAGAATACAACCCACCTTTTGTATACAGCGCTGGCACTAGTGTCCCTTTTGGGCCCTGTGCGTCGCCAGCCTGCCGCAGACAAACGTCCGGACTTTCAAGTATCCCAGGCTACGGGTTGCGAAGCCGCTGCTTTTTCTTTGTGGAAGCAGCGGATTGCGGACTTCAAAAGCAGCTCGCTCGACATCCCTTTTAAATCGCCTGTGAAGAATCCTAGCTTCATCAAGCGTGTTTTACAGATCCCCCCTTCCGACGACGTCTTGTTCTTCCACGTTGAGAACACCATCCTTAAACAGCTCAATGACAAAATTTTCCAAGACAAAGAGATCAGCGCCGCTTCGCTTATCACTTACGAGAAAATCTTTTTTGAGCATTTGGCGCGCAGTCCCCTACTTAGACGCCATTGGATCCCTGCAGAAGAAGGCGGAGCTTACTCTGACTTCAAAACGATTCGACTCGCCTTCTCTACCAAAGGGGTTGGTCGCCGCGCGATGGAAGACGTGTTGGAACAGTTGCATGTTGCGGTCGGACGAGAGTACGCGGCAAACCTCAATGCGCGCCCCGAAATCGAAGCTTTCTACGAAAATGCCAAGGGCATCTACGGCGATCCTTCGAATTGGCACTTGTCCGCCACGGCCACTTCCGCGTCAGTTGCCTCGTACTTGGCTCGCAATCAAAAAAACCTCAAGCCTGGTGAAGCCGCTCCAAAAAAGGGCGAACCCCGAACCCCGCGTCGGCAAAACGCACGTTCAGAAATTGAAATGGCTGCCCAATTGCGAGAGGTGGAAGAAGCCTATTTGAACGCCAGGGAACGGCTGGGCGAATCGCGCATCATGGACAACCAGGGCCTCACGCTTGAAGCACTCAATATCTTCCGAAAGGCCTCGTCAGACCCCTCGTTGGTCGATGAAACTGCGTTCCTTAAATTCGTCAAAAACCGCCTGAGTATTCGATTTGATGAAGCCCTTTCAGATGACGAAGTACGAGCCCTCCAAAAATACTTCCACCGTGCGTACGCGTTCTCGCCGAGCCTTTTATTGGCCGAGAGTGAGCCTATGCGGCTTGCCTCGTTTGAGAACGCTTCTCATGGTGTCCTCGGTTTCGATTTCAGCGACCAGAACAGTCACAACGTCCGCCTGCTGATGTCCGGTCTTCGCTCCGCAAAAACCGTGGAAGAAGCCATGAAGCTCACCACGGAAAATCAACAGATTGCTTCTTCCCGCTTCGAAGCCAACAAACATAAGTTGGCGCAAGCCATCTCGCAGGCTCATGTGCCGGGCATTCGCATTGGTGAACAGAAGTACTTAGAGGGCATGGCCATCTCTGGGGATGACGGGGTTTTCCTTCCCGCCCAACCTCTGGGATCGGTCGCTCAAATGCGGATTTTGCGACAAGCCGCGGATTCCATAGAGCCCGCCTCTCGGCTTCGCCTGACTTACCAAAGTCAAAACTTTGAAAATGGGGCACGCATCCCCGATGCAGAGCGTTTTGCATTGATCAATGAGGCGGATTCTATCGAGAAGAGCTTGAGAGACGAATTAGAGTTTGGAGATCTCAGTCACCGAATCTCTTATCAGGACCTTCGTGAGCGCGTGCTCCTACTTCATATTCATCCACAGTCAGACGGCACTCGCTTGGTCGACGCACTCAGTGCCCGAACCCGGGGCAGTAGCAAAAGCGGAGACACCCAGTGGAGAGCTAAAGTGGAATCCGCTTTCGCTAAAATCTCTCCCCGTGGATGGTCATTAAGATCGGTACTGGATGCGGACGTCCTTCGACCCGTGGGTAAAGAGGCAAAATCAGAGTAGATCTTCGAGGGCACCGGCACAGCTAGTACCAGGCCGGGCGCCATCCAACACACTGGCAATATCGCTGGATAGCATTGGATTCACCGCCAACGCCTTTCCCAATCCCTCATAGATACGAGGCGGCAGGCTTCCGTCCCCTTCGTTTTTCAAGCGCTCAATCAAATTGAGGGCTGCGACTTGGGCGAGCGGAGAAAATCGCTGACTATCGCTCAAAGCGCCAGCAAGCAGCCTATCGCGCTCCTGCGCGTTGCTGATGGCGACTAAACTCACCATGGCTTGTTCCGCTCGAGCGTCGTCCCACTTCACAAGGCCCAAGAGGCCTCCACGAACGGCTTCTTTTAGCTCTAAAGTGCCCGAGGAACCCAAAGCTTCCAGCGCCTTGATGGCCTTCAAACGCTCCAAATCAGCCACCGCATTGGCTTCGGTTCTAGCTTTGCGGACGAGCGACCCTACCAAGTGCTTCGTAAGGTTCAATTCGCGGTCGATCTGGGACACCAGCCACCGCTTGGCTTCCCGGTCCTCTTCATGCGCAAGGACGCTGGCTAGCACATGCTGTTTCGCCCGCTCATCAAGAGGGGCTGCCTGAACGATCCAAACCGTCCACCCCACTCGAAATCGCGCTACGGCCGCATTGCTTGGCCTGATAACCCCCGAATCCGACAGGCTATCTCGGGTTTCCGGGTATTCGCCGAGCAACCAGGCGGCTACTTCCTCGGCGCGCCGAATACTTATTTCACCGCCTTTTTGAGCGCCCAAACGCTCCAAAACAGACGAGCTAGCAGGCTCCTTGCCCGCCAAAAGCGCATCGGTTTGCAGCTGAAGTTCTTTTTGGATCGGGGGAGCGGCGAAAGCGACCTGGGAAAACACACTGCCAACCAAAACCGAAATCGAGAGAACCAATCGCATCTCGCCACCTTGTAGAAGAGGCGGATTTATACCTGATTCAGAGCCTAGAATCTACTGACAATATTCGGCCCAAGTAGCTGGGATAGCTTGTTTTTCAGCCCGCTTTTCCCCAGGCTCGATCGGGGGCAATCCGCAATCGGTTCCGCTGCTTTTAGATGCGCGGGGACAATCCTCTATCACCCCGTCTTTACTCATTTTCCTCAATGGAACCACGTGACTATTCGAAAAACGCGTGTCAAGGTTATGCGGTTTTTCAAAAGGGTTTTATTGCCCATGTAGCTCAGTCGGTAGAGCACGTCCTTGGTAAGGACGAGGTCACGGGTTCGAATCCCGTCGTGGGCTCCAGTTAAGAGCGAGGAATCATGGCTAAGGTAAAATTTGAACGTACGAAGCCCCACTTGAACGTTGGCACTATTGGCCACGTCGATCACGGGAAGACGACATTAACAGCGGCCATTACGACGGTACTAGCGAAGTCTGGCCGAGCAACGGCGAAGGCGTACGATCAGATCGATGCGGCTCCTGAAGAAAAAGCGCGTGGGATCACAATCGCAACCGCGCACGTGGAGTACGAAAGCGAAAAGCGCCACTACGCCCACGTCGACTGCCCTGGACACGCCGATTATGTGAAGAACATGATCACGGGTGCCGCGCAGATGGACGGCGCTATCTTGGTGGTATCCGCAGCGGACGGCCCGATGCCTCAGACCCGTGAG